>JADCJC010000007.1 GCA_020247395.1 Rhodocyclaceae bacterium
CTGCCTTGGCGGGTCGCAGACAAACTCGTTACGCCATCGAACTCGATGCGCAGCGATATCCCGCTCGCTGCTTAAGCACCGTCCGTCAGCAGTCTTGTCAAGACGGTGTTGGGCGGACGGTTACAGCCTAACAGGCGCGCAGCCCAATTTCGCATTCTTGTGTGCTGGACGTTGTTTTCGGACAACGCTAGCGAGAACATAACGACAAAAGGTTTGATCAAACGCAAAGTTACTTCTGCCACTGGCGCTATGCTTGGCCTCTTGTGTTTAATTGATCGCGGAGGTCAAAATGGATCAAGCAGATGTGACAGAAATTGCCAAGGAAAAGGTTGTTCATGACCTAAAGGATGTTGTGTCCAGCGCCGAAGAGTTGCTGCGCGTGACGGCTAGTCAGGCGGGTGAGGAGTACGAGGCTACCAAGCAAAAGCTGGAAGCCAAGTTGCGGAGTGCGCGCGACGAGTTGGATCGGATTGAGCATGTCGCATTCCTGCGCGCCAAGCAGGCTGCGCGCAGCACCGATCTGTATGTGCATGAGCACCCGTGGCAGTCGATTGGCATCGGTGCGGCGCTGGGCGTGGTTGTAGGCCTGTTGCTCGGTCGCCGTTGAACGGCACAGACTAGCCGCCCCAATCCAGTTAGAGGTCTAGATTGCGCGAGCCGATTGCCGATGAAGGGGCAGGAGACGGTGTGATGGGGCCGGTGATGCGTCTCATGCGCGCCGTCGAGACCCTGTCGATCTCAGCCATCGGAATGGTCGAATCCCGGCTGCAACTGTTGTCGCTTGAGGTTGAGGAGGGGGCGCGCCGCTTGGCGTTGATCGGCCTGCTCGCCCTAGCGGCGGCGTTTTGCGTAAGCTGCGCGGTGCTGTTCAGTGCATTGCTGGTGATCGTGGTGTTTTGGGATACACACCGGCAGGCGGCTATCGCAGGTGTCGCGCTGTGCTTTTTGCTTGTAGGGTCTTGGCTGGCTTGGTTAGTGCGGGCGCGCTATCGTCAGCGGCCAAAACTGTTTTCGCTCACCATCGACGAACTGCGCATCGATCGCGACGTGTTGCAATCGCGCTCACCATGAGTGCTCGCATGAATTCCATTGCGAAGCGTGATGCGCATACTCTGGCTGCGCAGCGTCGACTATTGCGTCACCGCATCGATGCTCAACGCGCGCAGTTTGGCGCATCGCTACACGCGTTGCGCAATGAAGGACGTGCCTGTGATGCTTTAATCGCCCAAGCAGCAAGCTTGGCTACGCATCCGGTCACCATCGGCATTGGCGTGGGCGCGCTGCTGATCGCAGGGCCCGGTCGTCTGCGACGAATCCTAAAGCGCGGTGCCGCGTTCTGGTTCGCTTGGAGGCGAGCGGGTGCTGTGCTACCGACCATCGCGCGGTGGCTTCATTAGGGCGTCACCGTAGCGGTTTGGCCGCGCGGCGTCGGCGTCGGCGCGTGCACCCCCTCCGCACTGGAGATACATCGCACCGGGGCGAGGGCTACTTGTCTCAACAGGGGCGCGCATGGTGGCTCTGGTCGCCAGAGGAAGCGCTGGCAGCGGTGTGTTCACGCGTTGAAGGCCTCAGCGCGCACGAAGCGCGCCGTCGTCTGCGGCGCGACGGGCCCAATCAGTTCCGCGACGAACCACGCCATAGCTTGCTGGGGGACATCGCCAAGCGGTTTCGCAATCCCTTGGTGATGCTGCTGCTGGTCGCAAGTGCCATCTCCGGAGCGATGGGGCAGATCACCAACTTTGTCATCATCATTACGATGGTATTGTTAAGTGTGTTGCTCGACTTTGTGCAGGAGCACCGCGCCAATCTTGCCGCTGAAAAATTGCGCCAATCAGTGCTGGTGCGTGCGAATGTGCTGCGCGATGGCGTGTGGCAGTGGCGGCCAGTTGCCAATCTGGTGGTCGGCGACGTGGTGCGTGTCAAGGCCGGTTCATTGATACCCGCCGACGGTTGCCTGCTTCAGGCTGCCGATTTGCATATTAATCAGGCGGTGTTGACCGGTGAATCCTATCCGGTCGAAAAACGCGTCTTCCGCGTCGAAGACGGCTTGACCTTGCCAAGCGTGCCGGGCGCAACGACCGCGCGGGAGAGTGCTCCCAATGGGGTGTTCATGGGCACCAGCGTGGTGGCGGGAACGGCAACCATATTGATTTGCGCCATCGGCGATCACACGGCTATTGGTGAGGTCGTCGAGGCCAGCACGCCTGATCTTGCGATGACAACGTTTGAGCGCAGTATGCGCGGCTTTGGCCTCATGATCATGCGGCTCACGTTATTTCTGGTGCTTTTTGTGTTGTTTGCCAATGCCATCACGCACAAGCCCTGGCTGGATTCGTTGCTGTTCGCCGTCGCGCTCGCAGTCGGCCTGACGCCAGAGTTGCTGCCCATGGTGGTGTCGGTCGCGTTGGCGCGCTGCGCGATGGTCATGTCCGGGCGCTCCGTTATTGTGAAAAGACTCTCAGCCATTGAGGACTTGGGTGCGATGGACGTGCTTTGTACCGACAAGACCGGTACACTAACCGAAGCCCGGGTCGCGCTGGTGGAAAGTCTGGACCTCGATGGCCAGGCGAGCTCGCATGCGCATACGCTGGCCTTCCTCAACAGCAACTTTGAAACCGGTGTGCGCACGCCAATGGACGATGCAGTGTTGGCTTACGCGACACCCGAGCACACAGGGTGGCACAAGCTTGGTGAGATTCCGTTCGACTTTGACCGGCGCCGCGTGTCGGTGCATGTGGCGCGCGAAGTGGTGGGTGAGACGGCCACTGAGCACGCGTCATTGCTTGTCACCAAGGGCGCGCCCGAGGATGTGCTAAGCCTTTGCAGCGCATACGAGCGCCGCGATGCGGGCAACGATGGGCAGGAGAGCCAGCTGCCGATGGAGGATGCGGAACGACAACGCGCGCGCGCACTCTACGACCGGCTCGGCAATGAGGGCTTTCGTGTGCTGGCGGTAGCGTGGAAGGCTTTGCCCACTGAAATGCACGCCGATTTGGCCGCTGCAGAGAACGCCATGGTATGCGCTGGCTTTCTGGCCTTTCTTGATCCACCCAAGGTCAGTGCGGCGAACTCGATTCGTGAGCTGGCGACGCGGGGCGTTCGTGTCAAGGTAGTGACCGGCGATAACGAATTGGTCACGCGCCGCGTTTGCCACGCCCTAGGCATGCATCCTCAGCGCATTATGTTGGGCAGCGAACTTGTTGTCATTGACGATGCGCAGCTCGACGCGCTGGTGGAGGGCATCGATGTGTTTTGTCGCATCAATCCTGCGCAGAAGAAGCGCATCGTCGAGGCATTGCGTCGCCGCGGCAACGTCGTGGGCTTTTTGGGTGACGGTATCAACGACGCACCGGCGTTAATCGCGGCTGATGTGGGCCTCTCGGTCGACAGCGCAGTCGACATCGCCAAGGAAGCGGCAGACATGATTCTGCTCAAGCCTGATCTTGTCGTGCTGCGCGACGCGGTGGTCGAGGGACGCCGCACGCTGGTGAACATCCGCAAGTATGTCCTGATGGGAACCAGTTCCAATTTCGGCAATATGTTCAGCATGGCTGGTGCCTCGCTGTTTCTCCCCTTCTTAGCGATGCTGCCCACGCAGATACTGCTCAATAACATTCTTTACGACCTTTCGCAGGTGGCGATTCCGACCGATCGCGTCGATGAAGTGGAACTTGCCAGCCCGCAGCACTGGGACATG
The DNA here is from genome assembly GCA_020247395.1 of Rhodocyclaceae bacterium. Classification (GTDB taxonomy): domain Bacteria; phylum Pseudomonadota; class Gammaproteobacteria; order Burkholderiales; family Usitatibacteraceae; genus UKL13-2. The sequence continues at coordinate 3,698 of JADCJC010000007.1, forward strand.
TCTGTCATTCGTAACTTCATGCTGATGATTGGCCCCGTCAGTTCGCTGTTTGACTTCGTGACCTTCTATTTGCTTCTCAAGTTTCTCGATGCCAACGAATCCATGTTTCAAACCGGCTGGTTCATCGAGTCGCTCGCCACGCAGGTATTGGTGATTTTTGTGATTCGCAGCCAGTACCCGGCATTCGGCGCGCGGACCAGTCGTCCTGCATGGCCGGTGGTTGTTGCCACGCTGTCGATGCTATGTGTGGCCTGGCTCCTCACAGTGACGCCCGTCGGCCATTACTTCGGCTTCTCAACTTTGCCCGCGCATGCCTTCGCAGTGCTGGTGGCGCTGGTACTGATCTACCTCGTTCTAGTGGAAATCATGAAGATGTTTTTTTACCGGCACTTCTCGACCAATCCTTGAGGCTTGCGATAGAACAATTAGTATGGCGGCCGCATCCTGCAATTGTGCGGTGGGCGCGCACCGTGAGGATGACGAACTTGCGTTCTTTCCCGCTTCTTGCATATGTCGTTGCCCATCAAGGTCTGCGTGTTCACTTAGAGCGAGTGGTTGCGGAGTTGCAGGCGGATTTTTGCATGCTCGTCGGCGGCTGGCAGGATTTGCTGCGCAAGCTGATTTCGTTCTGCGAACGTAGTATGAGCAATCTGCATGTGGATGTCACGACTTTTGTCACGATGCATCGACACCTATTGAAGGGCGCTGACACGGGCTTACTATCAATCGCACCTCGTGACTTTAACTAGGATGTGCTGAACGGGAGTTGCGCGGCGCAACTGGCGAGGTGGCGTTGGCGACACCGAAAGATAAGTAGCGGTTAGATTCGCTGACTATCTCTATTTGATGTCGTCATTCGTCTTAGGCTATAGCGGTACCACAATGCCAATACGTGTGCCCTGGCCTGTGACGGACTCGACGGTAACGGTTCCGCCCATCGCCATAGCGCGTTCACGCATGCCGACCAAGCCGAATGAGTCCGACGATGGCGCTAATGCTGGATCCATGCCAACGCCATCGTCCCGCACCGAGACGGCCAGAGAGCCGCTTTGGTGCGTAAGCTCCACAGACACGATTTTAGCCTGCGCATGTTTGACAATGTTGTTCAGAGATTCCTGCACCATGCGGTAGATGGGGGACGCGATTTCGTCGGGTATTGTCATTTCGTCGGGTGGCAACGCGACACGAATTGTCAGCCCATAGCGGCGGCTGATTTCTTCGCTCAATAGTGTCAATGCAGCAGGCAAGCCTAGGTCGTCGAGCGGACGCGGGCGCAGATCAGCCGAAATGCGACGCACGGCAGTGATGGCCGTATAGAGCAACTCGTCGATGCCCGTGACGCGGTTAAGCAAGTCATTACGGTCCTGCGGAAGTTCACCACGCAGCAACATCAAGTCGATACGTAGCGCCGCGAGCATTTGCCCGAGGTCGTCGTGCAGTTCGCGGGCGATGCGTTTGCGCTCTTGCTCCCGCACGTCCTGCATACCGTCGTAGAGGGCACGCAGCGATTCTTGAGAGGCTTCAAGTTGCCGCAGCATCTGCTTGCGGGTCGTAATGTCGCGTAGGATGATAGTGAAATAGTGTTGATCGTCCTCGATCACATGTGAAATGGATGCATCGATGGGGAACTCTTCCCCTGAGGCCCGGACGCCGACCACATTGGCTTCGCCACCCATTCGACGCACGCTTTGGCCCGTTTTGCTGAAGTGCTCAATATGTTCGGCATGTGCGGCATGAAAGCGCATCGGGATCAACTTTGAGATGTGTGCGTGCATAAGCGTATCGGCTGCGTAGCCAAACACTTGCTCGGCAGCCTTGTTCGCAAACGTGACGTAATGCAGGTGGTCGACCATGATGATCGCATCGGTGGTCGTGTTGACCAGCGCAGCCAAACGCCGCTCTCGCGTACTGGCACTCTCGTTGGATTGGGGATTGCCGACGTTAGACATGGTCATCGCTCCGAGTGTCGCAAAGTAGCTATCGGACGTTTTTTGGGGCGCGCCTGCGTACGCACGGCATCCGAAAGATGCTTACAAATCTGTGGGAGGTAGTACAGGACAGGGGAAAACGACTACTTTGCGGCAGGCAACAATGTGACGATCAACAGCGGTGCCTCTCCCTGACGTATTATACGTAGTGGAACCGTGCTTATTGATGGCGAAGTCGATGGGAATGTCATCACCCTCAGCGGTAACCTGCGTGTCAATCTAAAGGTGGCGAATGCGCTGTACGCGGCTGGTGGTCAGCTTTGCGTCAATGGCGTGTCGGTCAGGCACGCCCCGCTTCACGTTGCCCGGCTGGTTTCTCCTCATCAATTTCAGACTCGCGAGACGTGAAGATATCGCTGCACAAGCGCTGAAGTAGCGGCACGCCGCGCACCTCGGTCTCATAAAGCGGCACGATGGCGCGCACGTTATCGCCAAATTCGCGCAAGATGGTCTGCATGTGCTCCTGCTGCATCGCTAGACGGTTCTTGACGAAGTCTGCGGCATCGGCACCGACCGTCTTGGGGTCGATCACCATGTTGACAAGTACACCACCGACCGGAATGCCGAAGTCCTTGAACCACTGCATGAAGCGCGTCACCACTGCGATTGGCAGCGCCTCTGGCAGCGTGATGAAATAGAAAGCAGTTAGTTTAGGGTCGGTGAGCAGTACACGCGCCTTGTCCATGCGATCACGGAACGAGACCAAGTAGTTCATCAACGGGTCTTCTTCTTTTTTCTTGGTAAAAGAGAGCATCTCACGAAGGCTGCGCGCTTCTTCACGGCTCTTCAGCATCTTGTTGACCCATAATGAATAGACCGAGGACATGCCGAGAAGTCGCCGCGCGTTCGCGGTTGGTGCGGTGTCGAACACATACACGTCGTATTCGTTCTTCAGCATCAGATCGACCATGCTTTCAAACATAGCTGATTCTTCGAAGGCGGGATTCATGGTGGCCGATTCGACGAAGTCATCCGCCTTGGTCGTGATGTCGGCAAATTTCAAAAACCAGCGAATTTTTTCTCGAATCTCCACCTTATTGCGCTCGATGCTTTCGCGTGTGTCGATCTCATTGGCCCACAGATTGGGAACACCGTCGATGGCCACGTGTTTGCCGAGCATGTCGCGGCTGAACAGGCCACTTAGACTGTGTACCGGATTGGTCGAGACCAGCAGGGTACGTTTTCCCTGACGCGCAATACCAATCGCGGCGGCAGCTGCAAACACAGTCTTTCCGACGCCACCTTTACCGCCGAAGAATAGATACTTTAGCGACGGATGCTCGCGCAAATGGCGGTTCATGTTGATGGTGATTTCGGGCATCGCCACTCTCCCCGTTTAAGTCAGTTCCGCCATTAAGCGAACATTGCAGCGGACATTTTTTCGATCATGGCGAGTCCCGTCACATCGCGTTCCATCTCGGGTACTTGCGCCATCAACTGCTTGCCGAACGCAGTCTGCAGGTGCCCCATATGCTCATCCTGCATGGCGATACGGTTACGCAGGTACTCGGGAATGTTCTGCTTCAGCAAATCGCGCGGGATGACGCGATTGACCACATAGCCCGCTACTGGCACGCTGAATTGTTCGAACATGAGTGCCGCTTTCTTTGTGTCATCAATCACCATCGCTTCCGGCACCACAACAAAATAGAACGCAGTCTTTTGTTTGTCGGTGAGAATGCCAGCCGAAGTATTGATGCGGTTTTTTATGTAAAGGAGCTCATTGAGTATCTGGTCCTGTTCATTGGTCTGGTCACGACGGATACGGCGCACCATCTCCTCGTATTCACGCATCTCCTCGCGCAACTTGGTGACCTTGTTAATCCATTCATCGTACACCTTCGCCATCGACAGGTAGTAGAGCGCATGTCCCAGTGGTACCAGATCGTAAATGTAATAGTCGAAATCGCCTTTCATCACTACATCAACCACCGCGTCGAAGATGGCGCTTTCTTCCATGGCCGGTTCCGCACTAGCGGCTTGAATGTAGTTTTCAATTTCCTCCGGCACGGCGGGCATGCCGTACATGTCGAGAATCTTCCTGCGAATTTCGTCTTGATAGGTTCGGATGTGGCTGTCGGCGTCGATCTCCTGTGCCCACAGGTTCTGCATGATCGGCACAGGCCCTTTGCCGAAGATATCTTTCTTAAAAATGTCGGTAAGAGACGCCTGCGGATCGACCGAGAACAGCAGCACTTTTTTACCCTGGCTCGCCAGCCAGAAAGCGGCGGCGGCCGAGAAAGTGGTTTTACCGAGTCCGCCCTTGCCGCCGAACATGATGTAGCGGCGCTCGGGATGGTCGAGAAACGCTTGTTTTAGTCCCATGACGTGCTCCCTCAACCGAACATTGCATCGGCCACGTCTTTTTCACGCAGCATGCGTCGCTTCCAAGTGGCAATCTGCGGCACCACATAGGGCAGCAAGCGCAGGCTGTAGTAGGGCGGCAAAATCGGAATGCCGAGCAGGTCGCCCATTGTTATGAGAATGAACAGGTGCTCCATCGACGCACGTGTACGCAAAGCGGCGCGGCTCATATCGTGCGCGGCCATGCCGTAAACCGTATCGCTAAGGTTGTGCCAAATACGTTTTGCCAAGGCTTCTTTCTCTTCGTCGGTCATGTTCATTACTCCTTTGAAATCAGTCACATAAACAGAAGATTAAATGCCGTGCAAGTGATGTTCATGGTCACTGCCCAACTCGCGCTCGCGTAGCACACGTCGCTTCCAGCCTTCGAGTTGCGGCACAACGTACGGCAACAAGCGTAGCGCGTAATAGGGCGGCAGGACGGGTACGCCCACTATCTCGCCATGTAACGCGAGCAGAAACAGTGTTTCGAGTGAGCCGCGCATTTCGCGAGCCTGCTGCACGATTTCATAAGTGGCAAAGCCGTAGAAGAACTCGCGCATGGCGGTGCGCCAGCGCTCACCACTAGATGTTGTGGCTTCGTGTGCTGTGCTATCGTACGGAAACATCATGGAACCTATCGGAATTATTGCGGTTATCATCGTCGCCTGGTTTGCGGCCGGTACGATTTGGAACGTGCACAAGGGCCGCGAAGTCATGCGCTGGTTGCAGCAGGGATTGCCGCAGCTCGGGGCGCGTACGACGGTGCGCTGGCTCGGCTCCAGCGTCGTAGAGTTGGTGATACAAAATCCCGTCGCGCCGTTCTCCGCGATCACGCTCATTGTATTCTTGCGCGCCCGCGATCTGCCCTGGGGTTGGTTCGGTCGCCGTCGCGATGCGCTGATCGTGCGTGCCATGCTTAACAGCGCACCAACGCAAGAATGCGAAGTGCTCGACGAATCCACTTGGTCTGGGCATGAAGCGCGGTCGCGCATACCGCAAGCATGGCGCAAACGAGATGACGCCAAGCTCACGATCTATCATGCGCATCCCGCAGCGCCGCCACACCTGAATCAGATGCTGACGAGATTGCGCCAGAGCGGCTATGTGTTGCACCGCCTGTCGCTTCGCGCCGCCGCGCCGCACTTTCAGATTCATATCGCGATGCCAAATGTTGAAGTGCCGACCAAGTCTTCGCGCGAATTGGCTGGACTGATGCGTGATGTTGCACAACATATGGCGTGAGCCGATTGTTTGAGCGGTCTGCATTGCAATGCGCCTGAGTTATGCAGTGGCTGTCGCGTTGATTGTCGCTGTTTGACGCCGTTGGCTAGCCTCAGGCCTGACGCGTCGCTACGCTCGGTGGCACCGGTGCAGCGGGTGTTTGACCGTAGCGCATGTAGGCCTTGTAGCCATCCCACCCAATCATCAATGCGGCAATGAACAGCAGCACCGACACACCGATCATCGCCCATGCTCCTGCCACCGGCAACCCGCTCATCTCGGGATTGGCAGCGATGGTCACGTAGAGGTTGCGCGCCGTGACGATGGTGGCTGCAAGCGTAGTGATGTACATGAACACCATTGGGACAACCGCGTAGGCCGGGCTGCGTTTTTCCGAGCGCAGCCAGACGGACACCACGATCAGACTCAGTGCAGCCATCAGCTGATTGGAGGCACCGAACATCTGCCATAGATAGACCCAAGTTCCCGTCAACACCAGCGCCAGCGTGAGGCCCATCGAAATCACGCTCGACACATGCATATTGCGAACTGGTGGAATCAGATCGCCCACCCACTCGGTCAGCGTGACACGCATGACACGGAACACTAGCTGCGTCACCGTCAATACGATCACGACGAACGTACCGAAGCCCAGTGCGGTGCCGAAAATTTCCGGAGTCGCGCCGAAACTGCCCGCGTAGACGAGCTTTCCCACACCTTGCGCAAAGCGTCCACCGCCACCACCAGCACCGGCGATCGACACAGCCGTCAATGAGAGCAATGCGAGAGTGTTTTCTCCTAGCATGCCGCCTGCACCTACCGGCAGCGCATCGGTCTCGTATTCAAGTTGCCGGGCGGTGCCCACCGAGCCAACCAGCGCATGCCAACCGGAGATAGCACCACAAGCGATTGTCACGAATAGCATTGGCCACAGCGGCTGCCATGCTTTGCCCTCCTGCACGGTGAAGCCCATGTCTTTCAAGGCGGGCAATGCGAATTGTCCGATCAAATTGCCAGCCGCATCCTTGGTGTCGAGTAGTGGGGCGACGACCATGCCGACGGCGCTCAGCAGGATCGTAATCAGCATCACCCAGAAACCGATATACGCAACGGGCTGCGCGAATCGCCAGATCGGTAGATTGGCACCCATGTAGCTGAAGCCGAACAGAAACACCAGCCATAACAAATAATTGGGCAAGGTTTTCAGTAGTCCAGTTTCAGCATCGTAAGCAGGCGTGGATACACGTTTTCCGTCTTTGCCCGGCGCGGGAATGCGTGGATCAGCAGCTGTCGGGTCGACGACTGTAAATAAAGCCTTGTGATCATTGATGCTGTCGACACTGCTGTTCAAGGAGGCGACGACCGCTGCAACCGGGCCGTTTACCAACGCCCCCTTGTCATCGCGGTGTTGCCCCCACGGGCCGGCCGCCATGCCCACTAAAGTAAGCGTGACGACCAGAGCAGTGACACCTACTATGCTCAACTTCCAGCGGTACATCATTTGCCCGGCGAGTAATCCCATCAGCGCGAGTACCACAATGCCAAAGGGCACATCGGGCCGCGCAGAGAGAATCGCTGCAAGAATGCCGATGAAGGCACCCGCCAGCAGCATCAGGTAAAAAAAGATGAACACGAACAGTATCGTGCGCGTGCGTGGCGCTATGAGCCGGTGGGCGATGGCCGAAAGACTGTTCCCGTCGTTGCGCACCGCCACCATGATCGCCGAGTAGTCGCTGACCCAGCCGATGAAACTCACCCCCAGCACAAGCCATGCAAGTGCGGGAGACCATCCCCACAAGTTGGCTGCCGTGATCGGACCGACGATCGGCCCGGCCGCCGCAATGGCCTTGAAGTGATATCCGAACAGCACGTTGCGGCTGGTCGGCATGAAGTCCACACCATCCATGTACATCCGTGCCGGCGTGGCGCGCTTTGGATCGGCCTGAATGACGTCGCGGTCGATGCGCTTGGCGTAGAAATTGTATGCAACGTAAATGGTGATAACACCGATCACCACAATCCAGAGAGTGTTCATATCGGCCTCCTGTTCTCTGTGGTGCCGCATGATTGCAACACCGGTAATGACTACCTAGGAAGTATTGTGTCCCTGTGAGCTAAGGCGCTATTGATCGTTATCAACGATCATGCACTATGCGCCCTTGTTCGCTGCCGCCGTCGCAACGTAGCGCACACAATCGTCGATGGTCATGAGCTTGGCATAAGCGCTTTCGGGAATCTCAATCTCGAAGGTTTGATGCAGACCGATCATGAAATTCAGTGCGTCCATCGAGTCCATATCGAGTTGGTCACGCACTGGCTTATCCGATTTCAGTGTCTGCTCTTCGAGTTCGGGCACCACTTTGGCAAGCGCCTCCAGAATGTTTTTGCGGATTTCTGCTTCAGTCATAGCCTGCGTCATAGCGCCTCCGGGGTTTGCAGTAGTCTTGAAATGGCGGCGAGGTAAAGCGCACCGCAGTGACCATCACTCGCGCGATGGTCGGCTGCGAGGGTGATCGTCACCACCGGATGCACGCCGACATGTCCATTGATTGCCCAGGCCCGTTCAACGATGCTTCCAAACCCCACCAAGGCCAATTGCGGTGGATAGATCACACCGAACACGGCCTCCACTCCGCGGTCGCCGAGGCTGGTGAAGGTGATGGTGCTGTCGGTGATTTCGCTGCTGCGCAGTCCGCCCGAACGGGCGCGGCGCACCAATTCGGACAGTGCCTGCATCAAGGTGGAAAGGGGAAGGGTATCCGTGTTGTGAATTGCAGGGGCAATCAAACCGCCGCCGCGTATCGAGATGGCGTTACCTGCATGAATTTCACTGCTCAACACGGCACGCCCGTCGCGCCAAAAACCGTTTAGCTCAGGCACTTCGCGCAGCGCCAGCGCGGCGGCCTTAACCAGCAACACCCCAGTGGTGATGCGCTTGGTAATCGGTGATCCTTTGTTGTACGCATGCAGCCACTCAAGTGCCGTGCGCATGTCTACCGTGGTGGCAAGGTAGTAGTGCGGAATCTCACGTTTCGAGCGCGCCATCGCCGTCGCGATCGCTAGACGCATCTGGTCTGGATCAAAGCCGTGCAAACGGCGTGGCGATGCGGGCGTGGGTACAGATGCCGCGGCTGCCGCAGCGCGTTCGACATCAGAAACGGTGATCGCTCCGTTGATACCGCTGCCACCTATAGCGTTGATATCGATACCAAGTTCTCTCGCGCGTTTGCGAGCGGCGGGACTTGACTTCGTAACGTAGCTGCCCGGTGCTGGAGCCGTAGGCGCGACAGTTGGCACAGCAGCGCCGACAAGCGAGGGCGCGGGGTTAGGATGCGGCAATGGTGTTGCCGGTTGTGCCGTAGCTGCCAGTTCGCCTGCAACACGCACATGCGCAAGCAGGGCACCGACCTTGAGCTCAACATCGAGCGGCACGAGATCCTCAATGATGCCGTCGAGGAAGATCTCGACATCAATTGCGCCTTTGTGTGTTTCCACCACCGCAACCACGTCACCCGACCTGACTTGCGCCCCCGGCTGCACCAGCCATTGCACGACCTTGCCCGTCTCCATATCGGCTCCGAGTGAGGGCATCAGGAAATCAGCCATGTTGTGCTGTGCCTTGGGCGTCGTCAATCAGTTCGACCGCACCAATCGATGCGCTTCACGAACGATATCGGCTACCTTCGGCAATGCTGCTTCTTCCAAATGTTCGGCATAGGGCATCGGCACCTCGCGCGCGCAGATGCGGGCAATCGGCGCGTCGAGGTCAAAGAAGGCATGTTCCGCGAGCCGCGCGGCGATTTCGGCGGAGATCGAGCCACTTTTCCAGCCTTCATCGACAATCACGCAGCGGCGTGTTCGCCTCACGCTATCGAAGATCGCCGCTTCATCGAGTGGCCGCAGGACTCGCAGATCGAGTACTTCGGCCACGATACCATCGCTGGCCAAGATGTGGGCAGCATTGAGACACTTCGGCAGACTGTTGCCGTAGGTGATAAGACTCACGTCGGCGCGTCCACCGGCGCCAGCGTGCATCAACCTAGCGTGCTGAATGTCGACACTCTTGACGTTTGAATCAAGCGTAGCCTCCGCGTTGTAGAGCACGATGTGTTCGAAGATTAGCACTGGGTTCGGGTCTGCGAGCGCCCTCGCGAGCATGAAGCGTGCATCTTCCACAGTGCCCGGTGCCAACACCTTAAGGCCCGGAATGTGCGCAAACCAGCCCTCCAGACTGTGGGAGTGCTGTGCGCCTAGTTGTCGTCCACCCCCGGTGGCCATGCGAATGACCAACGGCACCGCGAATTGACCGCCCGACATATGCGGAATGGTTGCCGCATTGTTGAGGATCTGGTCAAGGGCGAGCAAGCTAAAGTTGCAGGTCATGATTTCGACAATCGGCCTCAAGCCCGCCATCGCCGCACCGATGCCCACGCCGACAAAACCGTTTTCTGCCAGCGGCGTATCGACGATGCGCTCGGGGCCGAACTCCTCAAGCAGACCTTTCGTCACACCATAACATCCGCCATACTTGCCAACGTCTTCTCCCATCACGAAGGTACGCGGGTCGGCCAAGAGCGCATCGCGGATCGCCTGCTTGCAGGCTTCACGGTAGGTCAGACGTTGCGGCACGCTAGTACTCATCGCGATGCTTCCCATCTCGCTGCTTCAGGCTCTGCGTCCATAAGCACAAAACGCTCCAAGTCGGCTAGTGGCTCAAGCGTTCCTGCCGCTGCGAAGGCGACGGCATTGTCAAGTTCGGCATCGATCTCAGCGTCGATGCGCGCGAGCTCGGCCTCCGTGATCTGTTGGTTGCTGGACATCCAACTCTGCAGTTTCTCGATCGGATCGAGGTGCCTCCAACGTTCAACCTCGTCACGCGTGCGATAGGCTTGTGTGTCAAACATCGAATGCGCACGGAAGCGATAGGTTCGGCATTCGAGAAACACCGGCCCGGCATCGTCATTCGCGATATTGTCCCGAATGCTCTCAACTGCGGCTTGCGCCGCCACTTGCACGGCCACCGGATCCATGCCATCTACTTGTTCCGACCTCATGCGATAACACGCCGCCTTTCGCCAGACATCCGTTTGCACGTCGGCATCGCTGAAGGGCACACCCATCGAGTACAGATTGTTTTCGCAAATGAAGAGTACGGGCAGCTTCCAGAGCTGGGCCAGATTCATCGTTTCGTGGAATACACCCTCGCCAACTGCACCTTCGCCGAAGAAACATGCGGTGACCGCGCCACGCTTCAGGCGTTTGTCCGCCATCGCAATGCCAGCGGCAAGCGGCAGTCCGCCACCGACGATCGCGTTGCCACCAAAGAAACGCGTCCTAGCATCGAACACGTGCATCGATCCGCCGCGCCCGCGGCTGGTGCCTTCGAACTTGCCCATCATCTCAGCCATCAACGCATTCATTGACACGCCGCGCGCGAGCGCCTGCCCGTGTTCCCGATAAGTGGCGACTACCGCGTCTTGCGGCTTCAGAGCACTCATGACACCTGCCGCGATCGCCTCTTCACCATCGTATAGATGCAAGAAGCCGCGAATCTTTTGCGCTTGATAAAGCTCAACGCACTTTGCCTCAAAGCGACGGATTCGCAACATCTGCCGGAGAAGTTTGTGCAGATGTGCACGGTCGAGGTGAACTCTGGCCTTGTTCATATGCATTCCGTGATCGTGATCATGTGCTCGTTTCCAGCGTTGAGAGATCGCCTTCGGGTAAGCCAAGCTCACGTGCCTTCAACAGACGGCGCATGATTTTGCCGCTTCGCGTCTTCGGAAGGCTCTGCGCGAATTCCAGCTGTTTCGGTGCAATCGCAGCGCCGAGACGGTGGCGCGCATGGGCGAGCAGCGCGCGTCGTAATTCTTCGTTTGCCGCATAACCGCTCTTCAGCGAGACGAAGGCTTTAATGAGTTCAAAGGCGACTGGATCGGGCTTACCAATCACGCCCGCCTCCGCGACGGCGGGATGCTCCATCAACACGCTTTCGACTTCGAACGGGCCGATGAGATGGCCAGATGTCTTGATCACGTCATCCTTGCGCCCAATAAACCAGTAATAGCCATCGCAGTCACGTTTGGCAAGATCGCCAGTGAGATACCAGCCGTCGGCAAAACATGTCTTGTACCGATCGGATTGATTGAGATAGGCGCGAAACATCGATGGCCATCCTGCCTTCAACGCCAACTCGCCCTGTTCGTCCGGGTTTTCGATCACGTTGATACGGCCCGCTTTGTCCTGCGCCACCAATGCGGCCTCAATTCCGGGCATGGGCTTGCCCATCGAACCGGGGCGAATATCCATCGCGGCAAAATTCGCTAGCATGATGCCGCCGGTTTCGGTTTGCCACCAGTTGTCGTGAAACGGCAGTCCGAACGCGTCCACGCCCCAGCGCACTGCTTCGGGATTGAGTGGCTCACCGACGCTCGCCAGAAATCGCAGGTCCGGCGTGCGATGCTGCCGCACAAGATCGAGCCCAGCCTTCATCATCATGCGAATCGCGGTCGGTGCCGTGTACCACACACTGACACGGTGATTTTGTAGGATGTTGTACCAGCGCTCTGCGTCGAACTCTGCTTCATCGACGATGCTGGTCACACCATTGGTGAGCGGCGCAATGATGCCGTACGAAGTGCCGGTAACCCAACCCGGATCGGCCGTACACCAGTAAATGTCGTCAGGGTGCAAATCAAGCGCGAGCTTGCCGGTGATGTGATGCGCGACCACCGCTTCATGCACATGCACCGCGCCTTTGGGTATGCCAGTGGTGCCGCTGGTGAAATGCAGCAGTGCTATGTCGTCAGGACGCGTTGGTGCGATAGTGTAAGCGTCGCTGCTCGCTTCCATTAAGGCATCCCAAGAAAGCGTGTTTGGTGGAGGCGCGCCTTCATTCTCGCTGACCAGAATCACGTGCTTTAAGGTAGGCAGGTCAGCGCGCACCGGTATGATCTTTCTTTTGTAGAGCGCTGGCGTTGTCACCAGTACTGAAGCTTCACCGAGATTCATGCGTTGACGGATCGGTTCCGGACCGAACGCGGAGAACAGGGTGCAGAAGACGGCTCGGTGCTTCCATGTACCGAGGGCGGCCAGATACAACGCCGGAATGCGGCCCGTCAATGCAAACACGCGATCTCCAGCATTGATGCCCAATGAAGATAATGCGTTTGCAAAGCGGTTCGAAAGCAGGCTCAGTTCACCAAACGTAAACTCACGTTTGCTGCCGTCGCGCGCCAGCCAGCGAATCGCAGCATGTATCGCTCGCACAGTGTGTGCATGGCGGTCAACAGCTTCATAGGCGATATTGAGACCTTGGCTGCCAGGAAGTCCATCGAGTTCTTGGCGCGCACGCGCCCAAGTAAACTGCCGCTTGTAAGCCGCATAATCGGCGAGATTCGGTGCAACGCCCAAGCCTACAGATTTGCGGATGACGTCTGACACCACTTGCTCCTAGGCTTTGCGCGCCGTTGCTCTGACGTGTTCTATTTCCAGCAGCCGTGAAAGCGATGTTCGACGGGCGGCTCCTTGGCAGGATCGCGCGCCTCACCAGCCGGCTCGTTTGACCAGAAGAGCTTGAAGGTTGCAGCACCCTTGCCACTGATGCTCACTGCGCGTTTCTGCGACTCACCTTTGTTGACTGCGCTCAGATTGTACGCACCGTCCGGTAGCTTAGCAAAAAGGCATGGTCCGTCGGAGACCGTATCAAGCACCGTCTTTCCTTTATCATCGACAACGCTCACGCGCACAGCAGCCAGATAAGCGCCGGACTTGGTGGCGAACTGCAGGCGCAGGTTGTAGTCCTTTGCCGTCGCCTGCATTTCACCCTCCTCGTCATCACCCACACCACCTGAAACATAGGTGATATTGCCGACTGTCACGGGCGTGGGCTTTGCCCACCCGCCGACCGCTACGCTCGCGAGGACGATCGCAAGCACTATTTTGACCATTATTCTCATCTTCAACTCCTTGGCTCACAATATAAATCAGTGCGAGCCATGCTACAGACGCCAGGAGAGATGTTGTTGCGCAAAGTCAAATAATCACAAAGCAGATTACACAACAGGGTCAGTCGGCGCGAATGATGACGATTGGGGTCTTTCCCACTTGCGGCGGTTTCCTCGTCGAGCCAAGGACCGCGCTTTGGATTGCGCCGATGCCACGCGCACCAACGTAGATGAAATTAGCTTTTTGTTCTTCGGCGACTGAGGCTACCATCGACGGCGCGTCGCCTACTGAGTGACCGCTGGTAAATGGAACACCAGATGTGTCGAAGAAACGTTTGCCCCTCGCACGTGCAAGTTCGGCGTTTCCGCCGACAATACTTTCAATCGTTAGTGTATCGACGACCATGTGTGTGCCGTATAGCGGCGGTATCGGCGGGCAAATGTGGATCAGATGAATACGCAGCGTTTTCTTGAACATTAAACGGTGTTTTATCAAGGCGCGCCGTGCTTTAGTCCTGAGTCGCTTTAATGTCACTAATGCTTAAATGCCGTGTTGTGTCGCGGTACGGGTTGATCGCCTGCCTAGGTTGCTAAGCGATGAACGACACGCCACATACCGCGTTTGCTACAGCATTCCGCTCCTTTCGAGTTCACGCATGATGATGTGTACGAGGGCCTTAGCCTCGCGTTCGACCATGCTATCTCCATCGGTTCGCGTTCGTGCCGTCCACGCGATTTTTCCCGAAGCTACATCGGTTACACTGGTAGCAACCGCGAAGCGCTCGACCGCGAAGCGCTCGAATAACCGAATTTCCGTGCGAACGTAGGCGTAAGGCCAATGGTGCACATACCATCCGTCGAAGCTGCTGCCGAACTGCGCGCCAGGCTCGGCGATGATGCGCTAGACGTGTTCGCGTGCAATGACAACGTTTGAAACGATTGCCGAAACATTGCGAGCACGCGCCGCCATTAACAATGGCACCGTGCCATTCAGGACGAGATGCCCGGACAGTACTTCGTAGCTCCGCACAGAGGCGATGCCGCGTTCTTTGAGGTGATCCACCAGAGCATCCTCATATAGCCTACGTAGAGTCTCGTCGCGCGTGAGACCAACCACCATGATAGTTCCACTCAGCTTTCGACCGGCAAACTCGGGGTTTGACCACTGCGCATCGAGGCGCGTGGTATTGCAGGCCGAGAGCAGAAACAACACCCACACGGCGGCGATCAAATAGGTCAAATTGATAATGGCTCGATTGAGGTTTGCTTGTCGTCTCAGTATTTCCTCAAACGTTCACCCGTCTGAAAACTCACGGCGTCGGGCTATTTGAGCGATTTTTCCTCGGGTCTATGTTGAGTATCCTCAAGTCTGGGCTGAAATGCGCCTCGTAGTCGCATTTGACGGACGCTGGCGACATATTGACAACAATCTCAGCCCGCACCAGCTGCCGGTAGCCGTGGCAGCAATGCGGAGGCAGGATGCTGACGCCAAGACGGCGGCGTCGTACGCATACTGTCGATGACGACCAGATAGCGACCAGACCACGGCGTTGGATTGCGATCCGGTGGCAAAACCCAAAATCGCCGTTTGCCTTCACGCATGGCGCGATCGTAGTCCGCATCGAGCGCACCGTAGTGATCCAGAAAGTGATTCAGTGTCGCCGGAATGCGAATGCAGCCTTTCGAGGTAGGCGCGCCCAGTCTCGGCTCAAGTAGGCGGGGATCGGTTGCGTGCATCTGCAATCGCATCAACGTCTCCACTGGTGTTCCCCAGCCTCTCGTGGTACGTACCCAACCAAAGTCGTAGACGCGCATCCCCTTGGCACCATAGCCCCGCACACCGAACTCATTCGGCGTACCCTCTGCGCGAAAGTCCGGATTTGCAAGAGAATGCTCAAACACACCCACTGGTGTGGCGAAGTGCTCGAAGGTACCAGGTTTTCCCGTGGAGACGGGCGAGGCACCGATAAAATAAGAGATGCTCGACTCAGAACGCCAGAGTAGCACCGCGACCTGCGAGTATGGATCGCGATCGACCAAGACAACAAACTGTGCAGATAGTGCGGCATTGCCTGCGTCGCTGAGTGCTCGGTCAAGGCTTCGCGTGTAGGACAGGCGCTCCTCATCTGACATCGCAATGCGTTTGTTAACTTCACGCGCAAAGACGGGGATCAAGTCAAGCCCCGATTTCCACTGATTCTCCGAGGCGGTGGCGAAAGTCGTGCCAAATAGCATGACAAAACAGACCGCGTCCAAGGTTACGCCCGATATCGCAGCTCGGAAGTGTAAACGCTGCGCCATGTTCATTCTGCTTTGACCGCCCGTCGGAAAAGACGGTGCTTTGTGATGAGCATCACAATTGTCAAACCGATCATGGCGATGCTTATCGCAAGTGCGCTGGTGCTAAGCGGCGCGAAGTGAAAAATCTCGCGCGCCGACGGAAGGGTCAAGGCAACACCCATTGCCGTCAACGCCACAGTAGTTACGATCCACAAGGCCCAGTTTTGCGGGCCGCGTGAATGCGCCTTCTTGTTGGCTCTCCCAAGCGCGTAATGCCCGCGCTGTGCAAAGATCAACGCCAAATTGGTACACACCATGACTGCGAATATGGCGGCGCGCAGCTCTGTATCATCCGTATCAATAGCGCGCAGCAGTGTCAGAGAGGCGAGTACACCGGCCAGTGCGATGCTGCCATCGATCACGGCATGAAGCATGTTCGGCCACGACAGCACAGATTCGTCGAGTCGCCTCGGTGCCTGCTCCATGAGATCGTGCGCGGCTGGTTCAGCCTCGAATACGACGGAGCAGGCCGGGTCGATCACGAACTCAAAAAACATGACGTGCACCGGCATCAGTATCGACGGCAAGCCAGGAATGAGCGGAAGTGCGGCAAGCCCGATGATTGGCACATGCACGGCCACCACGTATTGCAGCGCATGGCGCAGATTTTCAAACATGCGCCGCCCCGCGCGAATGGCGATGACGATTGAGGCGAAGTCGTCGTTCACCAATACCATCCCTGCCGCTTCTCGAGCCACATCCGAGCCGCGCTTGCCCATTGCGATGCCGATAGTCGCCGCCTTTAGTGCAGGCGCGTCGTTGACGCCGTCACCAGTCATGCCGACGACAACATGCGTTGATAGCAGCGCATTAACGATGCGAAGCTTTTGCAACGGCGCCACGCGCGCGACCGCGTGTACCTCGCCCAGCATTCGCTGCAGTTCCGCTTCGTCGAGTTGTTCGAGTTCATTGCCGTTCATTACGACAGGCGAATCTGTCAGCTCTACCAACCCTGCGTCGCGTGCGATCTGCCGAGCCGTACCCGGGTAGTCGCCAGTGATCATGATGACGCGAATCCCGGCGCGGCGACATTCGTTGAGGGCGTAGGGGACTTCCCTGCGAAGAGGGTCCTGGAAGCCCAGCAAAGCGACCATCTCTAAGCGCACGTCGCGTAGATGCGCAGGCAGCTTGCTGTTGTTTGACAGTCGAGCGCTCGCCAGCGCCAGCACGCGTAATCCCGAATTTGCAAGTGTGTCAATACGCCGCAGCCACTGACTACGTTCAGTTGCAGGCAGGTCGCACTTTGCTAGTACTGTCTCTGGGGCACCTTTTACCGCTAAGAGACAAGCGTTCTCGCTTTCCCACGTCTTCCAAACATAGCCGACTGCGGCGAATCCGGACTGCATCGGGTAGCGTTTCAACAACATCCCAGTATGAAGCGGCGTGCGACCCTCTGGCGGTAGCAATGACAGCGCTTGCAGACAGGCACGATCCATCGGGTCCACTGCCTGCGGATTTGACGCCGCGGCACCCATAGCGATGATGTGCGCGAGGCCTTCGCGCATGGCTGACTGGTCAGGGAGCGGGAACAGTACCGTGCCTTGTATATCGGTCATGGCGGTGAGCTGCATACGGTTTTCCGTCAACGTGCCGGTTTTATCGACACAAAGTACGTTTACCGCACCGAGCGCTTCGATGGCATCGTTGCGCCTAGCCAGCACACCGGCCTGTGCGATGCGCCACGCGGCTAGGGCTAGAAATACCGTGATGACCAGTGGAAACTCTTGGGGAAGGATCGCCATCGCCAGCGTAAGGCCGGCGAGGACGGCGGCGTACCAATCGCGTTGCTGAAATCCCAAGATCAACATGAGCACGAGGCACAGCACGATCGCCATTGCGCCAAAGCGCGTGGCGAGCCGTGCAGTATCACGTCGTAACGGTGTGTCGCCACTGTCGATGTCTGCGACGGCCGCGCTGATGCGGCCAAACTCGGTATGTCGGCCCAACGCCGTAATCGTAGCAAGTCCATGACCAGCGACCACCATGGTGCCAGCGTACACGCAGTGATTTCGTGCCTCGTGTGGTGCCATGTCTGCGTAGCTCATGGAATTCGCCGTGGACATCGGTGTCTTCATCACGGCGGCCGATTCACCGGTAAGCAAAGATTCATCGACGCAGAGACCATCGCATTCGATCAGTAAGGCATCTGCGGCGACGCGGTCACCTTCGCTGAGAATCATGCAATCGCCGGAGACAAGTTCCGCAGTCGCGACGCGCACCGGGTCGCCGTTGCGAAGCACCATAGCACGCGGCGCCGATAATTCGCGCAGCCGATCTAATACGCGGTCGGTTCGGTAGCACTGAACCACGTAGATTCCTGCGGCGACGGCAGCTGAGGCTAGCAGTACGGCGGCGTCAGTACTCTCGCCGATGAGCAGATACACGACGCCAGCCGCAAACAGCAGGAGGAACAATGGCTCGACCAATAATTCGCCGACCGTTTGTGCCAGTGACATCAGCGCGCTTTTGCGCCAGCGGCCGGTACTGTCGCGGGAAGGGAGCATATGCGAGTGTTTGACTGAAACTGCAACGCTACCGCACTCTGGCGCTGGGCGTGCTGAGAAACATCAAGCCAGACTGAAAAATCATTGACAGCAGGCAATATCCGCGAATCGCAACGCGTTAAACTTGCCTTGCAAGGTGAGATCAGGCGCCAGTGCGCGGTCATGTCGCGCCGCCGCAAAGCTTACTCGGCGTTACGCCCGCCTATTCCAGTGGCGGGTAGGGCGGTAATTGTCGTCGATGACGGCCTTGCAACGGGCGCGACTATGCGCGCCGCCTTGACGACCGTTCGTGCCCAACAGCCCGGAGAACTTGCTTGTGCGGTACCGGTTGCGTCAATTCAAGCGGCAGCCGATGTGGGGCCACTTGCGGATGTTTTCGTTGCGCTTGAGACGCCCGCCGAATTCCAAGCAGTCGGACAGTTCTACACCCACTTTCCGCAGGTGTCCGACCGTGAAGTGGCGGCGATCCTGCTGTCGTAGTGGTACTTGACCGACGCTAAAAACCAAATGCAAATCAAGTTTGCGCATTTACAACGAAGGGAAATTCTGTGCCTGAACGATGCGGCCATCGATCACCTCAATGATTCGATCACAACGTCGCGCAAGTGCCGGATTGTGAGTAACAAACAGAACGGCCATGCCTTGACTACGATTGACTTCGCGGATTAGCGAGAAGACGGTGTCGGCAGATTTTGTGTCGAGGTTGCCAGTGGGTTCGTCTGCCAGGAGGAGTGATGGTTTCATGGCAAGCGCCCTCGCAACTGCAATCCGCTGCTGCTCGCCCCCGCTCAAATTGGTAGCGAGACTATCGCGGCGATGCGCCAATCCCATGATTCCCAGAAGGCTCTCCGCCCGTGCGAGCATGGCGTCGGACGCAAATCCGGCATCCCCTAACATCGGCATCATAATGTTTTCTACGGCTGAAAACGCGCTGAGCAGATGGTGATATTGAAAGACAAAGCCAATTTCATGCGCGCGTAGATGCGTGAGTGCCGCTTCATCGAGTTCGGTGGTCTCCTGTCCGCCGATGGCGAGCCGACCCTGGGTAGGCCGATCCAGCAGGCCGACAATGTGCAACAAGGTGCTCTTGCCAGACCCGGACGGACCCATCACCGCGCAGAATTCGCCGCGCGGCAATGTGAGATCAATGCTGTGCAGAATCTCGGTCTCCAGGGGAGTAGCGATGTTGAAGGACTTGCAGAGCCCCTCCATGAGTACGACAGGCGCATCAGCCACGGATCGCCACCAATGGATCGAGTCGTGCTGCGCGCATTGCCGGTGCTGACGCGGCGACGAGACCGGCCAGCAATGCCAGCGCGAGTGCTGCGGCGAATAGGGGCACTTCCAGCGTGATCGGCACCAATGGTAGTCCGTCTGGACCGACCGCGATGCGGTGCCATAAAATCAATGCCGCCGCGCCGATGGAAGAGCCGGCGATCGAACCCAGAAGACCGAGCAGACCACCTTGCAGCAGGAACACCCGCATAATCTGGCCACGCGAAATGCCCATGGCACGAAGAATGCCGATTTCCTTGGACTTTTGTACGACCGAAACGAACAACACGCTCGCGATTCCGAACGCAACCGACAGCCCGACGAAAAAGCGAATGGCAGTGTTGGCCGTCATTTGCGCTTGTATTGCGCTGAAAAACTGCGCGTTGGCAGCGATCCAGCTGTCCGCCTGAACACCCGTTTTTTCGGTGATTTCACGTGCAACAACCTCAGCCGCATATACGTCGCGCACAGTGACGTCAATGTTCGACACGCCTCCTGGAAGGCCAAGCAGACTCTGGGCGGTGTGTAGTGCGACGAAAGTGCTCCGCTGATTGGCACCCTTGTTGCCCAGATCAACAATCCCGCTGATCGTTAGGATGTTGCTTGCGCCCGCCGCAGTCGTCACGCGGAGTTTGTCTCCTGAGTCGAGGCCGAGATCGCTCGCAAGTTCCATCCCAATGATGATGTCACCCGCGTTTAAGCGCGCGCTACCGTGCACGACCTTGCTCGGCAATGCGACAATGCGGAAGTACGTGTCGGGCTCGACGCCATTCAAAGTGATGGCGCGACTTGTGCTGCCGCGCAAGACGAGCGCCGAGCCACCCGCCGCTGGTGAGACCACGAGGACCTGATCCATCGAGCGTATCTGGGCTACCACAGCCTGCCACTGATCGATCGACTTCAGACGCTGCAGCGGCGGCTGTAACTCCGCGCTTTCAACGACGTTTTTTCCTTCGTCACCATCGTAGTTGTGGCCACGCAGTGCTCGGACTACCTCCTTTGGCGGCAGCAATTGGATGTGCGGCTGCGCGGTGAGGACGCGACGAATGAAATTTCCCTGCATTCCCGCCAACAGCGCAGACATGAAGACGATTACAGCAACACCAATGGCGACGCCACCAGTAATGAACAAGGTTTGCAAACGGCCTTCGCGGAGAAAACGCGCGGCGATGATCCATTCAAACGGCACCCACGATTTCATCAGCGCAACGACCCGCGCGCGACGCGAAGCCGCGAGCCTTCGTTTATAGGTGAGGCGACCGGGATGACCTCTTCACCCGGACTCAGGCCCCGCTTGACTTCCGTTACGCCGTTGCTGATCATTCCCAGCTCCACTGCACGCTTCCGGGCATGTCCCGCTTCTGCAACCAGCACCCATGGTTTTCCGCCTGATACCTCTCGCAAGGCATGAGTGGGCACCAAGACGGCACCGACTCGCCGTGCCACCTCGATATCCACTGAAACCGTCATATCCTGACGTAGATAGTCGGGTGGATTGGGCACCCGGAGTTTCACTTCCACGGAGCCGCGCTGCGGGTCCACGCCCGGGTTGATATAAACCAGTTCAGTCGGAAAGCGCCTGTCAGCGAACGCGTCCGCTGATGCCAGCGCCCTCTGGCCGACCGCTAGCGCGGCAAGATTCTTTTCGTCGATGAGTACCACCAGCTGCGTTTCTCCGCTCGGCGAGAGAGTCATCAGCGTCTTGCCCGGTTGCACCGCGTCTCCAGGTTCGACATCGCGGCTAATCAGTACACCCGCACTGGGCGCGCGCACGACAGCGTAACGCAGCCGCGCACGCGCAGCTTCAGCGCTTGCCTCGGCTTGGGCCAGTGCTGCTTGCGCAAGCGCGGAGTCGCTGCCGGTCGGTTGAAAGCTCTTCAGTTGTTCACTCGCGCTACGAAGCTGTGCCTCGGCAAGATCGACCGCCTTGCGGGCATCATCGAGGACGGCTTGCCCAATGAATCCTTGTTTGAACAAATCCTGCTGACGTTTCAATTGGGTGCGCGCGCTGTCTGCGGTAACTTCCGCTTGCCTTCTTGCCTCATCTGCCACTGGCACTGTCGCTTCACGCAGCTGGCGTAAACGCGCCTTCGCTTGCATCACTGTGGCGTCGGCCTGTGAAACCGCAGCGCGTAGCTCGGCGTTCTCAAGCTCGATCAGCGCCTGATCCGCGCTAACGGTCTGCCCCTCGGCAACCGGGACTCGCGCGACCGTACCTACAATTTGGGTTCCCACGCCGACGCGATGCGGCGACACAACCCGTCCTGTTGCGACAATGGTTCGCACCAACTCACGTTGCGTGACGGTAATCGTAGACACTCGCGTGCCCAACAACCAATCTTGGCCCAACCAAACTGACGCTGCAAACGCAAAAACGGTTGCGAGCAGCAGGTAGCGGTAGGGGCGAACCTTGCCCCAGACGAGCTTCAGATCGGTCGCCAATCTGTGCGTCTTTCAGGGCGTGAGGTTAGCTTGGCCGCGCCAAACTTCGAGAGCCGGGCCGCAGCTGCGGGAGCCCAAAGAAGCGGCGTGCATGGTCAAGTAGCTCGCCGTCCGTGGCACGGTCGAGCGCTTCCATCTTGACTACACGTCTAGAAAAATCGCGCTGATGTTGTTCCGCGAAATGCATCAGTTCCTGTTTCGCGTCAGCAGGCCCCGTCAGCAAAATCTTTGCGGCCGGATTCACCCCGTCAATGACGGCACGTAGGAACTCGCGGTCGAGCGACGCATTGCCGTTGCCATGCGTGAGCGATTTGTGCGCCTTAACATGAAGCTGTTTCGTATCGTGCTTCGAGTCGATGACGCTGACTTCGCCGATATCATGGCCCACGTGGATCAGCTTGGCTTTGTGGTGATCGATCCATATCAAACAATGTCTTGAAGTCATAACTGTCCCCGATAAAAGCTGTGTATGCTGATTAAACAGCAGCGTGCGGACTGGCGTGTGCACGACCCCGTTCCGCCCGTGCTTGACAGGGGTTACATCGCACGGCGCTCGGATTGGCTTTCAGGCGTCTGATGCCGATGTGCCGATTGCAATCTTGGCAGCTGCCGTAGGTTCCGGCCTCAATCGCGTCGAGACTTTCTTGTATGGCGCGCAACGCGCTGCCCGCACGGGCGAAGCTGGATACTCGTTCATCGCTCAATGCATCTACGGCGGCACCATCGTCAGACTTTTCGCGGTACGGTGGCGCGCGCTCTGGCAAGATTGTATCTACGGTCTCCGCAGACGCGGCATTGGCAAATTGCTTGTGCATCCCGCGCCGAACTTGTGCAGCTTCAGATTCCAAACGATGTTTCAACGTTACGATTTCCTGGTGCGTCAGGCCGTTCATTGCTTTCATCAGCGTGCCCAAATCAACCCAATACTGAAAGCTTAACGCATCATTCGCCTTGTAGCTTGATCAGCGTCAACAGTCTGCGCGATTGTGCGCGGCTGCCCAATCCTCACTGCTGTGAGCGCGGTTGGCGCTAAAGGTCGAACCGTCTCGCATCACACCGTGGCGAGCGACGACCAAATCGATTGATCTTTTGCCGTTACAGGCGTTGCCTGTTCGCGCAATTCGACGTCGGCGTGTTTGGTCGCGGTCGGCAGGCGCTGCATCGTGCGCAGGACGTCGAGAGCCTTGATTACCAGTGCGCGCCGATTGACTTCGATGTATCCAGCATCGTGCATCGCCGACAGCGATCGACTCACTGTCTCGAGCGAAAGGCCGAGGTAATTGCCGATTTCCTGACGCGTCATGCGCAGATGGAATTGCGTTGCAGAAAAACCCATCGCCTTAAAACGGTCTGACATCATTACGAGGAAACGCGCCACACGCGCTTCCGCACCCAAGGTGCCTAGAAGGCCGATGACCTCGTGCTCGCGCACCAATTCACGGCTGATGGTGCGATACAACCAATTTTCCAGTGTCGAGTACTCCTTGCCGAGCTGGCTCAATTCATTGAATGGAATCACCACCAGTTCGCTGTCGCAAATCGCAACCGGTTGCGATACGTATTTGTTTGCGCAGAGTCCATCCATGCCGAGCACATCGCCCTTCATTGGGAAACCTAGGATTTGCTCGTTGCCAGACTCGTCGACAAGCACCATCTTGAGAAAGCCGGAAAGCACGATGTACAAGGCGTCAAAAGTCTCGCCGATGCCGTAGACCCAGCGACCGGCCTTAGTGCGCTGTCGGCGAAAGCGGAGTTCTGCGTTGGCATCCGGTGCGGGCACCGTCAGAAGGGCGCACACCTCTTTCAAGCTGCTCCAACCAAATGCCAGCGGTGGAGCGTCTGGCGTGCGCACGGCTTTGGTTCCGATTTGACGTGTGCCAACGGCGGTGGCGTAAATTGCGTTCATGGCGTTTCTCCGGGTAGAGGTGAATTAGGCATCCTGCGAAATAACAAAGAAAGGCTGATGCGAGGCAATGCGTTTATATGACCGCTGCGTTTCAGAGGCTTGCGGAGGCTACTATTTGCGCCGATCGGTGTTTTGCCCATCCGTTGAGAATCAACAACAGCATCCCGAACTCGGTGGATTTGTCCAGAAAGTGATCGGCACCAGCGGCGAAGGCGGCGCGACGATATGGCTCTCCGGTTGAATTGGTGAATACGACGCTGCGTACCTCCGGGCGGGCACTTTTGGTGGTTTTCAGTACTGCTAAGCCATTGCCGTCTGGCAAATGGATATCCACCACGAAGGCATCAGGTTCAACGGCTTCGATGGCTCTGACGGCGCGCGACGCTTTGTTCGCTGAACCCACAACGGTGACACCGGAAATGCTCAGAGCAGCCTGCGCAACGCGGGCGATCATCAGCACTGAGTCTTCAATGATGAATAGCTTCATGTGAGCTCCTCTGGTGTTACTGTTTCCTCAATCATGCGTTGATCACTTTTGACTAGTATTACCATTCGCCGATTAAGGAACTATCGGCAGATGCTGAAAACGGCTGTAGGAATCAACGGATCGTCTCGTAGGAATCGTCCTACAGTCATCAGCGTTTTCCAATGTCCAAGTGGTCACGTGCAAGGCGATAACTGTTTGCTCGCGGTCAGACTTGCTCTTTGTGCGCCCGGTACGATTCAAATTTTGTCTTTTTTGTGAAACTAAATAGAGTAAGTAAAGTCTCGAGCAATCGCCGACAATGCGAGCGGTGGCCAATTAATTGATTTGCGATTGCGTAATCATCGGAGAAGCAGACTACCCAAATCGTCGCTGGCATTGATGGAATCTCGGCGGACCGTCCATGCAGGCGAACGCAGCGATGTCATCACACCGTTAGCCATTCTTGAGGCAACGTAGGGCGTACAAGAGCTGATGTAGTTTCTCTCGGCACTACTGCGGCGGACTACTTCTCGCACGCGAAAGTCGAGTCGAATCTCAGTCAGGCGTAACGCGCTCATACGCGGGTGGAACTCGCCGATTGGATTCGCTGGACCAAGGCCGATGAGCTGCACTTTCGTAGCGGATAGACGTCGGTGAGCACGGATATCACCGGCCCGGTGGGGCGGCATGTACGCAACTTCTACGATCGCGAAACGGTGTTGAGGTGCTGAGTAAGTCGTTTCGTGAAGCGGGCAGCAAGCTGGTAGTTACCAGGGTGAGGAAGGGGGGTTGGCTGGTGTTGACAGGTCGACCGGATGTCACTGGATCGGTCAAAGCGGGGCGGAAGCTTCAGCGAATGTGGTTGAAGCTGAGTGCGCACGGCATGTCAGTTCACCCGAGGACCCCGCTGCTAGGGGAGGGTGATGATGCAGCTGGGGTGTCGATGGAGCTTGGCTTGGAAGCGGTGCCACAATTGTTGCTTACAATCGGATATGGGTCGCACTATCATGCGCCGATTAGCACACGTAGCCAGTGGCTTGGTGCACTAGCGCAGCATAGCGCGGGGATACATTCAGTCGGCGTCTTGCAGGCCGTGGGCGATGGCGTACTTGACCATGTCAGCGAGCGACTTGGTGTCGAGCTTTTGTGCGATGCGCGTTTTGTGCGTGCTCACCGTTTTAACGCTCAGGTGCAGTTCATGGGCAATGCCGGATACTGATTGACCGGCTGCGAGCTTGCGAAAAATCTGATATTCGCGGTCGGACAATTGTTTGTGCGGCGTTTCAGCATCACTGCTACCGACGCTCAAGGCAAGTTGTTCAGCGACAGCGGGGCTGATGAAAAGCCGCCCAGACGCAACGCGCCGGATGGCGTCTACCAACATGGTTGCCGCTGTCTCTTTGGTGATATAGCCGGAGGCTCCCGCTTTGATGGTGCGAACCGCGAACTGTTCTTCCTCGTGCATCGTGAGCACCAATATCGGCAGGCGCGGTGCTATGCGCCGCACCTGACGGATCAACTCAACCCCACTCTTCCCTGGCATGGAAAGATCGAGCAGCAGCACATCAAACCCACCCTTGCGCACCCAAGTGACAACTTGGTTGCCGTCTGTTGCTTCGCCGACCACCTGCAGGTCACCATGCCCCTCAAGAATGCGCTTGAGGCCATCGCGCATGATCGTGTGGTCGTCCGCAATTAGCAGGGTAATCATAGCCATGGGAAAGTCAAGTGACTAACGCATTATAAGGTAAGCAAGGCGGGGTGCCTGCATGCCCGACACGCCAACGACATTGCACAGAGTTGATTTTGCGCAAAGTGTTTTGCGGCGAGCGGCATACACTGCATCAAACGTAGGCGAAGCTGATGTGCTGTATGGCCATCAACTTTCCAACCATCTCAACATCGTTTAACTTCACATTTACAGGAGCAGGCTATGAACAATATCAAATTGTATGATCCATTCAGTGCAGAACCGTTTGAAAATGTTTTCCGCGGTTTTCTACAACCGATTCGTTTCAACATTGATACCAATGAGCCGCAGATCAAGATTGATGTCGAGGAGAGTGACGATGCTTACACGATCCGGGCCGAAATTCCCGGTGCGAAAAAAGACGACATCGATATCGAAATCAATGGAGGGGTCGTTTCCATCAGCGCCGAAGTGAAAAATGAGCGCGACGTGAAGGACAATGGCAAGGTGCTTCGTAGCGAACGCTACTATGGCAGGGCGCTGCGCCAGTTGTCGCTCGCGCAGGAAATCGACGAGGCCAAGGCCGACGCCAAATACGAAAATGGCGTCCTGCAATTGAAATTGCCGAAAAGAGCCAACGCCAGAGCCAAGCGGCTCACTGTAAATTGAGAGCGTTTAGGAAAAGGGCGCATATGAACCACCTGTGTTTTCATGACTGCCTAGTTTCTGTCATTTTGTCGGTAAGTAGCGCTATTGATGAACTAGCCCAAGTCGCTTTCCCGCTGTGAGTGGCCAAGCGCTGAGCGACACACCACGTCATGACCTGACATTATGAGTGGGTAGAATCCAGTGTGTGACACTGTCTTTAGCGCCTTCACTCAGCCCATTTCCGAATGGGTTTGGAGAAACCGCTATCGCGCTGGGCGCGACGCGGGGATTAGCTTGGAGACACGCATCGAGGACACGTGGGAGAGAGTTGCGCATGCACTTGCTCAAGCCGAGGCTTCGCATCAAGACGAATGGGCGCGACGCTTCCTGCACGCGCTGAAAGATTTCCGTTTTTTACCTGGCGGGCGTGTGCTTGCCAATGCAGGCATAAGCGGTTCGGTTGAAACCACGCTTTTCAACTGCTTCGTCATGGATCAGATTCCGAGCGAGACGCTGACGATGATGGAGCGGCTGCAAGAAAGCATGCTCACCTTGCAAGCTGGCGGTGGCATCGGCTGCAATTTTTCGCTGGTATCACGCGAAGCATATGCCTCCCTAGATGCAGAGCATGCTTCGGGCAGAGTGGAGGCGGTGATGAAACTTTGGGACGCCGCATGCGCGGCGACTACAGACAGTCGCCCCCGGCGCGGCGCGATGATGGCGACGTTACGCGACGATCATCCTGATGTTTTGGCGTTCATCGATGCCAAGCGATCACGGCATGGGCGTAGCCAAACGCTCACACATTTCAATCTTTCTGTACTGGTTTCTGATGCATTGATGCATGCAGTGGCAAACGATGCCGCGTGGCCTTTGGTGTTCGCCACAGCGGGCACCGTGAATCGAACGGTTTGCGTGATGCGGGCGCGCGAACTCTGGCAGCGCTTGATGGATGCGGCATATGAGTCTGCCGAGCCTGGGGTAATTTTTATCGACCGCGTGCGTCGCCTAAATAATCTCGCCTATTGCGAACAGATTCATGCGACCAATCCCTGCGGAGAAGTGCCGTTGCCTGCGTATGGCGCGTGCAATCTAGGTTCGATAAATCTGGCAAAGTTTGTGGTTGACGCATTTGAGAGGAATGCGCATCTCGACTTCGCCGGCATCGCCAGTACTACAGTTATTGCGACGCGCATGCTCGACAACGTCTACGAAGTTTCAGCGTTTCCACTTGCAAAGCAAGCCGAGGTGGCGCGCAGTGCACGGCGTCTCGGTATCGGCATCACCGGACTTGCCGATGCATTGGCAATGCTCGGCCTGCAATATGGGTCGACCGAAGCGCGGGATGCTGCAGAGCATGTCATGTCGTTGATTTGCCAAACCGCCTATCGTGCATCGACCGTGTTGGCGCGAGAGCGCGGCGCGTTTCCAGCGTTTGACGTTGAATCGTATTGCGCGGCACCATTCGTCTCTGCATTGCCTGCTGATATTGTTGCGACCATTCGCAAATATGGCATTCGTAACAGTCATCTGCTCGCCATCGCTCCAACCGGGTCGATCAGTCTGCTGGCGAATAATGTGTCGAGTGGCATCGAGCCGGTCTTTGCTGGAATAGCGAAGCGCAACGTCGTCGATCGTCATGGCAACATGCGCGAATGGGAAATCGAGGACTACGCCTGGCAACAACTTCATACTCGTTTCGGACGTGGGGCGAAGCCGACACCAGCTCTCCTCGCCGCAAGCGGTGTCGATGCTGATTCACAGTTGGCGATGCAGTCCGTGCTGCAGCGGTATGTAGATAGTGCGATATCAAAAACCATCAGTGTCGCACAAAGCATCGACCGCTCACGATTTGATGACCTCTATCGACAAGCCTACGGGCTTGGTTTGAAAGGCTGCACGGTGATCCGCCAAGGCAGCCTCGCAAGCGAGGTTGTGACGCCACTGTCGGCTACCGAGCCGGAGTTTTGCGATTTCTCAATGCGGGACTGTCTTCCGCGCGTATCGTGAATGCTTTTCAAGATGCGTGTAGGGGATGATCGTGGTGCCACATTCAACATCGGTATCGATTGCGCTGGAGCGTAACGCCGCTTTGACCAGATTTGTCGAGCTGCTATTTGACGGCTATCCGCAAACGATGGCAGTCAGACTTGGCAGTGGTCAAACGGTAACGATGGGCGCGGGCAAGCCCGACTTTACGTTGGTAGTGCAATCACCTGCGGTACTTAGCAGCCTAGCTTTGTTTAGAAACCCGTTACGCCTCGCAGAAGCCTATTTTTGCGGCGAGATTGACATCGAAGGCGACCTTTATCGTGCGCTCGGTTTGCGCAAGAGTTTGATGGCAGGCATACGCACCCCGCAACATTGGTTGTCGACGCTGATGGCGCTGCCCCGGTTGCCGCAGGAGGAAAAAGCTAGCGACGCACTATCAGGGGGAGGCAATGCGCTGCGTCGGCTCGGTCATCACGATGCGAAACGCCGGCCTGCGAAAGCTATCGCATTTCACTATGACGTCTCCAATGACTTTTATCGCACTTGGTTAGACGAAGAAATGGTGTATTCGTGTGCCTACTTCACAAGCGACACCGATACGCTGCTGGATGCACAGCGCAACAAACTCGATCACATCTGCCGCAAATTGCGTCTGAAGCAGGGTGAGCAGATGCTAGACATTGGTTGCGGTTGGGGTGCACTGGCCATTTGGGCGGCGCGACACTATGGCGTCAGGGTAAAAGCAATCACATTGAGCCAGCGCCAGTACGAATTTGCTACTCACCGGGTCGCGGCGGAAGGGCTAAGCGAATTGGTTTGCGTTGAAAAACGAGACTACCGAGATCTTAATGTCACGCAGGAATTCGACAAGGTCGCCAGCGTTGGCATGTTTGAGCACGTCGGATTAAGCAACTTGGGAGGGTACTTTTCTGCGGTATACCGGATGTTGAAGCCGGGTGGGCTGTTCCTCAACCACGGCATTACGCACGATGAGGAAGGCTGGCGTGCACAATTATCGACGCGCTTTATCAATCGCTATGTATTTCCCGGCGGCGAACTCGATACCATCAGCAATATTTTGCGCGAGATGGAGCGTGCGCAGTGGGAGGTCTGGGATGTGGAAGGGCTGCGACCTCACTATGCGATGACCCTGCGGCACTGGGTTTCGCGCCTTGAGCAGTCGCACGATGAGGCAGTACGCTACGCGGACGAAAGCACCTATCGCATCTGGCGGCTCTACATGGCGGCGTGCGCATTACATTTTGAAGAGGGTGATGTCGGCGTCTATCAGGTACTGCTATCCAAACGCGGTGCCGCTGCCAACGTCTTACCGCTGACGCGTCGCGATCTATACGTTGCCAATAATCTAAAGATACAGGGAGTTTGCACATGAAGATTTCCAGACCGAACAAACGTCCGGTCGTGACCGGAACGCGTGATATGAATATCAGGGATGCGGCGGCGTTGATGCGAGCGGAGCATGTCGGCACTCTGGTAATCATGGATGACCAAGACGAGACCAAACCCGTCGGCGTACTGACCGACCGCGATATCGTGGTTGGCGGTATCGCTTTGGGACTCGACCCAGAAGTGGTGACGGCGGAAATGTTGATGACCGATCAGCCCGTCACAGTGCGTGACACTGCGTCGCTTGAGGACGTGATGGACAAGATGTGCGAGTACGGCGCACGCCGTCTGCCGGTAGTCAACAAGACTGGCGCATTGGTCGGCGTCGTCAGCATGGATGATTTGGTAGAAAAAATCGGCAAGGTACTGACCAAGCTCGGCAGCACCGCGACACGCGCGGGCGAGCGCGAAGCCAAGCGCCGTCTCCACTTTCCTGCTTAGCGCAGTACCCGGCATTGAAGAGCGCAAGGCCTTGTTCGGCTTGGTCGCATAGGGTGCTCGCCAGTAATTCGGCGACATTCGCTTTCTGCTCGAACTGGCGGCGTAGCTGCATCGTTCGCGCGGGCGCGATGGCCTCGCTACATTCACTACCGAAATGCAGAAGCTTATCGATTTCGCAAAGCCAGTGACGTCGCTAGCCATCCTACCTTTGATATCGGCGAGGGAAGGGCAGTGCACCACCTCTTCGCCTTGTTGGCTATTCGGCATCCCGATTTGTTTAACGAAATCGTAACAGCCTGAGACAGGGGACGGTGAATTTGGCTCCCTATGATGAAGAGCCGGACTACTACTTTCTTAAAACCGTGGTTCCGAGTAGAAAAGCGACTCGGCTTTACTTGAGGAGCTAGACAGATGAAAAAATTGAGCCCTATGATCAAGAAATTTTGAGCAAGTACGACAAAGGTATGATGAAGTCCGTTTCGCCATCAAAAGCAAAATTGGCCAGATTCAAAGCAGCTGCTTCTGCTACCTTTATCAAGGATAGGCGAATTAATATTCGGCTATCTTCGCCAGATCTCTTGGATATTCAAGCACGGGCCTTGGAAGAGGGTATTCCATATCAAACGTTCATCGCCAGTGTCCTACATAAACATGCTTCTGGCCGCTTGATCGAAAAACCGTCGAGTTTGGCTCCACGCTCAGCTACACGTGGCGACAAAAGACGTGCCATTAAAAATGTCTGAAATTCATGTCATGCGCTTATGCTTTAATCATGTTGCCATGCGTAAAGCATCTTTTTGGTCCGTGCTTGCCGTGCCAGTCGTTCGTTCCATTATCGGCAAAGCTTTTCTAACCAGGTGTTGCAGCAAATTGACGCATAACGCCGCGTCAACCGCTGAACTTCGTTGGGTCTCGCAATCCGCGCTTCCGGCTCGCCGCAACATCGCCAGTCCGTTTTACCCAGTCCCATGTATTCGCCAGTTCAAGATGGA
Source organism: Rhodocyclaceae bacterium (assembly GCA_020247395.1). Taxonomy (GTDB): domain Bacteria; phylum Pseudomonadota; class Gammaproteobacteria; order Burkholderiales; family Usitatibacteraceae; genus UKL13-2. Next base: position 35,302 of record JADCJC010000007.1, read on the forward strand.
TTCTCGGTTAGAGGATCGGATGTGCGCTACACAGAGCTTCGGCCTATTGATGACCTGACAGACGTTGTGCACTGCTTTTGGGAGCTCCGCACGCTGGCAGAACTGTCCGAAGAGTTCCAGTACCACGCACTACCGGATGCGTGTGTGAATCTGTTGCTCAATCTTGTGGATACCAGTATTGCAGGAGTTACAGCGCTGCACTCCGAAGCAACGACACTCAACCTGGGCAAGTCGTTCCACTACGTTGGCGTGCAACTCTTTCCAGGGGTATGGCAGGGGGACGCCACCGAACTCTCGAGCAGCTACGTAGGCTCGCCGTACAAAGGGGCGTTACCGTTAACGCAGACCGGACGACGACTCATTGGCATGAAGTTCGAAGACATGCCACAGCTCCTGTCGGAACTTTTGCGTTGGTGTCTTGCGCATGGCTTTGTCCGTGCGAATCCACTTACGGCGCGCATCTTGTCGAGAGTCGACGCCATACGGTCGGTGGCGGACATGGCGGCGCTGGCTGAATTGTCTCCGCGGCAGCTACAGCGCAAACTCAAGGAGGTTACCGGCTTCGCTCCGCATGACTTCCTCAAGGTCCTGCGCTTGCAGCAATCCTTCCGAAAGCACTACCTCGACTTGTACGCCGATCAGGCCCACTTCACGAACGCGTTTCGGCATGCCGTAGGCTACACGCCAGTACAGTACCGCAAGCGGTTCGGTGTCTGATTTGTACAAGACTGCTTGTCGCGAGCCCGCTATCGTCCAAGTTCCACTTTCACTCAAGGAGTTTGCGATGGGTAAGCCGAACGCGATTGGCTGGTTCGATTTGTATGTAGACGACATCGAACGCGCAACGCATTTTTACGAAGCTGTCCTTCAAGTCCGGTTGGAGCCGATTGGCGATCCGACTGGAGAAACCACAATGCGAAGCTTCTCCGGCGATATGGGCGCTTATGGCGCAGCAGGGGCGCTTGTCAAATCGCCCCACGCTCGTCCGGGCCTTGGCGGGACCATGGTCTACTTCAGCGTAAATGACTGTGCAGTTGAACAAGCACGCGTAGCAGCTGCAGGCGGCCAAGTATTGCGCCCGAAGTTCTCCATCGGTCAGTTCGGCTGGGTAACGATGTGCATGGATACAGAGGGAAACGCGTTCGGACTAAACTCTATGCAGTAGTGTCGGCCATCGAGCGAGGCCTGACCCTCGCTTAAGCTGACCCGCTGCGGCCTTGGTCGGAAACGTGTCGGAAGCGTAGAGTGGTGGCGATACCTTCTTGACTTCGGCCTGCCATGCGTCGCCGCGCTTCCTGAAATACGCCATGCCTCACCTTTGTCGGAATCTCTGTCGGAGCTATGTCGGAGCTATGTCGGAGAGATTAACGTAAACAAGCCGTGATAAGTGGCGGTTTGTGTATTGCTCACTCTCACAAACCTACACTAATCACCGCTTTTCATACCGTACTGGTGCCAGGAAGGGACTCGGTCACCTCCGGCGACCCCGCTGCGGCGGCTCGTCGCTTCACGTTGTTCGCTCTGAGTATCGCCGTCAGCTTTCGAGCCCCTTGCGCGAATGCCGCAGGGCATTCGCTCCCTGTCACAAAATGAAAAAAGCCGCTTTCGCGGCTTAATTTCATTTTGGTGCCCAGGAAGGGACTCGAACCCCCACAGTGTTGCCACCGCTAGGACCTGAACCTAGTGCGTCTACCAATTCCGCCACCTGGGCATAAACTCGTGAACGTATCAGGTATGGCTCGTTCACTGGGACAACGATTCTCTGACGCCAGAAATACCCAAGTACTAGTGGGACTATCCGCGTAAAATGAACGCAGATAATAGCCAAAAGCCAGCCACTTGTCCACTAAAAAGCCGAAGACAACCAAAGCCCAACAAAAGCGCAACGCCCACGCGGTGATTGCGAAGCAGCCTGCCCGCACGCGCAAACTGAGTGACACAGAGGTTGCCTTCGCGGCACCAATGCTGATAAAACCAGCGAGTGTTGCCCATGCACCAAGTCGTGGCCGCGATCCACACGCCACGCGCGAAGCGGAGAAGTACGAGAACCCAATACCATCGCGCGAACTCATCATGGACGTGCTTACCCAAGCCGGTGTGCCGATGATGGAAGATGAACTCGCCGTCGCGCTTGAGATCAGTGAGGCGGAAATTGATGGGTTTACGCGGCGCCTGAATGCCATGGAGCGCGACGGGCAGGTGATGAAGAATCGTCGCGGTGCGATTGGCCTCTCGGAAAAGATGGACCTCATCGCAGGGCGTGTACAAGGGCACCCAGATGGTTTTGGTTTCTTGGTGCCGGACGACAAATCAGAAGATTTGTTCCTCGGCCCGAAACAAATGCAAAAAGTGCTCGACGGTGATCGTGTACTGGTGCGCGAGATCGGTGTCGATCGCCGCGGGCGTCGTGAAGCGTCGATCATTGAGATCTTAGAACACAAGAACACTCGGGTTGTTGGACGCTTGTTTGAAGAACACGGTGTGCTGTTTGTGGTTGCTGAAAACAAGCGCATCAGCCAGGACATCCTCGTCGAACCCGGCTATGACATGAAAGCGGCACCCGGCCAAGTAGTGATGGTCGAACTGGTCGCGCAGCCGTCGAAGAATTCAGAGCCGGTGGCGCGTGTCATCGAAGTATTGGGTAATTATGCGGACCCCGGTATGGAAATCGAGATTGCGTTACGCAAACACGATCTGCCATACGAATGGTCTGACGAAATTCTCACGCTCGAAAAGAAGCTGCCGAAAAGAGTTACCGCGAAGGAATGTGAAGGGCGACAGGATCTTCGTGCTCTGCCGTTTGTCACCATAGATGGTGAGACAGCAAAGGATTTTGACGATGCGGTATACGCCGAGCGCCAGGGTAAAGGCTTTAAGTTATACGTCGCGATTGCCGATGTCTCGCACTATGTGAAACATGGCGGTGCGCTCGATCGTGAGGCACGGCTGCGTGGAAACTCGGTTTACTTTCCTCGCCGCGTGATTCCGATGCTGCCCGAGGCGTTGTCCAACGAAATGTGTTCGTTGAATCCGCACGTGGATCGTCTGGCGCTGGTTTGCGAAATGCAAATTTCGGCGCAAGGCGAGGTTAGGCATTACAAGTTTTATGAGGCGGTGTTTCATTCACAGCAGCGTCTGACCTACACCAAGGTGGCGAAGTATCTCTATGAAAATGAGCCGGATCATGGCATTGAGGAAAAGCTGCTCCCGCACATCCGTCATTTGGATGAGGTATTTCAGGTGTTACTTGCGGCGCGTCACAAACGTGGCGCAATTGATTTCGAAGCTTCGGAAACGGAAATGCGATTTACCGAAGACGGCAAGATTGCCGAAATCGTGCCGCTAAAGCGTAACGATGCGCACCGCCTGATTGAAGAATGTATGTTGGCGGCAAACGTGTCGACGGCGAACTTCCTTATTAAACACCAACACCCCGCGTTGTACCGTGTGCATGAGGGGCCGAACGAAGAGAAGTTGGCACAACTGCGCAGCATGCTGAAAGATTTTGGTTTGTCGCTTGGTGGCGGCAAGAGCCCGAGCCCCTCGGACTATGCGGCCTTGATTGTCAAGATTAAAGGCCGCCCGGATGAACCTTTACTGAATACCGTGTTGCTGCGCTCGTTACGCCAGGCGGTGTACTCGCCAGAGAATGTCGGACATTTTGGTTTGTCATATGAGGCATATACGCATTTCACCTCGCCGATCCGCCGTTACCCGGATTTACTGACGCACCGTGCGATTAAAGCCATCCTGCGTAACGACGTCTACGACCCAAAAGAGTCGTGGGACGCGCTGGGGCAGCAATGTTCGATGACCGAGCGCCGTGCCGACGATGCCACCCGCGACGTGGTGGCGTGGCTCAAGTGTTATTACATGAAGGACCGCCTTGGCGAGACCTTTGCCGGAACGATCTCCTCAGTCACGAGTTTTGGTATTTTTGTGGCGCTTGATGATGTATACGTCGAAGGCTTGGTGCACATTTCGGACCTCGGTCAAGACTATTTCAAGTTCGACAAAGACCGGCATCAGATTGTTGGTGAACGTACCCGCAAGAAATACCAGTTGGCCGACCGCGTTAACATCAAGGTGGTGCGGGTGGATATTGAGACGTCGAAGATTGATTTCACACTCGCCGCTGAGCGCATTCGTTCGCGCGCAGAAATTGCTGCGATGGACGCGCCTGATTACAAACCCGGTGTCGTTTCCACTTCACCCAAAGTTGCGCTGGCGTTACCGCAGCGACAGGAAGGCCGTGCCAGCTTGAATCCACCGACGTTGGTCGCGCCACCCGCAGCGATATCTCCCGCTCTTCCTGCCGACGGCGCAAGCCAGAAAATCGTAATGACGGTTTCGAGCGCGAACCCGCCTACTACCCCGCTCGCCGGCCTGGTTGGCGGCACGCCACCCAGTCGTTACGGCAAGATTTCGCCGAAAAAATTGCCGCAAGCGGCATCTGCGCGAGCATCCACGTCGACACCGAAAGTGGCGGAAAAAAGCGCCAAGCCCGCATCGCGAAAGTCAGCTGGCGCAAGAAAATTGTTTGCTCCCCCGAAGAAGATTAGATAATGAAGCCCCAAGTGTTGTTTGGATTTCACGCGGTGGCATCGCGTCTGAAGACGCGCGCTGATACGGTTGAAGAAATGTTTATCAGTGCCGCGCGCGAAGGGCGTAGCGACGCGAGGCTCGACCGTCTGCTTGCGATTGCCAAAGAAAAAAAAGTTCGCGTGTTGGCGGTTGACAACAAGCGGCTTGACGGCATGACGGGAAACGCGCGGCATCAGGGCGTGGTGGCCATGGCGCGCCCATTTCAGCTGCCGCAGTTTGTTGATGACGTCCTCGAAACCGTACAAGGCCCGCCGCTATTGTTGGTGTTGGATGGGGTGACCGACCCGCATAATCTTGGCGCTTGTTTGCGTGTTGCTGATGCCGCCGGTGCACATGCCGTCATTGCTCCCAAAGACCGCTCGGTCGGACTCAACGCAACGGTGATGAAGGTGGCCAGTGGTGCGGGCGAGAACATGCCCTACATCGTGGTGACCAATCTCGCGCGCACCCTGCGCGAGCTCAAGGATCGCAATATCTGGGTAATTGGTGCCGATGAGGGGGGCGAACACACCCTGTACCAATCCAAACTCGCCGGGCCGCTCGCCTGGGTCCTTGGGGCGGAAGGCGAAGGATTGCGGCGACTCACGCGCGAGACATGCGATGAAATTGTTTCCATTCCAATGTCGGGCTCGGTCGAGAGCCTGAACGTCTCGGTCGCCTCGGGCGTATGTTTGTTTGAGGCACGGCGGCAACGAATCGCGCTGCCCAGTAGCCGCTAACCTCGCGCCGCGAAGATGATTGTCAGAATTATAAACACGCCAAGGAGCGGATAGTTTGGGACGAAAATGCCTGAAGATGCCCGCAGAATGGCGAGTTTGCCGGTTTGCAGGGTGACCAGCCTGCATTTCATCGCGCGATAATGGGGGTTGATCACAAACCTCGTCGATGCGCGGCCGGTGTAAGGCTAAAATCCCGCTACCTTACTTCCTGAAGGATCGTCCATGTCTGCAAAACGTAGCCTACAGCGTCTATTCGTCGCACCGTCGGCACTCGCATTGGTCGCCGCTCTTACCGTCTCCGGCGCTTGGGCGCAGAAAGTGGAGTCGGCTGCTGCGGCGGTCAGCAAACCGGCGGCCAAGTCCGCCGCATCGTCAGTTGCAAAACCGCCCGTTGCCGCAAATAAGCCGCTGGCACCGGAGAAAGTGGCTTCGGTTGAAGGCATTACCGAGTATCGCCTGCCCAATGGCCTGACGGTTTTGCTCTATCCAGATCAGTCTAAACCGACGGTTACCGTCAACATCACCTATCTCGTGGGTTCTAAACACGAGAACTACGGCGAGACCGGCATGGCTCACTTGCTTGAGCATCTACTGTTTAAGGGCACGCCGAAGAATCCCGATATCGCGCAACAGCACAACAAACGCGGCATGCGTTGGAACGGCACGACCTGGCTGGACCGCACCAACTACTACCAGCTTTTCCAAGCCAGTGATGAGAATCTCGAATGGGCGCTGCAAATGGAAGCGGACCGGATGGTGAACTCGTTTATCGCGAAAAAGGACCTTGACTCGGAAATGACCGTGGTTCGCAATGAGTATGAGTCCGGCGAGAATCAGCCGTTCCAAGTCATGATCAAGCGCATGCAATCGGTCGCCTATGACTGGCACAACTACGGCAACGCGACCATCGGTAACCGCTCCGATATCGAGAACGTCAAGATCGAAAACCTACAGGCCTTTTATCGCCAGTACTATCAGCCGGATAACGCCGTGTTATTGGTCGCAGGTAAGTTTGACGAAGTAAAAGTACTCGGTTGGGTGGGGAAATACTTTGGCGCGATTGCGAAACCCACGCGTGCGCTGCCAAAGCTCTGGACGGTCGAGCCGACCCAGGACGGCGAACGTCAGTTTTTTGTCCGTCGCAAGGGAGATATACAGATTGTCATGTTCGGCTACAAAGTTCCGTCGAATTTGCATCCGGACAAGAGCGTCGTCGACTTCGTCAACTTTGTACTGACTGATTCCCCGACAGGAAGACTGCACAAGGCCTTGGTTGAAACCGGCAAGGCAGCACAAGTCTTTGGTTTCCCCTACCCCGGGGCGGACGGCGGTTTGCACTTAATCGCGGCCATTGTGAAGAAGGGCGAGCCGGTTGAGCCAGTGCAAGCCGAAATGACCAAGATCGTCGAGGAGTTTTTCAAGAATCCACCGTCGCCCGACGAGATGGAGCGGGTACGCAAGAATGCCGCCAATAGTGCCGAGCGTACACTGAACAACCACGAGCAGATCGGTCTTGAATTATCCGAATTCATTGCGCTGGGTGACTGGCGCCTGTTCTTCAAAGATCGTGACGACGCGCAGTTGGTGACCGTTGATCAGGTCAAGACGGCCGCGGCGAAGTACTACAAACGTGACAACCGTGTGGTGGGTATCTTCCAACCGGAGGACAACCCGCAGCGCGCTGAGATTCCCGCACCACCGACGGCCGCCGAGGTGCTGAAGGGCTTCAAGGGTAAACAAACCGTGTCCAATGCAGAGGCATTTGATCCGTCGCAAGCCAATATCGATAAGCGTACCAAGCGCGTGGATATTGGTGGCATCAAGGTCTCGCTGCTGACGAAGAAAAACAAAGGCGAACAGGTTAACTTCAGCGTGCGCTTCCGTAGCGGCGATGAGAAGTCGTTATTCGGACAAGCGACTGTGGCGGCGATGACTGGTCAGATGTTGTCGCGCGGCACCACCAAGTTCACGCGTACGCAGTTGGCCGATGAACTTGAGAGGTTAAAAGTCGCGGGTGGCATCAATGGTCTTTCTGCCAGCGGGCAAACCACGCGCCCGAACCTGGTAGAGACAATCAAGCTCGCTGCACACGTGATGCGTGAGCCATCGTTCCCGGAAAGCGAGTTTGAACAACTCAAGAAGCAAACGCTGACGGGAATCGAATCACAGAAGAGCGACCCTCGGGCGCTCGCGAGTGTGATGTTGGGGCAGCACTTCAACATCTTCCCGAAGGGCGACGTGCGTTACTCTAGCTCCATTGAGGAAGCCGAAGCCGACACCCGTGCGGTTACGCTTGAGCAGATTCGCGCATTCCACAAAAAGTTCTATGCGGCGGAGAAAGGCGAGATTGCGATTGTCGGGGACTTCGACGAAGCTGAAGTGCTGAAGGCGATTCGCGAGTCGTTTGCCGATTGGAAGGGCGGTGTGCCGTATGTGCGCTTGAGTTCGCCGTACAAAGACATCGCGCCCGTTAATCGCTCTATCGAGACGCCAGACAAGGAAAACTCAATGTTCCTGGCGCGCGTGAATATCGACATGCAGGATACCGATCCCGACTATCCCGCGTTGTTGATCGCCAACTACATCATGGGGCAATCCGGCTTTGATTCGCGTCTCACGGCACGTATCCGCGTGAAGGACGGTTTGAGCTATGGCGCAGGATCACAGCTCAATGTGGGTTCGACCGATCGCGGCGCCGCTTGGATCGGCTTCGCCATATCTGCGCCGCAGAATACCGAGAAGGTTGAGCTGGCATTTAAAGATGAGGTCAACAAAGCGATCAAGGATGGCTTCACACCGGTTGAAGTTGTCGCTGCCAAGTCGGGATTGCTCCAGCAACGCCTGCAAGCTCGTGCTCAGGACGACAGCCTAGCCAGTGGACTGGCGTCGAACGCGTATCTGGGGCGTACCTATGCTTTCAGCGCCGATATTGAAGCGAAGATCAGTGCACTCAAAGCCGAAGATGTATCGGCGGCGTTCCGCAAATACATCGACCCATCCAAGATCACCTTCATCAAAGCAGGTGATTTTGCGAAGGTCGCAAAACAGGCGGCTGCCGGTGAACTGAAGAAATAATCGGTTGGAGATTTCAGCAATTGGCCCGCCAATCGGCGGGCTTTTTTTTGCCAGGTGTTTTGCCGCTGTGATCGGCAACCATGAAGTGTTTGATTTTCTTGGTATTTCCGGCCATAATGATGGGCTTGGCTAAACGTCGGCAACGGCTTTGGCACAAGAACAACCTGAAACACAACCTGAAACCCCTTGCCTGACGGCGGTGCGCATTGCCGCAGGCTTAACCGGTACGAATCGTGAAATTCCTGTGAGTTTCACGTAAGTGCCTGACCCAGAAGGAGATTTTATGCGCCATTATGAAATCGTTTTTATCGTGCACCCGGATCAGAGCGAGCAAGTTCCCGCCATGATCGAGCGCTACAAGGCATTGGTCGCTCAAGGTGGTGGCAAAGTCCATCGCATTGAAGATTGGGGCCGTCGCCAGATGGCATATCCGATCGCCAAAGTGTTCAAAGCCCACTATGTGTTGATGAACATCGAAATCAACCAGGCCACCCTGGAAGAACTCGAGCACGCATTCAAATTCAACGACGCCGTTCTTCGCCACCTCACTGTGGCGAAAGAATCTGCTGAAGTTGGTCCGTCACCGATGATGAAGGAAGAAAAGTCGAAGTCGGTTGATGTCAAAGATGCGTCTAAAGAAGCTGCCGCCGCTTAGTCATCTTTGACTCAGCGCGCCTTCGGTTCCCAACAAACTAAACAAAGAGGTTAAACATGCCACGTCCCGGACCCCGTCGCGGTAAGGATAGTAAGAAAGATGACAAGCGCAATCCCAATCGCGGATTGTTCCGTCGCAAGAAGTTCTGCCGTTTCACCGCTGAAAAAGTTGTACAAATTGATTACAAAGACATCGGCGTCCTGAAAGACTTTATCAACGAAAATGGCAAGATAATCCCGGCACGTATTACCGGCACCAAAGCCAAGTATCAGCGCCAGCTGGATGTCGCAATCAAGCGCGCGCGCTTCTTGGCGTTGCTGCACTACACCGATCTGCACCCAAATCGCTAAGCAGAACGGAATAGGAGAAAAACATGCAGATCATTTTGATGGAAAAAGTTGTAAACCTTGGTTCGCTAGGCGATGTCGTGAATGTCAAAAACGGCTATGCCCGTAACTTTCTGATCCCGCAAGGCAAAGCCAAACGCGCCACCGAATCTGCCAAGGCAGAGTTCGAAGCCAAACGCGTTGAGCTGGAAAAGAAAGCGGCTGAAATTCACGCTGCCGCAGTCGGTCGTGGCGAGAAGCTAGAGGGTTACTTGGTGCAAGTCACGCAGAAGGCGGGGGTTGACGGTCGTTTGTTTGGGTCGGTGACGAACTCTGACATCGCTGAGGCGCTCACCAAACAAGGCTTTGACGTGAAGAAGGGAGAAGTTGTTATGCCTAATGGTCCGTTGAAGACCATTGGTGACTTCCCGATCACCTTGAACTTGCATACCGATGTAAAGGTGCACATCACGGTTTCCGTTCTCGGCGAACACGTATAAAGCTTCGTCTTTGAGCGTGATGCTGCGTTGCTCGTCGTTTTGCTCGCTCATTACCCAAAACGGCAATGTCGCTGCGCAAAACTTCCTCGTGCCTTGCCTGACGCCCAAATACTCGCTTTAGCGCGAAGTCAGCTGTTTGTGGATGCATCACAAAAACGCCGGTCAATGACCGGCGTTTTTGTTTCGGCTAACTGGCGCGAGCGAAATTTATCCACAGGTTGTCCGCCGAAAAAACACCGACTTGTGCATTGAATGTGGATAACTCTAGGTGCACAATAGCAGTGGTTTGGTAGGCATCACATACCGTTTTTCTCATTCCCGTAACGCCAAAAAATCCCCATAAATACAATGGCTTCAGTATTTTCCCAACCATCCTCGCCGTCGCATTACGGCACCGACAGCATCGTTTCATCGCTGAAGCTCCCGCCGCACTCCATTGAAGCCGAGCAATCCGTTTTGGGGGGCTTGTTGCTCAATAACGAAGCGTGGGATCGCATCGGCGATATGGTGGCTGATGTCGATTTTTATCGAGATGATCACCGCAAGATTTATCGTGCCATCTCCAGGCTTATCGAGCAGAACAAACCTGCCGATGTGTTGACCGTCGCCGAGTCGCTGCAGCTGGCCGGTGAGTTGCAAAACATTGGCGGCATCAACTACTTGCAGAACCTCTCTGAAGGCACACCATCGGCGGCGAACATTCGCCTCTACGCCGAGATCGTGCGTGAGCGTTCGATCATGCGCTCACTCGCACGCGCCGGAGAGGAGATCGCTGACTCGTCCTACTCACCGAGTGGCCGCGAGGCGCGTCAGTTGCTTGATGATGCCGAGAAGAAGATTTTCGACATCGCCGAGATGGGGCGCAAACATTCGCAGGGCTTCCAATCAATGGAGGATTTGCTCGGTGAAGTCATGACGCGTCTGGATGAGTTATCCAAGAACCCAACTGCGGTTGTCGGAAAAGAGACCGGCTTTGTTGATCTGGACAACATGACTTCCGGCATGCAGGACGGCGACCTCATCATCGTTGCGGGAAGGCCCTCAATGGGCAAGGCGCAGCCGCTCGACGCACGTATCAAAACCACCACCGGCTGGAAGGCGATGGGGCAATTGCAACTCGGTGATGCGGTGGCTTCGGTCGACGGCGACCAGTCCATTGTTACGGGTATTTTTCCACAAGGCGAGCGGCAGGTTTATCGCATTAGCTTCGCGGATGGGCGGTCTACAGAATGTTGTGACGAACACCTTTGGACTGTTCGTTATCGTGACTGGAGCCAGGCGCGTACAGTGACTACCGCCAAATTGCGCGAGATGCTCGGCAAGAAGCGTTACAAAAACCGCCTCTGGGTAGATGAAGTCAGCGGAGAGTTTGGGCATGACGAACCGCTAGCGCTTGACCCATGGGTGCTCGGTACCCTTCTGGGAGACGGTAAGCTGTCTGCGACGGCGGTCACTTTCTCCGCAGCGGACGAAGAGATGGCAGAACGCCTGCAATCCCGCATCGGTGGCGGGTTGCATGTGAAACACGCGCACCACGATGACTGGCGCGTGGTTGGGCCGACCGCCGCTGAGTTTGCCCTAGCCGAGAAGCCGGCAATGATTGGTGCACAAGTCACCCCGTTGATGCACGCGCTGCGTCAGCTCGACCTATGGGGTATTTCCCGCGTCGAGAAATTTATTCCAGAAATCTATCTGCTCGCCAACCGCAAAGCTCGTCTCGATCTTTTGCGCGGCCTGTTGGATACCGGTGGTTGGGTTGAGAAGTGGGGGGCGGTACGATTTGCGACGTCAAGCTGGCGGCTCGCAAACGATGTTTTGACGTTGGCTCGCTCGTTAGGGGCATATGCCACGCTCAAAGATAAACGGACGAGATTCACGCACCCTGGTGAAAACAAGCAGGGCGAACATTCGTTTATGGTTAACATCAGCCATGCCAACCCAAAATCGCTCTTCCTGCTCTTGGCTAAACAGGCGCGGGCGGTGGAATCATGCCAGCGCAGAAAACGGCTGAACATTTCGAGCATCGTGCCAACCCGTGTGGCCGCGACGCAGTGTATTTCCGTTTCGCATCCCTCACGTCTGTATGTCACAGATGAATACATCCCGACTCACAACACCGCGTTCAGCTTGAACCTCGCCGAACACGTCGCGGTGAATCTTGGCTTGCCTGTTCTGATTTACTCGATGGAGATGGGTGGCACACAGATCGCCGGACGTTTCTTGTCGTCGATTTCGAAGGTCGACCAGCAAAAGTTGCGTACCGGACAGCTTGATGCGCGTGACTGGGATCGCCTTAGCCAAGCGATGGTAAAACTCAACACTGCGCCGATTCACATCGACGAAACGCCGGCCTTGAATGCGCTGGAGCTTCGCGCGCGCGCACGCCGCATGTGGCGCATGTACGACGGCCTTGGCTTGATTGTGGTTGACTACTTACAACTGATGTCGTCCACTGCTTCCGGCGAGAATCGCGCAACGGAAATTTCGGAAATATCGCGTTCGCTAAAAGCGCTGGCAAAGGAATTAAAAGTACCGGTGGTAGCCCTTTCGCAGCTGAACCGCTCGTTAGAGCAACGCCCTAACAAACGCCCCGTCATGTCGGACCTGCGCGAATCGGGTGCCATCGAGCAAGATGCCGACGTCATTATCTTCATCTACCGTGATGAGGTCTACAACCCTGATACGCCGGACAAAGGCACGGCCGAGATCATTATTGGCAAGCAGCGTAACGGCCCGATTGGTACGGTGCGCCTCACGTTCTTGGGGCAAAACACGCGCTTTGAAAACTACGCCGGTGGTGGAGGCGGGTATTAGTCGCCGAGAGGTGCTGTCAATTGATGTCGTCTCGGCTCATTTGGGTAACCCCGTCCGGGGCCCAATTTCGCAGTGCATCAAGGCATCCAAAACTAGTCCCCGGCCCAAGCATGCCGCGACAGGCCACTAAAACGCTGACAATGACACGTCCCATTCGCGCCGACATATCGCTCTCCGCCATCGCGCACAACTACGCGCTGGCCAAGCGCACCGCGCCGAAATCGAAAGTCTTTGCGGTCGTCAAAGCCAACGCTTACGGTCACGGCCTCGCGCGCGTGGCTAGGGTGCTGAAAGACGCGGATGGCTTCGCCACGCTGGAACTCGATTCCGCAATTCAGCTACGAAAGCTTGGCATCGAGTCGCCGATCTTGATGCTCGAAGGTTTTTTTGGTGAAGAAGAAATCAACATCTTCGCCAACTACAAACTCACCACCTCCATCCGTGATGTAGAAGCCGCGAAGCAATTGGCGGATGCCGACATTCAGTCGCCGCTCGACGTATTTTTGAAATTCAATACCGGCATGAATCGCTTGGGCCTTGCGGGCCCGATGTCCGGCTTCGCAATTGAGCTTGCCGCCATCCACAAAAATTTTCGCAAGGTCACATTGATGACGCACTTCGCCACCGCCGATGGTGTGCAGGGCGTGGCGTGGCAAATGAAACGCTTTGATGAAATCGTCAAAGCGGCCAAACCCGTGTTGGCAGCAAAGGGCTTCACGCAAAGTGTGGCCAACTCCGCCGCGCTACTTCGCTTCCAGAAAACGCACCTCGACTGGGTGCGCCCCGGCATCATGCTCTACGGCTCCTCACCATTTGCCGATCGTACCGCCGAGGACATCGGCTTGAAGCCGGTGATGACGTTGCGCTCTGAAGTGATTGGCGTGCAAACACTCGAGAAGGGCGATATCGTCGGCTACGGCGCTACCTTTATCGCGCAAAAGAAAATGCGCGTTGGGATTGTCGCGTGTGGTTACGCCGACGGCTATCCGCGTCACGCGCCCGGCACGAATGAGCACGGCACACCGGTGATTGTGAGCGGCAAACGAACGCGGACCATCGGTCGTGTGTCGATGGATATGCTGGTCGTCGATCTCACCGACATCCCGCACGCCAAAGTCGGCGCGCCGGTGTGTCTGTGGGGCGAAGGTCTGCCGGCGGATGAAGTGGCGGCGGCCGCAGGAACGGTGGCGTATGAATTGTTCTGCGGCGTTGCACCGCGGGTGCCGATGGCGGAGGTCGAGTAGTTATGAGCCAACCAAGTGGGATCAACAAAGATAAAAATGCGCTTGACCTCGTTTCGACTTTTTCCGAGTTTGCGTTAGACCGTGCGTTAGTGAGTTCAGGCATCGCAAACGACTTGTTCTTGGGAGAGCTTGCTAAGGAAGTGCCGGTGATTGGCACGGTCGTGCGTCTGGCGGATCTTGCGACTGGAGTACGAGATAGACTTTTTCTCGAAAAGATGTGTCGGTTTGCCCAACCCGCAGACAGTGTCCCGCCGGAGGAGCGTGAGAAGTTTGGAAAAATGCTCTCAGAGGATTTGGCGCTGCAAACTAGGGTTAAGCAGAACCTGCCACTCCTGATCGACCAACTGTCCGAGATGGAGAAGGCGACCATTGTGGGCTGGTTTTTTGCGGCGCTCGTGCAGGGAAGAATCAGCTATCGGCAATTTGTGTCGCTGTCGAACTGTGTTTCTAGAGTTACGTATTCTGATATCTGCACCCTTGTCGAATCCTCCATAAAGAATGACAATAACGTGCTCGATTCGGCAACTCGTGAAAGCCTCGCAGCTGGAGGATTGATGCGCTCAATGGGCCACGCCATGGGCGACCACGTTCACAATTATTACGTTCCGAACGAGGCGGCAGAGTTAATGCTTGAGCTTATCAAGCCGCATCTCGCTAAGGAGTGACGGCCATTCCCACCAAGGCCGTGGCACTGCCTGATTTAAGAATCAGGCGCTTTCTGCGATACTGTATACATTAACAGTATAAGAGTCAGTCGCCCCTGTAGCCCGTCGTCCCGGCTCATTTGGGTAACCCCGTCCGGGCCCCAATTTCGCCTAAACCATCTCCATCGCTAACTCACACCGAATGGCCAAATCCAAAACCATCTACTCCTGTACCGAATGCGGCGGTCAGTCGCCGAAGTGGCAGGGCCAGTGTCCGCACTGCCAGGCGTGGAATACGCTGGTGGAGTCCGTCGCGGAAACCGCAAGCAATAACCGCTTTGCCACACTCGCTGGCGTGAATGCCGAACGCGGACAGGTGCTCAACTTAAGCAAAGTCAAAACGCAGGACATCCCACGTCAGCCCACCGGCATCGGCGAATTCGATCGCGTGTTGGGCGGCGGCTTGGTCAGCGGCGGCGTGGTGCTCATCGGCGGGGATCCTGGCATCGGCAAATCCACCATGCTCCTGCAGGCGCTGTGCGCCATCTCGGCGTCATCGAGCGTGCTGTATGTGAGCGGCGAAGAAAGTCCGCAGCAAATCGCCATGCGTGCGAACCGCCTCACGTTGGATACCCACGACGTCAAGCTGCTCGCGGAAATCGAACTCGAAAAAATCGTCGCGACACTCTCGGCAGAAAAGCCGCAAGTCGCCGTCATCGATTCGATTCAAACCATCTACTCCGCCGCACTCACCTCGGCACCCGGCTCGGTCGCACAGGTGCGCGAGTGCGCGGCGCATCTCACGCGCTTTGCCAAATCCACCGCCACCACCATCGTGTTGGTCGGCCACGTCACGAAAGAGGGCGCTCTCGCCGGGCCACGCGTGTTGGAGCACATGGTCGATACGGTGTTGTATTTCGAAGGTGACACCCACTCCAGCTTCCGATTGATTCGCGCCGTCAAAAACCGCTTTGGTGCGGTCAATGAAATCGGCGTCTTCGCCATGACTGAAAAGGGCTTGCGCGAAGTCACCAACCCATCGGCGATGTTTCTCTCGACACACAGCGCGAATGTGCCCGGCAGCTGCGTGATGGTCACGCAAGAAGGCACACGGCCGCTGCTGGTGGAGATTCAAGCGCTGGTCGATGAAGCGCACATGAACCCCAAGCGGCTCTCGGTGGGCTTGGAGCAAAACCGATTGGCGATGTTGTTGGCCGTATTGCACCGCCATGCCGGCATCGCGTGTTTTGACCAAGACGTTTTCATCAACGCTGTCGGCGGTGTGAAGATCGACGAACCTGGCGCGGACTTGGCCGTGTTGCTCGCCATCGTCTCAAGCCTCAAGAACAAACCGCTGCCGATCAAGCACGTCGTGTTCGGTGAGATCGGCCTCGCCGGTGAAGTGCGGCCGGTACAACGCGGGCAAGAGCGATTGAAAGAGGCTGCCAAGCTCGGCTTCACCCACGCCATCATCCCGAAGGGCAACAAGCCCAAGCAGAAGATTGATGGCATCGAGATTATTGCGGTGGAACGGGTGGAGCAGGCTGTGGAGGCGATGCGTGGCTGAGCATAAACATAAATTAGCTTTTAAGCTACAATAATGCTGTTTGACGTCAGGCGCTATCTTAGTGACGCTGGGCGAGATTTCGTTGAGGAGTGGCTGGAATCACTCGAAGATCCCGCAACAAGGGCGCGCGTTGAGATTCGCATTCAACGGGTATCGCGGGGCTTATTTGGTAACACAAGGTATTTGCAGAACGGCGTTCATGAGCTGAAGCTCGACTTTGGTCCTGGCTACCGCATTTACTTTGGCAAGGACGGTAGCCGGATCATATTGCTGCTTTGTGGTGGCGATAAATCCACACAAAAGAAGGACATACGCAATGCCATCGAATATTGGAAAGACTATGAAGCGCGCGGCGACTAAGTCGAGCCTTGCCGTCGCGCCTCGAAGCACGAGCCACACGGACGCTACCCTCGCGTGGATAAAGCGCGACGCCAAGCACGCGACCGCATTGCTTGAAGCCGCATTAGAGACTGGCGATGCGGGAGACTTTATGGCAGCCCTTCGCCTCGTGACGGCGGCTAGGGGTGGCGTGACGAAGATTGCCGATGAGACGGGGCTCAATCGCGAAACGCTTTATCGCACGCTTTCAAAAAAAGGCAATCCGCAGCTATCTAGTTTGCTGCCCATTCTGCAAGCAGTTGGGCTGAGGCTCACCGTGCGGGCGGTGTGATGTGGTTTGCGGGACAACGGGTCGGAACACTAGTGGCACCTCCCTATTGTTCTAATGCTGAGAGCAGCGGCAATGTTTTTGCTGATCTGGAATTGCCAAACGCTGAAACGCTAAAGATAAAATCTGGCTTGGCGATCAAAATTAGCGAAGCGATTGATCAACTTGGCCTCACGCAGTCTGAAGCCAGTGAGCGTATGGGGCTTCCGCGAGCAAAAGTGTCGCTGATGTTGCGCGGTCAGTTTCAGATCATCTCTGAACGCAAGCTCATGGATTGTTTGAATCGCTTGGGTTATGACATCGAGATCAAGGTTAAACTCGCCAAGAAAGCAGTGGGGCATCTGTTGCTGGCAGCGTAATTGGATAAGCAGCTATTTCAAGACCTTGCGCAAAACCTGAAGCAGGCCACGGCGATATCAAAAGGCAAAGCGAAGGCATCGCGCCGCTTCAAAGTTGAGCCAACCGACGTCAAGGCGATACGGGAGGGCGTTGGGCTCACCCAAGATGAATTTGCAAAACTCATGCGCGTGAGCATCAAGACACTACAGAACTGGGAGCAGCAACGACGCCAACCGATCGGGCCTGCGGCGGTGTTGCTCAAGATTGTGTCAACTTCTCCGGAGTTGGCGTTGGAATCGCTGCATGGGTGAGGCGAGAAAAGTCGAGCCTGTCACCTTTTGTTGCGCTTTTGCGAGAAACACCAAAGCGCAGCTTAAGCAAATGTTTGATGCGCTGCGTGAACTGATGGCAACGCCGGAGCCAATCAAGCGCCCAATCGGTTTTGTTCATCCTTCGGAGAAACCTAGCGATACCAAGGGGCGGAGAAAATAATGGTGGTACGTCCCCGATTATTCACGTCCCCGATTATTCAGCTCATCCAGTTCATCTGGGAAGCCTTACTCTAGTGGCAGTTAGCCTACTGAAAAGCCCTAAGGTTGGAATGCAATATGCTCTCTCCTTGCTAGTTTTTGCTCGGGAGGAGCTGAATGGCGACTTTGGTGCGTACTGCATTCCTGCGATTTGGTCTGGTGGTCACCGGCAAGGTGGGCTTGCCCGCTTCCACGGGCAGTATGGAGTTTCTTAACCTCAGGAGTGTTTTGCACCAAATTAGTGCTGATGGATTCTGGGTCGATCTGGGTCGTTATCGGCACTAGGGCGATAGAGAAGATCTGGGATAACGTGGCGCATAAGCCGGGAAACAGGAAAGAAAAAAATGTTTGAGAATTTTTACCCCTAGATTATTTGCACTTCATGGATTGGTAATTAAGATGGCATTTTTTTGAACGGAGACTTTCAATGCCAAGAGCAAAAAAGACTTGGGCTGACAAGATGCGGGCTAAACCACCTCATGCGGTGATTTTGGATAAGGCGTTTGCCGGTGTTCCGCAAGGAGCCAAGTTGTTGATTTCTAGCCCACAGGAAATAGCCGACTTCCTCAAGACGGTTCCGGCAGGCCGCAGTTTGCCGATTCAGCAACTGCGCCGCGAATTGGCGGCACGCCAGCATTGCGATGCGGCCTGCCCTGTATCGACGGCGATTTTTCTGCGTACGCTCACTGAATACAGCTTCGAGCAGGTGCAGGCGGGGGTGGCGTTGAAAGACATCCCCCCGGTCTGGCGCGTGATCGAGCCAAAATCACCGATCTTAAAGAAACTCAGCTTTGATGCGGCGTGGATCACAACCATGCGCGAACAGGAAGGATTGGCCGTATGAAAACAACCCTCTTGATCTTAGTTGGGATGGTCGGCGTATTGCTGCTTGGTTTTTTGCTTTGGACGATGAGTTTGCCCAAAGAACGTCAAGGCCAAGCAACTCAGTTGGTGAACGCCCCCGCTGCTGTGGTGATGGCGACCTTGCTTGACGTACAAGGGCAGCCTCGCTGGAGGCCAGATGTCCAGCGCATTGAGATACTCGCAGGTGACCAGTGGATTGAGCACAAAGCCGACGGAGATACCATACAGTTCACCCGTACGCTGCAGACAGAGCGAGAATTGCACTTGAAATTCAGCAGCCCTCGCGGCTACAGCGGTCAGTGGCTGGGTAATGTAGAAAGCCAAGGCAACGCGTCGCGTATTGCAGTCACAGAGTCTATAAGCACATCCGCTTGGTTGCCACGCGTTTTGGGGGTAATTTTTTTTGATCCGGAAAAGTTTGCTCGACAGTATCTTGAGCGCTTGGCACAAGAAGCACAGCGCCGCGCGACAAGCACGCCCACACCCAGTTAACCACTTTGTCAGTGTGTAGGTTGCGTGGAATAAAAAGCATGGAATAAAAGGGGTCTACTCTCCGAATTTGCGAGATGAACGCGCATCGGGCGGGGTTTTGCTACCCGCCGAGGAATCGGTGGGCATGGCTTTAAAACGTAAGTCATCGAAGCGTTAAAGCAACTGCGACTGGGAGCATATTCGAATTTGTATAAACCCTAGCATCCACGGGCGTTTCCAGCCAAAAACGCTTTCGAGCACAACGTCAGCCGTTCAAGGGGTGAGTTAGGCTTTGCCGATTGACCGCATCAAAACCGAGTTTGATATCCGGATGATGATTTGAAGGCCGAGATGATTGACGGCAAATGGCGTTTTAGCCATCGTGACGGTGTGCCGTACGTATGAAGCTGCACAACGGCCGTGGACAGATACGCCTGCGCTGGTTTAACGTCGCTGCGCCGTTCTCACCATCGTACTGTCGACGCCAATGGGATGCAGTCGAATGTTTTTATGGCTTTTGGCTAGGTGCTTGATGAAGATAATCCTCGCTCTCGCTTTGTCAGTGTTGCTCGGCAGCTGTAGGGGCTTGCCGCCGAAACAGGGCATACCAACGAATTCGGTTGACCATACGCTGCCATCCGCAACGGCGTTGGGTTCGGCGTGGGTCACAGAGCCGGTCGGCGCGCAACAGGTGCAGTACCGCATCTTTCAGAGCACTGCGGCGGGTGCTGCAGTGAGTTATCACGTTTATGTTCCGGCCGCCTATGACAGGCAACCCAATGTCCGTTTTCCCGTCCTCTACTGGTTGCACGGCACCGGCGGCGGCGTACGCGGTATCGCGCCCATCAGTCGGTATTTTGACGACGCGATTCGTGCCGGCAAGATCGCGCCGATGTTGGTAGTGTTTGCAAACGGTTTGCCGGAAGGCATGTGGTGCGATTCGGCCGATGGCAAAACGCCGGTGGAAACCGTGCTCATCCGTGAACTGATTCCGCACGTCGACGCCAATTTTCGCACCCACGCGCGACGTGAGGGGCGCTTGCTGGAAGGTTTCAGTATGGGCGGATACGGCGCAGCAAGGCTGGGCTTGCGGTATCACGATCTATTTGCCGCCGTATCGATGCTCGCCGCTGGGCCGTTGGATCCCGACTTCATGGGGCCACGTGCAACGTCCAACCCCGCCGAGCGGTCACGTATTCTTCGTAACGTATACGGCGGCAGCGCGGCTGGCGACCTCGGTAATTTCCGCGCGCAAAGCCCTTGGGTGATTGCAGAGCAACTCAGCGAACGCGCACGCGCTTCTGTGAGGCTGCGTGTGATGATAGGCGATGGAGATTTCACGCTTGAGGCAAATCGCCAGTTCAGCGCACACCTTAGGCGCTTAGGAGTTTCACACGAATACATCGAGCTTAGTGGTGTCGCGCATGACACAATGGCGATCTTGAAGGCAGTTGGTGAATCGAATTGGCGTTTTTATCGGGACGCGCTGTTAGGGAACTAGCGGCAAAGGGTGGGGACCATCGGCCCAACCCAACACGCCACGGCTTGTTTAGGTGAACCATCCTGTTCACGCCCTCTGGCCAACGCAACGTATAGCGCGACAAATATTCAGCCGCTCGTTCGCAATGCCCTGCTCGTGCCTGCGGTGATGCGTCGTTCTGGCCAAGCGGCTTGGAGGCAAGCGCGTGCCCCCTGTTAAAATTCGCGTACACCCAGACGAGTTTCCAACGCTATGAATTTTGTTTCGCCCCTCCTGCAAGATTTACAAGCCCGCGGCCTGATTGCACAAACGACCGACGCCGCCGAACTCGATGCACTGCTGCAGAAGGGGCCGATCACGCTCTATGCCGGGTTTGACCCGACGGCAGACAGCCTGCATGTGGGCTCGCTGGTGCCAGTGTTGACGCTACGCCGCTTCCAGCAGGCGGGGCATAAGCCGATCGCGTTGGTGGGTGGGGCGACCGGCATGATCGGTGACCCGAGCTTTAAGGCGGCTGAGCGCAAGCTGCTTACCCCAGACGTGATCAACGAGTGGGTCGCGAAGATCCGCCTGCAAGTCATGCCGTTCCTCAATTTTGATGGCGGCAACGGCGCGATCATGACCAACAATCTCGATTGGTTCGGCAGCATGGGTGCGTTGGACTTTTTGCGCGACATCGGCAAACACTTCTCCGTCAATGCAATGATCAAGAAAGAGGCGGTGCAGCAGCGCCTCGAACGTGATGATCAAGGTATTTCGTTTACCGAGTTTGCTTATAGCCTGCTGCAAGGTTACGACTTCGCCGAGCTCTATCAGCGCCACCGGTGTGTGTTGCAGATCGGTGGCTCGGATCAGTGGGGCAATATCGTTGCCGGCACGGACTTAACGCGGCGGCTGCATCGTGCGCAAGTGTACGGCCTGACGTTGCCGTTGGTGGTGAAGTCCGACGGCACCAAGTTTGGCAAAACCGAATCAGGCACCATTTGGCTCGACGCCAGGCGCACATCGCCCTATGCCTTCTACCAATTCTGGCTAAACACGGCGGACGCAGATGTCTACAAGTTCATGCGTTACTTCACCTTCCTGCCAGTGGCGGAGATCGCGGCAATTGAGGCGGCCGACGCGGCGCGCGAAGGTAAACGCGATGGCCAGAGAGTGCTGGCGGAGCAGGTGACTGAGCTGGTGCATGGCAAGGCGGCACTCGAAGCGGCACAGCGCATTAGTGAAAGTTTGTTTTCTGGTGACATTACCGCACTCACTGAGTCAGACCTGGCGCAACTCGCGCAGGACGGCATGCCGGGCGCGCAGGTTGAGAGTGCGCAAAATGCAATCACCGACGTGTTGGTTGCAAGCGGCCTCGCCAAATCCAAGACTGAAGCGCGCACCTTCATCACCAGTGGCAGTGTGGCCATCAACGGCAACAGGGTCGAGGCGATTGATCACAAGATCGAGGCAGCCGAGCGATTGTTTGGTCGATACACCTTGCTGCGGCGGGGCAAGAAAAACTACAGCCTAGTTTGCTGGCAGTAGCCTATTCTAGGCGGCGACCATCGCAGCCTTTGCCGTAACGTGGTGCAGCAAAGCCGCCGGGGCGCACATCTGCTGCTGCTATACTTTGTCGCGCTGTTGCATCCACCAGACGCTCTAGACTATGCCACCTGAGATAAACGCAGATCTCACCACCATGCTCAAGCAATGGCGCGACGGCAGCGGAACGGCATTTGCTGACCTAATCGACCGTGTATACGACGAGCTCAAGGTGATTGCCAAACGCCGGCTGAGTCAGTCGGGCAACTCGGCCACGGTGTCGCCGACCGAATTGCTGCATGAAGCGCTCGTCGCGGTGATGCCATCAACGATGGATTTCAAAAACCGCGCGCATTTCTTTGCGACGATGTCCTTGGCCATTCGCTCCATTTTGGTTGATCAAGCTCGGGCGCGAGCGGCACAAAAGCGTGGTGGCGGCGTGGTGCGGGTGACGATGAACGACCTCGATATCGGCGAGGAATCGATGGCTGTCGACTTGATATCGATGGATCAGGCGCTAACCAAACTAGAGGAACTCGACCCGCGTGTGGGGCAGGTGATGCATCTGACCTACTTTGGTGGGCTCGAACAGACCGACATCGCTGCACTGCTGGAAATCTCTGTGCCGACGGTCAAACGTGACTTACGCTTCGCCCGAGCCTGGCTGACGCGAGCGATGGGCGAAACCTGAGATGACAGAAGCGGAGCGTTTTCAGAAAGTTCGCGAACTCTTTGACGCGACCGCCGAGTTGCCGGCAGCCGAGCGCCCTGAGAACCTGCGGCGCCTCACCGACGATGAAAGCATTGTGGCGGAGGTGCTGGCACTGTGTCTGGGCAATGATGAAGACAGCACCACCCATTTTTCCAAGCCGCTGAGCAGTGCCTTGCAAAGCGCCACCGCCCCGGCGCTGAAAGCCGGCGACAAGTTGGGCGTCTGGCAGGTCGGGCGCGAAATCGGTCATGGCGGCATGGGCAGCGTTTACATGGTGGAACGGGTCGATGGCCACTTCACGCAGACGGCCGCACTCAAGTTCATCAAGGGTCTACCGCGTTCTGAAACGCTCAAATACTTTTCGCGTGAACGCCAGTTACTCGCCAAGCTCACCCATCCCAACATCGCGCGGCTGCTTGATGGTGGTGCCACCACACAGGGGCAGCCCTATCTGGTGATGGAATACATTGATGGTATTGCCATTGATATCCACTGCCATCGTCAACGGTTAACCACAACCCAAATTCTGAAGCTCTTTGCGGTGGCCTGCGATGCCGTCGCCTTTTCGCACCGCCAACTGATTGTGCACTGCGACTTAAAGCCGTCGAATATCCTCATCAATCAGGAAGGTCGTCCAATCCTGCTCGACTTTGGTATCGCACGCCTGCTGGACCGCGTGGGCACACAGGCCGACGACGCCGCCATTGGCTCGTCGGCGGCCTATACGCCGCGTTACGCTAGCCCAGAGCAGCGCGAACATGGAACGGTGACGACCGTTAGCGATATTTATAGTCTGGGCGTGATGTTGGGTGAATTGCTTGGGGATGCCGTAGCCGCAGACATTGAGCTCAAGGCCTTGTTGGCGAAGGCGACGGCGGCGGACCCGGCGCAGCGCTACGCCACGGTTGAAGCGTTTACCGCTGACATCGAACGCTATCGGCAGAAGCTTCCGCTGAGTGCATTGCCAGCGGCGACGGGCTATATCGCCCGCAAGTTCATCGAGCGGCGCTGGCCCTTGGTGTTGGTCGGCGCGGCGTTTGCCGCCACGGTCGTGGGCTTCACGATCAAGGTAGTTGTTGAGATCGAGCGTGCGACTGCGGCAGAGAAAACGGCGCTAACGGAACGGGACCGTGCGCAGCTTGCCGAGGCCGAGGCGATCCGCGAGCGAGATGCTACTCAGCGCGCTCGCGCCGAGGCGGTGGTCGAACGGGATGCGGCGGCGCGCGAACGTGACCGTGCCACATCTGCGGAAAGTGCTGCGGCGAGTGAACGTAACAGCGCGCGCCGTGCTGAGGCGGTCGCAATCCGGGAGCGGGACCGGGCGACACAGGCGGAGCGACAAGCGCGGGACGATCAGGCGCGAGCAAATCAAGCAGAGGCGGGGGCAAGGCAAACGAGCGAGTTCCTCGTTTCCATCTTTGACAGTAGTAACCCTAACGCTGATTCCGGTGACATCCCTACATCAAGGTTGATTGCGGCAGCTGAGAGCAGGCTTGCTGCTGAGTTGAGCGCGCAGCCCGGTGTACAGGCCGAGCTCTACAGCGCGCTCGCGAGAGTGCAAGCGAACATGGGCAATACGCTTAAAGCGAACGAGAATTTTCAGCGCGCGCTTGAGTTTGAGCGAAAGCAGAATCGTCCGCTGGAGCTTGCGCAAATTCTCAACCGAGTAGCGAATCTCCGAGGTGCCAATTTTGGCGTGGCGCAAGCCGAGCCCTTCGCGCGCGAGGCATTGCAACTACGGGAACGCTATGCGGCGCCGAATTCTGATGCTCTCGCCGAATCTCTGGCAACACTGGGCGGGATTCTGACGAGTCGCGGGCGGCGGGAAGAGGCGTTGCAATTACTGAGACGCTCCCAACAGATCCGCGAACAGAACGATCCTAACAGCAATGGTATGGCGACATCGCTGCATCTGCTGGCGCTACACTCGGTACGCTACGAACAATACGAAAAGGCGCTGGGAGAGTTCGAGCGCAGTATGGCGATTCGCTCTGCGTTAGTAGGGCAAGGGCATCCTGACTATCTTGCCTCGCTTGAGGAGTATGCGAACACATTGAATTCTATGCGTCGATACGCCGATGCCGAAGCGGCGATTCGGCGTGCGATTGAGGCGCGTCGAAAGCTACACGGTCATCGTAATGAAAAAGTGGCCTTTGGACTCAACGTGCTCGGCAACATCGTAACTCGTCAGGGTCGCTCGCGTGAGGCAATCTCAATTTTTCGCGAGGCGCTATCGATTGTGGAGGCGCAGTTCGGTAAGCGCTCGATGCCGTATGCGTCGGTCGTCAATAATCTAGCGATTCCACTGCAGAACGTGGGCGATTTGGTCGGAGCAGATCAGGCTTACACGGAGGCGATGACAACCTTCGCAAGCATTTGGCCCGACACCGATTTAACACTTGCTCGCACGAGGTTCAATGTGGCAAGGATTCGTTTGCAAATGGGCAAACTCGAGGGCGTTGAAGACTTACTGAACAGATCCTATACGACTCGACAAAAGGCGCTGGGCGACAATCACGGTGAGGTTATCGAGACGGCGCTGTTGGTCGCGGAGTGGCGTTTAGCGAACGGCGATCTCAAGGGCGCACGCGCAATGTTTGATCAGATCGCGCCATCAATGCCAGTAAAGGATGTCTTTACAGAGATTAACTTCGAACGCCTCGCCGCCCGGATCGCGATAAAGCAGGGTGAGCGCAGCGAGATATTGCAGCGGCTAGACGCGGTCGAGAGCAAGATCGCAAAAGCATTCGGTGAAGCCTCGCCGCGATTCCGCATTGCACGAGCGGAACGCGCCGAATGGCTTGCCACCACCGGTGACGCCGCGGATAGGTCCGCTGCACGCGATCTGGCGCGCAGCCTTCTCTCCCACCTGAACGAGCAACTCGATCCAAACGCACCCGTGTTGGCCCGCTTGCGCGCGCTGACCACACCGTAGCCGAGGGTCGCGTCTGGGCGCTGCAGGTGATTGCAGGCTCCCCTCGATGCATTTCTAGGACTCACCGGTCGACCTGCGTCTGCCAAAGGGCGTTGATGGAACCCATCGATTCGGTGTGGTTGATTGCGTGGTTCGATATGCTCACCACGAACGGAGCAAGGGTTTCGAGAGGTGCCGCTCGGTGATCTCGCAGATTGGCGTGCAGTTTGGGATGTTTTGGCTTGAAAACGCCCGCCAAAACTTGTGTTTGGTTCTTCGGCGCACATCCGCAATTGGGCGCATGCTGGCGAGTTCAGATATTCACCAGCCATAAACATTTTGTGAGAATGATCCATCACCCCATCAAAAAACGATAACGAAGGTACGCGCTCTTTTGCGGCGCTCGACCACGGAGATCACGATCATGG
Organism: Rhodocyclaceae bacterium; assembly: GCA_020247395.1. Lineage (GTDB taxonomy): Bacteria > Pseudomonadota > Gammaproteobacteria > Burkholderiales > Usitatibacteraceae > UKL13-2. The sequence continues at coordinate 61,383 of JADCJC010000007.1, forward strand.
ATGCCACGCTTAATCGCCAACAAAATCCCTTCCAGACCATGCTTTCGAACAGCGATGGCGGAGGCGTTTGGACAAGATCTCTACGCGCCACGTTGGCGGTTGTGTCTTTTTTTGGCTGGTTAGGTGCACGCAATTGCGCAAGTTGTCTGTTTCTGATGATGCTATTCGCGGGGACGTCCGTGTTCGCCCAAAACATCACTACCCTCGCAGGCAATGGTCTCGGGGGCTTTGGCGGTGATGGCGGACCGGCGACAAGTGCCAGCTTGTATTACGCTCAAGATGTTGCCGTTGATAGTGCGGGCAACCTCTACGTCGCGGACTCAGCCAACAATCGCATTCGCAAAATCACGGCCGCTACTGGCATCATCACCACGATCGCAGGCGATGGAACGCCGGGTTTCTCAGGTGACAATGGGCCGGCAACCAGCGCGCGGTTAAACGATCCCCGAAATGTCGCTGTCGATGGCGCGGGCAATGTCTACATTGCGGACTCGAGTAACAACCGCATTCGCAAGATCACAGCGGCGACCGGCGTCATCACGACCTTTGCTGGCAATGGCACGTCGGGGTTTTCAGGGGATAACGTTCTGGCCACTTCAACGCGCTTGGCTGGTCCTAAGGGGGTGGCGGTCGATAGCGCGGGTGATGTCTACGTCGCGGATTTCGCAAATAGCCGTATCCGTAAAATCTCGGCGACCACCGGCATCATCACCACGGTTGCCGGTAATGGTACGTCGGGGTTCTCAGGTGATGGTTTGTCAGCGATCGACGCCAACACCAGCTTGAACTTTCCGTGGGGTGTGGCCGTCGATGGCGCAGGCAATATCTATGTGGTCGACGCAAGTAATAGTCGAGTTCGCAAAATAACTGCCGCGACGGGTGTTATCAATACCGTGGCAGGTAACGGCACTAATGGATACTCGGGCGACAACGGCGCTGCGACAGGCGCTAGTATTTCGGCCCGAGGAATCGCGGTTGATAGCGCGGGCAACCTGTATATCGCAGATTACGGCAACCATCGCATACGGAAGGTTGCAGCAGCCACCGGCATCATCACTACTTACGCTGGCAACGGCCTCGCGAATTTCGGAGGTGACGATGGACCGGCCATCAACGCTAACTTGAATTTGCCTTCAGGCGTTGTTGTTGATGGCGCGGGCAAACTCTATGTGGCCGATGCGCAAAACTTTCGCATCCGCAAGATAACGCTCGTCGCGCCCGATGCGCCCACAATTGATGCGGTGACAGGGGGGGATCAGCAGGTAACGGTTTCATTTACCGCACCTACCAGTGACGGCGGTTCGTCAATCACTGGTTACACGGCAACCTGCGGCACGCGCAGCAATACCGGCACAGCTTCCCCGATTGTTGTGTCAAACCTGACCAATGGTGTCTCGGTGACTTGCCGCGTCAGCGCCACCAATGCGATTGGCACCGGCGCGTTGTCGGCAGCTTCGAATGGGGTGGTGCCGAATGTCCCACAGACGATTACTTTTGCCGCACAGCCTGCGCAGACGTATAGCAACGGTGGGGTTTTTTCATTAACCCCGTTTCCAACGGCGTCGTCCGGGTTATGGGTCACGCTGAGCTCGACCACTCCGAGTATTTGCACAATAAGCGCGGTCAGCAACATTGAAATTGTTGCCGCCGGAACTTGCGTGATCAACGCGGACCAGTCGGGAAACGCCGCCTTCATGCCCGCGCCGCAGGTCTCGCGATCTATCACCATCAATAAGCGAGATCAAACCATCAGCATCTTCGACTGCTCTGGTTGTCCGCTGTTTGCGACTGGCCAAGTCGGCGCGCTCAGCACATTCATCGCCGGCAGCAGTTTGCCCGTCACCGTTACGAGCCTTACGCCTAGTGTTTGCTCAGTCACCAATTCTTCAGGCTGGCGGGTTCAAGGCCTCATCGGAGGTACCTGTACCCTCGCGGCAAATCAGGCCGGAAATGCCAACTACAATCCCGCATCGCAGGTGACGCTTGACATCACCGTGAATAAGCTCCCGCAATTACCACTTTTCAGCCTTAATGTTGATCTTCCCCTTACTTTTGGACAGCCAGCAAGGACGGCTAGTGTCAATGGGGGGTCGGGTACCGGCGCAATCACTTTTTCGGCTACCGGCAACTGCGCGATCACTGGCAACTCGGTGGTGGCGACAGGAGCAGGCGCTTGTACCATCACCGCCACCAAAGCTGCGGATGCTGTTTACGAGTCCGCGTCTGTCTCGCAAACGTTTACAGTGCAGAAGGCGACCCAATCGCCGATCTCAGTAGTGTTCGCGACGAATCCGATCGGCTTCGGCGCTTCGACAACAATGTCGATTACTGGCGGCGGCGGTTCGGGGGCGGTCACCTTTTCCACTAGCTCTAGCGCATGCACCATCAACGGGACGACTGTAACGGCCGTATCGCTCGGAGGCTGTACCGTCATCGCCACAAAAGACGCTGACGCCAACTACTTGAGCGGAACGGGATCAGGCGGTTTGAGCATTGTCCAAGCAACGCCAACTCTCACGTTCCCTGTCATTGCGGATCAGATGATGGGAAGCGCGTCATTTGTTGTGACCGCCAGCAGCAATTCGGGTGTCACACCGGCGATTTTCTCGGTCACACCAAGTGCCTGCACTGCTTCCGGCAATGGCAGCGCCACGGTTGTCTTGCTAAACGTCGGCACATGCACCTTGAGGGCCAACGTTAACTCGACCACGAATTACACCAACGGGCAGCTCGACCGAAGTTTTAACATTACCCAAGGTACACAAACTATCACGTTCGGCACGCTGCCCACCGTGGTGGTCGGCGGAACTGGCACACTTTTGGCGACGGGTGGTCAATCGAGTTTGCCGATTAACTTCGCGAGCACCACACCGGGCGTTTGTACCGTCGCCGGGTCAACGGTGACCGGGGTCAGTTTTGGAAGTTGTGCGATCACAGCAAACCAAGCGGGTAACGCAAATTACGCAGCCGCGTCGCAGGTTTCGACCAGTCTGACAATTGGCCGCGCCAACCAGACGATCAACTTCGGCGCACCGCCATCAATTTCCAATGGGCAGAGCGATACTATCTCGGCGACCGGCGGGGCATCGGGAAACCCGGTTGTGTTTGCGAGTACCTCGCCATCGGCATGTTCGGTTTCGGGAAATACGGTTACGGCAGGTTATACCGGCACATGCGTGATCATCGCCAATCAAGCAGGCAACGCGAACTACAACGCGGCACCGCAGGCCAGTTTGAGCTTTGATATTGTGTCGGGAAGTTGGACATCGACGGCATCAATGTCGATCGCGCGGGTTGACCACACGATGACAAGACTCGCCAACGGCAAAGTGCTTGTAAGCGGAGGAGCGGACGGTCCTGCTAGCTATGGAAGTACCGCAATCTCCAGTGCAGAGCTCTACGATCCGGCGACCGGCTTGTGGTCAGCGGCGCCCAATATGGCGGTCTCTCGCAGCTTACACACCGCAACGTTGTTGCTGGACGGCACGGTGCTTGTGCTTGGTGGCTGGGATCCCTTCACGGGTGTTGCGCGAAGCAGCGGAGCTCGTTACAACCCGACGACCAATACTTGGACCAATGTTGCCAATATGCCGTCAGCACGTAGAAGTCACACGGCCACGAGACTCGCGGATGGTTCGGTGGTGGTCATCGGTGGCTATGATGACTTGCTAGGCAATGTCGATAGTATCGTGCGTTATGACCCCGGGACGAATGCTTGGACGACGCTAGGCACCTCTAGTCAATCGTTCTTTGGCCACACGGCGACAATGCTCCAGAACGGAAAAATTCTACTCGCCGGAGGGCAGCAAGATCAGTCAGGTCTGTACGATCCGGCGTCGAACAGTATGAGTGTCCCAGCCGGCGCGAGCTACTTTTCCGCACAATATCCGACCTCGCAGTTGCTGCCTGATGGAACAGTCGTGCTGTTCGGCGATAGCAGCAATGGCAACGTAATGTTGTATAACGCGAGTACGAATACATGGAGTACACGAGCGGTATCGCCCAACAGCCCAGCGGTGAGTGCTCTGCTTGGGAGTGGGAAGGTGCTTACAGCTGCTTGGAACTTCATTAACGGTGGCGGAAGTGCCGCTCTCTACAATCCCGGTCTCGACGCTTGGCAGGCGACGGGCAACATCGTCACGGCCCGGTACGGTGGCGCTAGCGTCGTGCTAGACAGTGGGCGCGTGCTGGTTGCCGGCGGAGCCGATGGCAGTTACGCGGCTATGGCGCTCGCAGAGGTGTATGACCCTGGTAACATCGTGCCCTCCGCTCCAAGAATCGGAACAGCGGCGGCGGGGTCGGCCAGCGCGACGGTTACATTTACCAGTCTTCCAGGGCAAGGGATCACCAGCTTTACCGCGATTTCGGCGCCCGGTGGATTTACGGGCAGTTGTGCGGCGCCTTGCTCAAGTATCACCATCAATGGGTTAGTCGGTGGGCCGTTTACCTTCACTGTCACCGCGACAAATCCAATCGGCACAAGCGCGCCGTCGGCGGCGTCGAATGCTGTCACGCTACAAGCGGGCAGCCAGGCGATTGTGCTCGGCACCAACCCCGGTCCTGTCACATACTCGCTCGGCGGTACGTTTGCGGTCAGCGCGACGGGTGGCGCGTCCGGTAACCCGGTAACCTTTAGCAGCACGACAACGGGGGTGTGTACCACTGGCGGCACCAACGGTTCGACCGTGACGATACTGACGGCGGGAACATGCACGATTGCAGGAGACCAAGCGGGTAATGCCAGCTACACCGCGGCACCGCAGGTCACACAAACGATTGTGATCAACAAGGCGAATCAGTCTGCGCTCACCGCGACATCGACTTCGACAAGTCTTGTGATTGGGCAGACTGCAACGCTGGGCAGCACGGGGGGCAGCGGTATTGGTGCTGTATCGTTTAGCAGCAACAACGCCAACTGCACGGTGAGCGGGAGCAACCTGACTGCGGCCGCTGTCGGTGGATGCATCATCACCGCGACCAAAGCTGCCGACAGCAACTACAACCAAGCCGTCAGTGCTGGTCTCGCCATCACGGTGAACGCCGCACCGCTGACGCCGCAAACCATCACCTTCGGTACGGCACCGACGGTGACTGTGGGAGCGACGGGGACGGTGAGTGCCACGGGTGGTGGATCGGGTAACCCGGTCACCTTTACTTCGATCACGCCAACCATCTGTACCGTCAGTGGTACCAATGGATCGACTGTCACCGGTGTCGCTGTTGGCACCTGCACCATTACCGCCAACCAAGCCGGCAGCGCTAACTACAACGCTGCACCACAGGCAACCCAGAGCTTCAGCGTCACGGCTGCCGCCACAACATTCACCGTCACGCCCTCCGCTGGCGCGAACGGCACGATCACCCCGTCGACACCCGTCGTGGTCAACAGTGGTGCCACGAGTACCTTCACCGTTACACCGAACAGCGGCTACTCGGCCTCGGTTGGCGGCACCTGTGGAGGTTCACTCGTTGGCACCACCTACACCACCAACGCAATTACGGCGAACTGCACCGTCATCGCGAGCTTCAGTCTCAATATCGCGCTTAACGCTGTGCAATCAAGGAAGACGCACGGTGCGGCGGGTACGTTTGACCTGGCTATTGATACAACACCGTTGATCGGTGGTGCCATCACCGTTGAGCCGCGTGTGATCGGGGCAGGCCACCAGATTGTTTTTCAGTTCAATCAAGCCGTTACGTCAATCGGTAGCGCGACCGCAATCGACATCAACAGCAACGCCATCGGTAGTGCCAGTGCCGTCATCAACTCGCTCAACAATGCGGAGGTCATCGTCACCTTAACCGGGGTGGCTGACGTCAGTCGCGTTACCGTCAGCCTCAACAGTGTTGTTGGTGCACAGGCGGGCACGATGAATGCGACGGCCTCGCTCGGCTTTTTGGTCGGGGACGTCAACAACTCGCGCAGCGTGAACAGCTCCGATATCAATGGGATCAAGAACCGCGCCGGACAAGCGCTGGACACAAGCAACTTCAAGTTTGACTTGAACGCCTCGGGCGGCATCAATACGACCGACATCAACTCGGCGAAGTCGCGGGCCGGTGGGGTGTTGTAGCTGGTGGGCAATCTCAAAAAACCCCGGCGCCCCGGCGAAGGCTGGGGCCCGGCCCGTTCTCACTCATTGATTCTCGGATGGACTGGATTCCAGCCTTCGTTGGAATAACGACAAATTCGACAATTTGAGAACTTCGCCTAGATGAAAGCTCCTATCGGCGGGCGTTTCCAGGCATTTGTGCTTGGAAACGATCGTCAATAAATGAGTTTGACCTTCGCCAAAGTCCCACAGAAAAGATTTTTTCGGCGACGTGATTCTTTGCCGGTCAAAAAAACGAAAGGTCAGTGTAGGCCCAATTTTTTTACGGAATGGGTACGCGTACGGCTCGATCAAGTTGAGTCCGCGCACATACCCGTTGTTGGGCAACGCTTATCTTTTCGTCGACGTAGCCAACTCACGATACCGGGAATGACCATGATGGAGTATTCAAGCACGAAGTCTTCGCAATCGATCACGCGAGCGAACCGTTGGAAATCTTGCATCGCGGATGCGCTGCTGACCTTGACTCTTGTGTTAGGTCTCATCCATCCCGCCAGCGCCGCCATCACGTCAACCTTTGTGATTGGCTCCAGTTGTACCGGACCAACCACCGCAAACTTCATCCCAGGCGGCTCGCCAATCCAAGTTACCTGGTGCGTGTCCACGACCAACAATGCCACCGAGAAACTGTGTGGTCACAGCGTCAAACTGCGCGCGGCGAACGCGGGCGAGAACGGACGTTTCAACATCACCAATCGTGTCATCGGTCCCAACTACCCAGACCCCAATAGCCTCACTAATACCTACCCTGTGGCCGTGACCAATCCGGCCGCCACTCGCGATTTCGGCGGGACGGTCAACACGGGGTTGCCGTATCCGGCAGAAGCGGATCAGCTCCTGGCAACCTTCACCTTGGCACCACAGGCTAATGCGACCAATGCTTCGTATGTCATTGGCTTGGACCCATTCACCGTCCTCAGCGTGGATACCGACGGTACCTGCGGAAACGCGACCGACTTTTACGTGCCGACGAGCAGTGTTACGCTCAATCTGACAACCTACAATGTCACGCCGTCGGCTGGCGCGAACGGTTCAATTTCGCCGGCTACCGTACAAGCGATTGGCCACGGCAACACCACAACCTTTACGGTCACGCCCAATGGCGGCTACACGGCGAGCGTTGGCGGCACCTGCGGCGGCAACTTGGTCGGCACCACCTACACCACCAATGCGATTACTGCCGACTGCACCGTAATCGCCAGCTTCAGCCTGTCTGCCACCGTGCCGGGTGCACCGACCATTGGCACCGCCACCGGCGGCAATGCCCAAGCCAGTGTGGCCTTTACCGCCCCTGCCAGCAACGGTGGTAGTGCGATTACCGGCTACACGGTGACCTCTAGTCCGGGTGGCATTACCGCCACCGGCACGGCCAGCCCCATCGCCGTCACGGGCTTGACCAACGGCACCGCCTACACCTTTACGGTGACGGCAACCAATGCGATTGGCACGAGTGCCGCCTCCGCCGCGTCCAATAGCGTCACCCC
>JADCJC010000070.1 GCA_020247395.1 Rhodocyclaceae bacterium
AAAAACCGTCGCGAGCGGGTGAAGTTGGCAGTGAGGAGCAGACACGTACCCAGTGTACGGCGAGCACCGGAACTGACAGATTCGCCCGCGCAGTAGGTTTTTAGAAGTTCCCACTTCTTCGAACTGCTCTATGACCCCACAACAACTGGCCACGGTTCGCGCGGAATTTCCTGCATTGTCTACCAATATGGTCTTCCTCGACAACGCTGGTGGCTCGCAGATACTCAAACGGGTGGCAGACCGGATTCACGATTACCTCACCACCACCAGCGTACAGCTAGGCGCGACTTATGCCACGTCAGCTGCGGCGTCCGCACGCGTGCTGGCAGCGCGCCGCTCAGTGGCCACACTGATCAACGCCGCACACGACGAAGAGGTGGTAATGGCGGGTTCAGCCACGCTCCTCATGTTTCTCTTCACGCAAGCGCTACGTTCGGGCATCAAACCCGGCGATGAAATCATCATCAGCAACACCGATCACGAAAGCAACATCGGCGGCTGGACGCGATTGCAAGAGGCCGGTGCCGTCGTCAAGGTTTGGGAAGTCAATCGGGAAACGCTTGAACTCGATCTAGCCGATTTGAATCGTCTTCTAACCGCCCGCACCAAATGGGTCGCTGTCACACACGCATCGAATGTGCTTGGCACAGTGAATCGTGTTGCGGAGATCGCAAAGCATGTTCACGCCGGGGGTGCGAGACTATGTGTTGATGGTGTGGCATATGCACCGCACCGATTGGTCGACGTACACGCCAGTGGCGCCGATGTTTATGTGTTCAGCTTCTACAAGGTGTTTGGCCCGCACTATGCGGTGTTGTGGGGGAAGCGCGATTTGCTGCTTTCTCTCCCTAGCCTTAATCACCACTTCATTGGTACGAATGTGTTGCCCTACAAACTACAACCAGGCAATGTAAATTTTGAATTGTCGTACGGCTGTGCTGGCATCGCCGACTACCTGGTGGCGATGGGCGAGGCGTTCGGTACCACAGGAACGGACCGCGAGAAAATGCAAACCGCGTTTGATGTGTTCACACGACACGAAGATACGCTCGCTGAAATGTTGCTCGGCTATTTGCGCACGAAGAAAAACGTTCGCATCATCGGTCGCGATCGTGTCACGAATGGTGATCGTATGCCAACCATCAGCTTTGTGGTTGACGATAAACAAAGTGAGGATATCGTTCGGCATGTCGACCAATCTGGGATCGGCATTCGGTTCGGCGACTTCTATGCTCAGCGCCTAATCGATTCCATCGGTATTCGACAGCAAGGCGGCGTGGTGCGGGTTTCGATTGCGCATTACAACTCGGCGGACGAGATCAGCCGATTGATTGACGCACTTGAGCGTTTTCCAATCTAGCGCGCATGGCGCAACCAAACGCTAAACGAACCCCATCCCCGTCTGACGAGGGAAGCGCGAAAGGTTTGGGAATACTGTGGTGAGTTCGCTGTTAGACGCCCCCATCCACTTGGCGAGGGTTGCACCGTACTCGTCAATGGAAGTGGTTGGGAGCAGTCGTCCCTGTCCCACGTCCAACGTTGTGCCGAGGGCAACAATCGGGAACTCTTGTCCCGCGCTTGGTCCGCCATAGAGTCTTCCACCATTCACCGCTCCACCCAACACAAAGTTGTGGCCACCCCAGCCGTGATCACTTCCTGCACCGTTGGAGATGAGCGTGCGTCCAAAGTCGGAAAGTGTCGCAGTTGTCACAGAATTCGCGACACCGGTCGTCTTTGTCCAGTTATAGAACCAAGAAACGGCTTCGTCCATTTGCTGCAGAAGGTCGGCATGACGGCCACTCAATATCGGCGTTGCTTCATTGTTGGAGTCTTTGAACTGATCACCGTGCGTATCGAAGCCATTCAATGACACAAAAAATATCTGGCGTTTTACACCGAGCACGTTGCGCGCGGAGATGAGGCTCGCCACGGACTTGAGTTGTGAAGCTAACTTGTTGGTGATGGTTCGGCCACGCGAATCCACAAAATTCAACGGTGGTGCTGTACCCACCGGGAATTTTTCCGTTACGGAATTGTTTGCTCCACGAACAGGATTGCCGTTAGCATCAACGTTGTACAAGACCGACGTTAGGTAGTCGCCGGTGTTCACAGCTTGCAGGGCCATGCTTTTGTATTGCAGCTCCAGCAAGTTGGACCCCGCCGAGGCGAGTTGTGCCTCATATGCGATCTGCGGATTGGCTCTGGCAACCGACCAGCTGTCCCAGTCGCGATACGCGCGCGGCCGGCTTACGATCACGCTATCTGCGCCCCTCCACTCATTCAGCGTATACGAAGTGACCTTACTGCCCTTCTGAAACACGGTTTGCCCAGAAACACTGATCGAGGTTGAGACTTGAGAGTTGCCGTTTGCCGACTCGATGAGGTCAGCCAGGCGCCCGCCCCAACCTGTTTCTGCAGGCCAATCAGGGCGGCCAGTATGGGTGTGGCCCACCATGTCCGAGTGAGAGAACAACTGCGGCGGCAACTTACTCTTCTGCTGAAACGCCGCCAGAGTTGTAGGCTCTACCAATACGCCCACGTTGCTCGCAACAGCCAGTTTCCGTTCGTTGTTAAAAATTGCTGCGAGCGACTTTAAGTTGGGATGCATCCCAAACGAACGACCTGACACGCCTGCCGAGATCGGGATGACATTCGCTTGTGGAATTGCGAGATTTCCCCGCGGCGTTGCGTAGGCGGCGTACTCGCTGCCAAGCGGTATCACCATATTGTTGTTGTCGGTGCCACCATACAAAAACAGCACCACCAATGCGCGGTAATCATCAAACGGGCCTGCAGCATTCGCCGCCTGCATTACGTTACCGATCAATGGCAGCGAAGCCATGGCGGAGACTGACTTAATGAAGGCACGCCGGTCACGATGTAGATCAATTTGGCTCATGTCGGCTCCTAGCGCTGAATGGAATATTCGGGTGAATTGAGGATTAACCACAGCGCCATTCGCACGCGCTCTAGGTTGCGGTCCTCGTTACCGCCCATATACCAAACTTTGGAAACTGCATCAACAACGGCGGTTCTAAAGGAATAACTCATCGCGCCTGACAGCATGACGACATTGAGTGCATCTACTAGCGCGCCCGGATTTGACGCCAGCGCCAAGTACGGGTCGTAGTTCGGTTTAAGCCACTTGGATTTATCGGTTTCCCAGTTGCCAAACCCGTTGGTCATGTTCCACCGGCTGAACTCTGCAAATCCGGCAAGTGTGGCGCTGCTGGTGATCTCGAACTCGGGTCCAACCAAGCCGCTCTTTGCGACAAGCCCGGAAGGCGCGAACTCTGGGGAATAGAAGTTGAAGACACTCGGCGCGCGCAACAAACTTTGGCCTAGTTGTTGCGAACCAGATAGGTTACCAATGTTGGAGTAACTGCCGTTACCGGTCTTCGCAGAAAACGCGCGGTGCGCCTGTGTGAAACGCAGGACTGGCTCGCGTAACTTGCCGAATGAACTCGACTGATTTCCGATAGAGGCTGTGGCTTCCGAGTCAAGCAGGATTGCCCGGATGACCGACTTCATATCACCACGCACACCGGTGCCGTTGTCGTTAAATGCAGCCGCGACGCGCGACACATAGGCGCCACTTGGATTACTGGTCACTAAACGCTGGATGAGCAACTCACCAATAAACGGCCCGACATTGGGGTGATAAAAGATGTTTTCTATCGCGTCATCAAGATCCTTCTCCGGCGTTTGACCTGCCGGCAGCTCCTGCTTGCGATTCGTCGAGCCCGGATACTTCAACAGTGATTTTGGAAAAGTATCGTGCGGTGAACCAACGATATCGCGCTTGTTGTCATTTGCACGATAGGTGGTGCGCCAAGGCTCCATCGGTGCTGCCCATACGTCGCAAGACAGGTTGAGTTGTTCCGGCGTCAGGGCCATGTCCCCTGGAAACGGCGTTTCCGGGAACAACCATCGCCATGACTTGGTTTGATCTTGTTTGCTGTAAGTCCAACCGGTCAGCGCACGCGCTAACTCCTGCACGATCACCTCGTCATAGGTATCAATCGGTTTACCGTTCGCGAACTGGACCGACCCATCTTGGTTCAACATGACCGTGCCGATTGAGAACAACTGCAGCATTTCACGTGCGTAGTTTTCATTCGGACGTGATCCGCCTACGTTGTCTATCTTTGCGTTTTGCTTCATGTCAAGATACTCGCCCATCGCAGTGGAAAGCGTGACATCTTTCAGAAGGTCGCGAAAATTACCGAAGGCATGCTTGCCCAGAATGTCGAGGTAGGCCGCCGCCCCACATGTAAAGTCTTGTATGCGGTTGTTTTCGAGTGAGATCACTAGAATCTGGGACAACGCATAGGCAACACGCTGCCGAAGCTGATCATTGCCTTCAAAAATCTGCTTCCACATCGCGCCGCTGACGATGTTCCAATACTCGACGCGATAATCGGGGTCGTTGCGAACCATCGGCACATACAATTTTTGCGGCAGCGCAAACTGTTCGTTCAAGTACGATTGGGCACCAATCGCCGCGACACGGTCGATCTCAGCGCTGCTGGCACCAAACGTCGCCTGGGTCAGTAGCCGTGCGGCTGCTCTCGTTGCCGGGGACACGATTTTCATCGGATACGGCGATTGTTTTGACACTGCATTAAATGGCGCGAAGCCGACCGGTGGGATGCCTGCTTGGTAGATAATTGCCGGGATGCCGCCATTGGGTCGCATCGACCACATGACCAACTCACCCCAGTCTTGCGCCCACAAGATATCTGAAATGCCGTCGCCATCGAAGTCACCCGCGGCAAAAAACTGCGGATTATTTGTGGGGGTTGGATTCAATGCAGGCATCGGCAAGAGTCGCGTGCCGATGGTGGCTCCCGCCGTACCGGTACACGACGCATTTGGATCATCGGGATTCGCACTCGGTGGCGGTAACTGGATACCAGTTGCATCCAGTGCTAACACTTGTACTGCACCCGTCGACAAGTTTTGCAGCAAAACGTCGCCGCGCTTGTTCCCAGTGAAATCCGCCAGCGCCAGCGCCGTGAATCCTGCGGGAACGCTACCTGCGCCGTAGTTGGCACAGGTGCGGTTGGCCGTAGCCATCAGCACCCTGATGGTGCCGTCCGGGCTGACATAAACCATGTCGGCTGCGCCATCGCCGTTTAGATCTCGCGCACCGAGCAGTGTCCAATCTAAGGGTGCACCACCGCGCTTGCGCACCTGACCAACTCCTGCACCATCCGAAAACCAAATGTAGGACACGCCAGTATCGGGTGAATCATTCACCACATACCGCCATACGAGGTCGCCCTTGCCGTCGCCGTCCAAGTCACCTACCGCTTGCACCTCCCACACGTGTTTGACTTGACGAAGCAGCTTGTCGCCGGATGGCGAAAAATTGGTCCAAGCCCGGACGTCGCCGCGCTCGGGCGTTGCGGTGTTAACCAACACCAAATCTGATTTGCCATCACCATCAAAATCTGAAATACCGGCCAGCTTGAAATTGAGCCCGGGGTCGGTGATTGCGGAGAATTGGAATTTGTTTGCCACGAGGCGGCCAACCTGCATCTGCGCTTTGTTTGAACGCAGTAACAGCACACTCCTGCCGCTACCATCGAGGTCAATCTCGCCGCGGAGTGAAAGCGGTTTTAGCGGCTGCGCAAGAGCAGGGAGTGGTGTCATCCCTCCGACCGTCACGGCGCAACAAAGCAGCAGCAACGACTTCTGAACTGGGAATTTCAGCATAACTTCACTCCATTGGCCTAGACGCAATAAACTCAATATAACCACGACATCTGGCGGTGTCCACAAGGCTCGCGGGACAGCCGCCAAACCCCAATACAACTTTTCAATTGTGCCGGCCGCACCCAGTAAAGTACCCACCCATGCGGGTAGGGAATCGGCGATGCATTAGGTAGCAGTACGGTTGGCCGCGAGGCGCTTTTTTAGATTGGGAATCAATCCACCATCGCGCACGACCTCCAGAAGAAAATCCGGTAGTGGCTCGCATTGCGCGAGCAGATTCCCGTCTGCGTCGTTCACGCTCCCCGACGCCAAATCAAGCTGCACCATCGCGCCGTCAGCTAGCTTCGCCGCATCTGCCGACACCAATACCGGCAGCCCCAAGTTAATGGCGTTGCGATAAAAAATACGCGCTGCACCGGTGGCGATGACCGCACCGACGCCGAGATGTTTCAAGGCTTGTGCAGCTTGTTCGCGTGAGGAGCCGATACCAAAACCCACGCCTCCAACAACGAGGTCGCCGGGCTTAACTTGTGCGGCAAACTCGGCGCGCACGGCTTCTAGGCAATGGGCGGCGAGTTCATCGATGGTGCCCTTCATATACCGGCCCGGAGCCAAGACATCGGTGTCGATTTGATCGCCGAATTTCCAGATGCGGACGAGATTCATCTGTCACAATTTTCCGAATGTGTCGCCCCGGCGCAGGCCGGGGCCCAATTTTCTTCGCGAATCACGCTGGGGACAACTTGGATCCCGGCCTTTGCCGGGATGACACTTATTGAGATTGGGCGATTCATTCCAAGAATTCTCGCGGGTCGGCAATCTCACCTTTCACCGCAGAGGCGGCAACGGTGTACGGTGAGGCAAGATAGACATCGGCCTTTGAAGAACCCATACGGCCTTTAAAATTACGCGCGGTGGACGCAATACCAACCTCGCCATCGGCCAATACACCAGCACCGTAACCGGCACACGCGCCACAGCCAGTCGGTAGCATCTGCGCACCCGCCCCCAGCAAAATCGCCAGCGTGCCGTCTGCCGCGAGTTTGGCGGTAGTTTGTGTTGACGCCGGGGCAATCAACAGGCGTGTACCCTTCGCGACTTTGCGGCCTTTGAGAATCTCGGCTGCCATACGTAAATCGTTCTCTTTTGCGCCAGTGCACGCACCGAGGTATGCCTGGTCGAGTTTGCGTTTGTCGGTATCAACGACTGAATGGCTGTTGGCTGGCGTGTGTGGCGCGGCGACTTGTGGTGCTAAGCTGGTTGCATCGAAACGATGCACCGCTTCGTAATGGGCATCGCTATCGCCGGCCAGCTCGCGCCGCCAGTCTTCAAGTGCAACACCCTTGGCAGCAAGGTCGGCGAAGGTGGTTGCATCCGGGGCGATGATGCCGGTTTTGGCACCGAGTTCGGCTGACATATTGCTCATGGTCAGTCGCTCATTCATCGACATCGCCGCGACAGTCGAGCCGACATATTCGATGACCTTGTAATCGTTATTCATGCCAAGAGTGGCGCAAAGTTTGAGCAAGATATCTTTTGCCGCAAGGCCACGTCCGAGGCTGCCGTTCCACTCAACCCTAATGGTGGCAGGCACTCGCACCCAAATTTCGCCAGTCGCCAACACGCCAGCCATTTCGGTGGCACCGATACCGACCATAAAGGCACCATACGCACCGCCCGATGGCGAATGTGAATCACCACCGACCGCAAACAGCCCGGGCTTCATATGCCCACGCTCAGGCAAGATGACGTGGCAAATTCCCTCACCATCGTAGAAGTTGTTTATTTGATGCAACACGGCGAACTTGCGAGCCAGCGACAAGATTCCCGCCGAGTCGACATCAATCGCCGGGGTGTAGTGATCAGACACCAACACGACTTTTGATGGGTCCCAAATGCCGACGCCGAGCTCTCTGAGCTTCGACTCCACCCGGCGCGGCCCACCGGAGTCGTGCATCATCGCCAGATCAACCGCGCAGGTGACGATTTCGCCCACCGCGACTGATGCCCTACCCGCCGCGCGGGCAATAATCTTCTGGCTAATCGTTTGAGGCATCATGGGCCGTGGGCTCAAAAGTTGTCCGGACAAATTATCGCGTATTTGGTAGACTTATACAATTTTACGGTTCAACGAAACAAAAAGCGTCGCGAGCGGCGGCAGTGCCGGCCCGGTCACAGCGGGTTTGGCAAATGCGGGCATGGATTTGACATCCATGAGGATCCCCTAGTTTGCCAAGCGCACCGCGCAACACCGCAATGCAGTCGCACAGTAGCTTTAACGGAGCAGAGAATGAAACTAAACGACATCAAGGCGACCTTTAAGTGGGAAGACGCGCTTCTCCTCGACGACCAACTGTCTGACGAAGAACGCATGGTTCGCGACCAAGCGCAGGCCTACTGCCAGGAGACACTGTTGCCGCGCGTGTTGCACGCGAATCGCGACGAAGTCTTCCACCGCGAAATAATGAACGAAATGGGTACGCTCGGATTACTCGGCGCAACCATTGATGGTTACGGCTGCGCGGGCGTGAATCATGTCTGTTATGGCTTGGTGGCTCGCGAAGTGGAGCGTGTTGACTCAGGCTATCGCTCAGCCATGAGTGTGCAGTCTTCCCTCGTGATGCACCCGATCTACGCTTACGGCAATGAAGCGCAGCGTGAAAAATGGTTACCCAAACTTGCCACCGGTGAGTTGGTTGGTTGTTTTGGACTGACCGAACCCGGTGCCGGGTCAGACCCGTCTTCGATGATCACCCGAGCCACCAAAGTCGACGGTGGATACATCGTTCATGGCGCCAAGATGTGGATTACCAATTCGCCAATTGCAGACGTGTTTATCGTTTGGGCAAAGGACACCTCCGACGGCGACACCATACGGGGATTCGTCCTCGAAAAAGGCATGAAGGGTTTAACTGCGCCGAAGATTGAAGGCAAATTTTCTTTGCGCGCCTCAATCACGGGTGAAATCGTCATGGATCAAGTGTTTGTGCCGGACGCTAATCTATTGCCAAACGTAAAAGGGCTCAAGGGGCCATTTGGCTGCTTGAATAAAGCGCGCTACGGCATTAGCTGGGGCGCGATGGGTGCAGCGGAGTTCTGCTGGATGCAGTCGCGCCAATACACCCTCGACCGGATGATGTTTGGCAAACCGCTCGCGGCAACACAATTGATCCAGAAGAAGCTGGCTGATATGCAAACCGAGATCACCCTAGGATTGCAAGGAGCGCTGCGCCTGGGGAGATTGATGGACGAGGGCCGCGCGACGCCTGAAATGATTTCGCTGATGAAGCGCAATAACTGCGGCAAGGCGCTCGATATCGCACGCGCGGCGCGGGACATGCACGGCGGCAACGGCATCGCAGACGAATACCACGTCATCCGTCATGCGATGAATCTGGAAGCTGTGAATACCTACGAAGGCACCCACGATGTGCATGCGTTGATCTTAGGGCGTGCGCAGACCGGCCTGAACGCGTTCTTCTGATCGCATTTTTCTCAGGCGCTTTCTTCTCATTGGAACATCGGATTCGTCATGGAACTGTCTGATAAAACGGCTCGCCAAATTTGGGCCGACGTCAAGGCCAATCCCAACCGCGCGAAGTTTGGTTTCGGCAAAAAAGCCGCGTTGATAAATATCGACCCGCAAAAAGCATACACCAAGGTTGATGAATTCAAGACCGCTTATGAAACTGATCCGCGCCAGATTGAATACATCAATGAGCTTTCCAAACGTTTTCGCAATCTTAAGTGGCCGGTGGTATTCACGTATGTGGCCTATATGGAATCTGGCGAGGACGCGGGAGTATGGGGCACCCGAACCAACACCCCCGATTCGCTGCAAAACATCAAACACGGCTCACGGCGGGCAGAGTTCGATGATCGTATCGACATCGATCGTCAACGCGACGTGATTTATTGCAAAAAAATGCCCTCGGTGTTTTTTGAAACGCAACTGCAGTCGCTGTTGGTATGGCATCAGGTTGATACACTCATCATCACCGGTGGATCAACCTCCGGTTGTGTGCGCGCCACGGTGGTTGATAGCTTGGCGCACGGCTACCGCACCATCGTGCCGGAGGAGTGTGTTGCGGATAAACACGAGAGTTATCACTTCGCCAATCTTACCGACATGATGTTGAAGTACGCTGACGTGATGAACGTGCGGGACGTCATCGCATGGCTAGATCACCAATAATCGGCGACAAATGAAAGACGATCCGGGCTACTACGACTACTGGCCTTATTGCCGTCGGCCGAAGATCACTTGGCCAAATGGCGCAAAGCTGGCCTTTTGGGTCGCACCAAACATCGAGTTCTATGAACTCAACCCGCCGCGGAATCCATCACGCGCGGCGTGGCCGCATCCTTACCCTGCAGTTTCTGGGTACAGCACCCGTGACTATGGCAATCGGGTCGGGCACATGCGGCAAATGAAGCTGCTGGACAAATACCGCATTCGTGGCTCGATTTCGCTTTCAACGGCATTGTGTACCCATCACCCCGAAATCATCCAGATGTGCCGCGAACGCGACTGGGAGTTTTTCACCCATGGTATCTACAACACCCGTTACACCTACGGCATGACCGAAGCGCAAGAGCGCGCCATGATTTTGGAATCGATGGAGACCATCGAACGGGCGGTGGGCAAACTGCCGGCCGGATATCTCGCACCCGCGCTGTCACACTCCGAAGTCACGATTGATCTATTCGCCGAACTCGGCGGCACTTACACCTGTGATCTGTTCCACGATGATCAACCCACACCGGTTCATGTGCGTTGTGGCAAACGATTTGTGTCAGTGCCGTACTCGCTGGAGCTAAATGACACGATTGTATATGTGGTCAACAAAATCGAACCGCGACGCTACGGTCAGATGATCATGGACAGCTTTGATCGTTTGTATGCTGAGGGTGCGTCTTCCGGCACGGTGATGTGTATTCCGACGCACAACTATCAGGTCAGTTGCCCGCATCGCCTCAAAGCATATGAAGAAGCACTCGAATACATCACCGGGCATCCAGATGTGTGGGTGACCACCGGTCGTGAAATCGCCGACCATTATCTGGCGCATCACTACGATTCTGCCGTTGCCGACATCAAAAGTGGGCGCAAAGCATGAGCGGACAAAGCGTGACTTCGCCGCATCCACCGGTTGAAGATGGCTATCTGGAATACCCGATCCGTCGACACGGTATGGACCATGAGCGTTACGCGTGGTCGATGCTCACGGATCGCAAGCCGGTGGCGTGGCCTGGCGGGAAGAAGCTGGCGGTGTGGGTCAACTTGAGCCTAGAACACTTTCCGCTCAATCCCACCGGCAAGCCGGTGAAGCTGCCCGGCGGCATGAGCATGCCCTACCCCGACCTACGTCACTACACATTGCGCGACTACGGCAATCGGGTTGGTGTCTTTCGCCTGCTGGAGGCTTTTGATAAAGCGGGCGTGACACCCACCCTCGCAATCAACGCGCTGCTGGTGCGGCGCTATCCGCAGCTTGCTGGGCTGATTGGTGAGCGCGGCAACGAAGTCATTGCACATTCTTGGAGCATGGATACCGCGCACGCGGGTGGCCTCGATGAAGCCGCAGAGACAGAGCTGATCAAACGCAGTATCGACACGTTGGCAACGGCATTCGGCAGGGCACCGACAGGTTGGTTATCTCCGGGCAAACTCGAGTCGCCAAACACGCCTGATCTCATTAAAGCCGCCGGCATTGCATACTTCTGCGACTGGGTGAACGACGATATGCCATATGCGTTTCATACTAAACACGGCGACCTCGTCGCCATGCCGCTCTCCACTGAACTTGAAGATCGTTTCGTGGTCGTCGACAATTTTCAGTCAGAGCAATCTTGGGCCGAACAAGTCATGGATGCATGTGACCTGCTTTTGGCCGAGGCAAACGAACAAGGTGGCCGCGTCCTCTCCATCCCGCTACACGCATGGGTCATGGGCCCGCCGCATCGCATCAAACACGTCGAGACGGTCTTGGCACACGTGATGTCACAACCCGGCGTGTGGAATGCGTCAGCCGGCGAGATATGCGCGGCGTGGCGGGGGCAGCAGACAGATGATGCAAACATGAACCCCTAGGCTGGGCGGGCATTTCCAGACAAAATGCAGTGGCAATGCCCGTTGTTCCTCGGCTTTATTGGTTTTGGGAACTTCTATTGATCCGGCAATTAAATATGGTGAAAAAGTCCCCTGCTCCCGCGCAGGCGGGAGCCCAATTTTGTTAGCGCGGCACATATAGAAAATTGGGCCCCCGCCT
>JADCJC010000071.1 GCA_020247395.1 Rhodocyclaceae bacterium
GAGCTATCGGCTAAAAGAAGCCGCCGCCCGCATTGCACAAAACCCGTCCGTCAACTAATAATCAACGCGTCCTGCCCGGGGGAATTTGGGCGGCCATAAGTGGGGGAATTTGAAGTGGCCATCGGGGGAGCAGCGAGGTTGTGAATTGGAGTTTTGTCCTCCACCAAGCGTAGTGTCGCGTAGGTGTGTCGTAGCGAGTACAAGGTTCTCTCGTTCCCGTGCTCGTCTTCAAGAAGCCCCACGTCCAATAGAAAGTCTCGGAACGTGTGGTTCAAGTTTTTGGTTCGCCGTCCATCTGAAAGTCTGAATACGTACTCATCGACCTTTGCTTTTAGCAACTCGTCGAATGACATGCCACTCAAGGAGGGAAATCGGAGCTGGATACGCTTGAAGTATTCCTCGCAGTTGTGGCGGGCTACGGCTCTACGTTCCCCTGTCTTGCCGTTCACGCTGAGAGTCAAGTGTCGACCAGCTTTGTCGTGATGCCAACTAAGGTGCTTCCACTTGAGGTTTGCAGCTTCAGTTCCTGCACGGATGCCCGTGTTTGCCAGAATGAGTACGTAGTCCCATAGCAACTCTCGCATCATTAGGCTGCGCGGTTGTTGGGCTTTCTGCACCCAATGTCGGAGATTTGCTCTTAGCGAACGCCACTCTTCAGAGGTGAAATCGGGTCGTCGCTTAGATTTGCGCCCATTTTTCTGAAGGACGGGGATGTTCTTGCGGGTTGCCAATCCGTCCTGTACCGCAAGATCGAAGATGCGGTTCATTGCGGCGTTGTGGTTTGCAAGCGTGGATGCAGCTGGCTCCTTTCCCATCTGCTCGATCCGCCAAGCGTTGAACTGTTGAAGTACGTTTTCGTCGATGTTGTCTACATGGCGCGATTTGAAGAATGGAATAAGGTACTTCTCGGTCGCGTTGATGTAATCCTTGTACGCAACTTTGCCTGTTCCGTTTGCCAGCGCTTTCTCCATCAGCGCGACTGATTGCTTTGCAACGTCGGAAAAACGTTTACTGATCGCGTTCAGACCTTCTGCCGCGCGAAATCTAGCCTTGTCGTAGGCTTCACCCGCGACGCGTTTTGCTTCCGTCAAATTCGAGCGTTTCGTCGAGATGCGGTGCCAGCCTGAATTGGGAAGCTTGAAGCGAGCTTGCCACTTCGACGATAGATCTCGTCGGTACAGCACCACTTCGCCGTCTCGGATTTTGTAGGTGCGCTGTGAGGTCAATTCATTCGCCGTAAAAGTCGCTTCGCACTCAGGGCATATCAGCACCTCATTCAGCATGAAAAATCACCTGAACGCAACGATTCGCTCGTAGCGAATCGAGGGAGTTTCTTGGTTGTGAAGAAACAAACTGTGCAACGACTGTGCACGTACAGCGAAGTATGGGCAAAAAAATAGACCAACGATAACTCGTTGATCTATATAGGGTTTTGGTAGGGCGTGGCAGATTCGAACTGCCGACCAACGGATTAAAAGTCCGCTGCTCTACCGGCTGAGCTAACGCCCCGGCATTTTTCCTTGGAAGTATTTGTTTTGTTACCGAGGAAAGCCGAGAATTATAGCGGGATTCGCCGGCATGGTCAAACCTGCATCAACCGGAAAACTTGGTTTGCAGCATCTGAAAGCAAGCGCGCAGGCTCTGTGCCTCACCGCCTTCAGGACGCCCGGGGCGCGACTTTAGGTTCCATGAAAACACATCGATGTGTATCCAGGCTTGCCCGCGTGGGATGAACTTTTCGAGGAACAGCGCTGCGGTGACTGCCCCCGCCTGCGCGCCACCGGTGTTCACAATGTCGCCTATGCCGCTCTTGATCATTTCGTTATAGGGTTGCCATAGTGGCATCCGCCAAATCGGATCTTGCGTTGCCGCGGCCGCTTGGGAAAGGGCATTGAACCACTGCTCGTCGTTGGCAAATATTGCTGGCAACTCCGGGCCCAATGCAACGCGTGCGGCACCGGTCAATGTGGCGAAATCAAGGATCAATGCTGGCTTGGATTCGGCGGCGTAGGCGAGGGCATCCGACAACACGACGCGGCCTTCCGCATCGGTATTGCCAATCTCGATTTTTAATCCCGCACGTGTAGAAACGATTTCGCCGGGGCGATAGGCGTTACCAGAAATCGCGTTCTCAACTGCCGGTACTAGCATCTGCAACGACACAGGCAGCTTTAGCTGCATAACGAGGCGCGCGAGGGCCAACGCATGTGCCGCGCCACCCATGTCTTTCTTCATCTGCCGCATGCCTTCTGCGCCTTTGATGTTTAAGCCCCCAGTGTCAAAGCACACTCCTTTGCCGACGATGGCAATTCGGGGATGTGATGGATCGCCCCAGCACAGTTCGATCAGACGCGGAGGTCGATGGCTTGCCCGGCCCACCGCATGGATCGCGGGAAAATTTTCGCGCAGCAGGTCATCACCGACAATTTCCTTGAAGGTGCCGCCGAACTCTGCGGCGAGCTGTTCTGCGACTGTCGCCAAGTGTTGTGGGCCCATGTCTTCGGTGGGCGTGTTGACTAAATCTCTGGTGAGCGCGACGGCAGCAAAGATGTGTTGCGCGCGGGTGGTAGCGGGGGATGACGGCATGAGCAATGTTGCCGCTTTGACAGGCGACGATTTATAGCGAGAGAATTGATAGCTGCCCAACAGCCAAGATAGTGATATACAGAAGTCATCGACGGTCGAACCCTCGCCGACCCTGTAGCCGCCGACCGGTAGCGCAAAGGGTAAGTGTGAAAGCAAACAGACATCGTCGAGCGCCCTCGCGCCAACGACGACGCTAGCGATGTTGCCGACGGCATCCGGCACCAGAGAGAAGCTATACGGCGCAGCCGTAAAGCGATTCGCATTGAGCCAATTCTTGGTCGTCGCGTCCGCTTGGTTCAGAAACTCGGCTAGCGTCTCGCTTGTGACGATGGTTAGCGGGATGGCCTTGCTGTAGTCTGAAGTGGAAGAGGCAGTTGAGAGCATTGATATTCCCGCCGTCGGCGATAAAAGTGACTAGTAAAAAATGCCCACCAGGGCACCGCACGACAGTGTCGCAAGGGTGCCTGATACGAGGCACTTGTAGCCGAGATTAATTATCTCGGGACGGCGCTCCGGGCACATGGTGCCCATACCGCCAATCATGATGCCGAGTGACGCGAAGTTGGCAAAGCCACATAGGGAGTACGTCATGATGACTCGGCTACGCTCGGATAACTCGCTTGGTGACAGCTTCACCATATCGAGATACGCGATAAATTCATTCAAAACTGTTTTGGTGCCCATCAACGCACCAGCCGTTTGTGCCTCAGACCAAGGGACTCCGGTAAGCCACACAATTGGTGCCATGACAGCGCCGAACAGACTTTGCAGCGTGATTGGTTTGCCGCTGATGTCAGGCATAAGTCCGAACAACTGGTTGATGATTGCGATCAGTGCGGTCAGCACCAGCAGCATGGCGACAATGTTAATGAAAATCGACACACCTTCTACCGTGCCTTGTGTCACCGCGTCCATCGTTGACTGCACCGGCGCACCGGTGGCGATCATGCCGTCGGTGACGGGTCCGTTGTGTGGCACCATCAATGCGGAGAAAGCGATTGCAGCAGGTGCTGAGATGAACGAAACGATCAGGATGTGCCCGATCGCGTCAGGTACAGTCGCTTTCAGGATGATGCCGTAGAGCACCATGACAGTGCCGGCGATACCGGCCATGCCCGCCGTCATCGTGATGAACAACTCACCGCGAGTGAGCTTGGCGATGTAGGGTTTGATAAATAGTGGCGCTTCTACCGTACCGAGAAAAATGTTTGCGGCGGTGGAGACACCAATCGCGCCGCCCACACCGATGGTTTTTTTTAGCACCCATGAAAAAATGTTGACGATGAACGGCAAGATTTTCCAGTAGAAGAGTATCGATGACAGTGCGGACACCACAATCACTAACGGTAATGCCTGCGTTGCCAGGATAAATGGACTTTTGCCGTCCTCAACTTTGTAGGGCAAATCTCCGCCGCCAATGTAGCCGAAGACAAACTTGGTGCCTTCGCGGGTTGCATCAGCGATACCATTGAGAGTGTTATTCAGCACCGCCGCCACTTCCTTGAAGTAGGGAAACTTGAACAGCAGCACAAACATAATGATCTGTAAGATGATCGCGCCGATCACCGTGCGCCACTGCACGGCGTGCCGTTTCTCCGAAATTGCCCAAGCAAAGGCGTAGAGAACGAAAAAGCCCATCAGGCTCTGCAGAATCAGCATGGTGTGTGCCCCTTGTGTGAATAATGCGAGTGCACAGACGATCCGTCACCCGCATCAACGTAGATAATACTCGGAGTAAAGTGCGGGATTACGCTTCGATCATTTGGGAATGCTTTATGCAATTCAGAATTCACGCTAGCGCGTTGGGCGTTTATGCAACTGGTGGTTTCAGGCTGATTCAGAGGCGCTATGCGTTGGCGATGATTGCGCTCGGCGTGCTGTTTTTTTCAGGCTGCACAACCATTCCGTCACCGCCGCCTGCTGTCGTCGCCTCGCCCGTGGTGTCGGTCAAGCTCATCGCCTTTAATGACTTTCATGGCAACTTGCAGATCCCGAACTTGCGGGTGCCGGTTCCCGATGCATCCCAGCCGACCGGGATTCGCCTCGAAAGTGCTGGCGGGGTAGAGCAATTTGCCGCTTTGGTCCAATCGCTTAAGCATCAGAATCCGTTGAATGCCGTTGTGTCGGCGGGCGATCTGGTCGGTGCAACGCCGTTGATCTCAGCGTTATTCAAAGACGAGCCAACAATCGAAGCGATGAATCTCATCGGGGTTGACTTTCATGCGGTGGGAAACCACGAGTTCGATTACGGCGTCGCACACCTGCAGCGGCTCCAAAGCGGCGGGTGTGAGAAAAACACCGCGACCGGCCAGCCCGACTGCAAAGGCCGGCCCGCCTACAAAGGGGCAACGTTTCCATTCTTGGCGGCAAACATCCGATCCGAGTCGGATGGCAATCCACTGTTCCCGCCGTATGGCGTCAAGGAGTTTGACGGAGTTAAGGTCGCCTTTATCGGCATGACATTACGCAATACACCTCAGCTTGTGCGCCCAAGTGGAACGGCGGGGCTGCGCTTTTTTGATGAAGTGGAAACGGTGAACCAGCTTCTGCCGGAGCTGAAGGCAAAAGGCATTAACGCCGTCGTCGTGGTGGTACACGAGGGCGGCGACCAGTCTGGAGGTATCAACGACTGTACCGACTTCAAGGGGCCGGCCAAAGACATCGCGTCGCGCTTGGCACCGGAGGTCGGCGTGGTAATTACCGGGCACACGCATCGCTATTACATCTGTGATGTGGCCGGCAAGCGTGTGACGAGCGCGGGAAGCTACGGCACGTTGCTGACCGAAATTGATATTGATCTTGATCGTGCGACTGGCAAACTGAGCCGTACATCGGCGCGAAACGTTGTCGTCAAGCCCGA
The DNA here is from genome assembly GCA_020247395.1 of Rhodocyclaceae bacterium. Lineage (GTDB taxonomy): Bacteria > Pseudomonadota > Gammaproteobacteria > Burkholderiales > Usitatibacteraceae > UKL13-2. The sequence continues at coordinate 5,447 of JADCJC010000071.1, forward strand.
TGGTCCGAAGGCGGCGGCGCTTTCGGTCTTGGTCGAGCGGTACAAAGCGCTTAGCGAGCCGCTTGAAAAGCGCATCGTCGCAATCGTTGCCAGGGAGTTGAGCGCGCTCTCAACACCTGCTGGCGAATCGACGCTGGGCAATTTGATCGCCGATGCACACTTGTCTGGCACCGCGAGCCCGGACCGCGGCGGGGCTGTGATTGCGTTTAACAATCGTGGAAGTTTGCGGGCCCCCATCATCCCCGACGAAACGGGCGGAGTTTCGTATGGCGCACTGTTTAAGACGCAACCGTTCCAAAACGACCTCGTGGTGATGAACCTGACGGGGGCTGAAATCAAGAGTGTTCTCGAGCAGCAATGGGCGGTCGAGGCCGAGGGGAGATTCAGCCGAATTATGGGCGTGTCGAAGGGATTCAGTTATGTGTGGGACGCTGCAAAACCGATCGGCAGCCGCGTGGTACCCGGCTCGATAAAACTCAATGGCGCGCCGATTCGTTTGGATCTTGAATATCGGGTGGTGGCCAATAGCTTTGTTGCGGCAGGCGCCGAGGGCTTCACCGTTTTCCGTGATGGCCGTGATCGTCAAGTTAGCGTGTTGGATCTTGACGCTCTCGTAGAGTATCTTGCGGCAAATTCTCCTTACCAGCCAAGCGCGCTAGGGTCGCGGATCGTACGAATGAACTAGCTTGTTGTGCAGGCACAACAAATGCCGGGCTTCGCGACCGCGATGAGACAGCGCGTTCTTCATGTAAATTCTCAATATCAGGGCAGAAGTGGTTGTGTGCAAACCATAAGTAATTTTGGTCGTTATCCCACGTAACCTATTGATTCCAAGGACGACATGAATCCGTCATAATTCGCCGATGTAATTGTGAGCGGAATGTAAGCTTGCCTATCGAGTTGAATAACTCGTCTCGATGAGACTTGGTTGCGGTTGTAAAAAAGGGACTGCGGCGGCGCAGCATCAGTCGGCCACTGCGTTGTGCCTGAGCATAAAAAATGTTTAGTGAGCCTCGTGGCTGGCGATGTCGGCCGCTGTTGCGTACGCAGGTTTAACGAATTCACTGTTTTCATTTCTTACTAGGACCAATCACATGATTAATCGAAATCGGTTGCAGCTTTCTAAGATCGCGCTGTGTGTGGCGATTGCGGTGGGCAGTGCTACGGTATATGCGCAGAACACCACATCAGCATTGGCGGGGCGCATCACGGCAGTGGACGGTAAGTCAGTCGCAGGTGCTGCGGTGAAGATTGTTCACGTCGATTCCGGCTCGGTGACCAATGTGGTAACGGATGCAGAGGGTCGTTACTCGGCGCGCGGCCTTCGTACCGGCGGGCCTTACACCATTACTATTACCAAAGACGGTAAGACGGAGACCAGAAACAATGTGTTCCTTACACTGGCTGAGACGGCGGTACTCGATGCAAAACTCGGCGAGCAAAAACCAAAAGTAGAAACGATTGAAGTTGCGGCAAGCGCCGTTGCCGACGCGTTCAGCAAGACAGCGATGGGCGCAGGGAGCAATATCAGCCGCGCAGAACTTGACGCTTTTGGCTCGATCAACCGTAACCTGCAAGACTACGCGCGCAATGATCCGCGTTTGTCGCAAACCGACAAAGAGCGCGGCGAGATTTCGCTTGGCGGTCAAAACAGTCGCTACAACTCAATTACCATTGACGGCGTAACGACCAACGACACATTCGGCCTTGAGTCCAACAACCTCCCGACCCAGAAGCAGCCGATCTCTATTGATGCAATACAGTCAGTACAGGTCAATGTCTCGAACTACGACGTCACCCAGAAGGGCTACACCGGCGTCAATATCAATGCCATTACGAAGTCGGGAACTAACGACTTTAAGGGTAGTGTGTACAAGGTGTACCGCGATCAAAAGATGGTGGGTGACCGTTACAATCGCTCGACCAATACTTACACGCCGGTCTTGCCATTTTCAGAAGATACCAAGGGTTTCACGCTCGGCGGCCCGATAATCAAGGACAAACTGTTTTTCTTCGTATCGTATGAAGAACTCGCGAGCACCAAGGCAAGCCCGGCATTTGGCCCCATCGGCAGCTCTTTAACTAACGTAGGCATAACGCCGACTGCAATTAGCGGACTTCAGTCTATTGCCTCGACCACCTATCGCGTGGATTTGGGCAATGCGGATACGCCTGGCGGCATGCTGACAGTCAAGGATTTAACGGCAAAGCTTGACTGGAACATCAACGACCGTCATCGTGCAAATGTTCGGTATAACAAGACCGAACAGACCGAGCCGATCTTCCAGAACTACTCAATCACGCAACTTGCGTACAGTTCTAACAACTACTCTCAGGTCAAGGAGATCGAGACGGCTGTCGCGCAAGTGTTCTCTGACTGGACCGACAACTTCTCAACCGAGTTCAAGATTTCCAAGCGAAATTATGATTCGGTACCCGTTAGCCCAACGACTTTGCCGCAAATGGCGTTCTCGTTTACCGGCGCGTTGCCTGCCGGTGCGGTCGCGGCGACCGGCACTCGTACTTTGTTTGCGGGTACCGAACGCAGCCGCCATACCAACGTGCTCGGCACCAAGACAACCGACGCGTACTTCGGCGGTACATGGATTCTCAAAGAGCACGAAGTGAAGTTTGGCGGCGACTTGAGCGACAACAAGGTGTACAACGCGTTCCTGCAGGACACCAAAGGTAACTACACCTTTAGCTGCCAAAATAGCAGTGCGACATACACCTACTCGTTTGGCGCAATCAACTGTGGCACTGCCACCGCGGCAGCCATAGAAGCGGCTGTGCTTGAGAACTTCCGCCTAGGGCGTCCATCGTCGTATTCGGTTCAGGTGCCAAGAGCGGGTAAGAAGCTAGACGATGGGGTTGCCGTTTGGAAGTTGCAGAACTTGGGCGCCTTCTTGCAGGATACCTGGGCGGTTAACAATAACCTTACCTTGATGATCGGGGCACGAATTGACGTGCCGAAGATTGCTGATAAGCCAGCGTACAACGCCGCTGCGGCCGCGCCGACGGTTGTCGGTTCGGGTACCACTCGCGCTTCTGGCGGTTTTGGCCTCGATAACACTGTCACCATCGACGGCGAGAGCCTGTTTCAGCCTCGGTTTGGTTTCAACTACACCTTCGACTCCAAGCGCCCGATGCAGGTGCGTGGAGGATTTGGTCTTTTCCAGGGTGCTGCGGCAAACGTTTGGCTGTCTAATCCATATTCAAACACGGGAACGGCAACCGCTGTCATTGGTTGCGGCATTGCTGGATTCTCCGCTTGCCCAGCCGCCGGCGGCTTGTTTAACCCGAACTCTTCCCAGCAACCGACGTCATTTTCTGGTGCCATTCCGGCATCGAACGTTGACTTCATCGAGAAGGGGCTCGGCCAGCCCTCGGTTTGGAAAGCCAACCTGGCCTTTGAACACCAGCTGCCGTGGTGGGGCATGGTTGCCAGTGCCGAGTACATCTATACCAAGACCAATGTCGGCCTCCACTACCAGCATTTGAATCTGGGTGCGCCGACCCGTATCGGCCCAGACGGTCGTCAAATGTTCTGGACGGCGGCGGGCTATAACCCTGCTTGCTGGACATCGGGTGGTTCGACGGTTGGCGGCACGGGCATCTGTAACGATCAGCGTACGCGCGCATTGAACAACCCCAACTTCAACAACGTCACCTTGGCTTCAAAAACTAAGGACGGCGGCGGCAACCAAGCGACCGTTTCTATCGCGCGTCCGATGATGCAGGGTTGGTCGTGGGCATTGGCCTACACCTACACCGCTGCCAAAGAAGTGAGCCCGCTCACCTCGTCGGTAGCAAACTCCAACTGGAATGGTCGGTCGGTGTTCAACCCCAACGAAAACGTTGCATCGAACTCCAACTACTTGATCAAAGATCGCTTCAACGGCTCGCTGATTTGGGAACGCGCATTCATTGGCAAGTACAAGACGCGGGTTGGGTTCTTTGCTGAAGGTCGCCGCGGCAAGCCCTATAGCTGGATCTATGGTAACGACATCAATGGCGACGGCGTGACGAATGATCTGCTGTACATCCCCAAAGGCCCGGGCTCGGGTGAAGTGGTGTTCCTTGGTGATACCGCAACCGACAAGACCAACGAAAACAGGTTCTGGGATCTGGTCAGTGCCAATGGCATCAAGACCCGCGGTGGTGTGGTTGCCCGCAACGACACGTTCAACCCTTGGACTAATACCGTCGACATGCGTGTCACCCAAGAGCTTCCAGGATTCGTAAAGGACCATAAGTCTGTAGTCAGCCTCGATATTTTCAACGTGGGTAATTTGTTGAATAAAAAGTGGGGCCGTATCGATGAGATCGCTTTCCCATCAAGCCGCGCGCTTGTCAACTATGTTGGCATCGACGCTCAAGGCCGCTATATCTACGCATTACGTAGTGCCGGTGTTGCCGACTTCACCACGCGTCAAGTGCGCCTCGAATCGCAGTGGCAGATGCAAGTCACTTTCCGTTACGAGTTCTAATGCTGTTTTAAATCGAAAACGGCCGGTTTACCGGCCGTTTTTTTTTTGACTTCCAATTGCCTCGCTCGCGCTCAGGCCAGCTGTGGCATGGAACGTATAATTGAGCTGTGAAACAACTCGTTCTCGAAATTTCTCCACCAGCCGACCCCACCTTCGCCAATTTTGTAACTGGACGGAATCGTGAAGCGGTAGACGCGCTGCTCAACGCGGCGCGGTCGGCGTCGACTAGTGCCAGGGTGATTTATCTGTGGGGCTTTGCTGGCTGCGGCAAGACACACCTGCTGCGCGCGTTCGGGCTGGCATGTGGTTCTGCTTTGCCCGAAAATCCGGCTCGGCTCTGTTATGTCCCTGTGTTGGGGCAGCAAGCCACCCATGTTCTGGTGGACAACGTACAGTCCCTCGATGATGCCCAACAAGTCAGCCTGTTCGATGCCATCAACCAACGGGCGCTTGATCCCGCGGCGACGGTTGTCGTCACCGGCAATGTGGCGCCGCGCGATCTCGCAGTGCGCCCCGAACTCTCTAGCCGCCTTGGCAGTGGACTTGTATTTGCGTTGCACCCACTGAATGATGCCGAAAAGATGCAGGCACTCGACGCACACGCGTCCTCGCGCGGCTTTTGCCTGCGCGACGATGTCGTGTCTTACCTGCTGCGACATGCGCGACGGGACATGGCGTCTCTCATCGGCATACTTGATGCGCTTGACCAGTACTCTCTCGAGACGGGGCGAGAAATCACGCTGCCGCTGCTCAAACAAATGGCACAACCGGAACTCCTTGAAGGGGATGGCGATTGAAGTCACTCGCGTTGTTTGACCTTGACCACACGCTATTGAGTGGCGACAGTGATCATGCTTGGGGACATTTTCTTGTCGAGCAGGGCATCGTTCAAGGCGACGAATACCGTCAGCGAAACGAGGCATTCTGGCAGCAGTACAAAGACGGGACGCTGGATATCAACGCGTATCTTCAGTTTGCACTTGCGCCCATCGCCGGGAAATCCGATCCTGAGCTTGCGGGCCTGCGGACAACATTCATGCAGGACAAGATAGAGCCGATGATCAGTGCGGCGGCGCTGCGGCTACTCGACAAGCACGCTGCAGAGTTGCGTGCGATTGTGACGGCGACAAATGCGTTTGTGACAAAACCAATCGCCCAGAGATTCGGCGTGGATCACCTGATTGCCTGCGAAGTTGAGATGGTGGCCGGACGTTATACCGGCAATCCGGTCGGCGTGCCTTCGTTCAGAGAGGGTAAAGTTGCGCGCGTGGACGCTTGGTTGGCGTCGATGGAGTTATGTATTGAAGACTTTGAGACCAGCTGGTTCTATAGTGACTCATTAAACGACTTGCCACTGCTGAAGCGTGTGAATCACCCCGTTGCCGTCAATCCTGACCCAACACTGCGCCGGTTTGCGCTGGAGCAAGGCTGGCCAGTGCTGGATTTGATGTCTGAAGAATCATGATTCGGCGCTTAATCGACAAAGTTTTTGCTCGCAAAACGAGGCCTCGACCCGCTGGGCTTGGCGTCGCTGCCATGCGCTATCAACGCGCTCAGCACCAGATCGAGCGAAGCGAACTTTCCGACGCGGCGATTCGATGCTGCGAGCAGCTACAGAAGGCGGGGCATAAGGCATTTATTGTCGGTGGTGCCGTTCGAGACTTGTTGCTAGGCCGCCATCCCAAAGACTTTGACGTTGCCACCGACGCCACGCCAGAACAGGTGCGTAGCCTGTTTCGGCGCTCGCGCATTATTGGGCGGCGTTTCCGTTTGGTTCACGTCATGTTTGGTCAAGAAACGATCGAAGTCTCGACCTTTCGTTCGGCGCACGTCGCTTCTAGCGATGAAGAGAGCGCAAACACCGATGAACACGGTCGGCTCCTGCGCGATAACGTGTATGGCACACAGGCCGACGATGCCATTCGACGTGATTTCACGATGAACGCGCTTTTTTATGACCCCAGCGCCGAGGAAATCTGGGACTTTACGAACGGATTTAAAGATATCCAGAAGAAGCGCGTGGTGATAATCGGTGACCCCGAGGCCCGCTATCGGGAAGACCCGGTGCGCATGCTGCGTGCGGCGAGGCTTGCCGGCAAACTTGGATTCAGTATTGATGCGGAAACTGAGAGGCCGATTGCAGCGCTGAAGTCTTTGCTCGCTAATGTGCCGGAAGCCCGTTTGTTCGACGAAATGCTGAAGCTCCTGCTTTCCGGCCATGCGTTGGCGTGCATCGAAAAACTTCGCGGACTTGGCCTGCATGCCCCGCTGCTTCCGTCGATTGAGGAGGTGCTCGGCGCCCCGCGAAGCCGCGCCTTCGCAACGCTGGCGTTGCAGCGCACCGACGAACGTATCAACGATGATCGAGGTGTTTCGCCGGCGTTCCTATTTGCAGCACTTTTTTGGTTCCCGATGTGTGAGCGCGCGAAGGAGCTTGAGGCCCGCGGCGAGCGCCCATTGACTGCCTTGCACCGGGCGATGGATGAGGTGCTCGATGAGCAGCGGAAATCGCTAGCTATTCCACGACGCTTTGACGGCAACATTAAAGAACTTTGGGTTGCGCAATCACGTTTTACGCAGCAGTCGCGTGCCAAGGCGTTCCGACTGTTGACCCACCCCCGCTTTCGCGCCTGTTATGATTTTTACGCATTGCGTGCTGAAGCCGGTGACGCGTCGCCTGAGGTGGCGGCGTGGTGGGAGAAGTTCCAGTTCGCGGACGACGGCGTACGCGAGGCGATGCTGCTACCGGATAGCGGTCCAAAGAAAAGACGCCGCCGTCGGAAAAAAACCGCAGCGCCGACTGGTGGCGTTCCTCCGGCGGCCGACGCTGAGCCTGAATCTTGATGCAGTCAAATAAAGCGCTGACCGCGTTATCTTCGTGCGTCATGATCGGGCTCGGTAGCAATATGGGCCGTCCGGTGAAGCACATTCAGGATGCGCTGAGAAAAATTGCGGCATTACCAAATTGTTTGCTCACCAAGACTTCTGCGATGTACCGATCCGCTCCGGTCGGCGGTGTCGAGCAGGCAAACTTTGTCAATGCGGTTGCCGAGGTTGAAACCACCCTCTCCCCCCGCGAGTTGATGGCGCGCCTGCTGGATATCGAACGCCAACACCACCGGGTACGATCCGGCCGCAATGGCCCGCGGACATTGGATCTTGATATCTTGTTGTTTAACGATTGGCGGATAAACGAGCCAGACTTGATCGTGCCGCATCCCCGCGCACACGAGCGTGCGTTTGTGTTGCTGCCGCTGGTCGAAATTGCGCCTGACATTTCTATCCCCGGCGTCGGCTCGGTGAAGGCGCTCCTGCCAACCGTGAGTGAACAGTCGGTCGAGCGTTATTCCGAGCAAGAACGGCATCCGCTGCTATGAAACATCGCTTCATTGTCGTTGAGGGCCCGATTGGCAGCGGTAAATCGACGCTGGCAAGATTGCTGGCCGAACGTTTCGGCGCAGAGCTGTTGTTGGAAGATCCAAGCGCAAACCCATTCCTGCCAAACTTTTATCGCGATATGAAGCGATACGCGCTGTCGACACAGATGTTCTTCCTTTTCCAGCGCGTGAATCAGCTGTCGGGAATAAAGCAACCGGACCTGTTTGAAGGCAAGTCGATTGCTGACTATATGTTGGCAAAGGACACTTTGTTCGCCAAGCTCACGCTCGACGACAACGAGTTTGCTTTGTATTCGCAACTCTACAATCATCTAAGGCCGCAAGCACCGACACCAGATTTGGTGATCTATCTACAGGCGTCGGTGGATCAGCTTTTGCAACGCATCGGGCGTCGCGGGAGACCGATGGAGCGGTCAATTTCAGAGGACTATCTCGTCAAATTGTCCGACGCCTACACACGCTTTTTTTACGATTACACCGAGTCGCCGTTGCTGATCGTGAACAGCGACCGGTTTAACTTTGTGGATAGGCGGGAAGACTTGGATTTGTTGATCAAACGAGTGGAGTCGCTGCGCGGCGGCAAGGAATACATGAACGCAGCGTAGCGGCGCGTTGCCGGCTGATCGATCCTTCCATCAGTCTGCGGCATGAAACCGTCCGTGAATTTTAAAGGCACAAGAAAATACGGGCGTCTTCAGGCCGTTTCGCCTGAAAAAGCGCATGGATAGGCGAGTTTTACTTTCGGTCAAATTCCCGGTGAGCGGGGCACTTAGGCAGCGCGGAGGGAATCGACGATCTTCATGCGTGCTGCGCGCAATGCTGGCAGGAATCCGCCGACGAATCCCATCAACATCGAAAACAGCAGCGTCTGCGCAACGATCTTTGGTGTGAGTGTGAACGAAAACGCCAACTGCGAAAATGACTGAAAGTTCAAGGTCGAAATTGTGATCGCCTGCAGGAAGGTGGCGAAGAATAGGCCCGCCAGCCCGCCGACCAGCCCGAGCAACAGGGACTCGCCCAAAAACGCAGCCAGAATGGATGGCCGCCGGAACCCCAAAGCGCGGAGTGTGCCGATTTCAGCGGTACGCATCGCCACGGAGGAGTACATCGTGATGGCTGCGCCAATGATTGCGCCGATTGAAAAGATAACGGTAAGGACGTTACCGAGAATCGAGATAAATAACGACAACGCCCGCGATTGGTCTTCATAAAAGATCTGTTCGCGTTTTGCGTCGATGGTGAGCCTGACGTCTGCCGCAATCTCCTTGAGTAAGGGATCAAAACTTTCCGCCTGCGCGAGTTTGAGAATGACGGAGGAGTAGTTTAGGCGCCTGAAAGCCTGCATAAGTTGTTCAACGTCGCCCCACATCTCGGAGTCAAATGCGCTGCCGCCACCATCAAACACGCCGACAATTGTCCACTCGCGCTGTGCAAAACGCAGCGTCTGGCCGATTTCCGCCCCGTCAAACTGGCCGTTTATGTTGCGGCCCACCACAAGTTCCGACGCTCCGGAGCGGAACATTCGGCCTTGCACAAGTGTCACTTGTGGACGCAGCGCGATCCCCATCGGGGATACGCCGCGCACGACAACGTTCGACCCTTTTTCCTGACCGCTTTTGATGAGCGAAATCAGGACGAGAGTTTCTTTTGAGATCATCGGCTCACCTGCTTTGCTACGTGCAACTTGCGGCATCGCCTCAAGTAAACCGGCTTGGTCGCGTGTAATGCTGCTCTGAATCTCCGTTTCGACACCAGTGCGAATTGCGAGGACGTTATCGAGGGTACCGGTGCCTACCATCGTTTTCTTGAGTCCTGCATCCATCATGAGAACTGCGGCAAACACGAACACCACCAACCCCATTCCCGCTGCGGTCAACGTGGTGGTGAGTTTGCGTGTCCACAAGTTGCGGAAGATGTACGAGAAAGGGATCTTCATGTGCTTAGGTCTTAGCCGACATGCCGCAGACCATCGACAATCTTTATCCGCGCGCTGCGCCATCCTGGCACCAATGCGGCGATGACACCTACCGCGACCGCACATGCCACTTGCAACCAAACAGTACTCGCCGATACCGCGAACGACGCAAATGCCGCCCCTGCGGAGGAGTTGGCGAAGCCGCTAGCTACCGGAAAGGTCAACAAAATACCAATACCGGCACCGAGGAAAGCGAGCACCATCGCCTCGCCGAAGATGAGGGCCGCGACATAACCCGGCGAGAAGCCCAGCACTTTCAGCGTTGCATACTCGGCGATTCGTTCGCGTGCAGTCATTGCCATGGTGTTGGCGACCACCGCCATGATGATGAAGATGACGACAAAGGATACAACGCGAATTGCGACAACGATCGCCTCGGACTGCGCAACGAATCCGAGCTGAAACGCCTTCTCAGTTTCCGTAAGCGTTTCGGCGAGTGAATTACGAAATTCGGCATCAATTGCCTTCGAAATGTCAGCCGCGCGCGATGGATCGTTGATCAGGATGTTGAATACGCCGATCTGATCGCCGCGTTTGGGAAATCGCTTCTTCACCGACTCGTTGATGTAGTCCCATTGCAGATAGAACTGCCGCGTTAGCGTTGTTTCGTCGCGGCCATCAAAAATGGCACGGATGGTGAATTGCCAGTCTCCGGACAAGATTGTGCCGCGAATCGGGATGACATCCCCCACTTTCCAGCCGAATTGATCCGCCAACTTGCGGCCGACAACCGCGCCCTGTCGGTCGCGTTTAAACGCGAGTAGCTCGTCCGGCTTAATCAGATATTCCGGGTAGAGATCAAAGTAGTTATTGTGGTCGACGGCAAACTGTGGGAAGAAATTCGAGGGCTCTTTATAGATTCCCCCGAACCATTGTGAATAACTGACTATCTTTACCCCCTCGATGGAGCGGATGCGTTCGCGGTAATAGGTCGGCATCAAAAACACCAGCGAGATGGCATTGCGCGTAACGAGTCTGGCGCTAGAAGCGGAATTTGCGCCTGCAAACCAAGCGTCCACCACCGTTTGTAGCAGTCCGAAGGCGACGATTGCCACCACCAAGCCGATGACTGTCAACGCCGTTCGAAGTTTGGCGCGAAACACATTCTTAAAGATGAGTTTCAGGTAGTACATCAATGTGCCCGGTTTGCCGTCTGGCGGCGGCCAAGGTTGATGTTCATCACACGCCTTCGCCCAACAACTCGCCCTTTTCAAGGACGACAATGCGTCTCGCCGCCTCGGCGGCGTGTGCATCGTGTGTGACCATGATGATAGTTTTGCCGAGCGTACTGTTTAACTCTTTAAGCATGTTCAGTACATCACTTGCTGACTGCTTGTCGAGGTCGCCGGTCGGTTCGTCACAGACCAAAATGGTTGGGTCAGTAACGATCGCGCGCGCGATCGCGACCCGCTGTTGTTGGCCACCCGACAGCTCGTTCGGATAATGGTCCATCCTATCCGAGAGACCAACCATATTCAGCGTCATTTCAATGCGTTCGCGTCGTTCGGATCTTGACAGGTTCGTCAGTAGCAGCGGCAATTCGACATTTTCATAGGCGGTCAACACCGGCATCAAGTTATAGAACTGAAAGATAAAGCCGATGTTGGATGCGCGCCAGTCCGCAAGTTCGCCTTCGGACAACTTCGAAATATCTTCACCATCGATACGCAGTATTCCCCCGGTCGGCTTATCAATGCCGGCGATGAGATTGAGCAACGTGGATTTTCCCGAGCCTGACGGTCCCATTAGCGAGATGAAGTCGCCGCGTTCGATATTCAGCGTGATGTCCCGTAGCACGGGGACGTCTTGGTCTCCACGGGTATAGGATTTGGCGAGATTCTTGATCTCGACCAGTGTGTCGCTCATGGCGGTCGCCTATTTCTTGTTGATGACGACTTCGCCGCCATCTTTCAATTTTTCATCTGGCTTCAGCGCGACTTTGTCCCCCGGCTTGATGCCGCTGACTTGGACGAGGTCCCCCAACTTCCCCGACATTGTGACCGCCACCATACGGGCGGTGTTATTGTCAGCGATGACAAACGCAACGTCTTTACCGTCTCTCTTCACCACCGCCGCCGGCTGAACTGCCGTCACCGGCTTGCGTTCATCGGCCGAGGGTGCGCGCTGGAGGAATGCGACTTTGGCGCTCATGTCTGGCAGAACCCGGTTATCTTTTTCGACGAACGCAACTTTCACCAAAACAGTCGCCTTCGAACGGTCCACTGTCGGCACGATCCGGCTAACGCGCCCAAGCAAACGAAGGTCTGGGAAAGCGTCCAGTTGAATTTCTACTGGCATGTCGGGACTGATTTTGGACAAGCTGCTTTCAGAGACATCAGCTTCAACTTCTAGGGTGGTCATGTCCGCGATATTGACCACCGCACCCTTGGAGTCGGCGGCCGATGAAAATGGCGTAATGATGTCGCCGACATTAGCGTTTTTAGTGAGAATCACACCATCGAATGGCGCGCGGATAACGGTCTGTTCGACGCCGACATTGGCGGCGCGCAAATTGGCCTCAGCCACCCCGATCTGCCCGCTTAATGCCGCAACCGACGCCTTCGCGCGATCGTGCCGGGCGATGGCAGTATCGAGTTGTGCGCCTGAGATAAAGTTCTTCTTGGCGAGGTCCTCGGTACGGCGCAGATTGGCTTCGGCGTCGCGAAGATCGGCAAGCCCTTGCTCTGAGTTTGCTTTGGCCGCGCGTAGGTTGGCCCGTGCTTGGTCTTGTGTGGCAATGACGTCTTTATTCTCGATTCGCGCCAACACCTGCCCGGCCTTGACGATGGAACCTTCTTGCACGCCGAGATACTCGAGTTTTCCGGAAGCTTTGGTCGAAACGGCTGCTTTACGGAATGCAGAAACTCGCCCGGTCGCGTTTAAAGTGGTGATCGCTTGGGTAGGAAACGCGGAGGCGACGGTGCCAAGCTCAACCGATACGGGACGGTTGCCGCTGCGAAAGACTGCCGCCCCCGCGACAACGATAATCAGCGCGGCAATACTCAGCCACCATTTTTTGCGGCTACGACTGCCGCCGACGAAGGCTTTTTTGGATCGATCGATAGTGAGCTTGGACAGGTCGTTGGTTGACACAAGTTTCCTCAGGAAGATTAAGCTTGCTCAATTATAGGAGAAGGCCCCAGCCACACGTGTTAACGATGCGGCCAGTTGCTTGGAAATCGACCGCCAGTTGCTTGTATGCGGCGCGAACGGCTGGACGAACGACATGCCAAACGTCTATGGCCCGGCGGGTTTGCCTACGCACCCGCAGTGCAAGTTGGGCCGCTTCTCGCGAAGCCAAGCGGTCGCGTTATAATGTCTCTCTACCTGATGCCGGGATGGCGGAACTGGTAGACGCACTGGACTCAAAATCCAGCGGTGGCAACATCGTGCCGGTTCGATTCCGGCTCCCGGCACCAATTTCGAATGCCCCCAAACGGGGGCATTTTTGTTTCCTGATGCCGACTTAGCGCACTTGACCGCCGCATCCAAGACCGAATCAATGAAGACGACAGACTTTGACTATGCGTTGCCGCCTGAACTGATTGCGCAGCATCCGCCCGAGCATCGTACTGGGAGTCGGCTGCTCCACCTTGACGGGAAGGGGGGTGATTTTGTGGACCGGCACTTCACCGATCTTCCGGACTTGCTGCGCGCGGGTGATCTGCTTGTGTTTAACGATACCAAGGTGATCAAGGCGCGACTGCACGGCCTCAAGTCAACCGGCGGCAGTGTTGAAGTGCTGGTCGAGCGCGTCTTACCCGAGCACGGGGGGCGGGCGCACCGCGCGTTGGCGCACGTTCGGGCCTCCAAGTCACCGAAGGCGGGTGCGCGACTATTGTTTGCGCATGGCGTTGCCGCAATGGTTGAAGGCAGGCGTGACGACCTGTTTTTGCTCAACTTTGAAGGCGGCAAAAACGTGTTTGAGTTGCTCGCGCAGATTGGCGAAGTACCCTTGCCTCCCTACATCACCCACCCGCCTGCCGACGACGATGAGTCAAGATATCAGACGGTATATGCAAAAAATGCGGGGTCGGTGGCGGCACCCACTGCTGGCTTGCATTTTGACCATGAAATTCTTGCGCTGCTAGAAAGTCGTGGCGTCCGGCTTGCGTTTGTGACGCTGCATGTAGGGGCAGGAACCTTCCGGCCAGTGCGCGACGATGACGTGTCAAAACATGTCATGCATCAAGAATGGTACGCCGTTCCCGAACAGACTGTCGCGGCAGTGACTCGAGCAAAAGCCCAACACTCGCGTGTGATTAGCGTCGGTACCACGAGCATGCGCACACTCGAGTCCGCAGCGCAGGGTGGTTGTCTTCTGGCGGGTTCGGCCGAAACGGCGCTATTCATCACGCCGGGGTATGAGTTTCGAGTCGCCGATTGCTTGATAACCAACTTCCACCTGCCAAAATCGACCTTGATGATGTTGGTTTCCGCCTTTGCCGGACACGAGAACACGATGCGCGCTTATGCCCATGCGGTCACGCAGCGTTACCGTTTTTTCAGTTACGGCGACGCGATGTTTATCGAGCGTGGTCAAGCCGGGGCCGCTTAAGCGGCGAGGTGGATCCGGCTCTGTGCGGCGACGTGTTGCTTCAAGAATTCCATCTGGTCGGTGAGAATTCGGCGGTTGGCCAGAATCAGGAACTCAGCGCGGTTTGGGATATAGGGGGCATACAGCAATTGCATGTTCGCTTCTTCCAGCAACCGATTGCCCTTGCGTTCATTGCAGCCACGGCAAGATGTGACGACATTCATCCACGTGTCTTGTCCCCGACGTGAATACGGAATGATGTGATCCCGAGTCAGCTTTGAGTGCGTAAACTGGCCACCACAATAGGCGCAGATTTGGCGATCGCGGTGAAAAAGTTCGCGGTTGTTCAAAGGAGGGACTTGGTTAAATCCCTTGATGGCCATCGCCTTGCCGCGGATTGCAATAATTGATGCCGCCGTGACCGTTGAAGTCTCGCCAGTCTCACGGCACTTGCCGCCATTGACGGTAAACGCCTTTGATCCTGTTTCCCAGGCAACGCGCTGTTTCGCGTAGTACCAAACAGTGTGTTGCCAGGTAATCCAGCGGTGTGGAATACCGTTTTGATCCAGTGTAAGGATCAGCGGAAAACGCTTTGCTTCTTCGGAAACAACGGAAAACGCTGGCTCGTCCAGCTCGTGCGTCGAAGCCGACGCAACCACGGCTTGGTTGGAGCGAGCAGGGCTATTGGCGTTTCTACGCTGTTGGCGTGGGAAATGCACTTTCTCTCCTTTATCGAATAACCGACAAATCCATGATATTGGCGTATTTGAGGCGAACGGTGATAATCCCGAAAGCGTACGGTTCAACTGCAGCAGTATTGGTCAATTGGACAGTCGATTCAGGAGGCACGCTTCCCGCTAGAGAGTAAATCAAATAGGCGCTTTTGAATAGCCCCTCGCGTAACCAATTAGTTGATTGGATGAATCCATGAATTTAGATAGAGTCGACTCCGGTCGTGATGTTCCCAACGACGTCAACGTTGTCATCGAAATTCCGATGAACGGTGACCCGATTAAATATGAATTAGACAAGGCAACCGGCGCTCTGTTCATTGACCGATTTATGTCGACGTCGATGCACTACCCTTGCAATTACGGCTACATCCCACACACGCTGTCTGATGACGGTGATCCGGTGGATGTACTGGTGATCACACCCCACCCGCTAATTCCTGGGGTGGTGGTTCGTTGCCGCCCGCTGGGGATGCTGAAAATGACGGATGAAGCCGGTACCGATGAGAAACTGCTTGCTGTACCGATCGACAAACTCACGCCGATCTATCGCAATGTCAAGAGCGCGAAAGATTTGCCTGAAGTGCAGCTCAAGCAGATTGCGCATTTTTTTGAACATTACAAAGATTTGGAGCCAAAAAAATGGGTAAAGGTGGACCGTTGGGTGGGCGTGGCAGAGGCGAAGAGGGCGATCACCGACGGCATCAAGCGTTACGACAATGCAAAGAAGAAGCCGATGTTTTGAAGGTAGCCGCCCTGAATGAATGCGTCGGCATTTGAGGTCAAGCTCGCGAGCTGGGCGTTATGTGGTGACGAACTGTCGAAGATTCGTCACGCTGTGTTTGTGCAGGAGCAAGGAGTACCACTGGGCATCGAGTTAGACGAAAAGGACGCCGATCCGCTTGCGGTGACCCACGTCGCGGCGACCAGTGCGATCGGTGGGACGATCGGCACGGCGCGGATGTTGCTCGAACCCGCAGCGGTGCGTATTGGTCGAATGGCCGTGCTGCCCGGCTGGCGCGGCAGGGGCGTTGGTCAAAAAATGCTGGAAGTGCTGTGTGATGAGGCCAAGCGACGGGGATACTTTATGGCGCGTCTTTATGCGCAGACACACGCCGCCCCCTTTTACGCCAAGCAGGGGTTTATTGTCTTCGGCGAGGAGTTTTTCGACGCCGGTATCCGGCACATCGAGATGCGCCGCAGCCCCTAGCCTGAGCACGTCATGCGGGCGCGTCCGAAAGCGGGCGAGCGGCCGGGCTTTGCCTGACCGACCAACCCATCGCAGGCTATGCGACGCAAGGCGGGTGCATGTTTGGCAAACACGTCACTGTGCAGCTGCCAAGTATGACCAGACTCCGCCGAGAAAATACCTTCAGAGCGATTTCTACAATGAAGCTTTTACCAAAGACTAAAGCAGGATTAAAGGCTCGATATATTTCCGTGCTAGCATGCCTTCATGCCCCGCCGCCCTCGCATTCACCTTGATGGTGTACCGCTCCACATCGTGCAGCGAGGCCACAACCGTGAGCCATGTTTCTTCGGCGAAGACGACTACAGGCAGCTATCTGCACTGGCTGGGTGAAGCACTTGGCGAGGCCGATTGCAAGCTCCATGCCTATGTCCTGATGACCAATCACGTGCATCTCCTGCTTACGCCAAAGAAGGCAGAGGCGGTACAAAAGCTCATCATCCCGCTGGGTCGCCGTTACGTCCAATACATCAATCGCACCTATCGGCGTACCGGCACACTGGGGGATAGCCGCTACAAGTCATCCGTGGTGCAGGCCGAAACCTACCTGCTGACTTGCCAGCGCTATATTCGTAGGACTAAAGGGGCCAGCTCGATTTTTCTCCGCTGCGCAGCGAGCGCTGGTGCTGTGAGTATGTCGAGCCCCTTTTATCCACTAGCACGTCATGCGGGCGCGTGTGAAAGCGGGCGAGCGGGCGGGCTTTTTTGCCTGACCGACCAACCCATCGCAGGCTATGCGACGCAAGGCGGGTACGTGTTTGCCAAACACGTCACTTTGCAGCCGCTGATAGCGAACGTGCAGCCCACCGCTGGGGCAAAAGAGGAACGAGCCAAATTGGTTTGCTAATCGCCGAGAGGCAACGTCCTTCTAAGCAACCGGCGACCCATGAAATATTCATGGCTAGCAGGAAAACATATTGAGGCTCCTTTTGCCAACCACGCTTCGCTTATCATGTAGCGATGAGAAGAGCTTTTAAGTTTGCCGCTGTGGTCTCGCTGATCGGTAGTGCCTGGTTGGCCGGATTCATTGCTTGGAATTGGGCCCCGGACCGAAGCGTAGCGGAGCTAGCCGCAAGATGGGCGCAGCCGCCGTCGAAGTTTATCGCACTGCAAAACATGCAGGTGCATCTTCGAGATGAAGGGCCGCGTGACGATCCGCTACCTATCGTGTTGTTACATGGCACCTCGGCAAGTTTGCACACATGGGACGACTGGGTCGCAGCTCTCAAAGCCTCGCGCCGCGTCATCCGCATGGATCTACCCGGTTTCGGCCTGACGGGCCCATTCCCAGATAACGACTATCGTCTTCCGCGTTACAGCCGGTTTGTTCAAGAATTGATGGATCAGCTCGGCGTGGCGAGATTCATTCTCGTCGGTAATTCTTTTGGCGGACAGATTGCCCTGCAAGTCACACTTGATCAGCCGGCGCGCATTAGTCAACTGATCTTGGTCGATTCGGCGGGTTATCCGCTCGCGCCAACCTCGGTTCCAATTGCATTTCAACTCGCGCGACTACCCTTCATCAATCGAATCGCAAATATTGCTTTGCCGCGTCATATAGTTGAAAACAGCGTCCGCAACGTTTACGGCGACCCCGGGCGCGTAACACCAGAGCTGATCGACCGATACTACGAGCTCACGTTACGTGAGGGGAACCGCGCCGCGCTGACAGCGCGACTCGAACAGGTCAATGTGGAGGAAATGGCGGCACGTATTCCACAAATCAAAGTGCCGACGCTGATTCTTTGGGGCGGACGCGATCGACTGATCCCGCCTGATGCGGCACAACGCTTTGCGCGTGACATTGCCGGAAGTGAACTGGTGATGTTTGACGATCTTGGCCACGTACCGCACGAGGAGGCACCGGATCGTACGTTGACTGCTATGCGGAAGTTTTTAAAAACGTCGCTTGCAGGTGGCGCGGGATAAGTGTGGGCATAATAAACGGCGTTGCTTGGTCGACGTTTGATCTCCATTTGTTCTGCCAATAGATGACCAACATGATTCCAATCCGCTTCGCCGCTTTCTTCATGACGTCCGCGCTCATCGCGATTTCGCTCGTTACGGCGAATCTCACGTTTGCCGCCGAGATCACATTCCAGTTCGTTAACGATACCGACCGCGCGTTGAATTTGAAGTTGTTCTCTCGCGGTGAATCCTTGCAAATATGGCCGGGGAGATCCAAAGCGTATTCATTGCGGCCGGATTCTGCGGTTCAGCAGCTCAAAATCCGCTGCACCGAAGGTGAGAGTATTTGCTGGGGTGCATGGATGACCATGCAAAGTGTATCGGGGCAAATTACCGGCAGTGCGCGCTCAACTTCTACCTTCAAGACGCACGTCGGCGTCGGCGAACGGGGTACTCGCGATTGCCCGAGTTGTTGTCAGGTCTGCACGGATGGCGCAACCGGACCAATCGTCAAACTCGGCAATAGCATTGCGCTCGGCCCCGACGTCCGCTAACCGATATTGCGCGCGGACAGGCGCTGTTCTTGAATAACCTGACATGATAGGCAACGCTTTGCGGTGGGGTATGCCTCCAGACGCTGAACCCCAATCGGCGCCTGACAATCGACACATACGCCGAACGTACCTTCGCGGATTCGCTCGCGGGCGGCGGCAATGTCATTGAGTTGCGTAAGCTCACGCTGATAGACCGTCAAGTCCATCTCTTCGCTGAGATCTGCTACCAAGTTTTCGACGTTCGTGTCATGCTCTGTGAGGCGTGAGATTAGAGGATGGGAGGCGTTGTCACCAAGATGCGTCTTGAGCAGGGTCTTGAGCTCTGCCTGCATGTTTGCCAAACGTTGATCGAAATGTGTTGATGAGATGTCAAGCATCTTTACCCCCTTAATGTATGAGACACCAGCAATAGTGTGCCCGTTCGAGCGCCTGCCAGTTTGACGCTGATCAATCCATTCGCAGTCCGGTGGAACTGTACAGCCGAGTCCCCTGACTTCATTCCCGTATTGGTGCTGGTTGAGTTTATTGGGGTGCTGCAGCCACAATACGGTGCTTCGCGAGATGAGCTCATCAAGGGTGTCACCACACTGCTGCAAACGCGGCCACTCGTCGTCGATGCAGCCGACTTGGCGTGGCAGGAGGTTCGCTTGTATCAATCAAGCGCAGCTGGTTTTGCCGATTGCCTGATTGAACGCCAGTGCCGTACCGTGGGCATCGGGCTGGTTACTCCTGATAAGTCCGCCGCTAAAGCTGGCATGGCGCTGCTGGTGAAGTAGGACTAACGATCTTCGTACCAATACTGGTTGGTGAAGCGCTTCACCCGTGTTTTGTTGATCAACATCCAGAACGCCACGCGCGGCATTTTGGTGAAGTAGTGCCAATCGCCGTGTTTGTCGAATTTACGGGTTGAGGTGGTGGCTTTTGCCCCGTCTGTTCGGCCAAAACGCTGGTTTCGGCTGCGGCCCAGTCGTTTGAGTTCGACCAAAATCTTGATGTCCTCAGCGTATTCGAGCGATTCGTCGTAACCCCCGACGGTAGCAAAGTCGGCGCGGCGGCAAAACACCACGCCGGCGTCAACCCGCGCAAAAAACGTCATGATGGTGGCGACCAGCCAGGTCAAAGCAATGCCAAGCGACCAACGATCCGGTTTCAGCCCCGTGGCACCAACGATCAGACGACCATCGGCGAGTGCGGCGTCTATTGCGTTAAAGGTTTGCGGATGAATGCGTGAATCCGCGTCAATAAAACAGACAATATCACCCCGGGCAAGCGCCGCGCCACCATTGCGCGCGGCGGCGATGAGGCGTTTTTCAACTTGGGCAACAATACAGCCGCGCGCGGCTGCGATGTGTGCCGTTTGGTCGGTCGACACGTTGTTGCCAACAATGACCTCGATCGCCCCAGCGCCGCCGCCGTAGTGCGCACGTGCAACATCGACAGAGTCGAGCAGCGCCGGCAAAAAAGCTGCCTCGTTGTAGGCGGGGATGACAAGTGAGAAGCGCGGCGCGGTCATCGTGAAAACGTCTCCACTATCAGCATCGTAGTTTTTTTATACAGAAAGCATGACTTCGCCTGAAGCCCATTTCCGAGCAGCGACACCAATACGGCATTTAGGTCGCGCACCTCTGTTGCAGCGTGCGTGCATGGCTGCCTGACCAGCGCGCTTCGCAATGATATGCGAGCAGAGTCAGCCCGGCGGCGTTGTTCGTTTTTATCATCTCGGCCTTTGCAAAATCGGTTTTTTTTCATGGTCATGCAGCAACGCAGCAGATGGAGGAATGATAAAAATCCTAACATTGGTGTGCGGCTGAGTTTGCTTGTGCCGTGCCCTTGGACATGCTGTCTGTTCATCAACCCAGTCAGTGACCTAGCCGTAGACTAATCGGTGCTTCTTGCATTAGTGCCACCTGCTCGCGTAGCGCCAGAATTTGGTTCTGCCAATAACGCTGCGCGCCCGCGCCAAAAAACCAAGGAAACGCGACCTGAAAGGCGGGGTCGTCGGCGCGCGAAGCCAACCAATATGAGTAGTGGAGCATGCGTAAGGTTCGAAGCGCTTCAATTAAATGCAGTTCACGCGGATCGAAGTCGGCAAAGTCTTGATACCCCTCCATCACATCTCGGAGCTGGATCGTCATTTCTTCGCGGGAACCGGACAACAACATCCACAGATCTTGGATCGCCGGGCCCATGCGGCAATCGTCAAAATCAACAAAGTGTGGGCCGTCGTCAGTGTAGAGGATATTGCCGAGGTGGCAGTCACCGTGCAGGCGAATCAGCTTAATGTCCCCGGCGCGGGCATAACACTTGGCAATTTCATCGAGCGCTTGATCGGCAACACTGTTCCACGCAGGGAGTAGATCGGCAGGGATGAAGCTTTGCGAAATCAGCCAGTTGCAGGGAAGATTGCCGAAAGATTGGATATCGAGGGTCGGACGTTCATCAAAGGGCTTGGCTTTCCCGACCATATGAATGCGACCGAGAAAGCGACCGATGATTTCCCGTACTTCGGGGAAATCCAACTCCGGGGCGCGCCCACCGCGACGCTCAAATAGCGCGAATTGAAAGTTGGCGTGAGTATGCAGGGTGGCACCCTCCCAAGTGAGCGGTGGTACGACGGGAATTTCCGCCGTCGCCAGCTCCAGAGCGAAGGCGTGTTCCTCCAAAATCTGGGCGGACGTCCAGCGTTTCGGGCGGTAGAATTTGGCAATCAGCGGTTTGTTGTCCTCAAGACCGACTTGATACACCCGATTCTCATAGCTATTCAGCGCCAGTAAACGTCCATCCGGACGTACGCCTGCAGACTCAACGGCGTCGAGGATAAGATCAGGGGTAAGGTCTAGATAGGGGTGTGGCACTTCGGTATTCTACGGGGCGGTGGCGACAACACCCGGCGGCCCCAAAATCACTCACCATACTCAACCTATGGACAATTATCTGGATGAAGCGCTTTCCCGACTGGGCATAGACAATGCGGCCGTCGCCGCGCGGAATCTGCCGTTTCATCCGGAGGCTGGCGAGCTGGTGGTTGCCGAGGTTGGTGCGGATGGTCGCGAGTACCTGATGACGCCTGACGCGGCACGCGCTTGGCAGGAGATGAAGGCGTCTGCAGCTCTGGACGACGTCACCCTCATTGCCGGCTCGGCATTTCGCAGCATTGCTCGACAAATCGAAATCATCGAAAAAAATCTCGCTGAAGGGCGCACCATTGACGACATCCTGACGTCGATTGCGGTGCCGGGCTACAGCGAGCACCACACCGGTCGGGCAATTGATATTGTCAGTATGGAGGTGCCGGACACTGAAGAGGCGTTTGAGGAAACCGCTGCGTTTGCTTGGCTTGCGGTGAATGCCGCCCGTTTTGGCTTTGCGATGTCGTACCCGCGTGGTAACGCGGATGGATATGTCTACGAGCCTTGGCATTGGTGTTACCGCCCGGGCGCAAATTCGCCCTGTCTGGCTGTGCCGGTCGCATCGGCGTGATGGCATCGTAAAATGCGGGTTTTCGGCCTTCACACCTAAAAGCAATGTCACAACACTCCTGCATCAGCATTCTCTCCGGGCGCGCACCTGCCGAAACCCCCATTACCATCAAAGGCTGGGTAAAGACCCGCCGCGACTCGAAGGCGGGCATTTCGTTTGTAAATGTTTCCGATGGTTCGTGTTTCCACCCGGTGCAAGTTGTTGCACCGAACACGTTGGCCAATTACGCGACGGAAGTGCAGCGCCTCACCGCTGGCTGCGCAGTCGAATGTACCGGTGTGGTCGTGCCGTCTTCAGCTAAGGGACAGCCGTTTGAAATGCAGGCCAGTGAAGTGAAGGTCATCGGCTGGGTGGAAGATCCTGACACCTACCCGATTCAGCCAAAGCCGCACAGCATGGAATTCCTGCGCGAAAACGCCCATTTGCGCGCGCGTACCAACACCATCAGCGCCGCAACGCGAGTACGTCACGCCATCGCGCAAGCGATCCATCGTTTCTTTCACGAGCGCGGTTTTTTGTGGATTCACACGCCGATCATCACCGCAAGTGATGCCGAGGGAGCGGGTGAATTGTTCCGTGTGTCAACACTCGACATGGTGAATCCGCCAAAAACACCCGACGGCAAAGTTGACTACAGCAAAGACTTTTTCGGGCGTGAGGCCTTTCTCACCGTATCCGGTCAGCTTAACGTCGAGACGTATTGTATGGCGCTGTCCAACGTGTACACATTCGGGCCAACGTTTCGTGCGGAGAACTCCAATACATCGCGCCATCTCGCCGAGTTTTGGATGATTGAACCAGAGATCGCCTTTGCTGATTTGTCCGACGATGCCACGTTGGCCGAGGCCCTGCTCAAGTACGTCTTCAAGGCCGTGCTGGATGAGCGTGCGGACGACATGGCTTTTTTTGACGAGCGGATTGAAAAGGGTGTCGTGGCAAAGCTGCAAAACATCGTTACCTCTGAGTTTGCTCGCATGGACTACACTGATGCGATCAAAGTTCTCGAAGCATCAAAAGAGAAATTTGAGTTTCCGGTTAAGTGGGGCATTGACTTGCAGTCCGAACACGAGCGATATCTTGCCGAGAAACACGTCAAGGGCCCGCTGGTGTTAATGAACTACCCAAAGGAAATCAAGGCGTTTTACATGCGCTTAAACGACGACAACAAGACAGTTGCGGCGATGGACGTGTTGGCACCCGGCATCGGCGAAATTATCGGCGGCTCACAACGCGAGGAGCGACTGGACGTGCTCGACGCACGTATGCTCGAAAGTGGACTCGATCCTGCGCACTACGGCTGGTATCGAGACTTGCGTCGTTATGGGACGGTGCCACACGCAGGCTTCGGCCTCGGCTTTGAACGCACGATTTCTTATGCGACCGGCCTCTCCAATGTGCGTGATGTGATTCCCTTCCCGCGCACGCCTGGTAATGCTCGTTACTAACTGTTGATAGCAACGATGACACCATACCGGCAAGGATTTACCCTCATTGAGATGGTTATCGTGCTGGTGCTTATCGGCATACTCGCGGTGTTTGCCATGCCGGATTTGTCCGCTGCGGCAATTCGCGGGCAGATCAAAGAAAGCGGCCCGCTGATTGATGTCGCCAAGCAAGGCGTGGCGCTAGGCTATGTCAAGCTCGGTAAGTTTCCGGCGGATAACATTGAAGCGGGCATTCCTGAGCCGACCAAGCTGGTGGGCAAGTATGTGGCGCGCATCGATGTGAAAGACGGCGCGGTAAACATCACTTGGGGCAATAGTGCAAACAGTAGCATCAAGGGCAAAGTGCTGACACTTCGCCCCGCTTATGTGGATGGCCAGCCGACCGTTCCTATCGCCTGGGTTTGTGCCGCCGCACCGATCCCCAAGGGCATGATGTTGACGGGCGCAGATGCGACTGATATGCCGGCGAAGTACGTACCAATTGAGTGCCAGGCAAGATCGGCGACTGTACCCTGATGGCTTAGACGTAAACTGTACGAAGCTTTGCCAACCACCCTGACCCGCCCGGATTAACACCATGACTGCACGCGACCCAATCCCTGAAATGCCTTTCCATAGGACCCTCAGCATCGACCTCGCGAAATTGTCTGCCGATGTCGATCAGCAGTGGGACGACGACTTGATTCCGCAGTTGACCGAGTACATCAAGATACCGGCGAAGTCGCCGGGGTTTGATAAAGACTGGGCGAGAAACGGATATCTCGATGCGGTCGTTGAGCAAGCGCGGGCGTGGGTGGCTGCGCAAAACGTGCCCGGCCTGATCATGGAAGTGGTGGCCGAGGGTGGCCGTACGCCAGTCCTGTTCTTTGATATTCCCGCAACCGGCGGCATCAGCAACAACAGGACTATTGTGATCTATGGCCATCTCGATAAACAGCCTGAGATGACGGGCTGGCGTGCCGACCTCGGCCCGTGGATTCCATTATATGAAGATGGCAAGTTGTATGGCCGCGGCAGCGCCGATGATGGTTATGCCGTATTTGCCGCACTCGCGGCCATTCAAGCGCTCGATAAACAGGGTGTGGCACGCCCGCGCTGCATCGGACTGATAGAGACCTGTGAGGAATCCGGTAGCTACGACTTGCCCTACTATCTCGAAAAATTGGCCAGCCGCATGGGCGATGTTCAACTGGTAATTGCACTGGATTCCGGCGCCGGTAACTACGAGCAAATGTGGGTTACGACTTCACTGCGTGGATTGGTGAATGGCACGTTGACGGTGAATATGCTGACCGAAGGTGTGCACTCTGGTGATGCGGGTGGAGTGGTGCCATCGTCATTTCGTGTCGCACGCCAATTACTTGATCGGCTCGATGACTCAAAGACTGGCGTGGTGAAACCTACAGTCTTCAGCTGTGCGATTCCACAAGAGCGCATCAACCAGGCCAAGCAGGCAGCGGACATTTTGGGTGAGACGATGTGGAAACGTTTTCCGTGGGATAGCTGCTGCGGGGACGATGGAAAGTTTGTATTCGTGCAGCCGACCACCAAAGATCCAGTTGAACTCATCTTAAACCGCACCTGGCGCGCAGCACTCGCTGTGACCGGCGCGGATGGGTTGCCACCGATCGCTTCAGCCGGCAACGTGCAGCGACCATTCACCGCTCTCAAACTGTCGATGCGTTTGCCGCCGCTGGTTGACGCGCCGAAAGCTGCAGCGGAAATGAAAGCCACGCTTGAGAAGGACCCACCGTATTCGGCGAACGTGAGTTTTGAATACGAGCAATCAGCAACTGGCTGGAATGCACCAGCGGCTACACCGAGGCTGACCGCTCTGCTCGAGTACGCCTCGCAGACCATTTATGGCAAACCAGTCGCCTATCTTGGCGAAGGTGGCACGATTCCGTTTATGGGCATGTTGGGTGCCAAGTTTCCAGATGCGCAAATGCTTGTCACAGGGGTATTGGGGCCAAAGTCGAACGCACACGGGCCGAATGAGTTTCTGCATGTGCCATATGCAAAAAAGCTGACGGCGGCCGTTGCGTTGGTGATCGCGGGGGTGCGGTAGGCGTTGCTGTCCAGTGTCCTGCAATTACTGTAAGGCGGTGAATCGAGTTTGTTTTTGGGGGCCTCGGCCAGAAGCTAGGTGGAAGAGGCGTGCGCTACCCGTATCCTCAAGCTTTCTCGCAGTCGAATTTGGAACTCTAGTCTGGTTGTTCCGAGATCGGCCAGATGCATGGCATTTGTTGCTGTTATCCGCCGCGCTCTCCGCTGTAGGTGTATTCGGAGCCTTCGTCTCTGCCCGCGCCTGCAATGCTTGTGTCGCAAGATTGTTTGGGGACGCCTGACGGATCACGAGAGAGTTACAAAGTGTCAGGTTTTTCAAATCGGTAGCAGGATAGTAGCCTCGCTTAGTCTGGTTCCAGCATGCGGGCTAAAGTCGGCTAGCGGGCGGTACGCAAAGTATGGTGTCGCATCCAGAAGCCGCAGCCCTCGCCATGTAAATTGCGTTGTTTTCCCGATGTGTACAGAATGACCAGATCATACCCATCATCTTCAAAAACGCCATGCGAACCAATATCGATATCGACGACACGCTCATGACCAAAGCCATGAAGGCGGGTGGCTTTACGACCAAGAAAGAAACGGTTGAGGAAGGCTTGCGCTTGCTGGCGGCGCGGGCCGCGATTGCGGACATTCGTAAGCTGCGCGGCAAGATCAAGTGGATGGGGAGTCTCAACGAGATGCGGCAAGACCGTGTCAAGTACGCGAAATAACTTGGTCGCGACTACCGAGTACCGCGAATGATTCTTGTCGATACCAGCGTCTGGATCTCATGGTACTACCTTAAGAAAAATTCCCTCTTGTTGACAAACTAATTGGCGAATTGAGCGGCAATACAGAAAGTGTCTCCCCGGCGAAGGCCGCGGCCCAAGTTCGCGCAGCTACTCGAAAAATCCAACTGGGTCCCGGCCTTCGCCGACATGACATGCTTAAGGTAGTGCCATGAGCGTCTGGATCGATTGGCGAAACGGCCGCGCACATCCGGCTACCGATAGGCTCGATCAACTGCTCGATGAGCCAATCCAATTGGTATTATGCGATCGTGTAGTGCAGGAAATCGTACAAGGGATACGCGACGATAGGGACGCCCGCGAGGTCGAAAAAAGCTCGGAGTGTTTGATTGTCTCGACACCGGCGGACGCGAGCCAGCACTGGCAAGTGCGGCGCGTTATCGCCAACTGCGCAAACAAGGTGTCAACATTCGTAGCAGCAATGACGTGCTGATTGCGGAGTTGTGTATCCAACACGGTATCGCGGTGCTGCACAATGATCGTGATTTTGATGTGATCGCCAAACACAGCAAGTTGAAGCTGGTGAAGTGGTAAGCGCGGGTGGGCAAAGCGTAGTGTGCCCACGCTACTAAACTCCGCAGTCTCTGCGACGACAGGCAAACCAGCATGACAATTGAAGCAGTCTACCTTCCGCACAACGAACCGTATATCGGTAGGCCTCAGCTACTGGCTTTCGACAAGGCAATTCCTCCAGCGATGAGGTTAAACATTGCTGTGGCAGCGCGCACCTTTGCAGTAAAGATGTCGGATCAACAAGCGGTGGTTTCAGAAATCGTTCCCCAAGGGATTAGCGTCGCGTTGAGTGTCCGCGAGCTAATCCGCCAAGGCTACTTATTCTCCGCAACAATTCTTCTTCGCCCGCTGCTCGAAAGAACCGCAGTGGTTTTTTACCTGATAGACACCCCCGTCGCTGTTGACGCATGGCATAAAGGCTGGCCGAGGGGCGAGCAGCCCTCACTGCCGAAGTTAATTGAGCACCTCATGTTGCGAGCAGGTAACGAGGATACTTTGGGCGCGAGATTCCTACCCAATCATGCGCCTAAAGACGCGGAATAACCGAGTCGTCAAAGCCCTAATCCAAAATCGAAAAATGAAAATCAACTCTAACCCCTTCTGCACCACCGACTGGTCCAACATCTCGCGCACCGAGCACGCAGGCGAGGTCGGTACAGGGTATTGGGCGACCCAAGACTTCGGTGACATTTGCGTCAGGATGGTCGAATACACACCCGGTCATGTAGCGGACCATTGGTGCAGCAAAGGTCATGTGTTGTGTTGCCTTGAAGGCGTGCTCGAAACTGAATTGCAAGATGGACGCAGATTTATCCTCAAGCCAGGCATGAGTTATCAAGTGGCGGACAACGCGGAGGCGCGTCGCTCGTCTACCGCGACCGGAGCCAAGCTGTTTATCGCTGATTGAGTTTTGAGCGATAAATATCGGAAACAGCCTGCTCAAAGGTAAGCGAAGAACTGTGAACGCCGTCGAGGCTTACGAACTCCATTCGCAGAGGTTTTTGCGTGAGCGCGAAACCTCAACGATCGGAGCCAATGTGGTGGCCGATTGGAGTCGCGTGTTGCGAGACGGTGCCAACGTCATCGAACTCGGTTGCGGCGGCGGTTATCCAATCACACAAGTGCTGACGACGGCGGGGTTACAAGTCTGCGGCGTTGATAGCTCACCGTCACTCGTTGCGCAATTTCGTACGCGATTCCCAACGATCCCCATCCAGTGTGCGACCGTACAGGACACTGATTTCTTTGGCGCGAAGTACGATGGCGTAGTCGCCATCGGGCTATTTTTTTTGCTGTCTGCGCAAGACCAACTCGATTTGATTTTGCGATTGGCGGAAATCTTGGTGCCCGGTGGACGCTTTTTGTTCACCGCTCCTGAAGAAGTCGGCACGTGGTTAGACACTTGTACCGGTGTGGCGTGTTTGTCGCTAGGGCGTGTGGTCTACGAGCAACGATTGGTAGATGCAGGTCTACGCGTTGTTGCGACTTACACGGACGAAGGCGGCAATCACTATTACGATACAGAGAAACTTCGGTGAGTGAACGCGCGGTGCTCTGCTGGTATCAAAATGGCATGAATGTCTAAACTCGCCATCTGGTGTGCAGTTTCAGCCAAAAACGTTCGAAAATGCCCGTCTTTGTTGGAGTGTGGCTGTTCTCGCAATTCGCAAGTCCTTCATTGAAAGTGATGTACTAACATACCCGTAGCCCCTCAAGTGTCCCACAAGAAGTTACGACCCCAAAACCATCACAAACATGACCACCATCTTCACCGCTTGTCTCGGCACCGAGACTAACTCGTTTTCACCGATGCCGACCGGTATCGGGCTCTATGAGAGCACCATGCTCATCCGCAATGGTGACTACGATGCAAGCGCATTTGCGCTGCCGCTGACGGTATGGAGCAAAAACGCGCGTGCACTCGGCTGGAAGGTGGTGGCCGGTACTGCGGCGTTTGCCATGCCTGCGGGCAACACCACGCGGTCGGTGTATGAATCGTTGCGAGACGAGATTGTGGGGCAGTTGAAGGCGGCATTGCCGGTCAACATGGTGCTGTTGAATCTGCACGGGGCAATGATCGCGGATGGTTATCCAGATGCTGAAGGTGACTTCCTCGCACATGTTCGAGAAATAGTCGGGCCGGATGTGTTTATTGGTGCTGAGCTGGATCTTCACTGCCATCTGACGGCACTAAAGGTGTCTTCGGCTGATGCGCTGATGATTTACAAAGAGTACCCTCATGTGGATATTGCAGCACGCGCCGAAGACCTGTTCAGCATCGCCGAACGATCGCTCGCCGGAAAGATTCGGCCGGTCATGGCGATACACGACTGCCACATGCTCGGTGTCTACCCGACAACGGCTGAACCGATGCGTACTTTTGTTGATCGAATGTCCGCGCTTGAAGGTTCTGAAGGCATCTTGTCGGTATCGCTGGCGCACGGTTTCCCCTGGGGAGACACACCGGAGATTGGTACGCGCGTGTTGATAGTAGCAGACGGCAAGGTGCAAGGAGCCAGTGCCAAGGCCGCCTCACTTGCCGAGTCGCTTGGACG
This sequence comes from Rhodocyclaceae bacterium, assembly GCA_020247395.1. Classification (GTDB taxonomy): domain Bacteria; phylum Pseudomonadota; class Gammaproteobacteria; order Burkholderiales; family Usitatibacteraceae; genus UKL13-2. The sequence goes on from JADCJC010000071.1 coordinate 35,137, forward strand.
AGAAGTGTGGTCACTGCGTAACCAAATCACACCGCGCTTTTTGTCAATCGACGAAGCTGCGGCACGCGTTTTGTCGCACAAGGCAAGCATGCCGCTGGTGCTCGCCGATACGGCGGACAACCCCGGTCTCGGTTCCGCCGGTGATGCTACGTTTCTCATCCGTCAATTCCTCGAGCGTAACATTGGCGGCTTTGCAGTCTCGCCATTTTGGGACCCGGTTGCGACCGAGATTGCCTTTGGTGCCGGGACAGGGGCAACGCTCGACATGCGCATTGGCGGCAAGCTCGGGCCGGCCTCGGGTACACCGCTTGATTTACGGGTGGTCGTTAAAGGCCTGGCGGAGGGCAAGCATCAACTGTTTGGTGATGCAGTTGCCCCGCTCGGGCGCATGGCTTGGCTGCGCGTAGCCTCGACCGTGGGCAAGGAAGCGGTGGACATCATCATTAACGACTACCGCACGCAGGGTTTTTCGCCGGAGTGTTTTTCAGCGGTGGGACTCGATCCGGCGGACAAGCGCGCGCTCGTGGTCAAATCCACACAACACTTTTATGCGCGTTTTGCATCGGTCGCCGCCGAGGTGTTGTACGTCGACGCACCCGGAACCGGGTCGATGGACATGGCGGCGCTGACGTTGAAAAATGTTACCCGCCCGCTTTGGCCGAGAGTCGCCGACCCGCATGCGGAGAAATCGGCGGAGTCCGATTAGCCGAATCAATTTAGGCATATGGCGGAACCGCTCAAGAACCAATATGGCCCAGACATCCCTCGTCGTATCGCGGGGATGATTAAAGACGTACATCCAAGCTTTCCAGAGAAGGCGTTTCTTCAAGCCGCATTACGCGGATACGAGCGACTTGAGTTGATGGATCGTGGGCGACACATTGCGAAGGCGTTGGGTGAACATTTGCCCCAGTCGTTTCCCACCGCCGCCAAGATCGTTGTGAAGTCGATGGGGCATAAGGTGATGCCATTGACTGATCAAACTGAACGACACAATGAGGGCGGGGGCATGGGAGCGTTTCTGTTCATGCCTCACGCGATGTTTGTCGCGAGTTACGGTCTGGATCACTTCGAAGAATCGATGGCGGCGCAATATGAAATTACGCAGCGCTTCACTGCCGAGTTCAGCATCCGCCCGTTTATTGAGCGTTATCCGTCCGAGTCGTTGACCCGTTTGCGGCAGTGGACAGACGACGACAATCACCATGTACGTCGTTTGGTGTCTGAAGGAACTCGCCCCCGACTGCCGTGGGCTGGTCGCCTGCGCTCATTTCAACGCGACCCGTCACCGGTGATTGCATTGCTCGAACGGCTCAAAGATGACCCATCGCCGTATGTTCGGCGGTCGGTCGCGAACAACCTCAACGACATTGGCAAAGACCATCCGCGCCTGTTGACGGACATCGCGGCGCGCTGGATGAAGGACGCCTCGCCCGAGCGCGAGTGGATTGTGCGCCACGCGTTACGCAGCGCGGTCAAGCGGGGTGACAAAGCCGCGCTTGCGGTGCTGGGTTTTGGTGGAAAGAACAATATCGACATCAAAAACGCCAAGATCACGCCAAAGAAAATACCGATCGGCGGCAGTGTGGTGATTGCCTTTGACGTCGCCAACAACGGCAAGAGGCCTGCACGTGCGATGGTGGACTTCGCGGTGCACTTTGTCAAAGCCAACGGCGAGGCAAAGCCAAAAGTGTTTAAGCTGACAGCGCTTGAACTTCGCGCCGGTGAGGCGGTTTCAATTTCGAAGAAGGTCGCGTTGATTCCATTGACGACGCGCAAACATTACCCTGGACGCCACGCGGTAACGGCGCTGGTGAATGGTGAGACACATCCGCTGGGCGCGTTTACGCTGTCGGAGTAATAAATAAGATTGAAAGTCGTTTAGGCGCGGGCGTTTTGGCGCAAAAGTGGCTGAAAACGCCCGCCGATACTAGGGGTTGTCTTTTGGAAACTTCTATTGATCCGGCAATTAAATATGGTGAATTCCTGCCCCCGCGCAGGCGGGGGCCCAATTTTCTATATGTGCCGCGCTAACAAAATTGGGCTCCCGCCTGCGCGGGAGCAGGGGACTTTTTCACCATATTTAATTGTCGGA
>JADCJC010000072.1 GCA_020247395.1 Rhodocyclaceae bacterium
GAAAATGCCCGCCCTTATTAGGCCTTTGCTATTTTGCCGCCTTTTTTCCAGCGTCGAGCTGCTGATACTTCTGCTCGTACTTTTTGTTGAGCCGCGTTTGTTTGTCTTCCAGCGGCAGCTCACGGCCACCGATGTAGATTCGTTCGACGTTGGTGCGAATATCAAGCGGGTCACCGTCGCTGACAAAGAAATTCGCCAGCTTGCCGACTTCAAGCGATCCGAGCTTATCCGCCACGCCGAGAATCTGTGCCGGATACAGCGTGATCGCCTTTAGCGCTTCTGCCCGTGGCAGGCCATACGCCGCAGCCGTACCGGCTTCATACGGCAAGCTGCGCTCCATGGCCGCGTCAAACGTGCTGCCGCCACGCGCGATGGCAAAACGCACTCCGACGCATCTCCATGAGCCGTTTGGGCTCAAGCTCCAAACCGATCACGAACAACATCAGCACAACACCAAACTCAGAGAAATGCATGATCGACTCAACGTCGGCGACCAATCCCAAACCCCAAGGGCCGATGATGGCTCCTGCAATCAAGTAGCCGAGCACGGCACCCAACTTAAACCGTTGCGCGATCGGCACACAGATAACTGCCGCAAGCAGGTAGATCAGCGCATCAACCAACATTGTTACGCTCACTTTCACTCTGCTGCCATGCGATCAAGCGGGCCCGCAATTCCGCCGCGTGGCTCGCGAGCTCAGCCTCACTCACAACATGTGCGCCGTGTAGCTGAAGTAGTGGCAGCCATTGCATCCCACAAAACTTTGCGGTTTGTTCAATCGGCGCGACAAACGCATCGAACGGGCGCTGGTGGGCGCCCGACTCAGTGTAAGAGTCGGGCGTGCCGCCGGTCGTGGCCACCCAAAGACAGTCCTTACCTTTTAGCGCTGTGCCACCTTTGCCATAAGCCCAGCCACGTGTGAGCACCACATCAAACCACTGCTTAAGCAGCGCGGGAACGCTATACCAGTAGATGAGATGCAACCAAACCACCAGTCGCGACTCAGTCAGTGCGGCTTGTTCCGCTTCAACATCAATATCGAAATCTGCGTACTTGTCGTACAACGATCAGATGGAAACGCCGGGCAAATCCCGCACGGCGTCGAGAAACACGCGTCCGGCTCGGGAGTGTTGTGGATAGGGATGGGCAAATATGACGAGGATCATTGCAGTAAGTATGGAGCAGAATTCAGGTGTCAGACACACGTAGATTTCGTGTTCTACCCACAGCGCGCTATATTCACGGGCGGGTAGTTTCCTACCCGACCGTCCAGCTGTCGTACATACATCAAGCCCAAACGCCCCACATGTCCCTGCACCCGGATTTCCCAGCTTCGCCCTACGATATTCCAAGCCTCGATAGCCGTTGGTTTCCGGGTGCAGAGGAGCTGCGGAATACCGCGTATGAGAAGCTGCTCCCACCGCTGGTTGCGAATATCCGCGAGCACGTGAAGGTGTGGCGCGATGCCAACTACTCCGGTGTCTCTGATACATCCCGCGCTTTGTTGCGTTGGTGGTTTGAGACCGAGCACCTTGTTGAGCAAGCGGATGGTCGGCTTGATTCATTTCGCTACTATTTTTCCCAGCGTGAAGCCGTAGAAACGGTTATTTGGCTGCACGACGTTAAGGGTGTACGAGATAAATTCGACTTGATGCGATTCTCATCGCTTACGGAAATTTCACCAAAAGATTTTGACGAAGACTGGCCACGCTATGTCATCAAAATGGCGACCGGCGCTGGCAAAACAAAAGTCCTATCGCTATTGATTGCGTGGTGTTTTTTTCATAAGTTGTACGAAACCGACTCTTCGCTCGCACGAAATTTTCTCCTAATTGCGCCGAACATTATCGTGCTCGATAGGTTACGCACAGACTTTGACGGCCTGAAGATTTTCTTCAATGATCCAGTGTTGCCAGACAACGGTTTTGAAGGACGAAATTGGCGCGATGAGTTTCAGCTATCGCTGCATATTCAGGACGACGTCCGCGTGGTGCGTCCCACAGGCAATCTTTTTCTGACCAATATTCACCGTGTTTACCTCGGCGATATTCGCGAACCTTCTTTGGAGGATGACGACCTTCGCGACTACTTCTTGGCTCCTTTCGGGACTAAGCCTGTCGGCAAGACCACCGAGAGCAAAACCGACCTTGGTGAAATCGTTCGCGAAATTGACGAAATGGTGGTGTTGAATGATGAGGCACATCACATTCACGACCCCCGTATGGCTTGGTTCAAGAGTATTCAAGACATCCACCACCGCATGCTACAGAAAGATCAGCGACTCGCTTTGCAGATTGATGTCACAGCAACCCCGCGCCACAACAACGGCGCCATCTTTGTACAGACGGTTTCCGATTACCCTTTGGTCGAGGCGATTCACCAGAACGTGGTTAAGCATCCCGTTTTGCCCGATCCTGCCAGCCGCTCTCGCTTACTCGAACAAAAGAGTGCCATTTTCGCCGAACGTTATCATGACTATCTTCAGTTAGGCATTGAGGAGTGGCGAAAGAGTTATATCGAGCATGAGGCGCTCGGCAAAAAGGCCGTTCTGTTTGTCATGGTTGACGACACGCGCAACTGCGACGAAGTCGGCGAGCATTTACAAAAGATCTGTCCTGAGCTCCAAGATGCGGTGCTGGTTATCCACACCAAGAACAACGGTGAAATATCCGAAGTTGCGTCCGGCAAGAACAAGGAAGAGCTTCAACTGCTACGTAAGCAGTCAAACGAAATTGACTCGTGGAATTCACCGTACAAAGCCATCGTTTCAGTGCTAATGCTGAAAGAAGGTTGGGACGTTCGGAATGTCACTACTATTGTTGGGTTGCGCGCTTATGCTGCGCAATCCAACATCCTTCCTGAACAAACCCTTGGTCGTGGCTTGCGCCGGATGTATTTTGGAAGCGACGAAGCAGAAACCGTATCGGTGATGGGTACACCGGCGTTTATGGAGTTTGTGGAATCCATCCAAAGCGAAGGGGTCACCTTCGAACGCGTACCGATGGGCCCAGGCGCTGGCCGCAAGGATTCGTTGGTGGTTGAAGTCGATACAACAGACAGCGAAAAGAATATCGACCAACTCGATATTGAGTTACCAAAAATGACGCGCCGCTTTAGCCGAGAGTTCAAAGACCTAGAGGCGCTTGATCCGGCACAACTCGGTAATCGCAAACTTCCGGTGAAGCCGTTTACGCCCGAGGAAACCCGTGAGATTGTCTTCAAGACGATGCTGGATGGCGAGGTGGATCACGTCACCCAGCTCGACGGTAGCGGGCCAGCCGACTTCCGCTCTGTTGTCGGCTTCTTCGCTCGCCAGTTGCTAAAGGAAATGAAGCTGGTCGGCGGCTACGACGTCATGTACGGCAAGGTCAAAGGTTTCATGCGTGATCACTTGTTCGATTCCACTGTCGACCTTGAAGACCCCGTGGTGTTGCGTAATCTTTCAGAGCCTGAAGCGGGCAAGATTCTGTTTGATAGCTTTAAAAAGGCGATTAACGCGCTGACCGTACAAGACAGCGGCGTGGCACGAATTGAAGATCGCATTCGGCTGCGCGACACCCGCCCGTTCCGCACTGACCACCGCCAATACCTGACTTCCAAGAAGTCAATTTTCAGCAAGATTGTCGGCGAGCCGAACGCGGGCGGATTTGAACTCACCTTTGCAAAGTTCCTCGATGAGGCACCTGATGTCGTGAGCTTCGCCAAAAACTATCTTGCTGTTGGCTTCAAAATCGACTACGTCAAAGCGGACGGTGACTTGTCGAACTACGTCCCAGATTTCATCGTGAAGACCAACGAAGGCGTATGGATCATCGAAACGAAGGGCCGTGTAGAGCTCGACTTGCCGCAAAAGATGGCGCGACTGAAGCAATGGTGCGCAGATGCGACCACAGCGAGCGTGAGTCAGGGCGGGAGGATTTATGGCTTCGTTTACGTCGATCAGGGGGGCTTCGAAACCCATCCACCAACGAGCTTTGCCGGTCTCGTTAAAAGCTTCACTGAATACCAAGATTGAAGATGACCACACCGGAGCAGATTGCTGATTGGGTAGCCGCCCCAGAGAGCACCAATCTGGAATTTAAAACGGCGACGAACAACTACCAATTTGACAAGCTAGTTGGATACTGTGTCGCTCTTGCCAATGAAGGCGGCGGCAAAATCATTTTGGGCGTTACCGATAAACGGCCTCGTGAAATCGTCGGTACGCTGGCTTTCGATGAACCCGGCCGGACAGAAGCTGGTCTTCACACCCGCCTGAACCATCGAATTCCGATTGAAGAGGTAAGCTATCAAGGCAAGCGATTGCTCATTGTTCACGTGCCTTCACGGCTACCCGCCGCACCGTGGCACGATAACGGACGGTATCTCAGGCGGGCTGGCGACGAGCTTGTCGCGATGTCTGACACAGATCTTCGCGCAATCTACGCAGAGGCTGACCCTGATTTCACTGCACAACCTTGTTCAGCAACGCTTGCCGATCTCGCGCCTACCGCGATATCAGCCTTTCAGGCTCGCTGGTCTCGCAAGGCTGGGAATATTCGTATTGCCGAATGGAGCCATGAAGATGTCTTGGCAAATGCAGAGTTGCTTGTCGATGGGGCGCTGAATTTTGCCGCGTTAATTTTGTTTGGGTCGCGCAAGGCTCTTGGCAAATACCTCTCGGGCGCAGAAATTGTTTTTGAATATCGGTCTTCGGAGGCTTCAGGCCCCGCACAAGAACGAGTCGAGTATCGCGAAGGATTTTTTCTGTTCTACGACGACATCTGGAATCGTATCAACCTTCGCAACGACCGCCAGAGTTACCAGGACGGTTTGTTCCGCTACGATATTCCTACGTTTGACGAAGTCGCAGTTCGCGAGGCTCTGCTAAATGCCATCGCCCATAGAAGCTATCGCCTTGGTGGGTCGGTGTTTTTGAGGCAGTTTTCACGAAGGCTTGAAATTATTAGTCCGGGAGGGTTTCCGATTGGGATCACTCCGGAAAACATCGTCGATCAGCAGAATCCTCGCAATCGGCGATTAGCAGAGGCGCTCTCAAAATGTGGGTTGATTGAGCGCTCAGGACAAGGCATGAACTTGATGTTCGAGAACGCAATTAGGCAAAGTAAACCGCTTCCAAGTTTTGCTGGTTCAAGCGAGCACGAAGTCAGATTGACTTTGCAAGGCACCGTACAAGATCCGGCGTTCATTCGATTTCTTGAACGTGTTGGCGAACAGCACCTCCGCAGCTTCTCGACACACGATTTTCTTACGCTTGATGCGCTACACCGTGACCTGACGCTGAGCAGCGCGCAGCGCGAACGGCTCCCCGCCCTTATCGAGGCTGGCATTGTGGAGGTGATGGGGCGTGGGCGTGGAACGCGGCACCTGCTGTCTCGCAGTCTCTATTCAGCATTGGGCGAAAAAGGTGCGTACACCAGGCGCAAGGGACTGGACCATCAAACAAACAAGGAGCTACTTTGCAAGCACATCGGCGACAACAATGCTGAAGGTAGTCCGCTGGCGGAACTTAAGCAGGTCTTGCCAGCGCTTTCTGATGCGCAGGTGCAAGGACTGCTACATCAGTTGCGTGCCGAGGGCCGTGTTCGGCTCGTCGGCACGCGGCGCTGGGCACGTTGGTATCTAGCCAGTTCTGGCGTGGTCAGTTAGAGCCTCACCGCTTAGAAACCTTTAAAGAGTCCATAAATATCCATATAAAACAACGTGTTATATAAATTTTTTAAGCCTTGCTTTGCAAATTCACCGCTTTAGAAGGGCTTTAGATCCTCTTTAGGGAATCATTTTTTAACCCCCGCAGCTAATTTTTGCCTTAAATCGCCTCCTGACAGGCGCGTATTCAGCCGACCCGAGCAACCCCACTATCCTCATGGCCAAACCCCCCGCCTACGAACTCTCCGACGCCGAAAAGCGCGACCTCACCCAGCTCATCCAGCAGGGCAAGCCACTGCCGGAGAAGTACCGCTTCATCCTGTTTGAGGACAAGCGGGAAGTGGAGCTGGTCTGGAACGGCAAGACTCGTGATGTCTGCACCACCGTGCTGCCCTTCCAGTCGCTGGAACACATTGACGAGCCGCGCACCGAAACAAAAATTCAGGAAGACCTATTTGATTCGCGCGGCCGTCAGCAAAAAGGCTGGACCAACAAACTCATCTGGGGCGACAACAAGCTGATTCTCTCCTCGCTCAAGTCCGGCGCGCTGCGCCGACAGATCGAGGACGCCGGTGGCTTGAAGCTCATCTACATCGATCCGCCCTTTGATGTGGGCGCGGATTTCTCCATGGATATCGAAATCGGCGGCGAGACCTTTCACAAGGAAGCAAACCTGTTAGAACAGATCGCCTATCGCGATACCTGGGGTCGCGGGGCAGATTCGTTTATCAGCATGATTTATGAGCGGCTAATTTTGATGCGGGATTTGCTCCATCCTGACGGCAGTATCTACGTTCATTGCGATTGGCGGGTCACTGGTTATATGCGGCTCGCACTTGACGAAGTCTTTGGCAAAGACAACATTCGCAATGAGTTAATTTGGACTTTTACAGGTCCTGGCTCGCCAGGAATGGCTCAGTTCAACCGGAAGCACAATACGATCTACTGGTATAGCCGCTCAAAAGACAATTGGATATTCAACGACAAGAGCATTCGAGTCGCTCACGACGAAAAAACCACGGACAATTTTAAGGGCGGGCTGGCAGGGTCCGGTTTCCGGTCGGGTACCTACGACTTACCAGAAGGTAAGATTCCTGAATCGTGGTGGGAGATGGCGATTGCGCAACGGTTCCCTATTGATGGGATCAAGCGTGTGGGGTATCCAACGGAGAAACCATGGGCTCTGATAGAGCGCATTCTCAAGACAAGCAGCAACGAGAATGACCTTGTTGCTGACTTTTTCTCGGGCGGTGGCGTCGTTGCCGCCGTCGCCGAAAAGCTCGGTCGCAAATGGATCGCGACGGATCTTGGCAAGTTCGGCATCCACACCACCCGCAAGCGCCTGATAGGTGTACAGCGCGAGTTGAAAGCCGCTGAGAAAAACTTCCGCGCCTTCGAGGTGCTGAACCTAGGCCGCTACGAGCGCCAAGCCTATCTTAACGTCTCGGGCCGATTAACCGGCTCGCAAAAGGCCGAAGCGCTGGCCACCAAGGAACGTGAGTTTCGTGAACTGATCCTGCGTGCCTACAAAGCCGAGCCATTGCAAGGCGAGAGTTTCTTCCACGGCAAGAACGCTGGGCGGTTGGTAGTCGTCGGGCCGATCAATCTGCCGGTGGGGCGCTTGTTTGTCGAGGAAGTGATTACCGAATGCCGCAAGCGAGGTGCCTCGCGCGCCGATGTGTTGGCATTCGAGTTCGAGATGGGCCTGTTCCCCGCCGCGCTTGAAGAGGCGAAAAGCAAGGGCATCGATCTCACGCCTAAATACATTCCGGCGGACGTCTTCGACAAGCGCGCGGTGGATCGCGGCCAAGTGGTTTTCCATGACATCAGTTTTGTCGAAGCCGCCGTACGCCATGCCAAAGGAAAATCAGCCAAAGACAAACTCACCATCACCATTGAGCTCACCGATTTTTCCGTCTACTACTCGCAAGGCGCAGCCGAAGCGGCCATCGCCGCAATGAAGGAGGGCAAGAGTGAGGTGGTGTGTGAACAAGGCCAACTGATCAAGATCAGCAAAGACAAAAACGGCGTCATCACTCGCGATGTACTCACGAAGGAATGGACCGATTGGGTTGACTATTGGGCAGTGGATTTTGATTACGAGCAACGAAAAGAAATAATCAAAGTACCGAAGGGCATGGGGCTTGAAGGAAGTTTGCCTGGGGTCGATCCTGTGCAGGGCGAGCTGACCGACTTTGAAGACCGTTGGACTGGCGGCTACATTTTTGAAAACGAATGGCAGAGCTTCCGCACCCGGCAAAACCGCAAACTCGAACTCACCACCGTAGCGCACACCTACCAAATGCCTGGGCGGTACAAAGTCGCCGTGAAGGTGATCGATATTTTTGGCAACGACACCATGACGTTGGTGCCCGTCACCGTGGGCTGAGCGCCCCCGAGCTTCGTGGCACCAGCGGGGCCTAGAGCAAAGCCTGAATCCTAGGATTCAGGGAGAGCTGCCGCTCAAAGCACATACGCTACCCCCCGCGTATCTGAAGTTTATTATCAAAGACGATTGATAATAAACACCGACGTCGGCAAAAGCATCGTAAAACCAAAGACTTGCACAGACCGTTGTTTTCGTCGCGAACGGGATAGACACCCGCAGAGCTAAGCTCAGATTTGCTAACAGAAGAAAACCCTGGCATCGGCGGGCGTTTCCAAGGCTTTTTGCCCGAAAATGCCCGCCCTTATTAGGCCTTTGCTATTTTGCCGCCTTTTTTCCAGCGTCGAGCTGCTGATACTTCTGCTCGTACTTTTTGTTGAGCCGCGTTTGTTTGTCTTCCAGCGGCAGCTCACGGCCACCGATGTAGATTC
>JADCJC010000073.1 GCA_020247395.1 Rhodocyclaceae bacterium
CATGATCAACATACCCATCGGGTGGAGATACACCTCATCGGCGTGGGCGGCGAGGTAGTAGCCTGCTTGGTCGTAACTCCCCGCCCAGGCGAAGACTTGTTTGCCACTGGCGCGGAAACGGGTAATCGCCGCGCCGACTTCACGCAGACTGGAGAGCCCCGCGCCGGGAAACTGATCGAGCTGTAGTAACACCCTCTCAATCTTCGGGTCTTTGGCTGCCGCGTCCAACACCGTGATGATGTCGCGCAGTTGGACCGGAGCATTATTATCGTCCCCAACAAGACCACCCGCCAGCTTTTCGCGCGCCCCACCGGCGCGCTGCTCGACGATTGGCCCGTCGAGATTCACCACCAGCGCGGTTTTTTCCTGCACCCTAACGCCGGACGGAGACAACCACGCAACGATGATGGCGACCGCAATCACCAAGAAGACCGCGTTGAAGAAAAAGCGTCGGGTGCTGTCAATGGCCCCCCAAATGCGGGCGATGATTGACTTGGGCGGATCAAATGCGGAATAGGACATAGATTCTCCGAGGAAAAGATTTCAATCCCCAAATCATCGTGGGCGGACAACCACGTAACAATCGGGATGTGACGAAATGGCAATTATGTCACCCGGACGAGCAGAATCATTGCCTAAATGATGGCCAGGGTTATGGCTTGAGAAGGTCTGCAACCTGCCGCTGGAAATAGCCGTTTTGCAAATAGGGGTACAACGACTTGCCGGGACAGGCGGTGTTCGCCGAGTAGTCCTTGTGCCCCGCAATCTTATCCGGACTGATGTTGAACCGTTTCGCCAACATCGCCATCGTTGCGGTCACGGCATTGAGCTGAGCGGGGTTTGGGTCAACGTCTTCAAAATTGCCAAGTACCACAATCAAGGCGTGACCAGTCGGATCATATTCGGTGTTGGTGTCACCTGCATAGTTGACGTCACGGCCCTCGTAGACGTTCCCGTCGAGATCGATCAAGTAGTGGTAGGGAATGTCCGCCCACTTGCGGGTGCCGCGTGACCAGGACTGTAGGTTACGCAAATATTGCTTCGGATCTTTGTCACGCAGGAAGGCAACGCCGCCGTGATGTAACGTGATGTATTCAGGTACATGCCGCTTGGTCGCTGCGGCGGCATCGGTTGACATCGGTGTGCCACCCCATTCGGCGACCGGGATGACGCGCAGCGCCGGTGTCTGAACTTTCGGCAACACCGCGCAGCCGCTTAACAGGAGGGCGTACAGCGATACAACAAATGGGCTAGTCGGCTTCATGAGAGGGCCCCTGGTTTCGTGCTGACTTCGGCTGGCTTAAGTTCCTCGGGCTGTGGCGTCAATCCATAAGGCGCGATCAGTCTCCACAGATGCGCAGGCACCATGTGTTTTATCTTGGCCGCATGCTCTCGCCGCAGGTGTAGCACCGTCTCGATGGCTTTCATTTCCACCCTTGCTCGGGCAAACTCCAGCCCGCGCGGTCCAACCCTTGGCATCAACCAACCCACGATCGGGCGCAACCAATTTGGCATCGAACGCAATGGTAGCCCGCCGGCCGCACGCTCCACGTTCGCCAAAAATCCCTTCACCGGGCCGAATCGACTGCCGCGACTACCCGGCGCTTGCATCACCACCTCGTCACCAAGCAACTTCAGTAGCTGCTCGCCACGCGCGTTACGCACAATCAACCACTGTCGCCCTTCGCCGCCCATGTAGCCGACAGTAACGTCCGCCAAGACGTTGGTGTAGTCCACACAGGTGCGGCAGGTCAGGGGGAAAAAATCACTAGGCAATCTAGACAGCGGCAGCATCAAAAACGGTATCGCCTTGATGCGGCCATCGGTGTAACGAATTTCGACGTGGTAATCGGCGCGAAATTCAAGATAGATGATGTTCTGTGGCTCGTCGGAAATCAGTTCCAGAAACTGATGAAAACGTTCGGTGGTGGTGTTATCCGAACACGGCGTGCCAACGACATACAGCTGTTCCAACCCAAGTTCGGCTTCAATTACACGCAACGCATAGACTTGGCACGGTATGCCGATCACGGCGATGCGTTTGTAACCGCGCGCAGCCACCGGCTCAAGCAACGCCAACAACGGCGCATACCCCATACGCATGCCGCGGCACTGCTGCATGCCTTCTGCCTTGGTGACAATGACCGGCACCGGTCGCCATGCATCGTTCGGATCCGGTGCCATCGTCAGTACCGCCTCGACCGCGCCCGTTTCGAGCAGCCGTTCGGCGATCCGGGTGGTGATACCGGTCCACTGTGCGCCGGGTCTGGGACTGGCAAGGGCGGCACGCACCATCCGCCGGAATGGCCCGAAGAACAGTTCGTCTGGCCTCGCCTCATCGCGAGCGCGCCCGTGCACCTTCTCTTCCAGTTTGGGATAGTCAGGCGCGATGAATTGGCACGCAATACCACAGCGTTTGTCGTCGGCGGTGCGGGAAATCCCGCAGTCGGTACACAACCCGCGTGGCTTGGGGGCGGTGGCTGGCGGTGCCCAGACGATCGGCTGTACCGATGGCGACGTGGTGGCGGCTTGCGGCGCGATAGCAGACATACCGGCGAAGATTAGCAGGATTTGAGCTACCTTTGCTTGATGTGAGGGAATTCAGTCGCGCATTGGCCCCGCGAGCTCCAAGCGACTCACGTAATGGCGAGGTTGGCCCGTTACCGGGTCGGTAAAGGCAATCGATTTGGCGAGCAACTGCAAGGGGCTTGTGAGGTCTTCCTCGTCTACAGTGACGTGCACGGGATAGATTTGATCATTCAAAATCGGCATACCGAGCGCCGCCATGTGTAACCGCAGCTGATGTTTTTTCCCGGTCCGGGGTGAAAGTTGGTAACGCGCACGGAAGCCCCTTCGTTCAATGAGTGTAATGGCCGTCTCGCTATTCGGCTCGCGCCCCGCCACCTCGCGCATCCGCATGAAGTGTTCGCTTTGCTGCAGAAAACTGCGGTAGACCATTGGCAGCGCAAGCTCATCCGACCAACGCGCCCATGCCTCATAGCATTTTTCAACAACACGCTGCTCAAACAATGACTGGTAGGCGCCGCGTGTGGCGGGCTGTTTGGTGAACAACACTAACCCTGCCGTCTCCCGATCAATACGGTGCATCGGTGCCAACGTATCAATGCCGAGACGCCGCTTCAAACGTACCAGCAGTGTTTCTTGCAGGAACCGACCACCCGGCGTGACCGGCAAGAAGTGCGGTTTATCAGCGACGACCAATAGTTCATCTTCGAACACAATCGCCTCCGCAAACGGGAGCTTGGGCTCGTCAGTGATCTCGCGGTAATAGTAGAGTTTTTGATGAGGCTGATAAGGTGTGGTGGGCGGGACAGGTTCACCATAAACATTGCGGACGTCGCCGCGCCGCATACGCGCGACAATCTCCGCCCGATCCACCCGGGGGAACCGCTCGTCGAGAAAATCGAGTATGGTTGGCCACAGCCCCGCGCCGTCCGAGACTTCCGGCAACACAATCACGCTGGGGCCGACCCCGTCGCGCACCGGTAATGGCCGCTTCATTGTCGCCCGCTGGTCTTCAATCGCCGCTAAGACGCGGCGTCGAGCCGCTTGGCACGCGCCAGGCGCCACTCACCGTCGGGCTCGTGATGGTAAACGTCGTCGAGCGTGGTGCCGGTCTCTTCAAGTTTTGTGTCAAGCGCAATGCGGTTATCGAACACAAAACATTCGCCTTCCCAATCACGTTCCGCGTCGGGCATTTCTTTGAAGTAGTTGAGGATGCCGCCTTCGAGCTGATAGACCGGCACGTCCATGTCACGCATCCAAGCGCTGGTTTTTTCGCAGCGAATACCGCCGGTGCAATACATCGCGACACGCTTGCCCTCGCGTTTCCATTCAGCAATATGTTCTTTGACGTAATTGGGAAAGTCGCGAAAGTTCACCACCCCGGGGTCGATGGCGTTCTTGAAACGGCCGAGGCGATACTCAAAACTGTTGCGATTGTCGAGCAACACCACATCATCTTCGGTGATGAGTTTTCGCCACTCCGTCGGCGACACGTTGGTACCGGTCAGTCGGCCATCCACACCCGCAATTCCAAGTGGCACGATCTCGGCTTTAACGTGAACCTTCATTTTGCCAAACGGTGCCGTCTTGCACTCGCTACGCTTGAAGATAATGTCGCTAAAGCTGCCACCAAATCGCGGGTCAGATCTGACGGCGGCCTCGAAGGCGTCGATATGCGCCAACGAACCTGCCACCATACCGTTGAGGCCCTCTTCGGCCAACAAAATGCTGCCGGTGATCGTTGCGGTAATTTCGCGAAACGCAATCGCAAAGGCCCCCGCGTCCGCAATACGAACAAATTTGTAAAACGCGGTGTGAATGAGCAAAGCGGCGTCAGGCTTGGTCACGTCAATGGCAACTGCTGTTGTAAAGCCGATATTTTCCCACGAACCGGCGCACCGTGGTTTGCAAACACCCGGACTGATTGACACCGCCCCTAATAACGGCGGGCGCTTTCACGCATTTCCGCTTGAAAGCGCCCGTCCGACAAGGGGTTTTGTCTTGAAACCGCCACCTGCTCGCCTCACCACACGCCGGTATTGGGCATTGACACCCATGGTTCCTGCGGCGGCAATGCGGGCCCGACCTGCAACAATTCAATCGAAATGTCATCGGGGGAACGCACAAACGCCATGCGGCCATCCCGTGGCGGACGGTTGATCACCACCCCTGCATCCATGAGCTTGCGACAAGTTGCATAAATGTCATCAACGGCATACGCAATGTGCCCAAAATTGCGCCCTCCACCGAGCACCTCCGGCTCGCCGTGTTCTGGCGGCCAGTTATAGGTCAGCTCAATGGCGGCGGCAGCATCGCCAGGTGCGCTCACAAATGCAAGCGTGTATCGACCCGCCGGGCTTTCGCTGCGGCGGGTGAGCTCCAAGCCGAGTTTGTTGCAATAAAAATCCAGCGACTTTTCCAGATCGGCGACACGCACCATCGTATGCAGGTATTTCATCGGGCTCCCGTCGGGTAGAACAAGATGCGCGAACTTAGCGCCATCATCAGGCTAATTTTGCCCTGAATCGCCGCGCCAAACGACGAGCTGCTAACAGTCCGGCGCTTCGCCGAACGATACAAGGGGTACGCAGCTGCTATAGTACGCATCAGCTTCCCTCCACCCTGTTCCAGTCCCCTGGTGGAGACCCCTCTAATCGGTTGCTTATCAAACCGCACCGCTTCTAGACTGGCGACGCGTCATGCGTCGGCGGAATCGGCTATTCGAAAGTTGTTCATGAGTTTTTCATCCCTCGGCTTGTCCGAGAAAATCGTCCGTGCGGTTACCGAGCACGGCTATACCGTTCCAACCCCAATCCAAAGGCAGGCTATCCCTGCCGTCCTCAACGGTGGCGATTTGTTAGCCGGTGCACAGACGGGTACCGGCAAAACCGCTGGCTTCACGCTGCCAATCCTGGAGCGTTTGATGGCAGCACCCTCACCCGCCGCCAAAGGCTTCCGTTCGCCGGTGCGCGCCTTGGTACTGACACCAACACGTGAGCTGGCTGCCCAGGTGGAGGAGAGCGTGACCACCTATGGCAAGTACACCGGCCTGAAGTCGATGGCCATGTTTGGCGGTGTCAGTATCAATCCACAAATCGGTCAATTGCGGCGCGGTGTGGATATCCTGGTCGCCACGCCGGGTCGGCTGCTGGATCATCACCAACAACGCACTGTCGACCTCTCGCATGTTGAAATCTTGGTGCTTGATGAAGCGGATCGTATGCTCGACATGGGCTTCATTCACGACATCAAACGCGTGTTGGCACTACTGCCAAAGAAGCGTCAGAACTTGTTGTTCTCGGCTACGTTTTCCGAGGAGATCAAAAAGCTCGCGGACGGTTTGCTCAACAATCCTGGGTCGATTGAAGTTGCGCGGCGCAATTCAACCGTCGACTTGATTGTGCAAAAAGTTCACCCAGTTGACCGCGATAAAAAGCGCGAACTGCTCACCCACTTGATCAAACAAAATGATTGGCATCAGGTACTGGTCTTCACGCGCACCAAACACGGCGCGAACCGCCTAGCTGAGCAACTGAATAAGTCGGGCATCACCGCACTGGCGATTCATGGCAACAAAAGCCAGGGTGCGCGTACGCGGGCTTTGGCCGAGTTCAAAGCCGGCGACCTCGCAGTTTTGGTCGCCACCGATATTGCCGCGCGCGGCATTGATATCGATCAACTGCCACATGTGGTGAATTTTGAGATTCCAAACGTGCCGGAAGACTACGTACACCGTATTGGCCGCACTGGTCGCGCAGGCGCGATGGGTGAAGCCATTTCACTGGTGTGTGTCGACGAAAAGAAGATGTTTAACGACATCGAGCGGCTCATCAAGCGCGATGTTGAGGTTGTTGTAATCCCCGGCTTTGAACCGGACCCAACCGCCAAACCACAGCCTATTCAACTGCGATCGACGGGACATCAACCGCCGCGCGGGCAGTCGCGCGGCGGCGGCACTGGAACCGGTCGATCGGGTGGTACCAGTAGCAGCCGCAGAACAGGCGGTGCAGAATCGACAGGTGGCGGCAGAAGCAGCAGCAGCGCAAAGCCGCGCTCACGTTGAAGTCGCTACTGCTTGTGCAGCCGCGCTCACGTTGAAGTCGCTACTGCTTGTGCAGCCGCGACAAGGGGACCAATCGGCCGTTTAGCTCACTTGAAACGTAAACAAGTAACGCGACCAGGGAACAGATGGCAAAAACCCAAACACCCGAAATCGCGAATAGAAACTTATCGGTGATTTTGAATTGAGCCAGGTACCACCAGATACTGGCTGTCGCGGCACAATCCAACATGGCAAGAAACACTAAAACACGCGGCACGTTACATCCGTTCGTCTAATCAAAATGGCATTTTTCTCAGAGCAACTGGGACGAGCACAGCGCACTGACAGAGGAGATGATAACAAGCAAAGCCAGCAAATCTCAATTTGCCACCTGTTTAATTTTGCAAAATTCCTGACGATATTGCAGATGCAAAAAATTCTTCGTGTGATTGTTCACTGCATTTAACAAACACAGCCATATTGTGCGATGCCGTTCACCTCGCTGTCATCAGTCTCGGGGCGCGTGCTGTCGGCAAATCATTCCACGCCTGAATATTTCATCCGGGCGCGCTAGAAAGCCGGTGAGTGGGAAAGCGATTTTTCCCGCCGGATCGACCGAAGCATATCGAGCCGCACTTGCCAACGGCGTGTGGTAGGAGCGTGGATATTCCGCCGACACCGCGGCAATTCCTGTTCGATAGATTTTCCCAATCGACAAAATTTAATCAATCAATTTCACAGACTGCCGATGCAGGACTAATCTTCGCTTCGTCAACAACAAACCACGGAGAGACAAATGTCAAACGAAGCAAAATGCCCTTTCTCGGGCGGTGCCGGTAGCCATACCACTTCTGCAGCATCCCGCAACGCCATCTGGTGGCCCAATCAGCTCAACCTGAAGATGCTGCACCAGCAGTCCACCAAGTCCAACCCGATGGGTGGCGAGTTTAACTACGCCGAGGCGTTCAAGACTCTCGATCTCGATGCCGTTGTTAAAGACCTCACCGCGTTGATGACGGATTCACAAGACTGGTGGCCGGCTGACTATGGTCACTACGGACCGTTTTTTGTCCGCATGACCTGGCACGCCGCAGGCACCTATCGCATTGCCGACGGTCGAGGCGGCGCGGGCACCGGGGCGCAGCGCTTCGCTCCACTCAACAGCTGGCCGGACAATGGCAACCTCGACAAGGCACGCCGATTGTTGTGGCCTATCAAACAGAAGTATGGTGCCAAACTCTCTTGGGCCGACTTGTTGGTTCTGGCAGGCAATGTTGCACTCGATTCGATGGGCTTTAAAACCCTTGGGTTTGGCGGCGGTCGCCCGGATATCTGGGAGCCGGAAGACGAGATTTATTGGGGGCCGGAGGCAAAGATGTTGGACGACCAGCGTTACTCTGGCGATCGCCAACTCGCCAACCCGCTCGGCGCAGTACAAATGGGCTTGATCTACGTGAACCCGGAAGGCCCCAACGGCAAGCCAGACCCAATTGCATCGGCTCGCGACATCCGTGAGACCTTCTCGCGGATGGCCATGAATGACGAAGAAACGGTGGCACTTGTGGCTGGTGGCCATACATTTGGCAAAGCGCACGGTGCTGGCGACGCCGCAATGGTTGGCCGCGAACCGGAAGCCGCCGGCATCGAAGAACAGGGACTGGGCTGGAAAAATAGCTTCGGTTCTGGCAAAGGTATACACACCATCACCAGCGGTATCGAAGGCGCGTGGACACCCAACCCGATTCAGTGGGACAACGGCTACTTTGAAACACTTTTTGGTTATGAGTGGGAGCTGACCAAAAGCCCCGCCGGTGCCCATCAGTGGAAACCAAAAGACCCGGCGGCCGCATCGTTGGTTCCGGACGCACATGATCCAACGAAACGCCACGCCCCCATGATGACCACTGCCGATATGGCGTTGCGCATGGATCCGGCCTACGAAAAAATCTCGCGCCGCTTCCTCGCCAACCCGAACGAACTCCAAGATGCCTTCGCCCGCGCCTGGTTCAAGCTCACCCATCGCGATATGGGGCCACGGGCGCGTTACCTCGGCAAGCTGGTGCCCAAGGAAGTGATGATCTGGCAGGATGCGTTGCCGGCAGTGGATCATGCACTGGTGGACCAAAATGACATCGGTTTGCTCAAATCAAAAGTGATGGCATCAGGTCTTTCCGTGTCTCAGCTAGTCGCGACCGCCTGGGCATCGGCTTCCACCTTCCGCAGTAGCGACAAACGCGGCGGGGCAAATGGCGCGCGTATACGTTTAGCACCGCAGAAAGATTGGCAGGTGAATCAGCCGGCGCAACTGGCCAAGGTACTGGCGGTACTCGAAGGCATTCAGAAAGACTTCAACGCGGCGCAGTCAGGTGGCAAGAAAATTTCACTTGCCGACTTGATCGTACTGGCTGGTGGCGCTGCAATCGAGGCAGCCGCAGACAAAGCCGGTGTTCAAGTCAATGTCGCCTTCACCCCAGGCCGTACTGACGCAACCGAAGACGAAACCGACGTGCATTCCTTCGCTGTACTGGAGCCGGCCGCAGACGGCTTCCGCAACTACGCACGCGCAGAAACTGACAGCGCACTCGCGGAACTGCTGGTGGATAAAGCGCAGTTACTAAGCCTGACCGCGCCGGAAATGACAGTCCTCATCGGTGGCTTACGGGTGCTAGACGCCAACATCGGCCAAGCCAAACACGGTGTGTTTACCAAACGTCCCGGCACGCTCACCAACGACTTTTTTGTCAACCTGCTCGATATGAATACAAAGTGGGAAAAATCCGCGTCCGGCGTTCTTGAAGGCCGTGATCGCAAGACCGGTGAAGTGAAATGGACTGGCACGGTTGTTGATCTGGTGTTCGGCTCGAACTCGCAGCTGCGTTCACTGGCCGAGGTGTATGCGATGAGTGATGCACGTGAAAAATTCGTGCGCGACTTCGCCGCAGCGTGGAGCAAGGTGATGAATCTTGACCGTTACGACCTCGCATAGTCGCTAACGCTGACCTTGTCCACACTCGCGGCAAACATTGCCGGATGAGCCGCGGCGCGACTGTCTGTTCAGGCACTCGCGCCGCTTTTTTTTCCTGCAAAAAACTGGCCGTTCGCAATTGCCGGGAAATTGCTTATAGTCCATGCAACACTCACCACTAGCGAGAGCGCAAAAATGCGATTGGTATTCCTCCAGGCAGCGATCCGACAACTGCGTGCGTCCCTGATTCTCGTCGTCGTTTGTGCAGGACTGGCGACGCCACTCGGCGCACAGCCGGCTTCGACTTACTCGCCGGAGGATGTCAACCACGCCAAACAGGCCATCACCATCGCCCAAAGTAGCGATCTCGCCTACGACCTCGTCGCGAGTTTGACCACTGAAGTCGGCCCCCGCCCGGCGGGCTCTGAGAATGATGCCAAGGCCGTGACTTGGGCTATCGCCAAACTCAATTCGATGGGCTTTGATCGCGTCTGGAAAGACCCGATCAAGGTGGACGCGTGGAAACGGATCGGCGCACACGCCGATTTAGTCGCGCCCTACCACCAGCATTTGGCACTTGCCGCACTGGGCAACAGCACTTCGACTCCGCCCGATGGCATCATGGCAGAAGTCGAGTACTACGAAAACTTTGATGCGCTCAAAGCTGACAAAAGCAATCGCGCGAAGGGAAAGATCGTTTTTGTTGATAGCGTGTTCCCCCGCAGCCGCGAAGGCCGTGGATATGGCCAAGCCGTGCCGGTACGGATAACCGGAGCCATCGAGGCGAGCAAACGCGGCGCAATCGCGATCGTGATTCGTTCGGTCGGCACCGACCACGACCGGCTGCCGCACACCGGCACGATGCGCTACGATGAAAAGGAAGCGCCGCCGATTCCCGCTGCCGCAGTATCGACACCGGATGGGGATTTGATTCGGCGCATCGCACTAGACAGCGCGAAGGCGGGGAACACGGTGGCACCGATGAAGATGTTTCTAAACATGAAAAACATCTCCACCAAGGGTGTTGAATCGCATAACGTCATCGCCGAAATTCGCGGCACCGATAAAGCCGACGAAGTGGTAGCCATTGGCGGCCATCTCGATTCATGGGATCTCGGCACGGGAGCGATCGACGACGGAGCTGGCGTGGCGATTACCATGGCCACCGCAAAGATTCTCAAAGACATGGGTGTGCGGCCCAAGCGAACTATCCGTGTCATCTTGTTTGGCAACGAAGAGAACGGTCTCGACGGTGCGCGTGACTATGCCGCGAAATATGGCAAACAGAAGCATCAGTTGGTGGCGGAGTCAGACCTCGGCGCGGGCAGCATCTATCGGCTGAATACACGTGTTGATGAAACAACCCGCCCTTGGCTGAAGGCGATTGCGGACGTGATCGCGCCGCTGGGCATTGAGTGGGGCGAAAACAACGGTTCGGGCGGACCTGACTTCGGCCCGCTGCTCTCCGGCTATAACCACCCTGCCGCAGCGCTCGCGCAAGACGCGACCAAGTACTTTGACTACCACCACACCGCCAATGACACCTTGGACAAGATCGATCCGGTGCAGATGAAACAAAACGTCGCCGCCTGGGTGGCCATGGTGTGGCTGGCATCTCAAGCCGATGTGTCTTTCGTCGGCCCACCGCAAAAAAATAAAACTCCTTGATTGAAGGGCATCTTCAGATGGAAATGCCTGATAACTCCCGCCAGATGAGGAGTTTGCACCTGCCTGTGCAGCAATTTACTTCGGCAAGCCTTTAGTAATCATCTCGATGTAACGCGCAGCGGGTACAAACCCTTTTCCCCAGCGCTCATCGAATTCCGCAGTCGGTTTGGCGGCAACAATTTCATCGAGTGTCTTACCTTGCTTGACCAGCGCTTTTATGTTGCCGATAGTGCTGACCAACATGTTGCGGTACACAATCAGGTCTGCCTTGGTGGCGAGTGGGCCGTGGCCGGGGATGATCTTTGTTTGATCGTCTGCCAGGGCGATCACTCGTTCGGCAGCGGCGATGAATCCATCCGGCGTGCCGCCGCTTGAGTAATCAATAAACGGATAAAAGCCGTTGAAGAAGGTGTCGCCCATGTGCACGATGTTTGCCTTCTTGAAATGAATGATTGAATCCCCGTCAGTGTGGGCATTCGGCACGTGAAAGGCGGCGATGTCGTCACCGTTCAAGTGGAAGTTCATCGTTTGTGAGAAGGTCACCACCGGTAGCCCTTCCTTCGCCGTCGACTCAACCTTGGCGCGCATAAAGTCGATGAATTGCTCCGATGACAAACGCTTGCGCACGTTGTCGTGCGCCACGATGATTGCGCCCGCCTTACCGATATTCACATTGCCCCCGGTATGGTCACCATGCCAATGGGTATTGATGACGAACGTAACCGGTTTGGGCGTGATAGCCTTAACCGCCGCTTCTATTTTTGGTGTGATGGGTGCATATTGATCGTCGATCATGAAGACCGCATCGGGGCCAACCGAAAGGCCGATGTTGCCGCCCGAGCCGACCAGCATATAGATCGAGTCACTGAGCTTGTGTGTCTTGATCTCAACCTTGTCAAAATTCTGTTGCGCGAACGCTGAGACGCTCAACAGTGTGGCAGCGATAGAGGCAAAAGTTACCGTTCTGAGTACAGTGTAAAGATCTGCCATTTGGACTCCGCGAGTTCGTGAGGACTGCCAGATTATGCCGCAGCCTCGTCGGCAGCGGGCCAACCTGGGCTGGCGCGCAAAGTGGCCAAGCAACGGCCAGAACTGGCAGTCGAGTCACGGCGAGCAGCGCGACAAGGCAGGGGCGACGATCTGACCTGGGGGCGCGCTTTACGGCAGACGACTTTTGTCGAATGAGACGAAAACTCGCCCGTCGCAAATCACCGCGCCATCCTCCGCCTAAACTAGCGCGCCGACTTCCCCAGCTAGGCGCGACCCTCGCCTCAATATTCAGCGGGGACAGTGTTGCCGATCATCGAAGAAACGAACCCGCGCAACGCCACCACAACATACCTACTTTTTCTCTCCTCCAGCAGGCGCAGATTCGGGCTCTGATTCGTGGTGAATCGACAGTGCCACATTGCTCTCAGTCGGCGGGCTGCCACGCGTACTCTTTAGCTTAATATTCAAGCGCAACTCGTTGGCCGAGTCGGCATTGCGAATCGCCTCTTCGTAGCTGATGTGCCCCAAGTTATACAACTCGAACAGCGCCCAGTCGAAGGTGCGCATGCCTAACTCGCGCGATTTGTCCATAAGCGCCTTCAGATCGTGGAACTCGCCCTTGAAGATGCGCTCGGATACGGTCGGTGTGTTGATAAGAATCTCAATAGCCGCTTTGCGCCCTTTTCCGTCCATCATACGTACCAAGCGTTGCGAAATGATGGCGCGCATGTTTGCCGAGAGGTCCATCAACAGTTGATTGCGGCGTTCTTCCGGAAAAAAGTTAATGATGCGGTCGATGGTTTGGTTCGCGCTGTTAGCGTGCAACGTGCCCAGACAAAGGTGGCCGGTCTCGGCAAATGCAATCGCGTGTTCCATGGTCTCGGCATCACGAATTTCACCGATCAAAATCACGTCTGGCGCCTGCCGCAATGTGTTCTTTAATGCGTGGTGCCACGTGTGGGTATCCACACCAACCTCGCGATGTGTAATGAGTGACATCTTCGATTGATGCACATATTCCACGGGATCTTCGACCGTGATGATGTGACCGGCCGAGGTGCGATTGCGGTGATCGATCATCGCCGCAAGTGATGTCGACTTTCCCGAGCCAGTCCCCCCCACCACCAGCACCAGTCCACGTTTGTTCATGATGACTTCTTTCAGGATTTCGGGCAGCCCCAATTTCTCAAAGTTCGGAATCTCGGCGGCGATCGTGCGGATCACCATGCCAACGCAGCGCTGTTGAACAAACACATTGACACGAAAACGAGACAAGCCCGGAATGGAGATGGCGAAATTGCATTCCATATCCTTGGCGAATTCCGCACGTTGCTCCTCATTCATCAACGCATGCGCGAGTACTTTAGTGACATCACCCGTCAACTTCTGCGTGGCGAGGGGCTGCATCGTGCCGTGCGCCTTCATACTCGGCGGAAAATCATTCGATATGAATAAGTCCGAGCCACGCTGCTGGCTCATCGCAGCGAGCAGTTTGTGCATGTAGGCGCGAGCCTGTTCTTCGCTTAAGGCTGACATAATCTTTCCGGAATTGGCATCAGACGGATTGTGGCGGGTTGGCCGGCAAAAACTACCCCGTATTCAGGTTACTGTTGGGGCCTCAGGCGCTTTATCCACGCATCAACACGTGTTTCGAGCACGTCCAGCGGAATTGCACCACTTTCGAGCAGCATGTCGTGGAAAGCGCGAATGTCAAACCTTTCACCTAGGGCTTTCTCGGCACGAGCGCGGAGTTCGAGTATTCGGAGCTGCCCGATCTTGTACGCCAGCGCTTGGCCGGGCCAGCCGATGTAGCGGTCAATCTCATTGATGATATCGGCTTCGGTCTTGGCAGCGTTGTCTTTGAAGTAGTCGATTGCCTGCTGGCGCGACCATTTCTTGACGTGAATGCCGGTATCGACCACCAACCGCACGGCACGCCACATATCGTAGGTCAACATGCCGAAGTGCGAGTACGGGTTTTTGTAAAGCCCGAGCTCGAACCCGAGACGCTCGGAATAAAGTGCCCAGCCCTCAATGTAGGCGGTGTAGCCAGCAAAACGCCGGAACTTGGGGAGCTCCCCTTGCTCTTGCGCCAGCGCGATTTGAAGATGGTGCCCGGGAATGGCCTCGTGCGCTGTCAGCACTTCAATCTCATACTTCGGTCGAACTTCAGGACGGTAGAGGTTTGCGTAAAAATAGCCGGCGCGTTTACCATCCATCGACGGGCCATTGTAATAGGCGGTGGTGGTATTGGGCGCGCTGGTCGCTGGAATGACCTTCACGCCGACCGGCGTGCGATAGAGCTTGCCGAATAACTTTGGCAGCTCGGGCTCGATCATCTTGGTGGTATAGACATAGGCACGAAACAGGTCATCCGCGTCGGTGAAATAAAACTGTGGATCGGTGCGCAAGAACTGAAAGAATTCCTGTCGCGTACCCTTGAAGCCCACGCGGTCCATGACGGTCTGCATCTCGGTCAGAATTCGCGCGACTTCTTTGAGGCCAATCTCGTGGATTTCGTCAGGGCTTAAGGTCGTCGTGGTGTGATCAAGCGCGCGATTGTTGTAATACGCCAAACCATCGGGCGTATCCCAAATACCGACCGACTCGCGGCATTTCGGCAGATACTCGCTACGAAAAAACGCTGTGAAGCGTTGATATGCCGGAATCACTTGTTTGCCGATCACCTCAACCGCCACGGCTCGCAGACGCTCAGCGTCGGCCTTCGGGATCGTGTCCGGGATACGACTAAAGCGTGACATAAACGGGCTGGAATCAGCAGTCGCACCCGCCTGCGATTCCAAAATCGGCAAGGCACGTTGCATCAATCCGCGGGGCTGGGTGCGCCCTTCTTTTGCGGCCGTGCGCAGCAGCTCTTCATATTGCAGCAGATAGGCGGGAAGCGCGCGCAAACGCTTGAGCCAAGTCTCGTAATCGGCAACGGTGGCAAAAGGCATGATCTCCGCCACTTCATTGGCTGTCTGCGGCCCTTCGCGCATTGTCATCGCGTAAGACCACGGCTTGAAGGCGGCCTCCGCAATGCGCGACTCAAGCTCGCGCTTGAATAAATCGTAGTTGAGCTGTTCGGCAACCGGCAACCGGCCGCGCGCAATCCGCCTGAGCGTGTCGAGCGCACGCTTGTTTGCCGCTAGTTGGCCGGCGTAAGCCGCCGCCGAAACATCGGGCCAGCGATCATTAAACCGCGTGTCACCATAATAGGTTGCGGTAAGCGGAGAGGCGGCAAGGTCTCTCTGCCAAGTCGCTTCAATCAGCGCCTTGAATTGCGCGACCTGCGTCCCCTTGTTAGCCGGGGGTGCCGGGCTTTGTGCGCCGAACGCTCCACCACCAATTGCCGCAAACACAACCAGAACGAGCGCTCGCAGAATCCGCTTCATTTCTCCCCCTTTGGATAACATTGGATCAGGATTGCAAACCCTATTGCTGGCAAGGTCGCAACAGGCTCATGTCATAGGACTAATTCGGCCTTGCGGGTTGTGACGCCTCTGCATCCTCGCTTGGCTCTTGCGCCACCTGCTCACGGCTACCGCCGGTCGCGGATCGTTTGGCAAGCTTTTCTTCCTTCTTCTTTTTCTTTTCCAGTTCGCGTTGACGTTTTTCAAACTGATAGTTCGGCTTTGCCATATTAGTCCCTTGGTAATTTGCAACTCTTCGCAGTCGCCGGCTTCAACAAAATACTTTCACAGCCACCGGCCAATTCTGTCACAGACCGCCCTGCTGCTGAGCAAATCGAAATGATTCATCTCGTAGAAGATGGCTTGGTGAGATGTGGGCAAGGGCAGAGCCAGAGCACTGGCGATGGGCACCAAGCCGTCGCCATGGCGACCGATACCCGCACGGGTGGGCGGCCTTTGGCGACTCGCAGCGATGGCAAAACACGCGACACCGGCTGGTGGCAACGCGTGTCCGTGCATTGGCAAGGGCTCGATATAGCGGCCGTGCCGCAGATCTTGGATGCCGGCACTGCGGGTAAGACCGATTCTGGCAAACGGTGCCGTATAGGGGCTCGCGCCAAGCAACAGGTCGACCCCGCGCCCTGCCCGCTCCAGCGGTGCGCCGCGATGCGGGGTGCCGAGAAACACCAGCGCCTTCAATCGTTTGAGCCAAGTCTGCTCGGTGCGCCGCGCCACCTCGTAGGCGCTGCGCGCAACCAACCCGCCCATGCTGTGCCCGATGATGCTGATGTCGTTCGGCGGAACCGGCCACTCTTGGAACAACGCTTCGAGCAGGTTGGAGAACTGCAGGCCATTCTCTGCAATATGCAGGCCGGTGTTGTAGTGCAGGTAGAGTACGGTCGCGCGTTTGCTAGCGCCAAGCGATTCGCCGTGGTCATGCCCATCGCGCCGCCATTGCAGATCATTCATGCACAAACCGTGCACCATGATGAGGAGTTTCGAACCATCGCCAGCGCTCTCTGCACGCGCCAATAACGCCCGCAGTCCGTCACGTTGAATCGGGACAGCGATGCCACCGGATTTGTCAGCCGTGCGAAGCGACATCTGAATGGCGAGTGGATTGTTTGTCTCGGCCAAATAATCGCCAAACAACCCGTTCGCCGCAGACCGCGCCGCTTCGCCGGCATCGCTGCGTTGGGCTGATGCAGCGCCGCCGGGAAGCCGTTTGGCGAGTTGCGAGAACGCGGCGTCAAGGCCGAGGCCGACCAGCGCGGTCGCACCACGCACCCGGCGATAGACAAAACCGGTGATGCCGCGCATCGGCCCGGAGCGGCTCGCTCCGGCGATGGGTGCCAGCCCCGAAACATTGCGGTGCACCGATTCGACAATGTTGGTGATGCCTTGTACACCGGCAATCACCAGCCGACTGCCGCCCTGCAGGTCGTTAACGGTTTGCTGTGACGGGTGCTTGAAGCGAATTGGCGTTTTTGTTGGCACAAAACTTGTTTGGAAGCGACAAACTCTAATAACGGCGGATATCTTCAGCCGTTTCTGCTCTAAACGGCCCGACAGTAAACGACTTTTTCAATTTGGGAACTTCTATTGATCCGGCAATTAAATATGGTGAATTCCTGCCCCCGCGCAGGCGGGGGCCCAATTTTCTATATGTGCCGCGCCAACAAAATTGGGCTCCCGCCTGCGCGGGAGCAGGGGACTTTTTCACCATATTTAATTGCCGGATCAATAAAAACCGTCGCGAGCGGGTGAAGTTGGCAGTGAGGAGCGGACACGTACCCAGTGTACGGCGAGCACCGGAACTGACAGATTCGC
>JADCJC010000074.1 GCA_020247395.1 Rhodocyclaceae bacterium
CAGGCTTCCAGCAACGCCGCCGCATCCGCCGCGTCGGTCTTGTTGCGCTTCACATAGGCGCGTATGTAGGCTGGAGGAAGCATCATCACTTTAATGCCCAGACCATTGAGCCAGCGTGCCCAATAGTGCGCTGAGCCGCAGCGCCCATTTTTCTTGCATCAGCTGCCGACAATGGGCATCGATCATCCATCGATCAGCTCGCTGATGAGTACATGGGCAATTCCTTCTTCTCACCAATGAGGTTGGGGATTACCCGCGCGAAGCCCGACATGACACTCGCCGCACAGTATTCTTACCTCGCAATCATGGCTGTTCCCAGCGGAGCGGCTCCTACCAAGCGACAGCTGGAGCGGCTCACCCGAATTGAGTCTAAATTGCAACCCGATCAACTCGCTGCCGCGAAAGCGAAGGCGACCATGACCTACAACTCCTGGGCAAAGAATGGAGAGTCGCCTAAGGCATGGGAGCTGCCCACTGCCAATGATCGCGACCTCGACCTGATATGCGAGCGCTAGACACGACTGTGATTTGTTTGAAGAGAACTGATTTCGAGTGAGTGTTGCGCCGGAGAGTACCGCAGCTGGTTGTGGATTCAGTTGCATCGCTGCGGTTATGAATGATCGTGGCGTTCCCATTACGTCAGACGATATCCGACAACGTTGCGGCAGCACGGATCGCGGCTTGACGATCCGTCAGCTCAGAGACTCGTTGAGAAGGCTCTCTGTCCAAGCCGACGCCGTAATGTTCTCCACGTCCGCGCCCGAACACTTTCCTTGCCCTGGAATAGTTTTGCAATCGGAAGGGCACTACATTGCGCTCCTCAGAGCAACGCGCGGCGGATTTGCAGCATTCGATCCGAAACACGGCTATGTCGATTTTCCATTCGATCGGTTGAGGCGGCAGTCAAAAGGTATCGGTATTCAGTTGCCCCCTTCGCCGGGAGTCCGCACATGGCTCTCAAAAATACGGGATGAGGTTAGCAGTTTCGCCAGCCACGTCCGGGCCGCGATCAGTCTACTTGAGCCAAAAAATGGAAAGCGTGTTCTGATTTATACCGCAGTCGGGCAGGTCGCAGTCCTATTAGTACCTGCAGTCGCTCAGATCGCGCTGGACAGTCTGCTTCCCCAAGTCGAGATGGCCAGAGCGCTTACATTGACCGTCGGTTTGGTAATTATTGTTTCGCTGGGAGCAGTCATTAATGTTGCTTCGACAGTGGCAGGCAGAAAGTTAGGCGCTGAACTATCGCTGTCTGCCACATCTACCCTCTTCTGGAAGTATTACTCGAAAGACTCCGCTTGGCACTCGAGAAGGACGGTCAACGCAGCGTTGGATGAACATCAGGCACTACTTGCGATAGCAGAGTTTCAGTCGAGCTTGCTCTCACGAGGAGTCACCGTAATCGTGCTGCTCGCAATCGGCGCTTATTCCATGACCCTAATGTCGCCATGGTTGATGCTCCCGCCGATTGCCGCTGCAGTCACCTCGATCGTGCTGGATTACTTTTTCAGAGCCGCGCAGCAAAGGAGCGCTGCCGAGGTTGTACAGATCCAAAACGAGCAACGTAGCAACCTATTTGAGTTCGTGCCTCACATCACAACTGTTAAAAGGTTCGGCGTAGCTAAGCGGTTACTCGCTAAGCTGAGGGCATCAAGCCGCAGGCACAGTCTGATCCAGAGGAGGAACGTTCATCTTATTTCTATGAAGAGCGGCATTCAGACTCTTCTCGGCCAAGTTGAAAACGTAGTCTTTCTTCTGCTTGCCGCCTACTTTATGGAAAAAGGTGAGTACACGCTGGGTACTTTTGTATCAACGGGGCTGTACAAGGTGCTTCTTGCCAACGCGCTATCTTCGTTTTTTCAAATCCTACAAGCGCATGCGATGTTGTTGCCTCAACGACAAATCATTGGGGAGCTCTCGCTCGGCACTGCTGTGGTAGCACCAGTTCAGGAAGACATAAATCGGATACGAGAGGGCTCGATTGCAGTAACAGATCTGAATTTTCGCTATGGTGCTTTGGACCCTTGGGTGTTAACGGCTGTCAACCTTTCTCTGCGCCCCGGAGAGCGAGTAATGATCAAAGGTGACTCAGGAGCGGGTAAGACTAGCTTAGTGAAGTTGCTCTGCGGGGAACTCCAGCCCGAGACCGGCAAAATCGATATCGATGGTGAAAGACCGCAACTAGGAACTAAAGGAATTGCTGTGGTTCTACAAAATGATCGTTTGATTGCGGGGTCGATCAGGGAAAACGTTTTGTTCTTTCGGCGGGGCATATCCGATCAGCAACTTGATCAGGCAATTCGCGTTACCGGACTCGGAGATTTTGTTGCGTCGCTGCCCATGGGTATGGAAACGAGAGTCGCCGAGGGACTCGGTGGATTGTCAGGAGGACAGCGGCAGAGAATCTTGATCGCTAGAGCTATCTTGGATGATCCAAAAGTCCTAATTTTGGACGAGGCAACTGCCCACTTGGACCAGCCTAGTGAGGCGTGCATTTTTGAACATCTTTGCGCGTTGGAACGCACATTGATTTTCTGTAGCCATCATATGCATTTGGTGCAGTACGCCAACAGACTACTTGAAGTCCGCTCTGGTTGTGTGCTTGAGGTTGATTTGCTGCAGTCCAATGATCGCTCCTAGGCGGCTCCGATTCTGGGGGCGATTCAGTTAATGAATTCATGCCGGCGGAGAAATTTGAGGGGACGCGACCGTTCCGATGCTAAGTGTTGAAATCCGGCCGTTTTTAACTTACTCGTGAATTTCATTGCCTAGCTGTGGATCGACGGCAAGTACAGTTTTTTGGCCGCTCGTGACTCGCGCATTGCAGCCACAGTCCGCATTCACTAGTTAGGCGTACGCCTAGCATCGCCTTGAGTACTTCGTCCTGCCTTAACCCTAAACCAGAACCAGATCTCGAAAACAAAGCCAGCGATGAGACCGGCGTGACGTTTTCGATTTTGAGTCGATGATGGCCTTGACCAGCGGGAGCCTTTCATAAAAAGCCGTGTCCACACCGATCACCATCACATCAACATCCACCGCTACGGCTAATTGTAGGTCGTCGAAATTCGAGAGTAGTGTGCAGTCGACGGCGTACTGATTATCGGCCGCTTGGACGCTCTTTGACGCTGCGTTTAGATACGACGAATGCGTATCTACAAATTGAATGCGGGGCGGTGATCGTCCAAGCACGAATTCGCTACCAAGTTTGAAAAAGTCAGGTCGGGTCTCGGTTTTGTCGCCAACGAATTCAGCGGAGAGTAATTTGTTTTAGTGAATTCGTTAGCAAATTGTACTATGCCCGTTCGAGTTTTCAACAGTGCGAAATTTTGCGACTTTGCTTTTTTTTGCCACTTGCAGCCGAGGCCACGACATCCAAGTCAGTTTTTCAGATTAGGCGGTCGCGTCAAAGCCCGGGGTGGTCCAGAGAGTGAATAGCGCAACTGCTTGCTGCCATCGTGCATGGTCGTTGACTAGTCGCTGAGTTGTTCGGCGGCATGATGGACCGTAACCTTTGGCCGCAGCAAGTTTGGCTGTTGATATGCCTCTCCTTCGTGCAAAAAGTAGCCCTTAAGTGCCATGCATATCAAAAACGCCAGCTCCTCCTGTAGCGCGATATCCTCAGCAGGGGGCCGATCAAATTGTCCGGACCACCGGATCTGCCCGTTCCGGGCGCCAAGGAGTCTCGCGTATACCCTAACGCGCTTACTCTCAATGCGCGTCGAACATTCTAGGACATGCTGCGTCTCATCACTTGTGTCCCGATCAGTTGATACGGCGAACGACCGGTCATGGTTGCGAAGGTGGATAATGCGGTGTGCATCTAGAAACTTGAATAATTGGTGGACTAACTCCTCTTGGAGTCCGCGCGAAAACGATTCGCCAACAGCGCTTTGGTCTACGCTCACGATTTCGTCAACAATGATTGCCTTCGGGTCATCCATCCTCCGATTCATCATGCGTTGGAAGCGGGGCATGTAACCGCCGAGTGGGATGACGATTTCGATCTCGGATGCGACCGATTGGTAGTACTCTTTGAGCTTTACTCGCAGGCGACCCACTTGAACTCGAACTGCCGGGTCTTCGGCGGTGTAGTAGTCAGATGGGTTTCTATCTAGGGCGGAAATACCAATGGCGTACTCCTTGGTGTTTCTACGGTCTCCGATGATCGCTGCATCCACCAAAAACGTTAACAGTCGGCGCATGCGAGGCGCACGTAAAAATTTCTCGCTAGAAAGTACTTTGCTGCAAGCCGCTCTGGCTTCAGTTTCTGAAACCGGGATTTCAAGATTTGGATCTTCCATTCGACTATTACCGCTGCGAACGCTTTCATCATTAGTTGAGGCTGCGTATCACTAACACTGAGGCAAAGACGGCGAGAGCCGGTGGACTTCGCGTCGACTGAGCATCAATTGATCGCAATCCAAACCGCTTTTGCATCGATTTATAACTCTTCACTTGAACCTCACGGATGTAGGCCTTGTAGATTTCCCCTTAACCAATCCAGATCAGTACCGCTGCAGTTTCCGGCGACCTTGCCTCGTTCTGAATACTGCCAAAATTGGCGTGCTGTCCAATCGGACGATCGCGCCGTCGAGTTGTCGGACGTGTAGTCCGCGGCCAGTAATGGAATGGCGGAAAACCCTCGACGATGAGTCGTGGTGGAGGCGGTGCTGGAATAGATGCTCGGCTGTGCGCCGTGGTTGCGACCTAGGGATGAGACGAAGCGGGCCAAGTCCCGTGGTTCCAATGTGCTGCGGTTGCCGCGCGATTCGCCATCGAGGGCAGCCAGAATATCGGTGCGTGCTACCGACGCAGCTCCATCACAAATAGAAAACTGTTTATCCGCGCTGTTCGCAGTTCGACAATAGGGGTAGCAGCCTGCTGAGAGACATTCGGGCCGCTCGGCGACACGATTTTGCGAGTACGTGGGATGCCGAAGTGTCATCGTGTCGGACGCCTCTATGCACACGAGTTGTCTCCCTGCGGCTCTCACGCTCTGAAAATCTAGTGGCCCGTGATCGTGCCCAATGTCAATGCCCGCTATCGGGTCAACCAAATACTGTTCTCCATAGCGCGTCTTCAGGCGAGGACCAAAGCCATCAAGTATCCCAACGAACCGGTGCATCTGTGATTCACCTACAGTAGCGGCCTTGCAATGCAGTCTCATGTGGGAATCGCACTGCGGCAAAGTGTTCAGAGGTTTCTATGAGCGCTAATCCTGCAGCGATTAAGCGCTATTCTTCAAACTTGGTTCTTTCAGAGACGGTGAGTGGTGATCCACGAGGAATTACGCGTTCGTCGCACAGAAAAAATTGCCAAACAATCAAACTTCATTCACTCGCCAGATGGGGAAAACTGTCCATGCGACGTCGAATCCGGAACATGGAAAGGCGGGCATCTAGGTAAAAAAAATGCGTAGACCCGCAAAATAAAAGCAGATATCGCGGATGTATTCTGCCGCGTAAATTAGCATAAGTTAACTGATTCGCGTTGCATTTGCAAGTAAATGTTGGGCCTCATTAAACCTAGATTTCAAGGATGGTCCCGGCCCGAAATGTTCGGAAGCCAGCGAACTGCTCATCACGCGAGGAGGTTGGCAATGTCGCGGACGCCGGGAATAAAAAACAATTTCGGTGGCGGTTCGTGGCGATGGTATCCAAGTCAAGCGCATTTTTTTCTTGCATTTTCAGCTTCTCGTTTCACAGATCGCGGTTTGCGCTCGCGGCTCTGCCAGCCAAGCGCCTACGTCCTATTCACAAAGATCGTGAAGTCGTCTGGTAGATAATCTTTAATCATCCTCACGTGGGTAGTAAGGCTCATACAATAGGCCAAAACCTTTTCGGGATCGTGACCGATCAGCAACGGATGCGGCGGGAAGCGATCGGCGCGCAGCATGTTAAAGGCCAGCGATTTTCTTGCCACCCTAAACATTTTTTCGATCATTGCCAATTGGAAATCCGGGACGGCTGAACGGTAACTCAAAGCACCTGACGCCACCACAAAATCCACCTCTGGAAACGTTGCGGTAGAGAAATCAGCGTTGAAAAAATGGGTATTGGCGAGACGGCCATAACGTTCTTGGGCGACGCCAATGAATTCCGGCACGTTGTCGACGCCTACATAGGTGAAGCCGGATGCCAGGCGATCGAGAAAACCTTTGAAATCGCCATGCCCGCAGCCGATGTCCAGAACGGAACTGCCGTTCAATTCGCCGATGCCACCCAGCACCTCGAACCGCCTGCGCTGACTCTCTTCGCTGCGCCACCCCAGCGACTCCACGTTGCCGCGCGGAAATTTTTCTGATCGGTGTCGGTGATATTCGATGACTGTTGCTTTTTCGATCAGGTTCATTTCAATGGATCCCGCTTAGATACGGCGCCAACTTCACGGCGACAGTCTGGCGTCGCGGTTTTGCAATCCCTGCTTGGTGCGCCTGCGGGAAGAGGCGTTGGTCCAAGCGTTGATAGCGGTCACGTTGATTGGCATGTCTCTCGGCAAGCGGCGAAAGTACCGTTGTCGCAAAAACAATGTGCTGTTTCGGCAATGTCACTGTTCGCATCTGCCAGCATTTCCGAGGTAATCGATGTTTTTAAGTGGCCAAGCCAACGAGAAATCGCCTATCCAATGGTCTCTTTCCATGCTTCGCTCTGCTTGGGCAGCAACCAATGCCCCGCGCTCAGACCTTGCAACATAATTTGGTAGTGCCCGTAGGTACCCGACCCGTAGTGGCCGTTGATGGCATCGGCCGCATTGCGTCCAGCAGACGGGTTTGTTTTCAGGTATTGCGCATAGTCTTGAATGATCGCCCCTTGTTGCTCTCGACTAAAGTCCCGAAAGCGGCTCGCGGCGCCAATGGCACCGTAGTTGTAATCGGCGTTGACTATTTGCCCCCCTAAAGCAGGAATCGGAGCGCTTCTTGCCTTGCGCCGCCCCCATTCCAATTCAATCCAAGAAATGATTCCCTGCTTTTGCTCCTGAGCAATGTGCATCAGTTCATGCATCAAGATTGCCTGCCGGTCGGCGTGATTTGCTGGATTCAAAGGGTCGGCAAATGGTTGATCGCCGTGAATTGTGTGGGCCCAGGTAAAAGCTCCCCCGGGCCCTGCCAGTGGGCGTGCGATCGCGGAGTTTTCAAGCAAGGTCACGTCGGACAGATTCATGCTGTCGCCAAAAATTTCACGCGCTAGCGTTTTTTCTTCGTCAGACAACCCACGTACTCCGCTCATCGGGGAGCCAATAAGCGTGGTGAGAAATCCGATGAGTTCGCGGACCTGCCCGATATCGGCAATTTTGAGTAGTAACCCGACACCCCACGTCTTTAAGGGCGCCTGTTCTGCCATCAACCCCACGCCGCCGTTTCGGTTTGGTGTTCGTACATGGTGATAAATTGCTCGCACCAGATCGTAGCTGAGATGTTTTGCTAGATTCAGAACGCGCTTTGGCACCCTGTAAACACTGCCAAATGCAAAGTGCGCCAGACTGACCAGTGATTTAGAAACCCAGCTACCCAGCGAGAGCTGCGCAGTTGCTATTGCAGTCGGCCGAACCTGCGAACTCGTCCGTTGGAGTGGAAAGGGCATCGCTTGCATTGCCTTGGCACCCATCACATCGGCTTCGCGCTCTAACCCTTGGTCATCGTTGACACGAACACCCTGTTTCATTTGAACCGCGGGCACTGTCGCTGGTTCGGCTTGCTCAGAAATACCCATTGCTGCCCTTGGTCGTTGTACATCCTGCTTCTGAACCGCGTGCATGTCCTGACCAGTCTGCGAAGTGGTTTTCTCCTGCACTACAATAGGCTGGATCTGGTTTACCTTAGTTTTGGCTTCGCCCAACGTCTTGGGCGTATCATCTTTGTCCTTTGCGGCGACGATGCCCATGTAACTGAGGAAGGCTCTTTTGTCTGGGTAAAAGTTCTCGTACTGCGCTGCCTGGGATTTCGCTTCCTGCTGCAAGGCTAACAACTGCTTGAAAAGCGCCTTGTTGGCGCGCCTGACAGGGTAGAGAGGCCCGTCTACCACAAACTCCAATTTGAACTGGATGCCAGCGATGGCGACAGCATCTTTTCCATTCGACGGAACGAGCGTTCGTCGGGTCACCTTGAAGCAAGCAAGAATCTCATCGTTCCTTACCCGGTGCGCGGCATATTCTTGAAACTGCCATACGGCAGAAGCTTTCTCAGATTCAGAATATGCCGGGTCGTACTCATACCGCGCCTCTTGTCTGAAATCGTGCGATCCGGTTTCCGCCTCTTCAGCCCGCTGTTGCGCCTTGAATGTATTGACAACGCGGGTTTTTCCAACGGCATACATGTAAAACTCAGTTGCACCGGTCAGCGGAAAAAATGCACTACCTCGAACATCCTTCGCCAGACACACAGCCGACGCTGGCAAAATATCGTCGGTGCTTCCGCCGGAACGCCAGATAATCTTGTTCGCGCCTTTTCTGACTTCTTTGTCGCGCTCCCGTTTTGTGCTGAACCCGGTTTGAAAGACCGCCTGTGGCCCGCGGTCATCGCCGCGCCAAAATAGAACGGGGGCCTTGTATTCCTCCTCATAAGCACCAAGTTCACCACCTTCCTCGGCCATGAGGTAGTGAGATACCTGATCATCTTCATTGAAGTCACTTGCTGATTCCATCGCTTTTTCTGGCCTTGACGGCCCAGTCTGTTGGCGGGACTTGGGGCCTCTCCCCTTGTTCTGCTTGTTGTTTCCCCGCTTTTTTCCTCGCTGAATGACCGCAGCCGCGCCATCGGCAGCAACGGGTAACGCCTTTGCCTGGGCGATGCCACCTGACGAAATTTGCGCTCCGGCGTCCAGTGATGCGTCCCGGACAACGGAGGGCAACTTAAATGGTTGCAGTCCAGCCGAGTGTCCCGCGTGAGCCGACGGGAGACTTCCGTTCGCGCCGGGGTCGAATTGCGGCGAACGACGATCCGCCAATGCTTTTTGCAAATTCATGCCGCGACCATCGGACAGCACGGAACGGCGCCGGGCTGACCAATCGTCTCGCGAGTTTTGAAGCGGTTGGCTTCGGTAGCTCAGATCATCCAAAACATTCATCCACGTAAACTCGTTGACCAAAAACGTTTGTGTTTCCCTTCCATCAACCTCCAGGCGCAACCGCGCGCCTGATTGCGGATAGGTCTATTGCGTCCCTTCACGCTCGAATTCCTCCGCCACCGGTATTTCCCGGGCCGCCCGCCCCGCCGCCGCCGAGGCGCTTCTTTCCGAAAGGATCCTTCTTCGCGTCATAGGCTGCTTTTTTCTTCGCCGCCTTGTCCTTTTTCAATGCCTCCTTCCTCGCGGCTGCCGCCGCTTCTGCCTCGGCCGAATGTCGTTTGCTTGGACCGCTACTCGATGAAGCGGCGACTGCCGGTTCTGCGCTCGGTGGTTTATAAGCGCGTAGGTATCCAGCCAATGTCTCCAGATCCTGCGAAGTCGCGGCGTTCTGACCACCGCCAGCACTCCCACTCGCATGTCCTCTGACTCGGAAATCATTTGCCCTCAACACGGCGGCAATTGTCGCTGCGCCATGGAGCCTATAGGTATCCGGCGCATAAGCAGCGACATTTCGCAAGGAGGTAGCCACCTCTTCGTCTGTAACCAATTGCGTCACCTTGGATACAGTGGGCGAGAGATTGGGATAGCGCAGTAATTGAACATTGTCGCGTCCCTAACTATCCATTGCCGGGTGGTGCCTCGTCGGTTCAGTACGCTTTTCACCACGCAGTGCTCGCTGGCCCATCACGTCGGCTTCGCGCTCTAGGCCTTGGTCGTCATTGACCCTCACGCCTCGCTTCATCTGCATGGTTGGCTTCACCCGGCCTTGCGCCTGTTGCACGACATGCCAGGCTTCGTGTGGCAGATGTTTTTCCTGGCCGGGTGCAACATGAATGTCGGTGCCCTGAGCATACGCATGGGCGTTGAGTTGAGCGGGCTTCGACGAGTTGAGATGGACGTTGACGTTGTCCATGTTCATGCCGGAAAGCGATTCGATGCCGTGCTTGA
>JADCJC010000075.1 GCA_020247395.1 Rhodocyclaceae bacterium
CCCGCCTGCGCGGGGACGGGGTTAGATTAACAACCACCAAACCAATACTCCCCTGCTCCCGCGAAGGCGGGAGCCTAATATCGGAATCACCCGCGCTGAACAAAATTAATGGGTCCCCGTCCGGAGCAACCCTTGTGGTTGTGCGCGGGGACGGGAATGGCTGAAATGGTTTTCCATATTTGCTTGCCGGATCAATAACGTCCGCAAGGCTGGCGTCCACGAGACGGGGCGGGCATTTCCAAGCAAAAATGCCTGAAAACGCCCGTGGTTGCTAGGGTTTCAGATGATGCGTTTGCGGATCATGCTCACCGCGACCTCGGCGATGATGACGACCACAAAGATGGTTGAGAGCACGACCGCGACTTGATCCCACCGGAACAAATTCATCGCGGTATCCATCGCCATGCCGATGCCACCCGCGCCGACCAACCCCAGCACGGCCGATTCGCGCACGTTGATGTCCCAGCGGAACAGCGCAATTGAAACAAACGACGGCATCACCTGCGGCCAATAGCCTTTGATGAATACCGACGCTTTGGGT
The DNA here is from genome assembly GCA_020247395.1 of Rhodocyclaceae bacterium. Classification (GTDB taxonomy): domain Bacteria; phylum Pseudomonadota; class Gammaproteobacteria; order Burkholderiales; family Usitatibacteraceae; genus UKL13-2. The sequence goes on from JADCJC010000075.1 coordinate 542, forward strand.
GCGCCGGTGGCGGTGAGCGCATCAATCGGGCTGCGATTCGCCTCTTCCAGCGCCTCGCCCAACAACTTGCCAACAAAGCCGATGGAGCGAAACGCGATCGCCATCGTTCCCGCCATCGCCCCCGGGCCGAAGATAGCGATGAATAGCAGCGCCCACACCAGTGTGTTCACCGAGCGGCTCGATACCAGAATGAGCTGCGCGAGCATGTTGAGTGGTTTGATCCGCACCACATTGCGCGCCGCCATGATGCCGACCGGAATCGACATCGTGAGGGACAACAGCGTGCCAAGTGTGGCGATGTTGAGCGTTTCAATCAACGCCGCTTGAACGGACTTTTGGTAGTAGGCCGTATCCATCGGCCACATACGCTGGAAGAAGTCAGCAAGCTGTTCCGGCGCGTCGGCTAAGAACTCGGGGATGATCTCGATGTTCTTCAGCGAGAACACAATCGCGGCGACCGACAAAAAGTAGAACGCGAAACGCAGAAACCGCTGCTCAGGGCTGAACCGCTCCCAGCGCCGATTCATCGTCGCGTTCATGACGCCCCCAACGCGGCGGATTTCTCACGCGATAGTTTGGCGACACGTCGGTTGCGCAAGTAATCGAGCAAGGCGAGATTGTCATTGAACAACGCGCGAACGTAGTTCGAGAAAATTTCGGCGACGATAATGAGCGCGATGATCGATAACAAAATGGCGCAGACAAAATCGTAATCAAAGCGCTGAAAGGCGGAGAACAAGCTGCCACCGATACCGCCCGCGCCAACGATGCCGATCATCGTTGAATGGCGCAGGTTGGAATCGAATTGATACGACGCGAAGCCTAAGAAGCGCGAGAACACTTGCGGAATCACGCCATAAATAAGGACGCCAAAAAATCCCGCGCCGGATGCGCGCACCGCTTCGACTTGCTTGGGGGAAATTTCTTCGATCGCCTCGGCAAACAGTTTGGAAATGAAGCCGATCGATCCGACGACGAGTGCGCCGATACCCGCGATGGCACCAAAGCCGACTGCCTTCACAAAAATGATGGCGATCACCACCTCGTGAAACGAGCGACACACCGCGATGAGTGCACGCGTCGGCCACACGATCCATTGCGGCATTAGATTGCGCGCTGCAAGAAGTCCGATCGGTAGCGACAAAGAGATGCCAATCACGGTGGCGATTACGGCAATTTGGATACTTTCGAGCAAGCCTTTGGTGATCATTTCCACTTTTTCCGCGCTGAAGTTTGGCGGAAACATCCGACCCAAAAACTTTTGGCCGGCGCTGAGACCATCGACTAAGCGCGTCCAGGTCACATCCAATTGACCGGCGGCCCACACCACATAAATGGCGAGCAATATCCAGCCGATGCGGGCCGGCCAATTCGGGATGAACGCGGTGCGGGTTGAGTGTTGCGCAGTCATCTTGTTACCTGCACCTGCGGTTCTCCATGTGCTGGCGGAGTATGGAGTGGGAAACTCCATAAGGTAGGGTGTCGCCCCGGCGCAGGCCGGGGCCTAATTGCGCCAAACCGCTTGGAAAACACAACTTGGGTCCCGGCGCAGTGACGTAACTTAGCCGGGACGACAGATTTAAGGTCATGCCGAGAATACATAGAAAGGCTACTCACTCTAGCCAGTCCTCGCCGCCGTAGATTTCTTTGAGGTGGTCATCGGTGAGCGTCGCTGGGGTCCCATTGAATACAACCTTGCCGCCAGTCATGCCGATCATGCGCTGGCAGAAACGTTTGGCTAGTGCGACGTTGTGGATGTTGACGATCACCGGAATGTTGCGGCGCCCTGCCATGTCAGCCATGATCTCCATGATCTCAACCGACGTTTTAGGGTCGAGCGATGAAGTGGGTTCGTCTGCCAGCAGAATCTCCGGGCGCTGCATGATGGCGCGCGCGATGCCAACGCGTTGGCGCTGACCGCCGGAGAGGCCGTCCGCCCGCTGGTTCACAAAATTGCCGAGGCCAACGGCGTCGAGCAGCGCGAATGCCTCGTCGATGTCTTCCTGCGGAAATTTTCTGAGCCATGCTTTGAATGCCGACACATAACCCAAACGACCCGTGAGCACATTTTCCATCACGGTCAGTCGCTCGACCAAGTTGTATTCTTGAAAGATCATGCCGATGCGGCGTCGCGCTTCACGCAGCGGCACACCGGAGAGTTGGGCGAGGTCTTGACCTTGGAACAGGATTTGCCCGGAGGTGGGATCAATCAAGCGATTGATGCAACGAATCAAGGTGGATTTGCCGGTGCCCGAGGGGCCGATGATGGCGGTAATACCGTCGCCGGGAATATCGAGGTCGATGCCCTTGAGCACGGGAACGCCTTTTTTGTATTCCTTGGTGAGTCCGCGAATTTGGATGGAGCGATTGTTGGTGGCGGTCATGACCGATGCTTGGTTGTTACTTCTTGGAAGATGGGCTTGTCGCTGGTGCGTTGGTCGATTTCGCCTCGTTCGCCTTGCGTTTATCGAAAGCCGCGCGAGTGAACGCTTCGCCGCTGATATCCGCAACCTTGCGAACCAGCGCGTAGTCGTTTTTGTAGTTTAGGGGCACAAAGCGATCAGTCCCCCGGAACGCGGTTTCGAGTTCCTTGGGAAACTTGAATTGGAAGGTGCAGCTGATAATCTTGTCACGCAGCTCGGGCGCCAAATCATGCACCATGGCCAGACTGCCAGCGGGGAAGGGCGCGCTCTTGTAAATGACGCGAAGCTGGCCTTCTTTCACCGCGCCGCGCTGGATCATGCGGGTCAATACATCATCTGCAATCGCCGCCGCGTCGTAGTCGCCGTTAATCACGCTCATGATCGAGTTGTCGTGTTTGCCGGAATAGAGCACTTTGTAGTCTTTGTCCGGCACCAGCCCCTCGTCGGGAAACAACGCACGCGGCGCGAGGTTGCCTGAGTTCGATGACGGAGAGACGTGTGCGACGCGTTTGCCGACGAGATGCCGAAGGTTCTTGTAGGGGCTGTCGGCGCGCACCACCATCACCAAGTGATAAGCCATCAGCGTGGGCTTGTTGTTGATGAGGTTGCCGTGAATGGCGAATGGCTGCGCACCCGCCACGTTGACCGCAAACGGCGTATCGCCGGCGGCGAGCAGACTCATTTGAATGCGGCCAGAGCGCATGGCTTCAACGGTGGCCGCACTCGAATGCACTTGTAAAAAACGCATCGGGCGGCCCAAGCACTGCGACATGAACTGCACATACGGCGACCACATCTTTTCGTAGGTCGCGGTGTCTTCCTGCGGCGAGTAGCTCAGCAGAATGGTTTTTGGATTCTTGAGCTTCGAGGCGTCTTTGGGCGCATCCGCGATGAGATTTTGGTTTTCATCGCAGTAAATGGTGTCGAGGTCGCCGCGAAACTTGCACGACTCATCCGCGCGTGCGGCTGTCGATACCAGCAGGGCGGCAGCGCAGGCCACGCCAAATTTGAAGACGGCGATCACTTCTTGCCGCCTTGCGCGCTTTGCGATTTCGCCGCTTCGGCTTCGCGCGCCATGCGCTTGTCGTAGGCGGCGCGGTTAAAGCTCTCACCGCTGGCCTCGGCCACTTTTCTGACCAACTCAAAATCTTTTTGGTAGTTGAGCGGCCAAAAACGATCCGCACCTTGGAATGCCTTGATGAGGTCCGGCGTGAATTTGAAGCTCATGGTGCAATCGGCGAGCTTCTTTTGCAGCTCCGGCACGAGATCGTGCGCCATCACCATGCTGCCATTCGGAAACGGCTTCGAGCGATAAATGATGCGCAACTCATCCGGCTTCACGATGCCCCGCTGCACCATCCGGTCGAGCACGTCGTCCGCAATCGCCGCCGCGTCGTAGTCGCCGGATTGCACACCGGCAATCGAGCTATCGTGTTTACCCGAATAGAGCACCTTGTAGTCTTTGTCCGGCACCAGGCCTTCGGCCGGAAACAGCGCGCGCGGTGCCAAGTTGCCGGAGTTCGACGACGGTGCCGCATGTGCGACGCGCTTGCCCGCGAGGTCCTTCAGCGTCTTGTAGGGGCTCGCTTTTTTCACGATGACAACAAGGCGGTAGCCGGTCGGCCCCTTGGCATCCCCGCGAATCGCGAACGGTTGGGCACCAGCGATGTTGACCGCAAACGGCGTATCGCCGGACGAAAGCGTAGAAAGTGTGATGCGGCCGGAACGAATCGCTTCAACTGTCGCCGCCGGCGAATGCACTTGGAAGAAACGCGTTTTCTTGCCGGTGCACTGCGACATGTGGTCCACATACGGCTGCCACAGCCGCTCGTAAGCCTGGGCGTCCTCCTGCGGCGTGTAGCTCATCAGAATGGTCGACGGGTTCTTGCGCTTCGACGGATCGCTTGGCAGATCAGCGAGCAAGTCTTTGTTTTGGTCGCAGTAGATTTCATCGAGATCGCCGCGATTGGTGCAGGTTTGTGCCGAGGCGATGCCGACGAAAGTTAGCGCCGTTGCCAACACGACAGCGTTCAACGCGCCGACCGCGCGGCGCGAGCCAACAAACCCTGATGTCAACGATGCGTTCTGCGGCACAACATTCTCCCGTGATTATTTTTTAGCTTTGGCGGCTTCCGCTTCTTTCGCGGTTTGCTTCTCATATGCGCTGCGGTTGAACGCCTCGCCCGAGCCCGCCGCGACCTGCCTTACGACCTCCCAATCCTTCTGGAAGTTCGCCGGAAAGAATCGATCGGCACCGTCGAACGCTTTCACCATCTCCGGTGTGAAGCGGTAGTCATAGAAACACTTGACCAACTTCTTGGCGAAGCTGGGCTCAAGATCGTGTGCGTAGGCGAAGCTGGAGGTCGGGAACTTGCTCGACTTGTAGATGATGCGGAAATCGTCTTCTTTGATTTGGCCGCGTGACGCCATGCGATGGTAGACGTCGGAGGCGACGGCGGCGGCATCGTAGTCGCCGGAATTCACGCCCATGATGCTTTGATCGTGTTTGCCCGAAAAGAGAATCTTGTAGTCCTTGTCCGGCGTGAGTCCTTCCGGCGGGAAGAGCGCCAGTGGTGCCATGTGGCCGGAGTTGGACGACGGCGAGGTGTGAGCGACCTTTTTGCCCTTCAGGTCGGCGAGCTTCATGTAGGGCGATGATTTCTTGACGATCACCAGCAGGTTGTAACCCTGAAACTCTTTTTCAGTGCCCTTCACGGCAAACGGCACGGCACCGGCGATGTTGACTGCAAACGCAGTCGGGCCGGTCGAGAATCCGCCCACGTGCAGCCGACCTGAACGCATGGCCTCGATTTCAGCGGCATTGGAATTGACTTGATAGAAGATCACTTTCTTGCCGAGGCAACGGGCAAGCTCTTGCGTGAAGGGCTGAAAAATTTTCTCGTACACCGCAGGGTCTTCCACCGGCGTATAGGTGAACACCACCGTGTTCGGGGTCTTGAGCTTGCTGGGGTCTTTCGGCGTATCCGCGACGAGGTCTTTGTTTTCGTCGCAATACATCGCATCGAGGTCACCGCGGTGTTTGCATTCCTGTGCGGATGCGGCCGTCGGGAGCCATGCGAATGCGCTCGCGAGCAACGCCACGGTCAGCGCCGTGGCGGAAACGAACCACTGGCGGCCTTGTCTGAACGTCGGTGAAAAATCTGATTTCATCGTTTTCTCCCCTCTCTCCGTTTTGTTGTTTCATCTGAGCGAAAATTCAACCTTGGTAGTTTAACAACCCCGCCCCCGAAGATTGGGGGGAGGGCATCATTATTGAGCCGATACATGACAACTCGTCGCACCCCCGCCGGTCGTTTCTTTCTCGCGTCTATGACGCTGTTCATGGCCGCATTCGCCGTAGGGGCTTTCCCGCCTGCGACTGCGCAGACCAGCGCCCAAGCCAATCCGCCGAGGCCAACCTCCGCGCCGCCCACGCAAGATTACGACCCGACACAGAGCCGCGCGTCGCGGATTGAGGAGCGCAAGGACGGTCTGCGCGGGCTGATCTGGGAAGTCAAAACCAAGGACGGTGCCAACACCGCGTATCTATTCGGCACCATTCACGTCGGCAAACCCAGCTTCTATCCGCTGCCGCGCGCGGTGCAAATGGCGCTGCTCGCTTCAAACAAGATTGTGGTCGAGGCTGACGTCACCGACCAATCCGAGGGCAGCGAGATCGCCAAGATTGTCGATTACCCAAAGGGCGAGACGATTGAGCGGCATATTTCGCCGCAGCTCTTCGCACGGCTGAAAGCGCAGCTGGAGAAACGCAAAATCCCGTATGCCAATGTGTCGGCCATGCGCCCGGTCATCCTCGGCGGCATGCTGCCGATTGTCGAATACGTGCAGTTGGGCTACGACATGAATTCCGGCTTGGATATGGCGCTCATCAAGCGCGCCAAACAAGAGAAGAAGCCACTCCTCCAGTTGGAATCATCCCTCGCGCAAATCAAACTGTTGACCAGCATGCCGCCCGCACTTCAAGAGTCCTTCTTGGACAACGCATTGACCACCATCGAGCAGGGGCGCTCGGCGGATCAAGTGACGGGCATTGTGAATGCGTGGCAGGCGGGCGATCCGAAGTTGATGCTCGAACTCGCCGATGACGCTTCGCGCGGGCAGAAAGACGCCGAAAAGCTCAATCAAGTCTTGCTATGGGGGCGGCATCCGGCAATGATGCAAAAGATCGAGTCGTATCTCGCCAGCGGCGAAACGCACTTTATTGCGGTGGGATCATTGCACCTTGTTGGGCCAAAAGGGCTGGTGAATTTGTTGGCGCAGAAGGGGTATTTGGTGAGGCAGTTGTAGGCGGAGCGCTGGTCGAGCCGGGGAATGGTGTCTGAGCCTAATTACTCTATCCGCATAACGCGTTACGCGTTAGACGCGACGCACAAGAGGGCAGTGTTGCCGTTTTCGACGCGACGCCAGTTCACAAAAGCAGCGCAATCTATTGATCCGGCAATTAAATATGGTGAATTCCTGCCCCCGCGAAGGCGGGGGCCCAATTTTCTATATGTGCCGCGCTAACAAAATTGGGCTCCCGCCTGCGCGGGAGCAGGGGACTTTTTCACCATATTTAATTGCCGGATCAATAAGAAGGCCGCCCACAACTCAGGACATCTGCTTTTGAACGCGTGCGCACGGTCAATTTGAAGAACCAGAATTTCGCCAGGAGAAACGTCAACTGTCGACAATCCTGCGCTGGGTTCGTCAACATTAGACATACAATCAATCCACGCGTCCATGTTGCGTCCATAGAACTCTGGGAAGCCGAGCGCGCGTTGAAACTCGCTATGAAACGACGACGCGTCTGTTATCGCCGCGCCATTGATGATCACCGTTTTCATTAAGCAACCGTGCTGGCTGGATTGGACATATAGATTTGAAAAATACTGCCAGATATGGTTCAGGAGCTAAATTAGCGTGCGTTCTCGCGGGTCGCGATGTACCGCAGTCTACCCCGCCTCAAAATCCAGCGATATCTGCGCAGGCACCTTCGATTCAGCCTCACCCTTTCGCCGCTTAGGCATTCCTTCCCTCGCCGGATTTCGACTCCCGTGTTTCTGATACACCCGCTGCGCTTCGGCGCGAACGCCATCGCCTTTGCGCAGCGCCCATAAGGTCTCGCGGGCAAACGCCGCTGCTGCGAGGTGGTCGACAATCGGTGCGGGATAGTCGCGCCCGATCACGACACCGCAGTCATCTTGCACACTCGGCGGCATGGTCCATGGCTCGAAGATGTATTCATCCGGCACCTTCGCCAGCACCGGCAGCCAGCGCCGCACAAAGACGCCATCGGGGTCTTGGTCCTGCGCCTGCTTGACGGGGTTGTAGATACGAATGGTGTTGATGCCCGTCACGCCGGATTGCATTTGCACCTGCGGGTAGTGAATGCCCGGCTCGTAGTCGAGGAACTGCGTGGCGAGATACACGCTGGTGTGCCGCCAGTGCAGCCAGAGTTGGTAGCTGGCGAAGCTCACGAGCATGGCGCGCATGCGGAAATTAATCCAGCCGGTGGCGTGCAGCATTTTCATGCAGGCATCGATCATCGGGTAGCCGGTTTCGCCGCGCGCCCAGGCGCGAAACTTCGCCCGCTCTTCGTCAGTCATCGCGTTTTCGTTGCGTACGCCGTCGAATCCCCGGTGCACGTTCCGAAACTCAATCGCCGGCTCGCTTTCGAGTTTTTGCATGAAGTGGCAGTGCCAATGCAATCGCGATTCAAAGGATTTCAACGACGCCAGCATCTCCGGCGGACGCTCCTCGGCGGGCATCGCAAGCAGTGCTGAGCGCCGCGCCCACAACGCGTGTGCGGCCTCGCGAATGGACACCGTGCCGTAGGCAAAGTGCGGCGAGAGTCGAGAGCATTCGTCGGCGGCACTGAGCGGGGAGGACATTGCGCGCCGATAGTGCTGGCCGCGTCCTTCTAAAAATGAAATGAGTAAATCGACCCCAGCCGCGCGACCACCACGCTGACGATGAGGTTTGTCCGGTTGCCGAAAGCTGAGTGCGAGCTGATCGAGATCGCTGACTTGTTCAGTAAGGGTTGCAAACGGTGGCGGTGGCGTGACCGACTCGGGTTCGGGAATGAGTAGCTGCCGCATGTGTTGATCCCAGCGCGAGGCCCATTGGTCGCGAATGCGCAAGCCGCGAACGACACCGTGCTGACGATATTCGCGCCAGGTGATGCCTGCATTGGCGCACCAGCGCTTGACGCGCAGGTCGCGCTGAAAGGTGACATCGTTGCCGGTTTCTTCATGGCTCGCGAGCACGAAGGTGCCGAGTGCGGCCTTGAGTTGCGACAGGATGTGCGTGATTTCGCCGTGATAGACCGCGAGCGGGCTGCCGAGGGTGGCGAGATCGGCCTGCAGTTCGTGCAGCGATTCGCGGATGAAGCCCCAGTGCTGATGCGCGAAGTCCGGCGCTGCAAACACCTCGGGTTCGATGACGTAGATCGGCAGCACCGGCCCACGCAGTGCGGCCGCGGCGAGCGGTGCATGATCGCTGACGCGTAAATCGCGCTTGAACCAGACGACGGTCAACATGGGGTAATCGAGAGCGGGGCTTGCGTTGCGGGGAAGGTTGGCCCTTAAGACAGTGTGAGGGGTGATCGGTGCCGGGCGGTGTCTGGAAAAAACGAAACACGCCTATTGGCGGGCGGTTTCAGGCAAAAATGCTTGGAAATGCCCGTCGTTGCTGAGGTTTCGAATTGTATTTCGCTTCTTTAGATCGTCGTCCTAGCTTATTTTGGTAACTGAGCTGGGGCCCAGTCCATCCAAAATTTAACGAGTTACGAAGGTCTGGGTCCTAGCCTCCGCTGGGACGACGATTTCAGCGTTGTCTCTCTAGCGCTCCATCTGCAGGCGCACGCCGAATTTTAGCCTGCCGCAAACCCAGACGGCGAAGGGCGGGGCTTGAATTCCCCAAACCCGCCCAAATTTGCTGCGCAAACCTTTGTTTGTGACCAGTTTTGGGAGAAAAAATATGACCACCGCGACCGATCAGCCGACCGGCGATACCGTAAAAGAAACCCGTGCGTTCCAGACGGAAGTCAAACAGCTGCTGCAGCTGATGATTCACTCGCTGTACTCGAACCGCGAGATTTTTCTGCGTGAATTGATTTCGAATGCGTCTGATGCCGCCGACAAGCTGCGCTTCGAGGCTGTGACGTCACCGCAGTTGTTCGAGAACGACGCCGAACTCAAGATTCGTGTGTCCTTCGACAAAGACGCCGGCACGCTCACGATTGCCGATAACGGCATCGGCATGTCGCGCGATGAAGTCATCGCCAACATCGGCACGATTGCGAAATCCGGCACCAAGGAGTTCTTCGCCAAGCTGTCGGGCGACCAGCAAAAGGATGCGAACCTCATCGGCCAATTCGGTGTCGGTTTCTATTCAGCGTTTATCGTCGCCGATCGCGTCACGCTCACCACCCGCCGCGCCGGGCTGGACGCCTCCGCGGGTGTGAAGTGGGAATCCGCCGGTGATGGTGAGTTCACGCTTGAGGCGGTTGAGAAGGCGAGCCGCGGAACCGAGATTGTTCTGCATCTGAAAGACGATGCCAAAGAGTTTCTCGATGACTGGCGTATCAAGAGCGTGATCCGCAAATATTCGGATCACATTCAGCTGCCGATCTTGATGAAGAAAACCGAGTGGGATGCTGAAGCCAAGGCGCAGGTAACCCGCGACGAAGACGAAACCATCAACCAAGCCAACGCGATTTGGACGCGCGCCAAGGCGGACATCACCGACGAGCAGTATCAGGAGTTCTACAAGCACGTCTCGCACGACTGGCAGCCGCCGCTGGCATGGACGCACGCCAAAGTCGAAGGTCGTCAGGAATACACTGAGCTTCTCTACATTCCGTCGCAGCCACCGTTTGATATGTTCGACCGTGAGCGTAAACACGGTCTGAAGTTGTATGTGCGCCGCGTGTTCATCATGGAAGACGCGGAGCAGTTGCTGCCGCGTTATCTGCGGTTTGTGAAGGGCGTGGTCGATTCGAACGATCTGCCGTTGAATGTCTCGCGCGAAATTTTGCAGCAGTCAAAAGACGTCGACGCGATTCGCTCCGGTTGCGTGAAGAAGGTGCTGGGCCTGCTGGAAGACTTGGCGGAAAACCAAAAGGACAAGTACGCTAAGTTTTGGGATGCGTTTGGCCGGGTCTTCAAAGAAGGCATGGGCGAAGATTTCGCCAACAAGGAACGCGTCTCAAAACTCGCGCGCTTCTATTCGACGCATGAATCTGGCACGGCCACGCAATCGGTTTCATTCGCAGACTATGTGTCGCGCATGAAGCACGGCCAGGAGAAGATTTACTACGTGACCGCCGACAGCCTCACCGCCGCGCAAAACAGCCCGCACTTGGAAGTGTTCAAGAAGAAGGGCATCGAGGTGCTGCTGTTGACCGAATCCGTCGACGAATGGTGGTTGGGTTCGGTGGATGAATTCGACGGCAAGAAACTGCAGTCAGTCGCCAAGGGTGATCTCGACTTAGGTGCCCTGGCCGACGAAGAAGAGAAGAAGGCCGCGGAAAAAACCGCAGATGAATTGAAGCCGCTGTTGGAAAAAATCAAAACCTCGCTCGCCGAAAAAGTAAAAGAGGTTCGCGTCACGCATCGCCTTACCGAATCACCGGCGTGTTTGGTGGTCGACGAACACGAACTCTCCGGCAACCTCGAGCGCATGTTGAAAGCGGCGGGTCAGAAGGTAAATGCGGTGAAGCCGATTCTTGAGATCAATCCGACGCACCCGCTGGTGGAAAAACTCAAAGCCGATGTTGAGGCCGAAACGTTCGATAGCCTGAGCCTGATTTTGTTCGAGCAATCGCTATTGGCCGAGGGTGGTCAGCTCGAAGACCCGGCGGGGTTCGTCAAGCGCGTGAATCAATTCATGCTGCGCTAGTTTGTTGATAGCGCCCAGTCGATGTGCTCGGCGACCAATGCGGTCGCCGATGCACGGGACGCAGTCAGCCGCTGGCGTAGTGCTTGATCCTCGTCCGGGGCAAGTTTTCTGGACCGAAGGGCGTTGCCGATCGCAACAGCCAGGTTGCGTCGCCAGCGTTCGTAACCGATACGCCGAATCGCGCTGCCCTCCATGCGCTGAAGCCAGGTGGCTTCATCCCAATCCCACAGTTCAGCGAGGGTGACGTCGTCGAGTTGGTATCTAACCGCGAAATCTTTTTCCGCTGTTGGTGTGGCGTATTTATTCCACGGACAAGTGAGCTGGCAGTCATCGCAGCCGTAGATTCGATTGCCGATCGCTTCACGAAACTCGACGGGAATTGTGTCTTTGTTTTCGATCGTGAGATACGAGATGCAGCGCCGTGCATCGACCACGTACGGCGCCACAATCGCCTGCGTCGGGCAAATGTCGATGCAGCGGGTGCAGGTGCCGCAGTGCTCGGTGGTGGGTGAATCAACCGGCAGCAGCAGGTTGAGGTAAATCTCCCCAAGAAAAAACAGCGAGCCTGCCGAACGATTCAGTAGCAGCGTGTGCTTGCCGCGCCAGCCGATACCGGATTTTGTCGCTAGGGCAACTTCCATGACTGGCGCGGAATCGGCAAACACCCGATACGAAAGACCAGGCACTTTTTCCGCAATTTTTTCCGCGAGTAACTGTAGTTTGCTGCGCACCACCTTGTGATAATCGCGGCCCAGGGCATATCTTGAGATAAACGCCGCCGAGGGGTCATCCATCACTTCCCAACTGTCTTTCGCCGCGAGTGTGTCGTAGTTGAGACGGGTTGTGATGATGCGGATGGTACCGGGCACGATCGCCTTTGGGACGCTGCGCTGGGTGGCTGTCTTGTGTTCGCCGTCGGCGTCGCCATCGGCCTTAATGCGCCGCGCCATATAATCCATGCCTCCATGGAAGCCCGCCGCCAACCATTGCTCGAGCAGGGCCGCCTCGGTCGACAGGTCGGTGTCGGTGATGCCCACTTCCTGAAAGCCGAGCGCTAGCCCCCAATTCTTTATGTCGGCTGCGAGGGCAGCTGAAAATTCGGCAAAATCGGGCGAATAGTTAATTTCTTGCATGACGGCAGTCTATCGGATGAGTGAACTTTCTCAGATGACAATCACCTTACCGGATGAATCCGCGACAATGATGGCGGCCAACCGATTGGCTCACGGCATCGCTCTTGCCGGGCAGTTGGCAGAACTGCCGGTCACAATCTACCTGCGCGGCGACCTCGGTGCAGGCAAAACCACCTTGGTGCGTGGCGTGCTGATGGCGCTCGGCTACGAGGGGAGGGTAAAGAGCCCAACGTACGCCTTGGTTGAAGTTTATAGAGTTTCTAGCTTAAACTTGTATCACTTTGATTTTTATCGTTTAAGGGATCCGAACGAATGGCACGAAGCAGGCTTTCGAGATTCGTTAACGGCACCGGCAATCTCGCTGATCGAATGGCCGGAGAAGGCGTTCGGCGCGCGGGTGCCGTTGCCTCCCCCCGATCTGGAAATACAGCTAACGTCTGGTCAATCCAGCGAGACAGCGAGGAGCATGCGTCTTACCGCCCGCAGCACACTCGGGCAGAAGCTTCTGAAAGCACTACTGTCCTGACCGGCAGCGCAGTCACAAGACGCATGTTGCTCGGTGGCTTGGCTGCGCTGCCGCTGGTGGGAAGTCAGCTACTTGCCGCCGCAGCGGTTCCTTCCAAAGTGAGCGCCGCCCGCGTCTGGCCGGCCAACGAGTACACGCGGGTCACTTTCGAGGCACCGTCAGGTTTTAAGTACCAGCATTTTGTGGTCAAAGACCCCGAACGGCTGGTGCTCGATATCGAGAACGTCGAACTTGGAGACGCGCTGAAGTTGCTCGCCGCGAAAGTAGGTGCCGACGATCCGTACATCAGAGCGGTCCGCGTCGGTATCAATCGCCCCAACGTGGTACGAGTGGTGCTCGACCTGCGAACGGAAGTGTTGCCACAGGTATTCGCTGTCCCTCCGGTCGGCGAGTTTGGTCACAGGCTGATGCTCGATATCTATCCCGCGAAACCAATCGACCCCATGCTGGCGCTGCTCAACGAAGACACGGCAATGTTCGCGGCATCCGATAAAGACGCCAACACACCAATGACACCGCTGCGGCAGGGCGGCAGACTCACCGAAACGGCAAGTGCGCCGTCGGCACCATCCGCAGACAAACCAGCTTCGGTAGGGCTCGCCAAGGACGCAGGTAAAGATGTCGGTAAAGACTCCACCCGGGCACCGGAAGCACCGACGATTGTTGCGGGCAGAAAGCCGCCGCGCCCGTTCACCGTTATGGTCGATCCAGGACATGGCGGGGAAGATCCCGGTGCTGTTGGAAGGAAAGGTACGCGCGAAAAAGATATTGTGTTGATGATTTCCCGCCTGCTGAAAAACAAACTCGACAGTGATGCGCGCTTTCGTATTGCGCTCACCAGAGACGCAGATTATTTTGTGCCCCTGCATCACCGAGTACAGAGGGCGCGCCGACTGAAGGCCGATCTGTTTATCAGCGTCCATGCCGACGCCTTCATCCATCCGCAGGCAAACGGCTCTTCGGTTTTCGCGCTGTCTGAGCGCGGTGCCACATCTACCGCCGCGAAGTGGATCGCCAACAAAGAGAATGATGCCGACTTGATCGGCGGTGTTAACTTGAGCACCCGTGACTCGAATTTGGCGCAGATTCTGTTGGATCTGTCGACGACGGCGCAGATTAACGATTCCCTGAAGTTAGGGCGTTATGTTTTGTCCGAGCTGGTCGAGGTGAATCGGTTGCACAAACCGCAAGTTGAGCAGGCAGGATTTGCGGTGTTGAAGGCACCGGACATTCCCTCTATCTTGATTGAGACCGCGTTTATTTCCAATCCGGATGAAGAGCGCAAATTACGCGACGCGACTTACCAAGACAAGATGGCGGACGCCATCGCGGACGGTGTGCGAACCTACTTCAAGAAAAACCCGGCGCTGGCGCGGGCCTAGCCTGAACCGTAAACGGGGGCGCGCTCGAAAGAAGGTGAGCGGGCGACCACGTAAACCCCTCAATTGGAGAACCCCGAACGAGGTATGGAAAGGCATACTCGCCGGAAAGTCGTTTCAAGAAATTGTTGCACTTGGAACTTGAGAGCGACAGGTTAGGCGCTGGTGCGCTGGTTCCTCAACATGTCGGAAATGTCACCGACAGTAAGAGGCTTTGCAAACAGGGATCCCTGGAAGGCGTCACAGCCGTTTGCGCGCAGGAACTCAAGCTGTCCGACGTTTTCGACGCCCTCGGCAATCACCCGTAGCTTGAGACGTTTGCCCATGGCAATGATTGCCTCAGTGATTGAACAGCTGTTGTGGTCTTCCGGGATCCTCGAGATGAAGCTGCGATCAATCTTCAGCGCTTGCGTCGGAAGACGCTTAAGTTGGCCAAGGGAAGAGTAACCGACCCCAAAGTCATCGATGGAGATTGTCGCACCAAGCAGACGAAGTTCCGTGAGGATTTCGATCGACTGATTGAGATTGCGCATGGCAATCGCTTCGGTAATTTCGAGATCAATTTGTGAAGCCGATACTCGGCTTTCGAGAAGCGCCGATTTCATCGACGGCAGTAAGTTACGTGAGACAAACTGCTGTAATGATAGGTTGACTGATACCTTAACGTCCGAACAACCTTCCAGCTCCCAGAGCTTGATTTGTTGGCAAGCATTTCGGAACACCCATTCACCTAGCGGGACGATAAGACCAAGCTCCTCCGCGATAGGGATGAAATCTTTCGGCAGGATTTCGCCTTGCTGTGGATCGTTCCATCTTAGCAGTGCCTCCAAGCCGATGATCTTTCCACTCATGATATCGACCTGCGGCTGGTAGCGCAGGAAAAACTCGTTGCGATCAATACCACGGCGCAGACATGATTCCACTTCCAGCCGCTTGGACAAGAGAAAGTTTAGATCCGGAGCGAAAAATCTTGCGGTATTGCGGCCTGCGTCTTTCGCTTGGTACATCGCCGAGTCGGCATGCTTAAGCAAGTGCTGAATATCAAGCGCGTCATTGGGAAAGTGCGAAATGCCGATAGAGGCAGTGACGGTGAGTTCGTGCCCAGATACTTCGATGGGGCGCGCCAGCTCGGTCAGGATCTTTTCGGCAACGACTTGTGCGAACTCTGGTTTTTCAAGCTCCGGAAGCAGAACGACAAACTCGTCGCCGCCTTCGCGGGAAACGGTATCGCCTTCCCGTATGACTTTCAACAGGCGTTTGGATACATCGCGTAACACATAATCGCCGGTTTCATGGCCAAGCGTGTCGTTCACCAGTTTGAAGCGATCAAGATCGATGAACAGCAGGCCCACATGATGCTGCTGGCGGCGGGCGGAGAGGATGGCCTGATTGAGACGGTCCTGCATTAAGCGACGGTTTGGCAATCCGGTGAGTGCGTCGTGGTGCGCCATGTAGTGGATGGTGCGCTCGGTGTTCAAGCGTTCGGTAACGTCCTGAACCAACGAGGCGACGCCGATGACCTTATTGTTTTCATCCACCAGCGGCGTGTTGTACCACTCGGTGCTAATCTCCTCGCCACGCTTTGTCTTGTTGGTCAGCGAGACACGCGTGGAGCGACGCGTTTGCATCAATTCCATCCACATACTCGCGAATCGCTCGCTCTCCGCACCGCCGTTAACGAGGACGTATCCGGACTCGCCAATGACTTGGCTCGCGACATGCCCGAAGATGGTTTCCGCTGCTGGATTCCAACTGGCGACGCGAAATTCCATATCCCATTCAATAAAGGCGACTGGGGTACGTTCAAGATGTAGCTTCAGTCGCTGCAGCGCAAGTAACTCGGAGCGCTCGGCCTTGCGACGGTCTACCGCTTCTTGCACTAGCGCGCGATTGGCTTGCTCAACGCGGGTTTTTTCTTCCGCGAGCCGCGTGGCGATCAGAACGTTGTCAAAGCGGGAGGTCAGCGAATCCAACAGTGCTTTATGTAACTTGCTGTGCACCACGACCAACAAGCCAGCGAGTACGGCAACGGCGGCACCAAACATCGAACTCGCGCGGTCGTCAAAACCGAGTGCGATGATTCCCATCGGCAGCAGGGATGCGAGCGCCGTGAGTGGAAACAACGATTTATGCGGCGCGAGATAAGCAACCGCGCCCGTTGTCAGCAGCGCGATCAACATCATCACCGGTAGCTTGTCCTGAGTTGTTGTTGTCGCCAACAACACCGAACCCAATACTCCCCAAAGCACAGCCATGAGCAGGCAACCAATGGCAAAACGGAATTCCCAAACAGAAAGTTGGGCCGTGCTGGGGTTAGTGCGGATAAACAACTTGTAGAGAGAGTAGCGGCAGAGTATCACTAGACTAGCGGCGGCAAACCAGGCGAACAAGCTAGGTCGCTTGCCAAGTTCGTTCCACAAAATGGCTCCGAGCAGGAACGTCACCATCAATTCAACAAGGTAGCCGACCAACGAGAACCGATACAGCAACCTGACCTGCTCCGCAAATACGTGCTCTGCAACATAGGCACGATCATTTGCCGACTTCGCCGCCGCCAGTGAGAGTCCGTGGGCTGGCAGCTGCGTGGTGGTCGTTGCCTTGTCGGCTGCCGCAGTCTGGTTATCAGTGGGTTGAACTGCCAAGTCTGTACTTTCGCGGTTTGCGCAGGTGTTGCCGCCTCGAGTGGAGGTATGCGCGAGTCTTTGTTGTACGCAGACGCAAAGTTGGCGATGCGAGAGTCTCTTACAGACCGCACTTCACACATTACTTTGGTAAGTTTATCGTGTGTCTTTGTTATCAAACCATGGCACGTTATTGTTTTCCCTTAGCGTCGTCAAGCGTTGTGCGACGCAGACGACGATGTTTCGCTGGCAATCACCTAGATAGGGTAGGCGACCCCCGTAGTCGGCAATCGCGCTCGGTCGCCAGCTCCTAAGCGCCGTGGCGAAAATTTGCGATGTTGCACAGTCCGGCGGGGCGGCCGTTCGAGCGGGAGTTAAGCCGGTTTCTACGCCAAGTCCAGCAACCCATAGAATGACGGGTATGGAACGGTAAAGCCACTTTGCCGGCCACATCAACGCGGCCAAACTAATACCAATGTTCAATCCCATCCAGCAGCTCCCGGAACTTTTGATCAACCAAATCGCTGCGGGCGAGGTGGTCGAACGACCCGCTGCGGCGCTGAAGGAACTGCTCGAAAACAGTCTGGATGCGGGCGCAACGGAAATTCAAATTGAATTGGTCGCAGGCGGCATTAAGCGAATTCGGGTCGTCGATAATGGCGTCGGCATCGCCGCGACTGAGCTCAAGCTCGCCGTCGCACGGCACGCGACATCAAAAATTGCCAGCCTTGATGATCTTGAACGGGTCGCGTCGTTGGGTTTCCGCGGGGAGGCGTTGGCAAGTCTTGCCGCAATTTCGCGCCTTACGTTGACATCTCGTCGCGCCACATCCGCCCACGCATTTCGTTTGCAGGTGTTGGGCGGCGAGACAAGCAATGTGGAGCCGGCGGCACTCGCCGAAGGTACGGTGGTTGAAGCCGAAGATTTGTTCTTTAACACTCCTGCGAGGCGCAAGTTCCTCAAGACTGAAAGCACTGAGTTTGGCCATGCAGATGATGCCGCAACGCGTATTGCCATCGCATATCCAAGCGTCGCCGTTTCGCTCAGTCACAATGGCCGACGTATCTGGGCGCACGCAACACAATCGCCAGAGGAACGTGTCATGGCGATTCTGGGTGATGAATTCGCCGGCTCATCAATGACTATTTCCGAACATCAGCCAGCGTTTTCTATCTCCGGCCATATCGCGATGTCGCGTTATTCTCGTGCCGGGCGCGACCAGCAATACGTGTTTGTTAACGGCCGATTTGTGCGCGACAAACTCCTACAGCACGCAATTCGCGAGGCTTACGCGGACGTTTTGCACCACCAGCGCCAACCTGCGTACGCTTTGTTTCTATCGCTTAGCCCGGATTTAGTGGACGTTAACGTGCACCCCACAAAAGTCGAGGTGCGGTTTCGCGACGCACGCGGTGTACACCAGTTCGTTTTTCATGCCCTGCGGAAAGCGCTCTCGCAGTCGAGTGCAGAAGGAACCCCGCCCCAGGCCGACCCCGGGCGCTACATCACTGCCACAAGTAACTGGTCACCGCAGCAACTTTCAATGCAGATCGCACAACCGATGGCGACACCGCATCAAGTTGGGCTTGACACAAGTTGGCGACCAGATAGTGCGCGGCGCGCCGCCGAGGCAACCCGCTTTTATGAGGTATTGCGAGGCGCAGAAACCGCCGCAATGCCGAGTATTAGTTCGGTGTCCGATATGCCACCGCTGGGATTCGCGCTGGCGCAATTGCACGGTATCTACGTGCTTGCACAAAACAGTGCGGGCTTGGTGTTGGTAGACATGCATGCCGCCCATGAACGCATCCTCTATGAAAAATTCAAGCGCGAGGCTGACCGAGGCGAAGCGTCCGCACAACCCTTGCTCGCACCAATTGCCTTTGCCCTTAGTTTGCGAGAACGGACCTTGCTCGATGAGAACCGTGCCCTATTGTCGGCGTTGGGCTTTGAGTTTGGTGATCTGAGTCCCAATGAAGTCGCCATCCGTGCAGTGCCAGCCATGTTGGATCGGCGTGAGCCGCACGACCTATTGCGAGAGCTAGTAGCCGATTTTGCCGAGTACGGCGCGTCACGGGCAGCCGAAGAGAGGCGCGATGAGATTTTGTCGACCATGGCGTGTCACGCCGCCGTGCGTGCCAACCGACAGCTCACCATCGCGGAGATGAATGCGTTGCTGCGTGAGATGGAAGACACCGAGCGTAGCGGCCAGTGCAACCATGGCCGACCGACTTGGTATCAATTCGCCATGTCCGATCTCGATCGTCTGTTTATGCGCGGGCGATAAGCGCGGATGTCAATCGTGACTTCGATGAGCAACGCCCCCGCCATGCCGGTTCTGTTTTTACTGGGGCCAACTGCTTCGGGAAAAACGGCGCTGGCAACCCGCCTAGTCGATCGATTTGCGGTTAAGGGCCGAGTCGAAATCGTTAGCGTCGACTCAGCATTGGTGTACCGGGAAATGAATATCGGTACGGCAAAGCCAGACACACAGATGCTCGCCGACTATCCCCATCACATGATTGACCTTATCGACCCGGATGAGGTTTATTCGGCTGCCGATTACCGTCGTGATACGCTGACGGTGCTTGCGGGGATCGTGTCGCGAGGTGCTATTCCATTGATGGTTGGCGGGACGATGATGTATGTGAAAACGCTGTTGGAAGGAATCTCCGTTTTGCCAAAGGCCGACGCCGCGATACGTGCCGCGTTAGCCGCTGAAGCGGCCTCGGTTGGCTGGGCGGCGATGCACGCAAAACTTGCTGAAGTTGACGAACTGACTGCCGCGCGGCTCGAGGCAAATGACAGCCAGCGAATACAACGCGCCTTGGAGGTGTATTTGATCTCGGGTGTGCCAATGTCGGAACTGCACCAAAGTGGCATGGGCCAGTCTTCCCAAGCCGCTCATGAGAATTTTCCCTATGAAGCGCACTTGCTTGCGCTGGTGCCATCGGATCGCGCGGTGCTGCACCAGCGTATCGCCGAGCGCTTTGACGAGATGCTCAGGAGGGGTTTTGTCGACGAAGTACGACGATTGCGGAAGCGCTTCGAGCTAACGCCGGAGCTACCATCAATGCGGGCGGTGGGCTACCGGCAGGTATGGCAATTCTTGGAGGGCGAGATTAACGAGGAGCAACTACGTGCTCAGGGGATCGCCGCCACCCGCCAGTTGGCTAAGCGTCAGCTGACATGGTTGAGGTCGATGCCAAACGCTTCGACGTATGATTGTCTCGATAGGAACTTGTCGAGCAAGATTGAAACACATGTTGAGGCTATCCTCAACGCGAGCGCGACAAATTAGCGGCGGCTAATCGACCTTTGCTCCAGTCTCCCCATCGAAGAAGTGCAGCGCAACCCTGTCGCCCGACTCGAGCGACTGGCGGCTTGTCACAAGTGTGTGTTCGGGATTCTGACGGGTCACCATCGCATAGCCCCGCCGCAGCACTTGCTGGGGATTCAACATGAGCAAGGCTTGTGCGCGTTGGGCAAGCACTTGCTGCCGCTGAGCCATGTTTAAGGTTGCGACGCGCCGCATTGCTGCACAGAGCGTCTTGGTGAGCACACGGTACGGCGATAGGTCGGGCAAGTTTGCCAGCCAGCGTGTCCTTGTTTGCTGTAACTGCTGCCGCCGAAGCGTACTGATGAACATGACGCCGCGCTTCAGGCGCCGGGAGGCTTGGCCGAGATTTTCACGTTGCCGGGCGATGCGTTGCTCTGGTGAGAGCAATCCGCGAGACGCAAGATCGACACGCTGCTGACGTTGAGCGACGAGTGCGCGAATCAACTTTTCAAGATGCAGCGCGCGCTGGCGGATCGTCTCGCGCAATTTGGCGCAGTCCGGCGAGAGCATTTCAGCGGCTGCGGTCGGCGTCGGCGCGCGTGCATCGGCTACGAAGTCACAAATGGTGAAATCAGTTTCATGCCCGACACCTGAAACGACGGGGATGCCGGTGTCTTGTTGAAACCTCGAGATCGCCCTCGCCACGGCCTCTTCGTTAAAAGACCACAAATCCTCGGCGCTGCCGCCACCCCGACAAATCAATAGCGCATCCACCTCGTGCCGCGAGCCGGCCGCATTGATGGCCGCGGCGATTTCATTGGCGGCATCTGCCCCCTGCACCGCAGTGGGGTAGATGATGATGCGAGTCATCGGTGCCCTACGCTTGAATGTCGTCAACACATCTTGAAGTGCGGCGGCGTTGGGCGATGTGACGATGCCGACGACCTGCGGCATGTGCGGTACTGCCATCTTTCGCTTTTCGTCGAATAATCCTTCGCTGGCGAGTTTGCGTTTCAGGCGCTCAAAGGCTTCGAAAAGTGCGCCGACACCAGCGCGCCGCATCGCTTCAACGCCCAGTTGGAAGTCGCCGCGGGCTTCATACAAGGAGGGTAACGCGCGGACATCGACCTCGATGCCATTTTCAGGGGTAAAGGCGATACTCTGTGCGCGGTTGCGGAACATCACACAACGGACTTGTGCGCGGTCATCCTTCAAAGTGAAATACCAATGGCCGCTGTTGGCACGCATCACGTTTGATAACTCTCCGCGTACCCAGCGCAGTTCAAAATTGGCTTCCAGCAAGCCCTTCACCCGCCGGTTTAGTTCTGAAACTGAAATTGGCTCGGATCGGCCGTCGGCACCCGCGTCGAGTGCACTCACCTGTGCGAAATCGCCGTCTGGCGCAGGATTTCGGCGGCTTGCGGGGCGAGCAAATAAGGGTAGATCGTCTGATTCCATCCACCGAATGCTATCACCACACAGGCTGGGTTAGGGTTTACGATTGCTGTCCGTCGGTTTAGCAAGGAACTATCGTAAGTGTATGAGAAATAAAACAATTTTTTCCGTTCAAAAAATAAGCGAAGCGGAAAAAACCGTTACAGTTTCGTGACTTAGCGAACTTCAACAGGCGAAATGCACAGACTTATCCACAGCCACTGTGGATGAAATGCAACCACCTCCTCAAAGTACCCGTAATACCTGCCTCCCAAGCGATAAATGCCCGGAAGCGACCGTCTTTGTTGGGGCTTCGTCTAAACCCTAGAACTGGCAGCCAATCTGATGGAAACCAATAGCCCTCCTCCAGGGGAGACAACCCACAAACGGAACATCAGGCAGATACGTTAAACTTCGTCGTTAATCTTACGTGTGTCGGTGAGTATGTGCCCGCAGCCGTAAAGCGACATGCATCAAATGTTTGACAGGTATTTCTGGAG
Source organism: Rhodocyclaceae bacterium (assembly GCA_020247395.1). Taxonomy (GTDB): domain Bacteria; phylum Pseudomonadota; class Gammaproteobacteria; order Burkholderiales; family Usitatibacteraceae; genus UKL13-2. Next base: position 22,742 of record JADCJC010000075.1, read on the forward strand.
ACTCAATTGCTATCGATCATTCAAGCGGCAGGCTGGACAATTTGGTTCATCATTTTGTGTTCGGTTATTTGTTTTGCCATCATTGGCGAGCGGTTCTGGACGCTGCGCCGCAAAACGGTACTGCCGCCGAACTTGTTTGTCGACACGGTCGAGGCCTTCAGGTTACAGGGCGCGACGCCTGAACTGCTTGAAAAACTCCGGGCGAACTCCCTTCTGGGTCGCGTGTTCGCCGCCGGCGTCGCAAACGTAAAGTCGTCGCGCGAAGTCATGAAGGAGTCGATGGAAGAAGCCGGTCGTGCCGTGATGGTTGACATGGAACGCTTCCTGACGGGCCTTGGCACCATCGCAACCGTGGCACCGTTGCTCGGACTGTTTGGTACCGTCATCGGTATGATTGATATCTTTGGTGCGAGCGGCCCCCAGGGGCAGAACCCCGCGCAACTTGCGTTGGGGATTTCAGTTGCCCTCTACAACACGGCTGCCGGTATCGCGGTAGCGGTCCCGGCGTTGATTTTTTATCGGCACTTTCGCGGCAAGGTTGATGTGATGGTCATCGATATGGAACAGCAGGGCATTAAGCTCGTAGAGACGCTGCACGGAGAACGCAAGTGAACTTTCGCCGCGGGCGAGCCCGCGAAGAGCCGGAAATCAATTTCATCCCGCTGATTGATTTGCTGCTCGTCATTCTGATCTTTGTGATGGTCACCACCACCTACTCGAAATACGCCGAGTTGCAAATCAATTTGCCCGAGGCGTCGGCTGAGAAGGCACCGGACCGACCGCAGGTTCTCAACATTGCGGTCGACGCGAACGGCAAATACGCAATAAATAACGTTGCGACCAGCTTCAACGGCATCCCAGCTTTTGCCAATGCCCTGCGTGAAGCCGCGGCTGCCGGACAGATGAAAGATCCGGTGATCGCGATCGGCGCGGACGCCGGTGCGACTCATCAAGCGGTCGTGAATGTGATGGAAGCCGCCCGGGTGGTTGGATTCACCAAAATTTCGTTCACCACACAAACAAAGAGCGGCAAGTAACGTTGCCATGGCACGGCTCGAAACATTCTTGTTACGAGAATGGCAGCGTGTGTCTGGCTGGCAGCTTTTTCTACAGCCAGTTTCGTGGGTTTTTCAACTGCTAGTTTGGGTGCGCCGCAAGGCATTCGCGTTGGGCATCCTGCCTTCCCGTCGGCCAGGCCGTCCGGTCATCGTTATCGGTAACATCAGTGTCGGTGGTACGGGCAAGACGCCTCTAGTGCTTGCGCTCGTTTCGTTTTTTCAGTCGCAGGCGAAAACGCCGGGCATTCTTACCCGCGGCTATATGCCGAGCTCAAACCTGCGGGTGCCCGCCGCAGGTTCAGTGATTCATGTGATTCCACAAACCACACCCGCAGAGAACCCAGCCTTCGCCGATGAGGCGGTTTTGCTCAGCGAATGCTCCAGCGCGCCCGTGTTTGCCGGCGCAAATCGTGTGGCGGTGGCGGCGATGCTGTTGCAACGTTACCCATCAACCGATGTACTGATTTGTGATGACGGACTACAGCACTATGCGTTGCAGCGCGATATCGAAATTGCCGTGGTTGACGCCAGTCGGGGATTTGGCAATGGCTTCTGTCTACCGGCGGGACCACTGCGTGAACCAATCGCTCGCCTCGCCTGTGTGGATTGCATTGTGCTGAATGGTGCGAGTAATGACGGCCAGTTCCAAGCAAAAACGCCTGAAGAGGCCGATCGAATGGCGAGTTTGGCTTTACAACTTTCCGCCATTAATGTGCCGGTTTTCGAGATGACCTACGCCGATGCGCGAATGCGTCAACTCGGTGTTGGTCAAGCCAATGCCCCATACCTGTCACCGACGGCGTTTTGTGACTTGCACCAGGGTAAACGCATCGTCGCCATTGCCGGCATCGGTAATCCAGCCCGGTTTTTTACCCAACTGGCTTCACTCGGCGTAGTGTTGGCGGGAAAGTTCGCGTTTCCAGACCACCACCCGTTTGGGATTAGCGATCTACGAAGTATTGATGCCGACATTATCCTGATGACGGAAAAGGACGCAGTAAAATGTCGACTGTATGCTGCATCGGACAAAAGGTTATGGTCGATGCGGGTTGATGCCAAACTCCCCGAGGCTTTTTTTGAATTTGTGTTGAAGAAACTTCCCCATGCCACTTGATCCGAAATTGTTAGAAATATTGGTCTGTCCGCTCACAAAAGGGCCGCTGACAGTGTCGGCTGATAGGCAGGAGCTGATTTCCTGGTCGGCTCGCTTGGCGTACCCCATCCGCGACGGTATCCCCATCATGCTGGTAGATGAGGCGCGTGAACTCGGTATCGACGAAGAGCGAACATCGTAGTGCTTGAGTTCATCTGTGTCATTCCCGCGCGCCTTGGATCGACAAGACTGCCGAATAAGCCACTTGCGGATATTGGCGGCAAGCCAATGGTGGTGCGTGTCGCCGAGCGTGCGCAAGCCTCGGGAGCGAGTGCGGTTTACGTAGCGACCGACCATCGGGATGTGCAGACGGCGTGTGAGTCACACGGCGTGACGGCATTGATCACGCGCAGCGATCATGCCTCCGGTACCGATCGGATCGCCGAAGTGGCGACGTGCCTAGGGCTTGGGGCGGATGCCATTGTGGTGAATGTACAAGGTGATGAGCCCCTGATTGCGCCAAAGTTGATCGCCTCGGTCGCGCGAACGCTAAGTCAGACAGATGGTGCCGCAATCGCAACGGCGGCGCATGCGATCGAGTGGGCGGCCGATTTCCTTAACCCGAACGTCGTCAAAGTGGTCAGAAACGAAACCGGTATTGCCCAGTATTTTAGCCGCGCGCCAATTCCGTTCCCTCGCGACGAAGCGGAGGCGGTTGCCACTGCGGCGGCTAATGCGCAGCCGCTGCCGGCGTCGGTAACAGCACTGCGGCACATCGGTGTTTATGCCTATCGCGCCGGATTCCTGAGTCGATATGCCAGTTTGAGGCCAGTAGACGCCGAGCGGCTCGAGGCGCTGGAGCAGCTTCGCGCGATGTTTCACGGTTACACAATCGCCGTGCTGGATTGGCAGGGGGAGACTCCGCCCGGCGTTGATACTGCGGCCGACCTCGAACGGGTGCGGGCGCGTTTTGCCGGAGGGTGAATGACATCAAAGCCCACCGGCAGGCAAACACGGTAAAATTTTGTCTTCTCGTAAAACTAAAAAGGGTGGCGCATGCGTTTGATCCTGTTGGGTGGCCCTGGTGCTGGTAAAGGCACACAAGCGGGTTTCATCAAAGCGCACTTTGGCATCCCGCAAATTTCTACTGGCGATATGCTGCGTGCCGCAGTGAAAGCAGGCACCCCCCTTGGGGTCGCGGCGAAAAAGGTGATGGATTCGGGCGCGCTTGTTTCGGACGAAATCATTATCGGCTTGGTCAAGGAGCGCATCAAGGACGCGGATTGCGTCAACGGTTTTCTCTTTGACGGCTTCCCGCGGACTATCCCACAAGCCGACGCCATGAAGGCCGCTGGCGTGGGGCTTGACTACGTCGTCGAAATTGCGGTTGATGATGCCGAGATCATTGAGCGTATGTCGGGACGCCGCGTGCACGTTGCATCCGGACGTGTGTATCACGTGAAATTCAATCCGCCCAAAACGCCGGGAAAGGACGACCTCACTGGCGACGACCTGATTCAACGCGACGACGACAAAGAGGATACGGTGAAGAAGCGCCTCGCGGTCTACCATGATCAAACCAAGCCGTTGATTGCCTACTACGAGTCATGGGCAAAGTCCGCTGCGCCGGGCGCGCCGAAGTATGTCCGGGTAGTAGGCGTGGGAAAGATGGAAGACATTCGCGATACGATTATCGCGGCCCTTAGCTAGGCACGGCTGCGCGCACCATGGCTTTAGCGACGCCCAAGAACGCGTTCTACGCCCAGTCTGGCGGTGTGACCTCTGTCATTAATGTTTCTGCGCAAGCCGTTATCGACACCGCGCGCAAGTACCCAAAAAAAATCGGCAAAGTCTATGCGGGTCGCAACGGCATCATCGGCGCGCTTACCGAAGACTTAATCGATACCTCCAAAGAGCCGCTGGCGAACATCAAGCGCCTCGGCCACACGCCCGCCGGCGCGTTCGGCTCGTGCCGCTACAAGTTGAAGTCACTTGAACAAAACCGCCGCGAATATGAGCGCTTGATCGAGGTCTTCAAAGCGCACGATATCGGTTATTTTTTCTATAACGGCGGCGGTGACTCTGCCGATACCTGCTTAAAGATTTCGCAGCTGTCCGAATCGATGGGGTACCCGCTGGTCGCTGTGCACGTGCCAAAAACGGTTGATAATGATCTGCCGATTACCGATTGCTCGCCTGGCTTCGGCTCAGTTGCCAAGTACGTCGCGGTAGCGATGCGGGAGGCTGGGTTAGATGTCGCCTCAATGGCAAAGACCTCTACCAAGGTATTTGTGTTCGAGGTGATGGGTCGTCACGCCGGTTGGATTGCCGCCGCGACGGGGCTGGCCGCCGAACATGCCGGCGAAGCGCCGCATATCATTTTGTTCCCCGAAATCGTTTTCGACCCGAAAAGATTCATCGCCAAAGTCGACGCGACGGTCAAAAAATATGGCTATTGTGCGGTCGGTGTGTCAGAGGGCATTCGCGGGGCGGATGGAAAATTTGTTGCAGAGTCGGGTCTAGTCGACGCGTTTGGCCATTCGCAGTTGGGCGGGGTCGCCCCGGCGATTGCCGATTTGGTTAAACGTGAACTCAAACTCAAGCACCACTGGGCAGTCGCAGATTACCTACAGCGGGCAGGGCGCCACATCGCATCAAGGACCGATGTGGAACAAACCTACGCGCTGGGTAAGGCCGCCGTCGAATTCGCGGTCAAAGGTATGAACGGCGTCATGCCCGCCATCAAGCGTATATCTAGCAAACCCTACAAGTGGGAAATCATCGCCGCGCCGCTTGTCAAGGTGGCGAACCACGAAAAGAAGATGCCGCGAGACTACATTACTAAGGACGGCTTTCACATCACGCAAAAATGTCGCAACTATCTATCTCCGCTGATTGTCGGCGAAGACTATCCTCCCTATCGCAATGGCCTGCCTGCGTACGTGAGGTTGAAGAATCCGGCTGTCAAGAAAAAGCTTTCGCCTTTCTCGCTGGGTTAGCCGTTCTGGCATACGACACCGCAACCCGACATAGCGGGTGTCCGCCCAAGCTGGATCAGCGCGCTTTGCCTCGGGGCTTGGGTTTTGCCTTAGCTTTCATTTGCCCGGTGGCGCGCATTTCCTCTTGATGCTTAGTCAAGCGCCTTTCGCGGGGCTTTTGCGGTGATAGCGCAGCCTTTGTCCGGGCATTTACTTTTTCTGGATTTTCACGCCAAATGACCAGTATCTTGCCGATCATCTGAACAGGGGAAGCCGCCAAAGCGTCGCACAGCTCCGCCATCCAAGCAACGCGTTGCTCTCGGCCCTCACTATTGGCGCGTATTTTGATCAGTTCATGCGCCTTTAGCGTTCGATCAATCTCGCGGATGACGCTGGCAGAAAGGCCGTTGTCGCCGATGATTATCAGCGGATCGATGGTGTGAGCACGTGCTTTCAGGGCTTGCCGCGCAGTAGGGGATAATGTGATTTTCATCGCATAAGTATATCGTTGGCACCAGCCGCTTAGGAGCTTGGCACCACTCGCAATGCTGTTCCAGCATTTTTTTATGGCGTTTGCCGCCACGCTAATCCTACGAGATTTGAATAAATGTCCAACGCCCGCCCGAAAAACAGCCGAGACTGGATCAAGCGCCACCTGTCCGACCCCTACGTCAAGAAGGCGAAGGATGAGGGATATCGCTCACGGGCGGTGTACAAACTGCAAGAAATCGACAACGCCGAGAAACTCATCAAGCCAGGAATGGTCATCGTTGACCTTGGCTCCGCGCCGGGTGGCTGGTCGCAGATGGCAATTAAGAAGATTGGCGGCAATGGCAAAGTTGTGGCGATCGATATGTTGCCGATGGAGCCGATTGAAGGGGTGCACTTCATCGAAGCGGATTTCTCGCTGGATGCGGGCTTGAGCGCGGTTGTTGCGGCGATTGAAAACCAGCCGGTAGATCTTGTCATTTCAGATATGGCCCCCAACCTGACAGGAGTGGTGATTTCCGACCAAGCGCGTTTGTACAGCCTAGGCGAGTTGGCTCTGGAGTTTGCGGTACGATTTTTGAAACCAAACGGTGCTTTCTTGGTCAAGGTATTTCAAGGTGATGGATTCGAACCGTTCGTCAAGTTGCTCCGGTCGCGATTTGTCAAAGTTGGAGCGAAAAAGCCAGACGCATCACGGGATGAAAGCCGGGAAGTGTATTTGCTCGCAAGAGGAGTTAAGCGCCCAGCAGCGGCATCTAGCGCGGGTTGGCGCGAAATCGACTAAGAGAGTAAGATTGATGCCCCGTGTATAGGCGCGGTGGTCGAAGAGAGGTGGACTAGTGAATAACAATTGGATTAAGGGTATAGGCGTGTGGCTCGTTGTTGGCATTGTGCTGATGATGGTGTTCATGCAGCTTACGGGCAAGAGCGCACCGCGCGAGCAGATGGACTACTCGGTCATGATGAGTGAAGCCAAGAATGGCAACATTGATCGCGTCCGCGAGGAGGGGCCGCGCACCGTTCGTGTGTTCACGCGTGACAACAAACAATTTGTCGCTTATCTTCCCGGCAACCTGTTCACTTGGGACGACCTGCTACGTGCCGGCGTAAAGATCGAGGCCAAGGCACCAGAAGAGCAGTCTTTCCTGATGCAAATCTTCATTTCCTGGTTCCCGATGCTGCTGCTTATCGGCGTATGGTTGTATTTCATGCGAACCATGCAGGGTGGCGGCAAGGGAGGAGCCTTCTCCTTCGGTAAGAGTCGGGCACGGATGCTGGACGAAAACACCAATCCAATTACCTTTGCCGATGTTGCCGGTGTTGACGAGGCAAAGGAAGAAGTTGGTGAGTTGGTTGATTTTCTTCGTGACCCGTCGAAGTTTCAAAAACTCGGCGGTCGCATCCCACGCGGTGTTCTCATGGTGGGCTCCCCTGGAACCGGTAAAACCCTACTGGCACGGGCGATTGCTGGCGAGGCGAAGGTTCCGTTTTTCTCGATTTCCGGTTCTGACTTTGTCGAAATGTTTGTTGGTGTCGGTGCAGCGCGTGTACGTGACATGTTTGAGCAGGCCAAGAAGAATGCGCCCTGCATCATTTTTATCGATGAGATTGATGCCGTTGGTCGTCAGCGCGGAGCTGGTCTGGGTGGCGGCAACGATGAACGCGAGCAAACGCTCAACCAGTTATTGGTGGAAATGGACGGGTTCGAGGGTACTGCGGGCGTGATCGTGATCGCGGCGACCAATAGACCAGACGTGCTGGACCCGGCTTTGTTGCGGCCGGGAAGGTTTGACCGCCAGGTGGTTGTCCCCCTTCCTGATATTCGCGGTCGTGAGCAAATTCTTATCGTGCATATGCGCAAGGTTCCGATTGCGCCGGACGTGGTTGCTGAAGTGATCGCGCGCGGCACGCCTGGAATGTCCGGTGCTGACCTCGCTAATTTGGTGAACGAAGCCGCGCTGTTTGCTGCGCGTGCGGCAAAGCGTCTGGTTGACATGGAGGATTTCGAGCGGGCGAAAGACAAAATCATGATGGGTGCCGAGCGTCGTTCCATGGTCATGCCAGAGGAAGAGCGGATGAACACGGCCTACCACGAGTCCGGACATGCGTTACTCGGCTACCTGCTGCCAAAATCAGACCCGGTGCACAAGGTGACCATCATTCCACGCGGCCGTGCGCTGGGTGTGACCGTACAACTGCCGGAGCAGGACCGGTATGCCTATGATCGCGAATACCTGCTGAATCGAATCGCCGTCTTGTTCGGCGGTCGTATCGCCGAAGAAGTCTTCATGAATCAAATGACGACGGGTGCGTCGAACGACTTCGAGCGCGCCACCCAGATTGCGCGGGACATGGTGACACGTTACGGGATGTCGGATGCCTTGGGCACGATGGTCTACGCGGAGAACGAAGGTGAAGTATTCCTCGGCCGCTCTGTCACGCGTCAAACCAGCGTGTCAGAGGAGACGCAGCGCAAGGTTGATGCTGAGATTCGTCGCATCATCGACGAACAGTACGCACTGGCGCGCAAGCTCATTGAGGAAAATCGCGACAAGATCGAAGCGATGACCAAAGCGCTGCTTGAGTTTGAGACGATCGATGCCGACCAAATCAAGGACATCATGGAAGGGCGCGAAGTCCGCCCGCCCAAGCCCTCCACCATGCGTTTTCAGTCGAAGCGTGACGGCGACGGTGCCAGCGGTGGATCTGCCGAAGCGGCGAAACCGGCGGTGAAGGAGCCACCCGCCGCAGAAGGTGTGTAATAGCGGCTGCTATACTCTATAGCGGCAACGGGCGGACTTCCGCCCGTTTCTTTTTGACGGTGCCTCAATGATAAAGGCTGGCAGGTTTTCGCTATCGCTCGATACGCCGCTGGTGATGGGTATTGTCAATATCACCCCCGACTCGTTTTTTGATGGCGGTAAGTTCCTCTCGCACGAAGCCGCAATCTGCCACGGCTTGCGGTTGATTGACGAGGGCGCAGACATTCTTGACATTGGTGGCGAGTCCACGCGTCCCGGCGCTGCCACAACCTCGCTGCAAGAGGAACTGGATCGCGTGATGCCTGTGATCCAAGCGTTGACATCGGGCGATACCCCGCTTTCAATCGATACGCAAAAACCAGCGGTGATGGCGGAGGCGATTCGCGCCGGGGTGTCGATGGTAAATGACGTTAATGCATTGAGGGCTGCGGGTGCGGCTGAAGTGTGTGCCGCCTCCGGGGCGGCCGTTTGCCTCATGCATATGCAAGGGGAGCCGGGTACTATGCAAGCTAATCCGTCCTACATGGATGTCGTCGCTGAGGTTCGTACCTTCTTGTTGGCACGGGTTGAAAAATGTATTGAGGCGGGGATTACACGTGATCGAATTGTGGTTGATCCAGGTTTCGGTTTCGGCAAGTCGCCTGAGCACAATTTCGCGCTACTCAAGCAACTCGAGCAGTTCACCAAACTTGGGCTGCCCGTGCTTGCGGGCTTGTCTCGCAAGTCAATGTTCGGGGCGCTGTTGGGGCGTGATACGGCGGACCGGTTGGTTCCGAGCGTTGTCGCTGCCGTTATCGCCGCGCAGCACGGCGCCTCAATTTTGCGGGTACACGATGTTCGCGAGACGTGCGACGCCTTACGCCTTTGGAACGCCACAACTGAGAGGTTTCGGTTTGGTTTGCAGTAACTCCCGCCAAGCCGCAGACTTAGACGTACTGGAATATCCCAATCCAGTCTCGGCCCGCTTAATCCGGTTAGGAGGTGTGCGCGTTGAAGCGGCATTTGTAATCATAGAAGTTTACAATCGCATCATAGGCTGGCCATGTTTGAAGTTAAAACCATTCTTGCGATGAACATCACGGCGGGCGTGTTGCTTGCTGTGTCGTTGCGCGCAGCGATCAGCACCCCGCTGCGCGAATCACGCGATGGTTTGTGGTTATGGTTGGCGTCATTAGTTGCGCAGGCTATCGCCTATAGCCTACTGGCGGTCAGCGAAACCTCAACTTGGGCGCTCTGCTATGTGCTTGCGCATGCGCTGCTAGCCACGTTCATCTCATTGCAGGCGGCAGCGCTGTTCCAGTTCTTCGGTAAACGCCTGAGCACCTGGTGGCATTTGTTACCGGCGTTATTCATCGGTGTATTGTTCGCGCTTGCTACCGGCTCGGCGGCGACGTCGTCGATTTTTGCTGGCGTGTTCTTCGGCACCGCCTACGTGGTACTCGCAACCGTCGCGGCGAAACTGGGCAGCGGTATGCAATCGGCGGGACTGCGACTTCTGGTGTTGGGTTTTTCCTTGGGCGCGGTTGCGTTTCTATTGCGCGCCATACCTGTACTCGTCATGCCCGATCTGCTGGGCGGCGAGCTTGCTGCGGAAAAGCTCGTCCCGGCGGGCTTGTTCCTATCCTTCATGGTCATCATCTTGACCTCCGTGGGATTCCTCGTTTTGCAGAAGGACCGCGTTGAAGCGGAGGCAACCAAGCTGGCGGTGACAGACCCCCTGACTGGCACATTCAACCGGCGGACGTTTCTGGAGCTCGCGGAGAAGGAAATCTCTCGTGCGCGACGATCCAAGGAGCCGCTTTCGTTGGTGTTATTCGATCTGGATCATTTCAAGGCGGTTAACGACAAGTATGGGCATCTGGCTGGGGACCATGTCTTGAAACGTTTTGTTGAAGTTGCCAAGATGTGCCTCAGGCAAGAAGATCTCCTAGTTCGCTATGGTGGCGAAGAGTTTTGTTTATTGTTGCCACAAACCAATACCAATGACGCCGCAACAATGGCGGAACGAATTCGTGGTGCGACTGAGTATTCATCATTCTCAATTGTTGATGGCAAGTCAACGCGTCCTATCAATGTCACCGTGAGCGGCGGAGTAGCCCAGCTTGGAGATGATCCGGACGAAGATATCGACGCGCTGATTGCCCGCGCCGATGAAGCCATGTATGCCGCCAAGGAGGCCGGCCGCAACCAGATCGCCGTTTTTCCCGACGATGCCGACCTTTCTGCACTCACTCGCAGCCAGCGGCTTCGCGCTGTCCGGCCCGTAATCAAGCCCCCTCTTTCCGCAAGCACCAGGCAATCTGGGGCAGGCAAGCTTGGCTGACGCTTTGCGTTGTTGGGCATCCGACATTATTGATCGCTATTCCTTTCCTGCAACACCGGTTTGATGGAGCCGCCTGCGCCAAGTTGGGGTTTGGCGACCGGATTCGCTTCTGTCGGCACAGCCGTCGTCGGCGGTTTGCGCAAAAGCCACCGACTTGCACGCTGTCCAAGCGCATCGATGTAGGTAAACAATACCGGCACAACAACAAGCGTCATGATTGTCGAGGTGATGATGCCGCCGATTACGGCATGCGCCATGGGTGACTGTTGTTCCGAGCCTGCGCCGAACGCAAGTGCTAGTGGGAGCATGCCGAAGATCATGGCGGTGGTAGTCATGAGGATCGGTCGAAGACGGACTTGGCCTGCCGCGAGAATGGCCTCGATGCGTTCCTTGCCTTCGCGAATTCCCTGATTGGTAAAGTCGACCAGCAAAATCGCGTTCTTGGTGACCAGGCCCATCAACATGATGAAGCCAATCACAGAAAACAAGTTTAGCGTCGAGCCGAACATAATGAGTGCGAGGAAGACGCCGATCAACGATAGCGGTAGCGACGCCATGATGGCAATCGGTTGAAGGAAACTGCCAAACTGGGAGGCAAGAATGAAGTAAATGAAGATCACGCCCAGTGCCAACGCGGCCACGGCGAATCCGAGTGATTCCTGCATGTCTTGTGACGAACCGCCGAATTGAAAGCGGTATCCGGGCGGCAGGGCGATGGTGTCGGCGATCTTTTTGACTTCTTGCGCGGCGTCGCCCACACTCACGCCGTTTGCGACGCCAGCCATAATGCGAATCTGACGCTGTAAATTGCGGCGATCAATGCGACGCTCTGACACGCTTGGCTGGAAATCCGCAACCTGGCGTAGCGGCACCATGCGCGCAGTCCCATCGGCATTTGTGCCGTTTGCGCGGACGAAGATTTTGTCCAAATCGCTGATTCCGGTACGTTCGCTGCGCGGTAGGCGCACCATGACTTGGTGGTTCTCTCCATCTGGCCCCTCCCATTGCCCAACGGGTTCGCCAGCGATTAGCGCGCGGGTCGTGATACCGATTTCGTTCATCGATACGCCGAGGTCCGAGGCAAGCTCGCGGTTCACCACGATGTCCAGCGAAGGGTTGGTCGGCTTGAATGATGAGTCAACATCAACGATGCCCTTTATCGCCTTCATCTTGTTCATCACCTCTTGGGAAACACGATCAAGCTCCTTAATGTCTGGCCCCATGACATACACTTGGATTGGGCGATTAAAACCGATGTTGATCTCCAGTCCAGCGATACGGTTGAGGCGCTTGCGAATCATGTCGTCCAGTTGTTTCTGGCTGCGCTTGCGCGCCTCTTTATCGACAAGTTGAAGTTCAAACCACGCGTTATTCTTGTTGACCGTTTTGGAAATACGTTTGATCTCAGGAAAATCGCGCAATGCGGCCTCCACCTGTTCTGCCTTCGCCGAGGTGTAGGCGAGCGACGAGCCAATTGGCGTTTGAATCTGAACGCTGGTCCAGTTGTTGTCTTCCTCTGGAACGAACTCCGAACCAATAAAAGGAACAAGGAAGAAACTCCCCACGAAGGTTAGTGCGGCAATTCCCAGCGTCGTCTTGCGGTGTTTGAGTGACCAGCGCAGCCAGACGTCGTAGCGCCGGTGCAAGCCATCCATCAGCGACTCTTGCCGATCCAGCAGCCACTTGATGGGTTGCTTTTCCATCCAGCGCGATTTTGGATCGTGCCAGATTGACGACAGCATCGGGTCGAGCGTAAAGGAAACGAACAAGGAGACGAGTACGGCAACCACCACAGTGACGCCGAATTGCAAGAAGAACTTGCCGATGATGCCACCCATGAATGCGACCGGCAGAAACACGGCGACAATCGTGAAGGTAGTGGCCATTACGGCCAGCCCGATCTCATTGGTTGCTTCTAGGGCGGCCTGCATGTGGGACTTGCCCATCGCAAGATGGCGCACAATATTCTCGCGGACCACGATTGCATCGTCGATGAGGATGCCGATGGATAGCGACATTGCCATCAGGGTCATGAAGTTGATCGTGAAACCCATCGCATACAAGACGATGAAGGTCGCAAAAATGGAGATGGGTAATGTGAGACCGGTGATGACAGTCGAACGCCAGGAGTGAAGGAAGAAGAATACGATTAAGACTGTCAGGACGGCACCTTCGAGGATGGTGGTCTTTACGTTATCGACGCCGTCTTTGATGAACTTCGAGCGGTCAAAGGTAATGTCCAGTTTGATATCGGCGGGTAGGGACTTCTTTAGCTCGGTGACCTGTTTCTTCACCCCATCGGCCATATCAATTGTGTTCGCCCCGCGCGTCTTGCGAATCTGAATGGAGATTGCGCGTTTTCCTGAGTCCGTGGAAAAGGATGTTTCTTCCCGTTGCGAGTCAGAGACATCCGCGACCTGGCCAAGCGTTATTGCAGTCGTTGCGCCGCCCGCGCCGCCGCGACGGGCAACGATGATGCGCGCAAAGTCTTCCGCCCGGCGGATTTTCCCGCGCACTCGGACCACTCGTTCGGTCACGTCAGAGACGAGAGCGCCGGCCGAAATGTTTTGGTTCTCCGCGCGGATTGCGGCGATCACTTCATTCACGCCAACGCCGAGAGCAGCCATTTTCTCGGGCCGCAGGTTGACAGCGAGTTCACGACCGACGTCGCCTGATACTTCTATGTTGCCGACGCCCGGCGCGCCTTGTAGGCGTTTAACGACGAGTTGATCGGCAAGGTCGGAGAGTTCGCGTAGGCTGCGCGAGTCTGAGCGCATTGAGAGGTAGATGAGTGGTTGGTCGTCATCCATGCTTGCGCGCGAAACCGTCGGCTCCCCCACATCGCGGTTGAACCCCCGGCGCGCCTCGGCAACCTTATCCCGAACGTCTTGAATTGCCACCCGCGGATCGACATTCAACTCAAACTCGACCACCACCCAGCCAAAGCCAATTTGGGATGACGAGCGAATCGTCTTGACGCCGTTGATCGTGTTGACAGCTTGCTCGATCGGACGCACCACATCCTGTTCAACGGCTTCTGCCGAGGCGCCCGGGTAGGGGGTGGAAATGACCGCGATCGGCATCGAGACATCCGGCAGTTGATCGACCGCCAGCCGCTTGTAGGAAAACAGGCCCAGCACCATCAGCGCCGCCATCACCATCGTGGCAAACACGGGATTGTTAATCGAGACTTTGGTCATCCACATGGAATTGCTCCGATTGAATTCTTGCTTTGCGATCCCTTGGTTTTCACCGCCCAATGTGCGTCAATTGGCATCGTAAGCCGCGGGAACTTCTAAAAACTTACTGCGCGGGCGAATCTGTCAGTTCCGGTGCTCGCCGTACACTGGGTACGTGTCCGCTCCTCACTGCCAACTGCACCCGCTCGCGACGGTTTTTATTGATCCGGCAATAAAATATGAATAATTAAGAAGACCCCGCTCCCGCGAAGGCGGGAGCCTAATATCGGAATCTGCTGCGTTAGATAAAATTGGGTTCCCGCCCGGCGCAACCCTTGTGGTTGTACGCGGGAACGGGGATGGCCGAAATGGTTTTCCATATTTAGTTGCCGGATCAATAGAAGTTCCCCCGCGCGAAACCACGAGAAGGGAAGGGCACTTCGAGACGAAAAGGGTTGGGAAAGCCCGTGGAATAAGGACTTCTACGATTTGTTCATTTTGGCGGCGGGTGTCGAGGATGATGCCCCAACTTCGGTCGCTTCGGTTTTGACAATTGCTTTCGCGCCAGCCTTGAGTCCTTCCATCTTTACGGCGACGACCTGTGCGCCGACATCCAGACCGTCGCGAATCTCTACCAAACCCAAGTCGACATTGCGGGTCCCGGTAGAAACCGGTTTGCGTGCAATTGCTGCTTGCTCGATGACAAACACATAACTCTGGCCACCCTCTTCGCGCAGTGCGACGATTGGAATGGAGTTCACTGCGCCGCGCGACTGGGCGGCTAACTTGCCAGTCGCAAACATGCCACCCTTGAGAGCCAGCTCGGGATTGGCAAGGGATAGGAAAACGGAAATAGAACGTGACCCCGCCTCCGCCGCTGGATTGATCCGTTCGACCTTGCCCTGAAATTGTCTGGTGGCGAAGCCATCCACCGTAAAGGATAGTTCCTGCCCAACTTTGATTCCAGGAATTTCACTCACGGGTACGCCAGCTTCCAGTTCCATACGGGACAGATCAACAATCTGGACGACCGACATGTCCGGAGAAACCTTCTCACCAACGTTTACCATACGTTTGGCGACGATACCATTGAACGGTGCGCGTATCGCCGCATCGTTGAGCGCACGCTGGGAGATGGCGGCTTGCGCTTCCGCGGATTTAAGGTTCGCGCGGGCGACTTCAGCGGTGTTGGAAACCGCGTCAAACGCGTTTTGGGAAATAAAATTCTGTTGCAGGAGTTGGCGGTTATTGGCTTCGTTTTTACGGGCCAAGTCGAGCCTTGCCTTCATTTCGGCCACCGACGCCAGCTGCGCATCGTAGCGGGCGCGTAAATCCGCCGTATCAAGCGAAATCAACACTTGCCCGGCGGCGACGCGTTCCCCTTCCCGAACGTGCACCTGGGCGACTTCTGCAGCCACCTTCGATTTTACGACGGCTTGGACAACGGGTTTCAACGTGCCGGAGATTGGCACCACATGGCCGAGTTCAACCGGCCCCAATACGGCGAGGTCTCGTTTGGCGAATTCGTAGGTCTTTGCCGAATCTTCTTTTGGCTCATCTCGCTTCGCTGAGCTGACCCGCCAGGCGATCAACGATCCTCCGACAAGCGCGACCGTGAGCAGGCCAATGCCAGCGCGCATCAATACACGCTTGCGCGGGTGGCTAGACGAGGTTGAGGGCGTGGCAGGCGTTGAGCCTCTGGGAAAGAACATGGTGGTTAGCTTTTTGAGTATGGGTTCGTGCCGCCCCGCAGGAGATTCATCGCAGGCGATTGCGGATTCGCGCAATCGGTTTGTGCTGTGCTGGCTGCATTTAGTGATGGCCTAAGTTTGCAGGATAGCGCAACAAAGTACTAGTCAGACGCGACGAAGTGCGGAAATGGATTCATCAGCCGTTGATGAGGGGGGCCACATCCAACAGAGCCCTACTGAGCCAAAGAGGCAATCCCCTCTTTCCCCAGCCCGCTGCAAGCGCCGTGCTTGCCCCTGAGGCGGCGAGCTTGAACAAGAACTCGAAAACAAAGACCTATATTCAGCTGGCATCTTTAGGCCTTTTGCTGAACGTGCGCGAAAAAAGCTTTGCTTGCAGCCGTTAAATTTTCGATAGTATGCTGGCGAACATCAATCCGAAATCAAACTAAATGGAACGCCTTTACCGCAAATACGCTTTGCACCAACTGCTACGATCACGTCGCTATCCGATTTCGCTAGGCGAGATTATGCGCGAGTTAGGCGTTTCTGAAGCCACCGTTAGACGGCTCGTCGGCACCTTGCGGGCGATTGGCGCGCCCATCGAAAACGACAAAGATGGGCGGGGCTATTACTACGAACAAGGCGGCAACTTCGAATTGCCCGGTGTATGGCTCACCCACAAAGAGTTGCTGGGGATCATCACCGCGCACGAACTGCTGGGTAATGCTGAACCTTCCCTCATCGGCGATGCACTTTCACCAATTTGGAACAAGATTGAAGCGCTGCTTGAGCAACAGCAACTGGGGAGCGGCGAGCTGACCAAGAGAGTTCGCATCATTCGCTCGCACGGCCGAGGGCTCGGCAATATCCGCACATTACCCACGAGGATATCCTTGCCTCGCTCGCTTTCAGCGAAGTAATGCTGCGTGACGAAGATTATGTCGCCCGCCTGAAAGTTACGCCCTAGGCAATGTGCTCTGAACGACCCAGCGCAAGTGTTTGCCGAAAATAGTCACACTACGCGCGGTCAGGCCGTTCTGGCGCAGCCTCAAGTTTTGTCGGGAAACACAAGGCTGCGGCTCCGAGAAATCGTCTCAGGTTGCCAGTTGGCGACCGCCGCGGCGAGTAGTTGCCGGCAATCTGCCACCCGCTGGATTTCGGGTTGTCGCAGAAAGTGTAGTGCCCCGCGCAGCACGCCGATGCGGTCACCGGTCGCAACCGGGGCGGCAAGTGTTTGTTTGGAGAGTTTTTCGCCGTCGTTGTTGGAGACGACCGGAAAATGCAGGTAGCGCGGCGTCGGATAGCCCAATGCGCGTTGTAGGACGATTTGGCGCGCAGTCGAGTCCAGCAGGTCTGCGCCACGGACAATGTCGGTGATCCCGCTATCAAAATCGTCGACCACCACTGCGAGTTGATAGGCGGCCAGACCATCACGACGGCGGATCACAAAGTCGCCGACGGCGCGTTCCACGTTCTGTATCTGTTTGCCTTGCAAGCGGTCTTCAAATTCAACGGCACCGGCCGGCGAAGCAAAACGGATCGCCGCGCCGTGCGCGGGCAGGTTTTTGTGCCGACAAGTGCCGGGGTAAACCGGGCCATCGATTCCCATCACTGCGGAATCAGCGATTTCCTTGCGCGAACATTCGCAGTGGTAGGTCTGCCCCGCAGCTTCCAGTGTGGCGAGCACTTCTTGATAGCGCGCTTTGCGGCGCGACTGCACGATAACCTCACCATCCCAATCTAGGCCAAAGGTGTCAAGCGTCGCCAAAATCGCATCGGCATACGAGGCGTCACATCGCGTTTCGTCGACATCTTCTATTCTTACCAGCCATTGGCCGTTGTTTGCGCGCGCATCGAGGTAACTCGCCAGCGCCGCGACGAGCGAGCCGAAATGGAGTGGCCCCGTTGGGGACGGCGCGAACCGACCGACATAATCTTCTCCGGCGGGTTTTGGCGTTGCTGGCATCGTCCTCGATCCGATTAGGCTATGACGCGTTTGAGATTGCAGCGACGGTTTCTGGCTTCTCAAACTCGTGGATAAACCATCGTAGTGCCTTGCCGGTGCGGTTAGCGCGCCAAGCAACACAGCGCCCGGTGTCGGCGCGCGGAAACAATACGCTCAGCGCCACGAGTTTTCCTTCGCCGAGCGCCGCTGCCGCCAAATGCAGCGGCAAGTAGCCGACTCCCAACCCGGCAATCTGGGCTTCGAGCTTGTCGCTCATGGTGGCGACCGTGAGCACGTCCTGTCCTGAGATCAATCCGACAGTGCGTGGTGGCGTATTGCGCGATGAGTCGGCGACGCTGATGGCGCGGTAGCGCGTAATGACCGCTTCGGTGAGTGGTTGCTGCTCGCCGACGATGGGATGTGACGGGGCAGCGGCAAACACCCATTGCAATGGCATCAATGGTAGAACTGCGTAACCGCCGCCGGATGGAACCTCCGCCGATGCGCCGACGATGAGGTCCGCACGTCCGGCCATTAGTGCATCCCAAGTGCCTCCCAACACTTCTGTGGACAGCCGAATACGGGTGCCCGATCGCTGCGACTCAAAACGCTGAATCAGGCCGAAGAGGGAACGCAGCGGGGTGATGGTATCGAATGCGATGCGCAACTCCGTTTCCCAGCCCTTCGCCACTTGCTGGATGCGACACTCGAGGTCGGCGGCCACTTTCAGCAGAATACGGCCTTCGTTTAGTAGCTCGTGTCCGGCTGCGGTGAGCACCGCGCGGCGGCCCTCGCGGTCAAACAACGTCAGGCCTAGATCACTTTCTAGCTGTTGAATGGTGTACGTCAGCGCCGATGGGACGCGGTGCAGCTCGGCGGCGGCGCGGGCGAAGGAGCCATTGCGGGCGATTGCATCCAAGGTCTGCAACGCATCTAGGGAGAGTGGCATGTGCAGTTATTTGCGGCGGCAAGGAAATATTCAAATTTATTGAATTGATAAGTCGAAATTATCCGCTTGTTGGATGCCAAGATCAAGCCCATATTGCGTGTCTTGGGGAAAAGTACTCTGTGGCTGCGCTTGTTTCTTGGCGGAAAAGGTATTCAAAATGATTGAAATTCGGAAATCACAAGAGCGTGGTTATGCCGATCACGGGTGGCTAACGAGTTTTCACAGTTTTTCGTTTGCGGACTACTACGACCCGAAGTTCATGAGTTTTGGGCCGCTGCGGGTGATTAATGAGGATCGTGTCGCCGCCGGCATGGGGTTTGGCACCCACGGCCATCGGGACATGGAAATCGTGAGTTATGTGCTCGACGGCGCGCTAGGACACAAGGACAGCATGGGTAATGGCTCATCCATCCGCCGCGGGGATGTACAGCGCATGAGCGCGGGTACTGGTGTGCAGCACTCCGAGTTTAACTATGCGAACGATCAACCCACGCACTTTTTGCAAATTTGGATTCAGCCGAACCAATTGGGCATTCAGCCGTCCTATGAGGAGAAGCACTTTGCCGAAACCGAGAAACGGGGTCAATTGCGGGTCGTGGCGTCGCCAGACTCTCGCGATGGTTCCCTGAAGATTCACGCCGACGCCGTTCTGTACGCAGGGCTGTTCGATGCTGCAGAAGCGGCAACGCTGGCACTTGCGCCGAATCGCCGCGCCTATGTGCACGTGGCGCGGGGCCGTGTGGTGGTCAATGACCAACAACTGAGTGCCGGCGATGCGTTGAAGTTGCTTGATGTGACTGCGGTCAACGTCCAAGACGGCGAGCATGCGGAAGTACTCGTTTTTGATCTTGGGTCGTCCGACCGCTGAACGGGAGTAAGAGTAAGAAATGGAAACCACTTCGATCAAAGGTGTTACCCGGGTGATTCAAGCGCACAGCGCGCCGGTGGGTACCTTTACTGTTAAACGTGCGCTGCCTGATCGGGATATTCAGTCGGTGGGCCCTTGGGTATTTCTTGATCACTTCGGACCGTTTCGTGTGAAGCCGGGCGAGGATGGTGTCGGGCCCCATCCGCATGCCGGAATTGAAACCGTCACCTATCTGCTTTCGGGGCGTAACGAGCATCTTGATTCCGCCGGCCATCGTGGCATCGTCGGGCCACTTGGCGCGCAGTGGATGACCTCCGGTCGTGGTTTGGTGCACGCGGAATACCCAAGGCCCGAGACTGAAGCCGAGATGACGCAGCACGGCTTACAACTTTGGACAACACTGCCTCGTGCGATGAAATTGATGGCACCTCGCTACCAGCGCATTGATGCCGCCGACATTCCGACTGTTGAGCGCGTTGGCTTCAAGGTGCGTGTCATTGCGGGTAGCTTTGAGGGGAATGACGGCCCTGCAAAGGTGCTGATGCCGGCCCTGTTATGGCACGTAAGCGTCGCGCCTGGCAAAACGTTCTCCGCTGAGATTCCACCCGGCTTTGAAGCGGCGTCATATCTTATGGTCGGCGCTGGTGCGTTCTCCGCTGGGCTACAGCGTTTGAGTGTGGGCTCTTTGGTGGTCTATGACAGCCATGAGGGCGCGGTGAGTTTTACCAATAGCGGCGCAACGCCGCTCGACGTGATGCTGCTCGGGGGTGCGCCGGCTGAAGGGCCGCTGCTGTTTCATGGCCCGTTTGTGATGAACACCGTCGAACAACTGAGGGCGGCCGAAGCCGCTTATCGCAACGGCCAGATGGGTCAATTGGCGGGCTAAGATGAATGCACTCTCACAAAAAGTGTTGTCTGGCTATTGCGCATTGATGGCATCGCTCGTCATCGCTATTGGCGTCGCCGCCTTTCCGGCTTCGTTTGCCGTCGGTGCAGAACCCGCACCGGCACCAACGCTAAGCAGGGAGTTTAGCGCGCAGCCGGCGGGCGAATACATGCTTGATCGTGCGCATGCCTCTGTGGTGTGGCGCGTTGCCCACATGGGTCTGTCGCGCTACACCGCGCGCTTCGACAAAATGGACGGAAAACTTGATTTTCGTCCCGGCTCGGCCGCCTCATCGAGTGTTGAATTCACTATCGAGGCGTCGTCTGTCAACACCGGAATCGCCCCATTCAATCGGCAGTTGATGGATGCCGAATGGTTTGATGGAGCCAAGCAGCCGACGATTCGTTTTCGCTCTACTGCGATGGAGGCTGTTGGCGGGCATCGGTATCGGCTCTCAGGCGGCCTGACCATGCGCGGTATCACCAGGCCGGTCGTTTGGGATGTCACGTTCAATGGTGGGCTGTACAACACATTCATGCAGGCGAATGCCATTGGCTTCTCAGCGAAAACGACGCTTAAACGAAGCGACTGGGGCATGACCAAACTGATCCCGCTGGTTGGGGATGAAGTGGAAGTGGAAGTGGAGGTCGAATTTTTGAATCGGCCGACAGCGGGCTAGCGCAAACAATACGGAGAACCCAATGTCCCCTCGTTACGACCGCGTTGCCATCGCGTTCCATTGGTTAATGGCGGTGATGATCACAGCGTCCTTTGCGGTTGGTCTCTATATGGTGAGTTTGACCATGAGCCCGACGCGCATCAAGCTGTATAACTGGCACAAGTGGGCTGGCGTCACCATCCTCACGCTTGCAGCGCTTCGCTTACTGTGGCGGCTCAGGCACGCGCCGCCGCCGTTACCACCGACCATGCCGCAATGGCAGACGAAGGTGGCGAATGTCGCACACCTGCTGCTCTACGTTTTGTTCTTCGCCGTACCACTCACGGGTTGGGCGTATAGCTCGGCGGCTGGCTTTCCGATTGTCTGGTTCGGCTGGATTCCGCTGCCGGATTTTGTACCCAAGGATCGCGAGCTGGCGGAGTTCTTAAAGCCATGGCACTGGATGGCGGCCTATGCGCTTGCCGCCGTCGTCGCGGTACATATCCTCGCGGTTGTCAAACATTTGCTGATGGACGATGACAATCTGATGAGCCGCATGCTGCCCAATATGACTGGAGATAAATAATGGAACTGGTTCAAGCACCGATTCGCAAAATCTTGGCTGCCACAGGTGTTCTGATGCTACTTACCCTGCCGAGCCTCGCAAGTGCACAGCAACGACTGGTGCCCGCCCAGAGTGAGATTGCGTTCGTCAGTAAGCAGTTTGGCGTACCAGTCAGCGGGAAGTTTAAGAAGTTTGACGCCGAAGTCACCTTTGATCCGAAGAAAGTTGAGGCGGCAAAAGTCAACTTCAACGTGGATCTCTTGAGCGCAGACATCGGCAATAGCGAAACCGAGGCAGAGCTGAAAAAGCCGGGATGGTTTAACTCGCTGAAGATGCCGCAAGCAAATTTCACTTCGAATGCCGTGAGGGCGCTAGGCGGTGGCAAGTTTGAGTTTTCGGGCAAGCTTTCCATCAAAGGAATCACGCAAAACGTGGTGGTTCCCATGACCCTTACGCAATCAGCCGGCGTCACCCGCGCGGTGGGTAGCTTCACTCTCAAGCGTCTTGATTTCAAAATTGGTGACGGCGAATGGAATGACGTATCACTCGTTGCCAACGAAGTTGTGGTCAACATCAAGTTAGCACTGACCGGTGTCACCCCTCTTTAGCGCTATTTTTTGGCAAGACCGATTCCAACCTGTTTTTCAACCACGTAAGGACGAACACCCATGAAACTCTCAGCCATCACCGTTGCCGCAGCGGTCTCGACCGCCCTCGTTTTTTCAATGGCAAGCCCATCTGCGCAAGCGCAGTCTGCGACCTACATGGTCGAACCGACACATACCTTTGTGACGTGGGAGGCAAAACACTTCGGTACATCGACTTCGCGCGGCCGCTTCGACAAGAAGAGCGGCTCCATCACGATTGATCGCCAAGCGAAAACGGGTAAGGCTGAAATTA
Organism: Rhodocyclaceae bacterium; assembly: GCA_020247395.1. GTDB lineage: Bacteria > Pseudomonadota > Gammaproteobacteria > Burkholderiales > Usitatibacteraceae > UKL13-2. The sequence continues at coordinate 45,086 of JADCJC010000075.1, forward strand.
CGATTGACATGAAGTCTATGAATACGGGCGTCGCTCCATTTGATAAACATCTGACAGGCGACGATTTTTTTGCCGCGGAGAAGTTTCCCGAAGCCAAATTTGTCGGTACGGGCTTTAAGTTTGACGGCGACAAGGTGGTTGAAGTCGCCGGAACGTTGACGATGCGCGGCAAGACCAACCCAGTGACGCTGAAAGGAACCGCGTTCAACTGCTATATGAGCCCGTTTGTCAAGCGTGAAGTGTGTGGTGGTGACTTCGAAACCACGATCACGCGCAGCCAATACGATATGAGTTATGGTTTGCCGGGCATCCCAGATGCCATCCGTTTGCTGATCCAAATTGAAGCGATCAAGACCGAATAGTTTTGTTGTTCCCGGCAGCGATGCCGGATCGAAGCGCAGCGGCATGCACAGGAGTCATGCATGCCGCTGTCGCCTTGGCTCTTAATGAAAATGGAAAAATGATGAGCAAACCAACAATCATTGCGTTCGCGGGGAGCAACCGAAATGGCAGCATGAACCGTGCCGCGCTGACGCTTGCGGTCTCCGGTGCCGCCAAGGCCGGGGCCGAGGTGGAGGTCATCGACCTGCGTCAGTATGTGATGCCGCTGTATGACGCGGACCAGCATGCGGCCGAGGGCGTGCCGGAGAATGCGCGCCGCTTGCGCGAGGCGTTGCGTCCTGCGCACGGACTGCTGATTGCAAGTCCCGAATACAATTCGTCGATCACACCGCTGCTTAAAAATACCATCGACTGGCTGTCGCAATCTGTTGCCGAAGGCGTCGGCGCGGGTGGAGGGCGCATGCCGTTTGAGGGCAAGGTGGTCGGGCTGCTTGGTGCATCCGCTGGCGCGTTCGGCACGATCAGGGCACTGCCGCATGTGTCGTTTATTTTTTCCAATCTTGGCTCGATTGTGCTGCCAGTCGTTGCGGTACCGGCTGCCGACAAGCTGTTTCATGCGGATGGATCCATTGCTAATGAGCGTCAGGCGAAGGGGTTGGAGGAACTGGGTGCGCGCGTGGCAAAATTTGCCGCAGCAACGCGTTAGCCCGTCGCTGGCGCGATCAACCCGCGGCATGCAACTAACTGGGGAATAGTCAATGGCGGTACTGGAGCTGACAAAAGAAAACTTCAACGCGACCATCGAGGGCGGCAAGACGGTCATCATTGATTTCTGGGCACCTTGGTGTGGCCCCTGCCGTGCATTCGCGCCGACATTCGAGGCGGTTTCTGAAGAGTACCCCGAAGTCATCTTCGCGAAGATCAATACCGAAAACGAACAGGAGCTCGGCGCGGCATTTAACATTCGATCGATTCCAACGCTGATGGTGTTTCGTGAGCAGGTCGTGTTGTTTTCTCAAGCTGGCATGCTGCCCAAGGCGGCTTTGCAGGAAGTGGTCAAGACCTCGGTTGCGCTCGACATGGCGAAGGTGCACGCTGAAATTGCCGCGCAGGAACAAGCGGCTGGGAACGCGCCTCAGTAAACACTAGCAAAGACGGGCGTTTTCGGCATAAAATGGCCGAAAAACCCGTGGATATTCGAGTTGTTTAACCGGGGAACTTCTATTGATCCGGCAATTAAATATGAATAATTAAGAAGACCCCGCTCCCGCGCAGGCGGGAGCCTAATATCGGAATCTGCTGCGTTAAATAAAATTGGGTTCCCGCCCGGCGCAACCCTTGTGGTTGTACGCGGGAACGGGGATGGCCGAAATGGTTTTCCATATTTAGTTGCCGGATCAATA
>JADCJC010000076.1 GCA_020247395.1 Rhodocyclaceae bacterium
ATAATCGCGTCAAAGCGGTCTGCCAGAAGGGGTTTTACCTTGTGGACGATACGAACGCCAGGATCGTACGGCGACTTATACAGCCCACCAACACGGTTAAAGAGAAAACGGTTCATGGCTTTTTCTGACTCGAATACGTCGAGCTTGCCGAGCAAATCGGCGAAGCGTCGCACCGTTGGCTCTTTGCAACGGCTGACCGTCCTGCAAAAGCGATCAAGAAACCGCGCTGCCGCGCGCTGACCGAAATCGCCAGCATCCCCCTTAGGCCGTTTACCTTTGACGTTCAACGTGTTCTGGCGCTCTCGCGCTGTGGCGCGTTCGATTGGCTTGAGGGGCGTACCTTGGCCCTCCGCCCAGTGCTTCAGCTTTTCAAACTGCGCCGGGATGGCATCGCGAAGCGCGACGAACTGATTGCCTGCGCGTTCGATAGCAGCCGTTGGGTTCTCTGGCTCCGCTAAACGATTCAGTTTTGGCAAGCGCGCACACCATTTGGGGATGTCGAACTTAACGGCATTGAGCAGCGTCACTAGCTGATCGTCGTTACGGTCGGCCGCCCACAATGTTTCCCGCTCGCGACGGTCAGCAATTGCGGTGAGCATGCCATGAAGAGCATCGAGAGACTGACCAAACAATTCGACAAAACGCACATCCTCAGCCGTAGCTGGCTCCGTAGCGGCACCATAAAGCCTATCGAGACACTTCCGTGCGGCCGCATAATCCGTCACACAGGTTCCGATCAGCGCGTCGATTTCAGTCTGGGTGATGTTGCTGCTGGTGAGCAGATACGACGTTTGCCCATCCCGCATATCAGCGGGGAGCGTCCAAGCCTCCGGCTGTGCCAGAAGAAGTTGGTCCAGTTCGTCAAGTCGGTTGACGTAGTTTGCCAACCAGCTCTTGATGCCGCCGCCGATATCCATTCTGTACTCGGCGAAGCCAACGCTACCAAACACGCGATCCGGTTGGATGGCGCAAGCGTATTTCGCGACTTGCTCGAACGCTTCAACTCGGCCATTTGCCCCATAGAGGCTTGCCAATTCTTGCGGTGACTTTGCCTGAAATACCCGTAAGCCAGCGCCGAACAGCCAAGAAAGCCCGCTAAAATTATCGGACAGCAGGAGCTGCTGCAGTCGGTCCGTCAGGGGACGCTTGCCGACGATCCCCTCCGACCGCGCCTGCTGTAGCAATAAGGATGCGAGGCAGTGCAATTCCGCGCCGGCGGCCAACGCGAGCGGCTCCCGTGACGCATCAAATGCAATCGTTGAATTGTGGATAGGGTTAACCAGCGGGACGATCAATTTCGCCTTCGGTGCCAGTGGCGGCAACCCATACTCCTTCGCTGATACAGTCGCGTCCCATGCCTTGAAACCGGCAACAGGGTCGGCAACGAGGTTCTTCCAATCGCCCAATGGCAACAGACGGGTCGCAAGATCTTCCATCAGGCTGACGAACACCGGATCGGCTTTCTCCGGCCGCTTGCCTGAAAAGTACAAACAAAACTCGCTCGCAATAAAGGGCTTCGTCCACTCAACAACCTTGGTGCCAACGTTGCGGGGTGCAAACGAAAAGCGCACGAACAGATTGACTGGGTCAAGCTTCTCAATCGCCACGCCAAGCTTATCGGCAAGCGCCGACTTGTATGCGCTGTTATCAAGCACTTGTTCGTTGTTGAACGCAGCGACTTCGTCCGACTTGGAAAACAGTCGGAAACCATTCGCATGAACGCAATAGAGGAGCCCGAGAAGACTGCCTTCGCCTTGGCCGCGCAGTGTTTTGTGCAGCGCGGTTACTGCTTCCATATCGATGGTGTGTTCGTTAGCTTCGAGCGGGAACTGAATCGTACGCACTGTGGGCTTGACGATCTCGCCGCCGGCCGCCCACAGTTTGCGAAATGCCCGCCCCTTCGCGCCTGACATTTCCTTGAGTGCAACGTGCTTTTTAGCCATTATTTGGATTTTCGTTCTTTTCGTAATCGAGGGGCATCGCGCCCAGGGAGGGTGTACGACAGCGCAATCTTGCGTCCGCCGCGCCGAGGTCCTTCAGTTGGAACAACAAACCGCGCCATTTCGCCAAGCAAATACGCACGCAATGCGAGCACCACCCCGTGCAACAGGGTTTTGCGAAGGACAAGTTGATGCGTTGCCGTTAAATACACTTCTTCATCTAGCATTGCCTTCAGCTCTTCAATTGACGACGCCACAAGCGCTTTCTCCGACATGCCGGCCTTGTAGACGCGCATCACAGCCTGTTCACCGATGTATCGGTACGGTTCCATCAGGTCGTAGACGAGTGAAGCATAACGCGTAGGCTCATGCAGAAAACCGTGTGCCGCTGAAAGCCGATGGAACAGCACCCACCGAAGGATAACGCCCGACATAAAAACCGAAATCGCGTCTAACGCCTTGTTGACCGCGTGCGCGTCATTGCGCCGTGAAGCCTCGATTGACAGTTCACTATAAAAACGACACCAATGCCGTTTGGTCGCCTCCGCTTCGAGCAAGCGAACCGCCGTGATGGAACGCGCTGTGTCTAGCTTTGCTCGGAAAGCGGTTGTCATTGTTGTCAGGCTTGAATCCAAACGTGCCTTGACCAGCGTGCGTGCAAGATATGTTGCGCGAATCTGGTGTTCGCGTGTCGTTATCTGCGCGGTTAGAACGTCTTCGCCGGTGTGGCTTTTTTCCGTAAAGATTAGCGTCGGCGCCGCCACGCCACGCCGATGAATCAACACGACGACGTTATATGTCGCGCAATCATCCAGAAACCCGACGTCTAGTATGCCCGTTGCGCCGTACAACATGATTACGTCGAGCGACTTGAGACTCGCGACAATCGTTCCGCCGTTGTAGCGAAACTCGTAGTTCGCTCCGCGAGTCTTCGTTGCACCCGCGAAGTACGGCAGCCAGATACTGTGGCGCTTTGCGCCATGCGAGCGCTTAAATGTTGAAATAAAATCGGGGTGCGGTAATGACATGATTAAAATGGTAACTTAGGCCTCTCAACATGTCAAATGTGCATTCAAAATCAGGGAGTTCTGTGCTAGTCTCCTTGCATTGGTAGGAGTGTTGTTGGATAAGTTGATTCGATCCCCTTGCATTGGTAGGAGTGTTGTTGGCCTTCACAGTCGACGAAGCTTGCATTGGTAGGAGTGTTGTTGGATAGGGGGGGAAATCGAACTTGCATTGGTAGGAGTGTTGTTGGATTTTCATTCAGCAACCGCTTGCATTTGGTAGGAGTGTTGTTGGTAGGTATACCCGTGGTGCTTGCATTGGTAGGAGTGTTGTTGGATGTTCGCATTCGTCTACTTGCATTGGTAGGAGTGTTGTTGGCTCGTGCAGCGAGAAGTGCTTGCATTGGTAGGAGTGTTGTTGGAATCTTGTTCGCATCGTCTTGCATTGGTAGGAGTGTTGTTGGCTAAAGCTGGTTGGCATGCTTGCATTGGTAGGAGTGTTGTTGGAAACGCGTGAGCTGGAGCTTGCATTGGTAGGAGTGTTGTTGGGCGTTCATTGGATTGGCACTTGCATTGGTAGGAGTGTTGTTGGCTAGATTCGATTGAGAACTTGCATTGGTAGGAGTGTTGTTGGGACGTGACGCGCTGACCACTTGCATTGGTAGGAGTGTTGTTGGGAAGGGTCCATCTCCTGCTTGCATTGGTTATATGGAGTAAGATAAAAGTCATATTGAAGTACAAAAACTGCCGCTTTCAAGCTTGGAAGCGGTTTTTTTGCGTATCCGGAATATTGTGTGGAATTGGGCGTGGGAGTGGCCCCCTTTGCGGCAGCGGGAACAGCGGCTTCTGACCCAAAGCAATGGGATGGACCCCTCCTCACCTAATCGGCATCTAGTGCCAGACTGGAAGTGTGTGAATCCAGTCCCGGCCTTTGCAGAATGCTGCCCTCAATGCTGAAATGGCGCTACATCTTGGCCATGCGCGCCACGGCACAGTGGGCAATGATAGCGGCAACGTGCGCAATGGTCACTCGCTGAAGACCATCACGGGCGAATTTGGCGAAGTCGAGATTGCAGTCCCGCGAGACCGGGAAGCCCGATTTGTACCGCAACTCATCGGCAAACACCAGCGACGCTTTCCCGGCATGGATGAACGTATTCTCTCGCTCTATGCGCGCGGCATGACTACCCGGGAAATCGCGGCGCACTTGCAAGAGATGTTCGGTGCCGAGGTCTCGCCGACGTTGATTTCAGCCATCACCGATACGGTAGCCGATGAAGTCCGCGCCTTGGTCTTTCCGTACGCGCAAAGCGCGACACGCGGCGCGTCAATGATATTCATGGTGGACGCAGCTTCAACGAGAACTGTCCGCCGGCAGCCAATCGTAGCTGGCAGGATTGATTGCCCGCCGTCTCATCTTTTGATACGGCGAGCATGAACTCGCTGGCGCGTGCTATACGCCAATCTGCATCCAACCCTTCGGCAAACTCTTTCAAAGAGCAACCGTTCGACAGCGCAAACCGGCCGAGAATTTGACAGAACGAGGTGATGTGCTAAAAAGGAGCATCTCGATCACTCACCCTCAAATGTTGCAAGACCTCTTTCTTCCCTACTCGCCCATCCAGATCGCGCTGCAGCTCGCCGCGCTGTATCTCACTTTTGGCTCCGTCATCACGCTGTTGATTGGCGCGGAGCTGGTTGCCCACGGCGCTACCGCGTCCAATATTGGTCGCTGGCGCTATGGGTCGACTGCGTGGGCAATTGCGAGTGCGTTAATGCCGTTTGTCGCCGCCTTCGTGTACTTGAGGCATCGAACTGACATCCTTGAGTCGTATCCGACGGCGACATTTGCGTACCACCCACAAATTAGACCAGTTCTTGTCGCCGCCGTGCTGCCTCTTGCTGTTGCAGGCATATTGCTCACGCTGATCCCAGAGGATCGGTGCAACTCGCCGGAGCGATTGCGCGGCTTGGAACGCGCGTTGTCGTCATCCGCAGAATTTCCGCTTGAAAGCGTCGCCGCAAAGTCTGCACAATTGGACGTCATGAATTTGTTTACCGGCGAAGCGTACTGCCGCGCCGTGGTTGACATTCAGTGGCGCAACGACAAGATGAATCCTAATAGCGCAATCTGGTTCCGCGTTGTGCGCTTTGGGAAGGGGTGGGGCTCACAAGTATCGCCAGAACTCCAGAAACGCGAGTTTCAATATCAGTATGATTTGCTGAAGAAGGGCTGATCGATGTTATTAGGGCGCGATAGGACCGCTAAACATTCACAGAAGTTTCGCCAATACACGGTGTGGCTGGCATGGGCGACCAATTGGGCCGCCTACGTTGGCTTTTTCGGCATCGCCGCGCGGCATTTTCCGTATGACGGCTTGCAGCCATTTTTTCTCTCATGGGGTTACGACTCTTGGTGGACAGCGCTGGCGTCTATCGTCACTGTTGGCCTGAAGCTCCTGGTAATTCTCGTTGCATACTTCGCGCTGATGGTCGTCGCACCGGTGGTCGTGCCGATTCTGCTCTTGGCGGCTGCACCGACCACGCCGGTTGTTCTTATCACCGCGGCGACGCTTTACGCACTGCCATCCCTATGGGGCGAGCGCAACTTGAAGAACTCGCAAATCTACCTTTGGATTAGCGTGTTGTCCTTATTAATGCTGGGCTTACTCGCGTCCTACTACGCAGGTCCAGACCAAACCATCGTTCGCGCCTTAGCCGGACTAGGTGCTATAGGCGTGTTTCTTGGCACACTCGCACGATATGGCTTGAAATACGAAGAATCCACGCAGCCGTCCAACGGCCCGGCCCAAAACGCCGTTAAGTCCGCTAACGACCAACGCGAGTCAAATTCGCAAGCCGGCGAGAATGGGCGGCAGATGTTTGAGGACCGTTTCCCAGTCAAAAGTCCACGCACAAAGTTTGAAGACGTCGTGGGAATGCGCGACTTCAAAACGCGCCTGCTCGTTGCTGGTCGTGAGGTCGTTGAAAGTCAGCGGCGAAAGGCGCTCGCAGAACGCAAGCCAGCGCGAAATGGCATCTTGTTGTTCGGCGCAGCCGGTAACGGCAAGACCATGTTCGCCGAAGCCCTTGCTGGTGAGTTGGCCTTGGGATACATCTACGTCACGTTTGGCGATATCGCCAGCCGATGGGTTGGCCAAACGACCGAAGTCGCGATGAGCGCATTTGACGTAGCGGAGAAAAACGCGCCGTGCTTATTGTTCATGGACGAGATCGATTCGATTTTGGGTTCACGCAACCAACCGTCTGCGTCCCATGAGCACACGCGCACGGTCAATGCGATCTTGACGCGATTGGTCGACATTCGCGATAAAGGCGTCGTGGTAGTTGGCGCAACAAACTACGTTGATTCGCTCGATGCGGCGGCAATTCGAGAAGGTCGATTCGACTTCAAGATTGAGGTTCCACCACCGGACGAGCTCGCACGGGTTGCGTTGCTGACGAATGCCCTCGAAGGCGCGACGGTAACCTTCGACGCCGACGGTGTAAAACGCGCTGCACGACGCTGGGCGGGTTTTTCTGCTGCCCGTCTACGCGCCATCGCCGAGGAAGCAGGGCGGACCGCTAACGCCGAGAAGACCGCTGTTGACTTCATGAAACTCACTGACGCATTGCGTCGCATTCAGGGGCGAACGGGCTATCGATTCACCGAGAAAGATCTGACCCTAGACGACTTGGTGTTGAGTCAGGATATGCGAAAAAAACTGTCCGGCCTTGCCGATCGGATGATTCATATTGAAGAAATTGAAGAGCTTGGTGGTAGTGTTCCAAGTGGTGTTCTTTACTACGGCCCACCTGGTGGCGGTAAAACGGTCGCTGCAAAAGCGCTGGCGAAAACGGCGCAGTGGGCGTTTATCTCTGTGTCCGGCCAAGACCTCGTTAACGACACCACCAAGGTTGATAAGACGGTCGAACTCGCTGCCGATTTACGGCCGTGCGTCATCATGATCGACGAAGCCGAGGACGTGCTCGGTGATCGCTCGATGGGAATGAATTCAACGCTGACCAACAAGCTGCTTGCAGCAATCGACGGTGCCGGCGGCAAGACGCCTGACGTTCTGTGGATCGCGGCGACAAACCACCCCGACTCTTTGGACCCCGCCGCGCTGCGTGGCGGCCGGTTCACCGAGAAAGTAGAGTTTCCTCTACCAGATGAAGCCGCGATCAAGGCTTTCGTCGCGAAGTGGAAAGCAGAAACCAAAGCCCAAGTGTCTCCGGAAGTCACATCCGACAGCGCGGCGCTTCTGCTACAGGGTCTCACGTACGCCAACCTCCGCGAATGTTTACAGACCGCAATCAACACCATGATTGGTCGCCGTGCAGTGGGCGAAAAGCCGATGGTGACACTCGCCGATATTGAGACGGCAAGGAACACGCTCGCCGTCTAGTGCCCTTGACAAAAGAGTCGAGTGTGAGAAGGTAGTTTTACTTCCACAAGCGCTCCGCGCATCAAGGACTACTATGGGCGAAATCGCCATCAACATCATTCAGGCAGTATTCATTGCAGCGCTCGTCGTCGGCGCAGTCTTGCGTTACCGCGCCGGCAACGTAGGCGACATGAAGCCTAAACGCAAATCCCGGACCGTCGAGGAGTAATGGCGTCCGACGCAGAAGTGCGTGGCTCTCCCACGGCTACTCTGCCAAGAGGAATAGCCGTGGCCAAGAGGCACTCGGTTCACCAACTTCTGCGCTGGGCGTTAGTGCATGCCATCGACGACCGAGTGAGTTTTCTAGCCAGCATAGGTGACGACGAACCGCTCAAGCGCGACACACAAGCGCAGATCGCCGCATTCCGGTCATACCTTGCGAAGAACACCACCCTTCGACCGCGCGGCTACTATATGCGTCTCGCCTGCGTATTTGCCGAGAGCGACCGGCATGCACTCATACACGGCCAAAAAGGGAAGTGAGGACGAATACGTCGCGGACGAACGTGCGCGCCTCGAGCAGCTCCACGCGTTGCGAATGAAAACGTGGGGCCGAACACAACTCGAAGTGTGGCTGCAGGAGTCGAAGTCAGTCTCCGTCAGCTCACTCCTCAAGGAGAGATGAATGGATTGGTTTACCGTAGATAAAGCAGGACTGGCCAAGCTACTAGCCCGAAAGGGCATAGAGTTTGCGTTGTTCGAACTGACGCAAAATGCGTGGGATGAGAACGCAAGCACAACAGATATCACGCTCAAGCGACTTCCTCGCACCAAGTATGTTGAATTGACTGTCACCGACGACAATCCAGAGGGGTTCTCCAATCTGGCGCATGCCTTCACACTGTTCGCAGAGTCGTCAAAAAAAGGCGATGCAACCAAGCGCGGGAGATTTAACGCTGGCGAAAAAATGGTTCTCTCGTTGTGCGAAGAAGCGTCGATCACCAGCACAACCGGTTCAGTCGTATTCGGTGAGAAAGGACGGTGGACAAGTCGCGCAAAGACGAAGACCGGTAGCGTCTTCTACGGCCGGCTCAAGATGACCGACGCGCAAATCCTTCGCTGCGAGCAGCAAATCCTGACCGTTATCCCACCAAAGCATATCGCAACAACATTCAACGGCAACCTCATTCCAGTGAGGGAGCCAAGAAAAACAATCACGGCCACGCTAAGCACGGAAGTCGCTGACGCGGAGGGCTACCTTCGGCGCTCAGAGCGCAAGACGACGATCGACATATACGAGCCGATGGCAGGCCAAGTTGCCACCCTATTTGAGATGGGCATCCCCGTTGTCGAAACAGGGGACAAGTACTCATTGAACATCAACCAAAAAGTGCCGCTGTCAGTCGAGCGCGACAATGTTACACCAGCGTATCTTGCCAAGGTGCGCGCCCTTGTGATTGAGGCGATGGCGGGCGAGCTTACCGTCGAAGACGCCAATGCGTCATGGGTTAGGGAGGCGACGCAAAAAGAACCCACGCTATTGTCAAAACAAACGGTCACCAACCTTGTGGCGTTACGCTTCGGCGAGAAGCGCGTGTCCTACGACCCAACCGACCTGGAGGCAAATCACCGCGCCGCGGCAGAAGGCTATACCGTTGTCCACGGTTCGCACATGTCAAAAATCGAATGGGAGGCAGCGCGTAGCGCAGGCGCAATTCAGCCTGCCGGCCAAGTAACACCGTCGCCCAAGCCGTTTGATGCCGATGGAAAGCCGTTGAGTTACATACCGCGCGATGAATGGACGCCTTCAATGGTGAGAGGCGTTGGCTACGTCAAGCGCATCGCGCAAAGACTGATTGGCGCTCCGATCTCGGTCAACCTCACCAATGAGTCAACGTGGGAGTTTCGCGCTGCATACGGAGGAAGGGCGCTGATATTCAACATGGCCGATCTTGGTCACGACTGGTTTGACGGTTCGCTCGAGGACATCAATGACCTAATCATTCATGAATTGGGCCACGAATACTGCGGCAATCATCTATCGAGCGATTACTACCGCGCCCTGACTAGACTGGGCGCACAGATGACAAGCATCGCGCTATCCAACCCAGAGCTCTTCGGGCACCAGAATACCAGTGCAGCAGAATGAGGATCGTGTCGCGCCATCTCAGGATGGCCGACACGCACGGCCATGGTTACGGCTTCTTTGAGAAAAAACCAATCACGCTAATAATCCCGAGGTGATAGGCGATGAATGCGATTGGTGTGCCGTACCGAATCTCCCAGATGCGATACACCTGCAAGGTGGGATGGTCATAGCGGAAGCTGCCCACACCTCGCACCGAGATCATGTAAACCGCCTTGGCATCATTGGAAGAGCCGTGGACCATCAACGTTTACCTACCGTACGGTCGATGAACGGATAAATGTTCTTCGTACCCTTGTGACTCGTCAGATACGTGCCGTTCTTATCCAGCGCAACCACGAAAGGGTATGCGGTGACGTCGCCGTTATTAACCTCAACGACATCAACGCGTGAGTCTGTCTGGCTTTTGATGTAGTTCGCAATCGAACGCCCAATATCGCCATTGAATGAGTCGTTTACGATGACGATGAATAGAGCAGGCGCTGGGGCTGACTTTGCTTCGCCATCTTTTGCGATTGCCGCCGTCATGACCAGTGTTGCTGCAAGCGACAAAACAACGCCGGGGAGCCAAAATTGGAAAAGTTTTTTCATGTTGTTACCTCGCGCCTAACTCGGCGTATTGGGGTTGTAGGGGTGAAGCAAACTGTGCGACGGTGCTATCTGGCATCTTCCGCAAAGCACCATTGACCGTAGCCAACTCGGACATCTTCAACTTACGGTACGTAATCTGGCCTTCTACGATCGCCGAGCTGTGCAAGAAAATCTCCTGCGCCTTAATGTCGCCTCGGATAGTGCCAAATACATGAATCAGCGGGCCATCGACGTTGCCTTCGATCGACGCGTTTTCTACCAACACGACTGCACCCCTGCCCGATTGGCCGAAACTCACATTACCGAGAATCTGGCCTTGTAAGTGCATACCTTCTTGTGCTTCGATATCACCGGCAAACACCGTACCAGGTGCCAACTGAGTAAAGATGCCGTGTTCTTCGGCATCGATCTCAAGAAGGTCACGCTCTTGCGTGATTGCAGGGTCAACCGCAGGGGCTTGCTTAGCCGGACGACGCTTAAATAAATTGAACATGTCATGAACTCCGATTAGTCGATGAGGCGAATGGCCTTGGTGTCGGTAATGATGGTTGAGGTGGCGGGGTCAATCATTCGCAATACGCCCATACCGGGAATCGTGCTGCCTGCCGTGTAAGTGATCGGTGCTCCCGTTTCTTTGCTCGCAATCACGACGCGACTCACATCAAGAGCCTCAACGCCCGCGGCTGAGCGTTTCATCGTGATGTAGGGAATCGCCGCGCCAGCGGAGACTTTTTTCGCCAGAATTGGGCTGCTTTCTCGAATCGCAGCGCTTGACGATGCATTGCCATCCGGCACAGCGGCGACCATGGCTAACGGTTTCGGCGGCACGGCCATTGGTGCGACGCTCGCGACAGGTGCCGTATTCAACCGAGGCGGCGGTGGTGCGACGTTAACCGGCGTTACCTCTGGCGGCGACACCAGTGCGACTTTCGCCGGCGCAGATGTGATAGTCGGTGGTGGTGTCGTTACCTGAGTGACTTTTTTCTGAGCGTCAGGGCGTGTGACGGTGGGCGCAACGTGCGGTGCTGCATGTTTTTCGGTATTGGTCGGCGCAGCTGGTGTTGGCAGTGGAGGTGGCGGCATCGGCGCTTGTGTATCGACCGACACGCCGGCCGCAATAGTCGAGATTGTGTCTTGCACATTTGTCGATGTAGGTACGGCGGAAGGTGTCGACACCGCAGGAATTGGCGTTGCCTTTACTTCCTTTGGCATTTGGAACCAATACGTCAATCCCGCGCCGATGCTTGCCGCCAAAACAGCGGCGAGCATCGCAGACAAAAGATGGTGCTTACTACGAGGCGCGTCTTGTTCCACCTCTGGCGCTGCGGGTGCACGCAAGTACTTGGCCCGTGCCGCCGCCGCGCGAATCATGATGCGCCCATCACCCTCACTGGCCTCCGGATTGGGCACCAAGAAAGACCTTGGCACGATAGAGTGGGGACTGGCGATCGTTTCCACGAGCGATGACAGTGGTGCCGCCCGCTGAGGGGCAAGACTGGATCGCGGAAGAAGGTGTACGGTAGCTTTTCTCATGTCGAGAATCGTACACTTCAAAAAACCCCAATCGGGGCCGGTAATCAGGCCAAAAGTGACAGATTATCGATGAACTACGACTTTGCCTCACGCACGTTGGAGCGGCGTGGCGACCAGCAAGCTATTGGTTAGTCACCGCGGAAAAGCGAGTTGCGCAACTCATCGCGGTCAGGACTTTCGTACAGCGCGGGTTGCCAATTGCCGGTGAAAGGCACCCAAGCAGTGCTCCTTACTTGCCCAAAGCCATTCACCACCTCGACACCGATGGCCGCGATCAGACCATGTCCGCCGCGCCTAACTTCTTCCAAACCCGTCTGAGAAACGAGATCCCAATCGCGTGAACGAAGCAACTCTCCAAAGCCAAAGAGCGCAATCGTCGCCCCTTGAATGCGTTCAAGTTGACCGATGATGACGGCGCGACCGCCTTCGTGCGAGCGAAAGAACAAGTCACGCTCGCGCAACGCGCCCATCCTGTTGCCGTCAGTCCTAGCAACATAGCAAAAATCCGATGCAGGTGTAGAGCCAACCATCGAACGAGCGCAAGCTTGTTGCAGCAGCGGGCGGTAATCCTCCCAGGCCAACGGCGATGGCATCGCTGCTGCGGCGGGCGCTGCCTGTGACAAGAGCACTTCAAGGAAAAGGCGCAGCTGTCTACACCCGCCCATCTCGGCAAGCATCTGCCACGGTCCAACGGCGCCGCTCATGGCAGCGGGGAAATTCGAATTGCCAGTCGCATTAGGGTCAAAATTGGCTCCCTTCATCCTAGGCTTTCGCGTCCTTGCGATCCTTGAAATTGATGATAGTAGTGCAGATTATAGGGATTTCGATTCGTCAAATAGGGCGGTTTTCCCTAGAACTGGGGTCTTGACGACGCCGAGAGACGGTGATTTAATCGAAATTCCAAACGACTCGTATGGGCTTTCAGCGAGTGGTCCACGAAACCTCGGGCGCCCAATTCCCAAAAGCAGTGATGGTGTTTGTGTACGTCTACCGAAACCATCACCACTAGCCTTCGCGCTCTTCACGACCTAGCCGACTCGATGCACAGCATCGCTTGCGGCATCTGTCGAATCATCTTTGTCATTCACCCTTGCGGGCAGCACCCGCTAGGGATGCTCCTGCACCAATTAGGAGCTTCGCATGATCAATTTCAAAAACACGCTTGATACCGCTGCGCTTGGCCGTAATGGCTGGCTACAGATGTCTGGCATGGATGTACGCCTCACGAATAACGTGGTCGAAATTATCGACGGAAAACCCGTCCACGCTCGACGCCAAGGCGTTGTATTCATCCCGAGAGACTCACGCGGATCGCTTGCCAGGTGCGAAATCACCATCCCCATCGAAGCAATCGATGACACGATCGCGGCACTACAAGCGGTAAAGGCGCGCGCCAATTTGCAGCAACCCGCACGCTAACCACAAACAATTTCCACCCTGACGGGCACGCCCGTTGGGGCGTGCCTCATCCACGAGGTACACATGGAAACACAAACAGCAGTACAACCAGAAGCCGATGTTGGCAAAGACGCTAACCGCGTTGCGCTGATGCAGGCTATCGCTGCCGCGAATGTCGCGTACGTCGTCGCCACCTTTGAAGGTTCCGGTGACGACGGCAATACCGTGGAATTCGAGTTCGGCATGAAAAATGGCGGGCCGAAGCCCATCGGTCTTTTCGAGGGCACGCAAGTCACCATTGACGGGAAATCAGTTGACCTCCTCCATGCGCTTGAGGAAGAGGCAATCTCGCTTATCAGCCAGAACCACCTTGACGGTTACGAGGACGGCTTAGGTGGTGAGGTTCGAGTGACCTTTCAGCCAAGCGACACACCCAAAGGCACGATTTACGTCGCGCATTCGTACAGGGTCGAAACGCTAGTCGACGGCCGGAGCATCGCCTTATGAGCGCGAACGCTCCTCAAGTCACAATCAACGCCGAGCAGCGTCTTTTCGTCATCCCTTGTGGTGGCGGATATAGCTGCTACGGCTTCGATAATTGTTTTAATGCTTCGGCGCAATTGGTCGAGCGTTTGAACAAGCACTTGTCAGCGAAAGACAAACTCGCTGGCAAGCAATACGTGATGCCGGACCCGGCCAAGAAAGAAACGCTCGAGGCGTACGCCCATTACCAAAGTCTCCTCGACGCGCTTCGCAATTGTCCTGCGGCCTCTAAAGCCACATGGTTCGATCCTAAGACGCCCGCGAAGGTCAAAAAAATCTTGGAGGACGCTCGCGAGAGCCGACACATTCTTCGTCTATTCCAAGGCGACGCCGAAACTGGCCGCGATTGGGCTGAAGAAAACGACTGTGTTGGCCGTATCGGCCGAACAGGCGGCATTCTCAAGACACCTATTCTGTTGGAGCCACTCCGCGAACATGGCGACATTCGGTTTGCGAGCGGTGGTGGCGCAATATTGACCGCTAACATTCTGCGGATTGCAGACGTCACAACCAATGAAGAGTTGTATCGGGCACAAAACTACCAATTGCCGCAGCTGGTGATTGGGGAATCGACGAAACCGGGCTACACACACACGGTAACGCGGGACGGCAAAGAGCAAGCCGCCTTCAAGAGATACGAAGACGCCGCTCGATATGTGGCGTTCATGATTGGCGCGACGTACGTGCAGTTCCCATACCGGACTGTTGCGGAGTACCAACGCGATTTCGCGGAGGCCGCATGATGCGCGCCGGTAACAAGCAATCTGCGCGATACGCGCCGATTGCAGGCCCAGTCCCACAAGGCCTTGAGAAATACGTGTTTCGCCAACAGCTGACGTACTCCGTTGACCTGGATGAGCGAGGCGTATTCAAGGCCAGCGTCGTCAACGACTACGGCAGGGTTCTCTTCAGGATCAACTCCGAGGACGACGAGGAGGGGCAAATTTGGCTGGTCGAAGACGGTTTCATTCGCCATGCGCGTGATGTTGACGGACTGCACGACTACCTGATCAGCATGGGTATCGCCAAGCCCGTGAGCACACTACGAATCGTGGGGTAGCAGATATGCCCTACAAATTCACCAAGGCCTATGACTATCGCGGCTCCTCGATGGGGCGTCGCGCTTGTCTGGGCGACCGCAAATCTCCCGTCAAGTTGTATCTGAACAAGGTACGGCTTAACGCCGGTGGTTACGACTCTGGTGGTGCTTATTGGGGGTCCGGCGAAAAAGTCGGACATCTTTGGGTCGCCTTTGGAGAAGAAACCACCGATCAAGGGGAGCAAATCGAAATTTTCGTGCGTGGGTTCACGCGCGACAAAGCCAAGCAGGCGGTACTGGCCGAACGGTCAAACGTCAGCTTCTTCCGTTAAATGGAGAAACAGTGGCAACACTTAAATTCAGCACCGCTGAAGTACGAAAACTCGTAGATCACGCAAAGGCGGCCAAAGAACACAGCGCGAATTTTGAGCATCTGCTAGACAAGCAATTCGCAAAAGAGGGCGCGGTACCTAACGCGCACGGCCTTTACAGAAGTGAGGACATGGATCTGACGAAGATCCCTGCCGCACTCGATTTCGTCAAAGACGCCGGGATTTACGTCATGTCGAACGGGCTCCCCAGCCTGCCAGGTACGTCCACCCGTAACTACGTCGTCTACGCTGAGACGTATGGCGCCGACGCGGACTACGACCACATTCGCCGTGCAGCTGGCGGCGACGATTTCGCAGAAGCCTTGCCGCTCCATTTGTTCGAGGAGCCATTGGCGCAAGCAGAAAAACTCGGCAAGAGCTTCGTCTGCATTCAACTCACCACGAAGCACATTCGCGTTACTTACTGATGTCTTCGGGAATCGCCTCCTCTTCGAAAGAAGGGGAGGCGGGTTCTCAGAGCGGCCATTGGCCTTTCTGAAAACCGCGCTTTTTCGCTGGTTCCACCCAATCACGGGAGCAGCACGGCAACTGGGCCATCCCACAAATCCAGCTTTCACAAACAGCGCATTCATTAGCGCTGGTCAACCCAACATCGCGCGCAGGCGCTATGAAAGGAATCAAAATGGCAACAACTCAAGGCAAGCCGATGACCGCAGAACGTGCGGCGCGTCTGCTCAATGCGGACGTGCCAAAAGACATTGCGGCCGCAGCCGTTGCCGTCGCAGTGAAATTCGACATCGGTGGCGTTTGCGATCCTATGTACATCGCAAACATCATCGCGCTCCGCACGCATCGCGGCAACGGTCGGTCACAATTCTATGTGCCGACACCACAACCTGCATCGCCGGCGTCTTTGGACGAAATAGGGACGCACCTAGCAGGCTCCTATCGGCTTTCAGGAGTCACCGCCACGGAAGTTGTGTCGTGCTTGCGCAAGACGATGCAGGTGGCCGAAGAGGAATTCCTATAATGCTCGCCTCAAACCGTCGACACGCCTCGTGCACAACCAACAAGGCGCGCGCGCTTGTAAACAAGCTCGCCACTGAGCAAGATTGGCGCTGCGACCATATTCAGCACGGCCGCGGGCTTTCACAGACGTGGTACGGCTCACGCGATATTGGCCGCGTCCGGCTCTACAAGACAACATGGTACCCGGGACCTTTTCATCAATTGGCGTATCCCGACGACCCTAGCTTACACACGGTGAACGAGCATTACTCCGTTTGGTCAGGGCTGGAAGGCGTAACCGTCGAGCAAGTCCAACAGATGGCCATCCCAGATGGCGCTGTTCCATTCATCAAGGACTATGACGGCGAGGGAGAGCTTTTCTGGCGCTTTCAGGACGAAGACAGTGCCGTAGCATACGCGGAGTCACTCAATGGCTGAACGACAGACAACGGCCAGAACTGACCAACAGATCGTCAACCAAACGAACGCTCTCGCCGCGAAGCTTTACGCCATTCGTGGCTATGAAGCACCGAAGGGGCACAAGTTTTGGCTCGCGACCCACCCGCATGAAGTTGAAGCGTGGGAGGGTGCTTGTGAAGCGCAATTGATGTTGACGCACACAGACGTCGGTGACGCCTTATCCGCCTTAACCGATTAAACCAATGCCGGCGGCCATCGCGCCGCCGGCACAACTTCACGAGGTATCAACGTGTCACAACCAGTAAAAAAAGTGATTGAGTTTCTGGTATTCCTCAAAGAGGCGGGCGAGACACATTTGATCCGCTTTGATTGTCACGCAGATGACGCCGACCACGCGCATGAACAGGCAGCAAACGCCTACCCGGGCTGCACAGTGGTCGAAGTGGTCCCCACAACTGGCGACCTCCCATACGACCACTGGCTACGACAGCTTACGCCTGGCGACGAAGTCCTCGTCGTCCATCCGCAAGTTAATCTTGACGGTGTATTCACCGTCGATGAAATCCTTGGCGCAGGATGCGACTCACTCCGGAGCTTTCGGGACGTTGTTTGTGTGAAAAGGGGGCATTCCGGGAGACATGTTCGTCAACTTTTCGCGTACGAGCTGCTCAACCCTTCGGCTGACAGCAAAAAACTGACGCTCCGTTTAGTGGTCGATGTCACCTACGACCTCAACGGCGCTTCCGCAAAAGATGTACGCGAGTACCTTAACCAGCTAGCGCCAGCCGCAGCAGGCGACGGTTTGCTGACCGGCATAAGCGACGCAACGGTCGCCGACTACAACTGGACGGTGACAGAGGTGGTTGCCAAAACGGATGGCGTTAACGCGCTAGCCAACAACCCAGTACCGGCAACGCTCAGTCGCTCACATTAACTAAGGGACGAATGCTCCATATCAAACGAGAGAACATACCCAGTTAAAGGGGGGAGTAACGAGGTCATCGGTCAGTTCACAATTGCGCAGGCTTTGCGCCTCGGCAAAACAAACATGCCAGCAGACTTAAAGAGAGCTGGCTTTGAATGCGTAATTTTCAAAGCAGACCCACAGATTCACGGGTCGGAATATTTGCGCATAAATTACGGCAAACAATTACCCGCAAGGGCATAACCGAACACGCTGCCAATGACCAAAGGGTCGTTGGCAGCAACTTCACAACTCACAAGGAAAAAACATGTCACAGAATAACGACCTCCGGCCGTATCGCGTTACCTATGCTGAGCAGGGCGACACGTCGCCGCAGTACTTCATGTGCCAAGCGAATAACGACCAAGAGGCCAGGCAACTTGCCGAAAACGCTTTTCCAGACTGCCCGATCCTAAGCGTCGTACCCTGCAACGGTCAGCCGCCTGTCGACCACTGGTTGTGGCGGCTCGCAGTAGGCGACGAGGTATGGGTTTCAAGGCCTGAGTTGCCAAACTTCGAGCTATTCACGGTCTCTTCAATTCACGGGGACGATAGCGATTCGGCGCGACGGTTTAACGACGTCGTAATCGTCTCGAACTTCAAGTTCGGCGAAGTTGCGGTGAATGCGTACGAACTCACAAGAACATCCACTTTCGCGTCTGCGCGCCTGACGTTGGATGTCACCTACGACCTTAAAAGCGGTACGTTTTGGGATGCGATGCGTCATTTGGACGCGCTGGTGCCACACGCTGCCGAACGCGGCCTACTGCTCGGTACACTTGACGGTAAGGTCACCGACTACAGCTGGAATGTCAAAAGAGCCACCGCCGATATGGATAGAGTTGAGGCGTTCACCGCGTTTGAGCAAGACATTAAGCGATTCAACGAGATGTATCGTCTGCCATCGTCCGACACCCCAACGCTCAATGTTGGTGTGCCGGTCTCCCAACGTCTTCGCGACTTTAAGAAGATTCTTGCCGAGGAACTCGACGAAATCGACGACATCATCAGCGCAGCGGAAGCGGCCGAGGCTTCGCCAAGCGAACTTGCGAAGGAAGAAATTCTGGTCAATCTGGCAGACTTGCTTGGCGACATTCAAGTCTATTGCGCTAGTGAGATGCGAAAATTTGGGATACCGCAAGCGACCACGCTCCGTGTAATCATGAACAGCAATTTTTCAAAATTGGGCGCGGACGGGAAACCGATTTACGATGAGAGAGGAAAAGTTGTTAAAGGTCCGAATTACTGGAAGCCCGAACCATACTGCAGACGATGATCGAAAGCATGAAGCCTCGTAGTTCGTAGCCGATGCAGCACGAAACCAATACCTACAGTGGGGATGCGGAATACCGCATCCCCTGCACGGGCGACGTGGTAGTCGGTGACCATGTGCGATTTGACCGCGCCGTGTTTAGCGGTTCTTTCCGCAAACCAGTGTTTGACGGGTTTGAACGTGTGACCGCCGAAATCATCGCAGACAGCTACGGGCAAGCCAAGCAACAGCATACGTTCTCGTTGCTGCTTCCAGATGGCACTAAAATCCTCATCAAGGGTCGCAACCTGTATCGCAATGGCGTGTGGCGCAAACCATGGCCAGACGAAGCGTTGCGAGCAGCCGCCTTGCACGAAAAACACGCCCGCGGCAATCATGCGCGGCGGGCACGTAGCCGTCGAAAGGGGTCTTATGAAGCGCGTAGTTGACCGGATCGAGCACGCACCGGCTTGCTCGGTCATCCGTCTCGATGAGGAGGAAAAACGTATTTACTGCGGGGCGGGCTTCATGCTTGCTCGCTTTGTAGATGCAAAATTGGTCGAACTTCACGATCCTGGGGAAGTCACGTACCAATCAGACCGACAGGCGATGGCCACGGAAGCAGTCGGCCGCGCCTACGCTTGGATAGACACCACCGAAGGCGAGCATTGGATGGTCATGTGTTCGAGTTACGAACTTTGCGAACCCCGACAATTGACCATCGCTGATCCGTCAGCCTACGCCAGCATGGCGAACAAGGTTGCCGAGCGAGTCATCAACGGGCTCGGTTAAGCAAAACACAAAGAAACAGGGAACCTCATCGCTTGTCGATGGGGGTTCTCTAAGGGCAACATAAACTGTCTTTAGAGAACCGCGCAAAGCGGGTTCCGTAGCTTCTACCAAGAAATCAAGGTCGCATCGCAAACACGCAACATCACAATCTTGCGAGCGGCTCACCGTATTCGTATACTCAACTTTGTAAGTCGGCCCTCGCGGCCTACTGCCTTCGCAGGCAGTTTTCATAATCGCTGTTGATACGGCGTCTGTTTTACTTCTGAGCTGCATTGCTTCAGAAGGGGTGGTGATTCTGCACGTCTGTTGCGACCACCCAGACCCGACATATCCAGCGGCAACTGAAATGGACTTTGCGTCCATTCGCACGTTGCTCAAACCTTCAGCCGCCGGAAACGGCACAACAGGAACGCAGCAAATCGACCTCACTTGGCCTTGCCATTTGAGCGACCTTTGCTACCTTGGTTACTCTCGTTCTGAGAGTTGCCAGTCAACTTGGAAAACAACATGATTACTCCAAATCAAGTCACTGACCCCGTCGTTGAACGGGTCAATCGAAAGTGGGCGCAGCAGTGCACCATGATCGAAGCGTGCGAGCGGGTGTTTGGTACCAACAATCACCATCTCAGCAACCTGCGTGACGAGTCTTTCAAAAGCAATCTGAACGAAGTGATTCGACACGCAGCAGTCACCTTCGCCGCAACAGGTGCAAAACTCGACATCGACGAAAACCGTGTCTTTGACGGCATGGATCGCCACACGCGTTCTGACCGCGCAAAGCTCGAAGACTTCGATGCCATCTGGAATAACCTCGCGCAAAAGTACGGCGGCGGCAAAGGCCAGCATTTAGCCTTAGTCAAGGCCGCCAATGATATGGCCAGCACGTTTGGTATGTTCCGCGAGCAGCCGAAGTACTCGCAAGGGTGTTTGGTACTCACGACCCGCGTATGGATTGATTCTTACTCCTCAAGGAAGACGCTCTCGACCTCTTCGCGGTCGTCCTTCGACAATACGCTAACGCATCTTGCGACATTTGCCGAGCATATCGGCGATTCAGTCCAAGCAAAATCGATCATGGCCCTCGCCACTCGCTTCCAATCTTGGCACGATAAAATTGTCTTGCGAGAGAAGCTAGAAGCGGCTGGTAGTGTGGCGGGTCACTCGATAGTCGTCACGACCTACATGTCGAAGTTCGAATTCAAACTTGGACCGGCATTGAGCGAGCAGTTCCAGATCTTTATTTCGGAATATGCAACAAGACTAAAAGAGGAGATGGCGTAATGGGCTGGTACGAGCCATTACGCGCACTCGAAAGTAAAGGCAGCAGAGCAGTACGGCCAGGTTCACTGGCCGGACTGCATGCGGCGCGGCAAGAGCACGAGGGGCAATTCTTTACCTCTGATGCACTGGCAGCGTTCGTCTGGAGGCTTGTTGCCTTCGTCGAACAACGCGCATCTTCCAAAGCGGTGAATTTCAGCCGCAGCGGGACAAGCCTCATCTCCCTGTGGGATAACTCCATAGGTTCCGGTCGGTTGGTGCAATTTGCCGACCCGGAAAGACACGCTATCTACGGATGTGACGTGGACGACGTTGCGGTCGCCCAGTTGAGCAAAACACTCAAAGAGGCAGGCTTCAAGTCAAAAATCGAGCTGGCCGGCATGGAAGCGGTAAGGGCATCGGCGATGAATGTCGCCATCATCAACCCACCGTTCTCCTGCCGCATCGAGTCACCGGCGATGCAGCCGTTTGCCTCTAGCGCCTTCGGGCGCTATGGGCCGAACACAAGCGCGGTCAGCCACATGTACGCAATCGAGCAGGCGCTTGATTGTGCGGACGTCGTGTTTGCCATCGTGCCGTCAACCTTTGCGTCATCGTTTCAAGATGCAAGCGAGCGGCTTCGTGCGGTCTACACCTTGCCGGCCGGCTTATTTGCCGACCAAGGAACACAAGTCAGCGTCGCGCTGCTTGCGTTCGGCTCCCTCACCTCATCCGAGGAAGTAAAGCGCATCAGCATCAAAGCGCTGGACGAGCCGCTAGATGACTTGGGAATCAGTATTCGCTATATAACTGAGCCTCGTGTCAAACGCATCTCGATTGACGCCAACGAACCCACGATTACGTTGCCAGTTACCGGCGACAAGCGGGTCAAGATAGCTCACAACGGTCGTAAGATTCACTTGAAGTTTGGCTGCGGCTTCATGCAGGCCAAGGTGATGAACGACATTCTGCGTTGTCGAGCAAGTGAGAAGCGCCACGAAGGACATCGTCTTCCGAAAGGGGTTGTGTACCACGGTCAAGGCCTGCTCGACGCAGAAATGCACGTCGCGCAGACAGACCCCATCGCATCACTGATGAGGCTGCCGAACATCGTGCGCAACCATGGCGGCGAGCCGGAACTTTCGGACTCGTTGTTGGGTTACATCAAGCGTCGCGCAAAAGAAGTCAAACGCGAACGCACGCCTCTACGACATATTGTCCAAGGCGTCGACGCGAGGGCGGCGGTCGGCAGCATCGGCATCGCCAAAAAGACGCACCTCGCGGATCCGTCCAAGTGGGGTTCACCAGTCATCAAAGCCGGGCAGTCAGTCAAGATTGCGCCGGACGGTGACAAATACCAGTTTGAAGTGGCAGGCACGGTCTATCGTGCAAGCCGCGACGAGCTGGAACTGCGCTTCGACTTGATCTGGGAAACCAGTGCAGAGGATGACGGCTTGCCAGATGGTTGGTACGTCGCGCATCATGGTCGGGCGAAAGCCTTCCCTGACGTTGCCGCATTTTGGCGGCGTCGCGCAATCGCGCTTGGCCTTGATAAGTGGCTAAGCTGGGACTTCCAGTTCGAGGACACCATTGAGCTGCTGATTTCGCCTCGCGGGGCGATCGCCGCTTGGGAACAGTGTCTCGGGAAAGCCAGATTGTCCGCCGCGCTTTGTATGTTGGGCGGCGATGGTCCTGGCGTCATTTGTGCGCCAAGCTATCTCGTTGACGAAAGTGCGGCCGAGTTCCGGAAAATTGGACTCGATCCTGACTCTTGGCAAATCATTGATTGCGCTGAGAAGCTGCAGTCACTCAAACGCATCAATCTGATTTCGCTCACGCGCATACGCATGCCCGTTCAAACGAAGCCGGTTGTCCAAGCGGATGGCACGGTGAAAGCCATTGGCCGCAAACACACGTACGGTAAAGCATTGCGCCGACGTGTATCCGTGCTGGTTGTGGATGAAGGCGAGTTGTTAGCCAACAGCCACAGCGACCAAAGCCAGGCGATTCGCAGCGTTTCACCAAAACGCTGCTATGTCCTGTCGGGAACGCCAATCGGCAATCTGCCTCGCAACGTGTTGCCTCTCATGCAAGAAGTGGGCGGCGACGGAACGGCAGGACAAATATGGGGTGATCAACATCCCAAGCTAGACCCAACCCATATCGATCAGATGGCCTACAGCGAGCGGGGGACAGACGCATTTCGGGAAAAGTTCGTAACCACGGAATGGGTCACTAAGGAGTTTCTTGACGACATGACTTCCTCCGCAGCTAAGCGAGAGATTCCAAAGCTCGCCAACGTCGACAAATACCGAGAGGCGATTGCACCGTTCGTGCTTCGTCGCTTAGTGGCAGAGCCTGATGTGGCAAAACACATTCGGATACCAACGCCGGATGAAATTGTCACCACGCTGAAGTGGAACCCAGACCATCTGTCGCATTACTTGACGGTAGCTGATGACTTTGCGAACTGGTATGTAAATCAGTTTGAAGAGAAGCGAGGGAAGAATCTCGTGGCACTTCTGGCGCGAATCGGCGCGGTAGTAATGGCGAACAATGCGCCGCAGCGAGGAAACGACTTCCATCACTATTCGGGTGGTCTCACCAGCAAGCAGGAATACGCCATCAACCGTCTGGAAGAATGGACAGAAGACGGCAACAAAAACATATTCTTCTGCCACAGCCCGCATACAGCC
>JADCJC010000077.1 GCA_020247395.1 Rhodocyclaceae bacterium
TCAGCGCTGAACGCGTCGATTCACCGCTGCGAAATCGATCAACAGAAGACCTATCCGGTTCCAACAAAAAACGTGCGCGCTTGTGGAGGCTATTGACGGCTGAAAAGGGGTT
Organism: Rhodocyclaceae bacterium; assembly: GCA_020247395.1. Classification (GTDB taxonomy): domain Bacteria; phylum Pseudomonadota; class Gammaproteobacteria; order Burkholderiales; family Usitatibacteraceae; genus UKL13-2. The sequence goes on from JADCJC010000077.1 coordinate 113, forward strand.
TTCCTACAGCCTCAACGCAAAAGTGTGCGGCGCGCGAAGCGCGTCCGAACGAATGAAGGGTTAAGCGGCAGCTTCATTTCGCATAACTTGAGAAGAGTGAACTACAAACCTGGTCTCACCGGTAACGGACTCTATGCTCCAAGGGCGCTCGGTGCAGACACGCACTAGCAAGTTGCCGTTTTGATCTTTCCATTCCGCTTCAACTTCGCATGCAAGTTCTCCGGCAGTTGGGTAGGCGGTCGTTGCCAGAAGTGTCTCGGCGCACACTATTGCAGTCTTCTCGATGAAGAAGTGCGATTTTCCAAAGGCATCGACAAATACGCACTCGACAACACCCGGTTGCGGCTCGTCATCAACGTAGCGAGAGATTTCGGTTTTGATGGAATGCATCGCAGATGGCGCTTAACTTAATTTGTAGAACCGTACCCAGTCTCCACAACTACTTGGGCTGCCGCACAACTTGTTTTGAAAATTTCGAAAAAACATCTTGAAATCAAGCTCTTCGGTAAATATACTGTATTAATGTACAGTTACAACAAAATCAAGTTTTCCGGCACAAATGCTGCCCCGCGAACAGCACCATTTGCGAAGCAGTCTAGCAGGGCTTTACCGCCCTTACAATCGTTGAAGTTGCTTGACCAGCTGCGCGAGCGCATCCGTTACCTCCATTACAGCCGAAGCACCGAAGAGAACTACGTTTACTGGTGCCGGTTCTTCATCCGTTGGGCGGGCAAACGCCACCCAAAGGAAATGGGCAAGAAAGAGGTGGAAGCGTTTCTGACATTCCTCGCTGTGGAGCGAAAGGTCTCAGTGTCCACACACCGCGTCGCGCTATCCAGCCTGCTCTTTCTCTACCAAAAGGTCCTGAGCATTGAGCTACCGTGGCTCGATGAGGTCACTCGGCCAACTGTGCGCCGCCGACTGCCAGTCGTGCTTTCAACAGACGAAGTCTCCGCCATCCTTTTGCGGCTCACTGGCCATCACTCGGTTCTCGGCAAGCTGCTTTATGGGACGGGCATGCGCATCAACGAGGCGCTGCAACTGCGCGTGAAGGATATTGACTTCGCGCATCGCGCCATTGTGATTCGCGAAGCAAAAGGATTCAAGGATCGTGTTGTCATGCTACCGAGCACGCTGGAGGAGCCCCTCCGAGCGCAGTTAGCTCATGCACGAGCAGTTTGGACACGCGATAACGCAGTTTCACGTGCCGGCGTTTTTCTACCGCACGCACTTGAGAAGAAATATCCCAACGCGGGGAAAACGCTTGCATGGTTTTGGGTGTTTCCTCAGGCCGAGGTGTCGGTCGACCCACATTCCGGCATCGAGCGGCGGCATCATCTTTACGACCAGACGTTTCAGCGCGAATTCAAACGGGCGCTGGTCGCGGCGCAGATTGCCAAGCCCGCAACTCCGCACACCCTGCGCCACTCCTTCGCCACCAATCTACTTCAATCGGGCTACGACATCCGCAGTGTGCAGGAACTGTTGGGGCATTCGAGTGTGAATACGACCATGATTTATACCCATGTGCTGAACGTCGCTGGTCGCGGCGTGATCAGTCCGCTTGACCGATTGTAAGCACAGTGCCGGAAAACAGTAGGGGTGTGAAATTGTTTTTCATTGCATGCATTGCTTCGCTGTCTCAATAACAATCGCGACAATCAGGCACGTACCACTATTTATTCTTGAGCGAGTGGGATTCAACTCGTAAGCACGACTAGTTGACTGACGGTCGAAGGTGGTCGTTCTATTCTCCGCGCCGCCGTCTTTGGCGCAGTATGTACAGCCAGCCATAGGCGACAACATTGATGACCAACACCAACCCGGCAAGCCACCACTGGATCGTCGGCGTCAAACCCGCCGGATAAATGATGGCAAGGAGATAGTGCTCGATGAAGCCACCCATGTACCCCGCGTCGCCGGCCGCACGCCGCAAACCATTCTCCACCGGTGTCAGGGGACAGATGTTTCCGGTCGCCTCTGTCCAAACGCCCCAAACCACTGCGGGCAGATGCAGCCATGGCATCCACCGCCAACGCCAAGCCAGCAGCGCACCGAGCACCACAAAAACGATAAACAGCAAGTGGACGATGAGTACGGCGTCTGCGGCGAAGCGGTAGAACATTAATGGCACCTCGCAGCGGCCACTGCGGTCACCCCGGTCAATTCCGCGGGTCGCAACAAAGTCGTTGATTGACGGTCTTCTCCAGCCACTTTTGCTCGAATCTGCCCGTCTTTGCTAGAGTTTGGCAATGGGGAACTTCTATTGATCCGGTAAGTAAATATGGTGAATCTCCACGCTGCGGCGAAGGCGGGAGCCCAATATCGGAATCACCTGCGCTGAATAAAATTGACGGGTCCCCGTCCGGAGCAACCCTTATGGTTGTGGGCGGGCAGGTCAA
>JADCJC010000078.1 GCA_020247395.1 Rhodocyclaceae bacterium
GGCCCAGGCGGGAGCAAAACTGGTCTGGTCACCACTCTCCAATTTTCTCCTTTATGGCCAGACGACCGACATTGCCGCAGCACGTGCCGCAGGTGTGAAGCTTTCGCTGGCACCCGATTGGACGCCATCTGGGTCAAAATCCATATTGGGCGAGTTGAAGGTGGCGGACTTGGTCAACATCCACCAGCTCGGTGGGGCGCTCTCAAACCGCGAGCTGATTGAAATGGTCACGATCAATCCGGCCGAAGCGATGGGCTGGCAGGGGCGGCTCGGCACCATCGCGAGCGGCTACCTCGCAGATTTGGTGATCGTGGATGACACGGTGGATGATCCGTATCGAAATCTTGTCCTAGCGACAGAGAACAACGTGCGTCTGGTCATGATTCGCGGCGATGCGCTGTACGGCGATCAAACGCTGATGGAGCTGTTTCGTGTATCTGCAGCCCTTGAGGTGGTAGCAGGAGGTGGGCAGAGTGTCACATCACGCGCCTTGTCGCGTGTAAAGGTGCTCGCACCCAATTGTCCCGCGACTAGCCTGCCGACGACGAGCTTGCAAGTAACAACTGATAGATTACGACAAGCCTTGGCGCTGCGCCCGGCAGACGTTGCCAGACGCATTTCCATCGAGCAGTTCAGCAAAGATTTTCTTTTTTGTGGTGCCGGGAAGCCGAACGACGTTCCTACTGCGGCCGATGCGAAACGGTTGTTAGCCTGTCGATTTCAGTTGCCGTTCGAGACCACTCAACTCAGCCCGCTGGCCACCAATGCAGATCGGCAATTCTTTAGCACCCTTGTCCGAAATCCGAACATCCCAGACTATCTCAGGAAACTGCCGGGGTACTATTCTCACGATCAGGGTGCCAAGCGTTCAACGACCCATTCGCCAGCCGGCGGCAGTCGGTGATTCATCTCTTGGCTGTTGTGCCGACGATATTGAATACGGTCATGCAGTCGGCTGGCCCTTCCTTGCCAGAATTCAAACAGTGACGGAATCAACCGGTACCCGCCCCAGAATGGCGGGCGCACCGGCGCGTCGCCGAACTGTTCGGTAACTTCGGCGACGCGCTTTTCCAGCGTTTCGCGCGAACCGATCACCCGGCTTTGAGGGGAGGCCCAGGCACCGATGCGGCTGCCAAGCGGGCGGACAGCGTAATAGGCGTCTGATTCGTCGGCGGCAACCCGCTCGACAACGCCCTCCAATCGAACCTGCCGTTCCAGTTCCGGCCAGAAAAACACCAAGGCGGCATGTGGATTTGCGGCAAGATCGTTGCCCTTGCGGCTTGCATAGTTGGTAAAAAAAGACGCCCCATGTTCGTTGAAGTCCTTGAGCAACACGATGCGCGCTGCGGGTCGATGCTCCGCATTTATCGTTGCCAATGTCATTGCGTTGGCTTCCAAAACCTTGGCGGCGAGGGCCTCGGCAAACCATTTTTCAAACTGCTTGAACGGGGACGGATCAACATCCGACTCATTGAGCGAAGCGAGCCGGTAGTCTTTGCGGATGTCTGCGAGTTCCATTTTCTTCTCAGCGATTCATAAGTTTTCTGGCCATGCGTGCGATGCCAGATTCCACGTTACCACTGGCAAGCATCGATATTTCAACCCAACGGAAGCCTGACGATTCGTCAGAAATCGTGATGCCAACGGCGGCGGCTACTAACAAGTACCGCAGGTCGTAGTGCAAATGTGCCGGCTCGAGCGTACCAAGTTTGCGGCGTTCCGGAATCGCGTGAACGTCGATGTCAAACAGACTCGTTGAGCCGCCATCGGCGATGGTTGCGCCGGTCTCCTCGAATGTCTCGCGGCGGGCAGCGGCAGCCGGGTCGAGATCGCTATCGTCAACGTGGCCACCGGGCTGCAGCCATTTGTCGAGTGTGGCATGGTGCAGCATCAATGCGTGGGAATGATCCTGGTTTACCAAGAATGCTGAGGCGGTGATGTGCCCGCTTTGGTTCGTTCTGCACCAGAAATGGTCTGGATTTTGGCGAACAAAGTCCAACGTCTTCGTCAGATGCATGGACTCTACCTCGTCAATCGCACGGTAAGTTTGCAGTTGGCTGACAACGTCACGATGATTCACAGAAACACTTTCAACGGCAATAGGTTGCGGTTTTGCATAGGGGAAATGGCTTTTTTGGCGGTGATTGCTGCGCGAGATTACAACATGGATTGTGTGCTGCGCAGGGGCCGGGAAAGATTTTTCTACATTGAAACAGGAGTCTCGCAGACAGCAACAGTCGTTTGAATTGGCGTACGAACGGTTTTTCCCTATGAAACGGTTGGTGCAGTTAAAACAAAAATCTCAATAACCACTTGCACATGACGCAAAAGAATGCGTTATATTTGCGCCGTGGTACGCATTTGCACTATGAAAGTCGATTGCTTTTGACGGACATCGTGCAACATCCGACCGCTGCATTTTCAGGGATATCCTTGACAACACACTGGAGGAAGTACATGGCCGCAAAAAAACCAGCAGCAAAAAAGCCAGCAGCGAAGAAACCAGCTGCTAAGAAGCCAGCAGCAAAGAAACCTGCCGCAAAAAAGCCAGCAGCGAAGAAACCAGCCGCTAAGAAGCCGGCTGCAAAGAAACCAGCAGCAAAGAAACCAGCGGCGAAGAAGCCCGCCGCCAAGCGTAAGCCAAATGCAGCGTTCATGAAGCCAATGACACCGTCTGGCGTCTTGGCGGCTGTTGTCGGCGCTACCGCTATCCCACGCACTGAAGTGACCAAGAAGCTTTGGGACTACATCAAGAAGAACAAACTCCAAGACGCCGTTAATCGTCGTATGATCAATGCAGACGAAAAACTGAAGGCTGTGTTTGGAGGCAAGAAGGTGGTCTCAATGTTTGAGATGACCAAACTTGTCGCATCGCACCTGAAGTAGTAGACCTGCCTTCCATAAAGCCGGCTGTGCGCTCTGCCGCACACCGGCTTTTTTTGTTTTCTATGCACCGCCCCGCACATCTCGTGGATACGGGCCTTGCTGCTAACGGAGAAACACCATGACCACCAATCGCACTGTTCGCTTGATCGCACGCCCGGTGGGGGAGCCCAAACGCAACGACTTCGCGTTTGCGGACGAACCGCTCCCCGTGCTTGGGGAAGGGCAACTGCTTATCAAGAATTTGTACCTATCGCTAGATCCGGCAATGCGTGGCTGGATGAACGAGGGCAAATCCTATATCGAGCCAGTCGGGCTGGGTGAGGTCATGCGGGCGGGGGGCATAGGGCAGGTGGTTGAATCTAAAAATGCCAAGTTCGCACCGGGGGATTATGTCTCCGGGATGGCAAACGTTCAGACGTACTGTGTGACTGATGGCAAGGGGTGGGTCAAGGTGGATCCGAACTTGGCACCGCTAACCACTTTTTTGAACGTGCTGGGCATGCCAGGCATGACCGCCTATTTCGGGTTGCTTGAGTCAGGGCAGCCGAAGGCGGGTGAGACGGTGGTGGTATCGGGCGCTACCGGTGCCGTCGGCTCGACGGTCGGACAGGTGGCAAAGATCAAAGGTTGCCGCGTCGTTGGAATTGCCGGTGGTGCGGAAAAATGCCGCATCGCGGTCGAAGAACTCGGCTTTGACGCGTGCATCGATTACAAAAACGAGGATGTGCGGATCGGTCTGAAGCGCGAGTGTCCGAATGGGATTGACGTCTACTTCGATAACGTCGGCGGCGAGATCCTGGATACCGTTCTGACCCGAATCAACCTGCGCGCTCGTATTGTGATTTGTGGTGCCATCTCTCAGTACAACAACACAACTGCCATCAAGGGGCCATCCAACTATCTGTCCTTGCTGGTGAATCGTGCGCGGATGGAAGGGATCGTTGTTTTTGACTACGCGCCGCGTTACAAGGAAGGTGCGCTTTCGATGGGCGCTTGGCTCAAGGAGGGCAAGATGAAATCAAAGGAACACGTCGAGGAAGGTATTGATCGTTTCCCCGAGGTGCTCATGAAGTTATTCAAAGGCGAAAACTTCGGCAAGCTGGTGTTGAAGGTTGGTTAGGCCGAGAACGGAGAAGATCAGCATACTGCCGATTACGCCGTTGGCGATCATCTCCAGCGGGTGTTGTCGCCATGAAGTAGGCCAGCGCCCCGGTTACGAGCGGCGGAAGTGTTTGAGAAACCATAAAAAGTGATTGTGCCCGCAGCCAGCGCTCCCATGTGAGCCCGGCGAGCGGTACCACCCCGTGTTGGGCCATATTAGCCGCCACGACCCGCCAAGGCTACGTTGGCATCTCTGGCAATCCCCGCCCAGACCGGCAGCGTTCAAACGCTATACAGGTTGCGCCTGCCAAAACAATGTAGCCAATCATCTCCGCCTCCTAACGAGTCGCTATGCATGGTGTTTGCAGCTTGCGTAGCATTTCGGCTACCAACACTAGCGCTGCCAAGCTGGCGAGAATATGTTTTAGGGCATGCCCGCTAACCACACTCAGGAGCGCATGAATGTGGGCGTCGTTGAGTTCGGCAATCTTGGCCAAGATATACAAAGCGATGGCACAACCGAATGCCGCACGGTCCCTTGTTGGTTTGTCACTTGCCCACTGCCAAAGTGGAATTAGGATCAATGGCGCGGCTTGCAAGGCCAGATAGGGACGCAAATCGCCAACACCGCGGCGCTCGCTCGCGGCCCACCAAATCACGCTGATAACCGCAGTAGCCAGCATGAACAGCAGCGCGAACTTGTGGGTCTGTCGGTGGGTTTCAGCAAAACCGCCAACAAGTAACGCGCCACATGCAAGTGCGATGGGCAGACGATCCCAAACGAGGCGCGCATTGTCGGGTGCTAAGTGATAGTAACCGGACCCAAACGCAGTCAGTGTCAGGGCCAACATAAAGGCGAAACAGGCGGAACGAATGGTGCTGGAAGGCGCGGTGTTGGGGATTGATTTGAGAGTCCATAACCCCCAAACGCCGACAAGCAGAAAGCCGACGTTAGACAAGACATCTAGCGCGTTTGGCAGGGATAAGAGCGGGCGCGTATCGGCAAACGCGTGGTAGTCGGCAGGTTGCGCAATCGGGCCGTGGGATAGTAGCGCGACGATGGCAAGAATCGAGATGATCGTGGGGGAAAAATGTTTCAGTGCGTACATATGGGTCTCTGGATAAGCGGATGCGTGAATCATCACCCAACCAGGTAACTCGCGCTGCCGCTTGCGAAAAAGCAGATCGACTGCAGTCGCCGGGTTGCAAAATCTGCGACTTTCCCGCTTTGAAGCCGCAAGAACAAAAGTCGCCCACAGCGTGGGAATGAAAAAACGCGCCTACATCGCGCTTTGACTGTAGCAGGGAGACGCACGCGCGAATGCGGATCGCGGAAAAAGGTCTATGGCTTGTCGATTTTCTTGCGGCTGAGTAGCGCACCTACCGAGCGCGTTTGCGGGCGGTGTGACGGTGGCGGAGTAGCGGCTACCAGTGCAGATTGCACTTGGGAATCTTTGCCTGGAGCTTCGTAGGGCTTGCTGAAATCGAAATGCGGATACACGGTCGTGGTCTGGGCGACTGCGACCTCAGCGCCGCCGACGTAGGGTGCACGGCCTGCGCGGGCAGACTCTTTGGCGTCGCGGACACGGCGTTGCTCACTGCGTTCGCGGCGTTCTTCTTCGCTGAGGGGGGCGGCGCCTCCCCGTGCTCGGGCGGCCGCGTCGCGTTCGCGAGGTGGTCGGGTATCGCGTTCACCGCCGAGTAATGGCAGCGGAAGGCGCGTAATTTGCCGCTTCAGCAACTTTTCAATACTGGTGAGGTAGTCCATTTCTTCCGGGCTGACCAGCGAAATCGCCTCGCCGGGGGAGCCTGCGCGACCGGTACGACCGATGCGGTGCACGTAGTCTTCCGGCGTATTGGGGATTTCGTAGTTGATGACAAACGGCAGTTGGTCGATATCGATACCGCGCGCAGCAACATCGGTGGCGACCAGTAACTTAACTTTTCCCGTCTTGAATTCATCGAGCGCAAGGCTGCGCTCCGACTGGCTGCGGTCGCCGTGGATGGCTGTTGCCGATAACCCGTCGCGCACCAATTGGCGTGCCAACTTATCCGCATCGCGTTTCATCCGGCAGAAAATGAGCACCTGCTGCATATCGCGCGTCTTAACCAGATGCGCCAACAACGCGTGTTTTTTCAGAGCTGGCACTTCGTACACCTGATGCGTCACGAGTTCAGCGGGGGCGTTGCGGCGGGCAACCTCGATCATGGTCGGGTTGCGCATAAAACCGTTGGCGAGCCTCTTAATGTCTTCGGAGAAGGTCGCGGAGAACAACAAGTTCTGACGTATTGGTGGGAGCGCCGCGAGAATGCGTGTGATGGCCGGCATGAAGCCCATGTCGAGCATACGATCCGCTTCGTCAAGCACCAGCATTTGTACTTGAGAAAGATTGATGCTCTTCTGTTCGAGGTGGTCTAACAGCCGTCCGGGCGTTGCGACAACGATCTCCACGCCACCTTGTATCGATTTAATTTGCGGCTTGATATCCACGCCGCCATAGAGCAGCGCTGTTCGCAATGGCAGATATTTGCCGTAGGTGCGAACCGACTCTTCGACTTGCGCTGCGAGTTCCCGTGTCGGTGTCAGCACCAACGCTCTGACGGGATGTTTGGCAGGAGAGGTACTGCTGCTGGCAAACGGGACGAGCAGTTGCAATAGTGGCAACGTAAAGCCCGCTGTTTTGCCGGTGCCGGTTTGTGCGCAGCCCATGATGTCGAGCCGATTCAAAACGGCTGGAATGGCTTGCGCCTGAATTGGGGTGGGCTCGGTATACCCCTGTTCGTGTACCGCGCGGAGGATTTCTGGTGCGAGATTCAGTGAAGCAAAGGACATCTAGGGGCCTAGGGCAAAGGTGAGCGTACAAAAGCGTTGGGCGGGCCCGCCTGGGTTGTCAGTCCGAATGCGGCGGAAACTCCACTTATTTTACTCTGCTGACCTGAACAACCCGAACTTCTGCATTCTACGAGTCGCATGACCGGAACGCAGCTCACATACGAAAAACCCCTCATTAGACGGGCCCTTTCAGCGATTATTGCTCCGAAACGCCCTCCATTTGGGGACTTTCCGAATCTGCAAATTAGCTGTTTACTTCCGCGCCCATATCGAGTTTGGCTGGTGGCGGCTGCCCCCGATGAAGAATGCTGAGTACCAAGAGATCCAACGCGCAATAGAACGCGCCAGCGGAGAACGGCGGATTGGCGGCCGACAATTTGACCCATGGCGCGGTGGATGCCCAAACCCAATTTTCCATTGCGGTGCCATACAGTTCCATCATAAGCGCCAGCACGAACATGGTCGCGTACAACGGGCGGGCATGGCCAAACCATAGACAGGCGGCATACAAACCAAACAGCGCGACGCCGTAGCGGTCGGTGTCGGCCACGCCAACGTAGATCGCCCAAAACAGCGCCGCACCAGTGACGAGACTGACCAGCAAACTACTCCAACGCATAAACCGGCGCGCGACGAGGATCCCCAGCGTCATGAGTAGGGCGTGCCCGGGCGGCACAAACAGAGGTACGTTATGAAACTGGTAGTCGTACACGCCCCATACCAGTGACAGGAAGATTTCGCCCACCGCTGACAGTAAGGTGGCCAACACTAGTACCTGCCGTTCGAGGCGCCGTCCAAGCCAAAAGCACCAAGCCAATACGCCGAACGCCCAGACCGTGGCGAGGTGCTGGCCGGGCCAACCCAAGCGGGCATCTAGCCACAAGCCAACACTGATTAAAGCAACGATGTGAAACGACATCCAACCCTGTGTGCGGCTGGGCAGGTGCGACCAGAGCGCCGTCACTAGCGCCGTCACCCGAGCCTCCGGTCGCGCACAAGGTCAAGCATTTCTTGCTGAAATGTGGGCGGACCAAAGCCCAACACGCGCTGTTCGCCCGTGTAATGACCGCTCCGGTCAATTTCTTGTTCGGAATAAATCAAGGGGCGAAATTGTTCTTTGGAATACTGTTGCAGCCACTTCAAGGCTTTGTGAGGGATCAGCGGGCCTACGGGCAACGCCAAATCAACGGGAAAGGTGCGCCAGGTGGTCCACGCCGGCAGCACAATCACCTTGGCATCGTTGGGTTTCATCCAGAATGGCAAATGACTCGATTCGCGCACCCAGCCACAGCTGAAGTTCACACACGGGTCGATCGGACGTTCTGCATAAATTTTGCAACCCCCCCCGCCGTGCTTGGCCACCGGGCCGACCGAGTGAGGACACGGTCGGCCCGGCAGTACCGGTTGGTCAAATACATTGATGCGTACCCAGCCGTCGCAGCAGGCAGTGCACGGCTGGCAGCTTCTGGTCGACGTTTCAACGCTCATTTCAACACCTGCAGCAGGTTGTTAAAGTCATCCGTCCATGCGCGCCAGCCTGGCTCGGGAGGAATCACGTAGCTAGAATCGACAATGTCGCGCCTCAGCAAAAATGGTTTATGTCTGGTGACCAATACCCAGTCGCTGCTGGTGCTACCGTCTTCGTAGGTGTCGCGAATCCACGCGGTGTGCCAGTTGCGTTTGTCCGCCAGCAACTGTACGACTGGCTTTAAGTCTAGGAAACGGTTCGAAACGTGAAACGCAATCACGCCCTCGGGTTTCATGTGTTTGGCGTAGATATCGAGGGCTTCTAACGTAATTAGATGCACCGGGATCGAATCGGATGAAAATGCATCGATGGCAAGTACGTCGAAGTTTTGCGGGGACTCGCGTTCCAGGTTCAGGCGTGCATCGCCTAACGCAACTTCGATATTCGCTTCTGATTCCTTGAGGTAGGTAAATTCGCGCTTGGCGATTTCGACCACCGCCGGATTGATATCGTAGAAACGGAATGTGTCACCTTTGTTGCCGTAGGTAGCCAGCGTGCCTGCGCCAAGGCCAACCAGCCCGACCCGGCGAGGCTGACCGGGGTTAATCCGCTCTTTGGTCAGCAACGTCAGGCCGATACCAGACTTCGGTTTGTAGTAGGTGGTCGCCGACCGATTGTAGGGCGGATCGATGTACTGGTCGCCGTGCAGGATCGCGCCGTGGATGAGTGAGCGACGCCGATACTGGACTTCCGGCGGTCGGTATTCTTTGACGCGTAACGTGCCATAAAAATTGCGCGTTTGATAGACAACATTATCGTTATAGCTTCGCATGGTCATCACGGTCGCGCCAATACAAAATCCGCACACCACGACACCAACGGCGTTTGCACCGTAGACCATCCACTTCGGTGCATCATTTCCGCGCGACCACATCCCCCACGATAGCCATGCGGCCAACGCGGCAAGTGCGATCAACGAGAGTTCCAGTTCATAGTAGGCATTCAACGTGAGCGGTGCCACAATGCCAACCAACGCCGCACCAAGCGCACCGCCGACAGAAATCATCAGGTAGAACTGGGTGAGAAATTTCGGATGCGGCTTGCGTTCGACCAACTCACCGTGGCAGAACATACACGCGATGAACAGCCCGGCAGAAAAGATACCGATTTGCCACTTCAATTCAAAGTGCAGCGAAGAGTCCGCAAGTGTCCATGCCATGCCGACGAGAAATACGCCGAGTAATGGCATGATCAGCGTTCGTTGGTACATGCCCTTGCCGTCGAATGTGAGGATAAAGGTCAGTAGATACAGTGCCAGCGGGACGACCCATAGCAGCGGAATCGACGAGATGTTTTGCGTCAAATGATTCGTAATCGCCAGTAACAGTGTTGAGCCGATGCTCGAAAGTACGATCCACAATAGCTTCTCCCGCCAGGTTGGCGCTACCGCGTCGGCCTCCATGGCTGCAGCAACGGGGGCCACTTCGCGTTGTGTTTTGACGGCGAACCATGCCGCACCTGAGATCAATACGGCGAAAGTGGCGAAGCCCAGCGACCAACCGATGGCCTGATTTTTGGTGGCAATGTTCGGCTCAAACAAAAACGGATAGCCCAATAGCGCCAGCATCGATGCGAGATTTGACAGTGCGAACAGCCGGTATGGGCTTTGGCCAGGATAACTGCGCGAAAACCAGGCCTGAATCAGTGGACTGGTGGTGGATAACAGGAAATAGGGTAGGCCGATGGTCGCGGCGAGCAACAGAATGATCCTGAACGTTGGCTTCTCATCACCAGCGGGCTTCCAAGCAGTGTCTGGGATGATCGGCAATAGCAGCAGGGTTGCCGCAATCAGCGTCACATGCAAAATCGCTTGAATACGTGGCGTCAGTTTGCGCGTCGACCAATCAGAGTAGAAGTATCCAAGCAGCAAGGTGCTCTGAAAAAACACCAGGCAGGTTGTCCAAACCGCCGCAGTTCCCCCAAACCATGGCAGGATTTGTTTGGCTATCACCGGCTGAACCAGAAACAGCAAGAAGGCGGAAACAAATATTGCAGAGGCGTAAAGAATCATGTTGGCAGGCAAAAGTAGGGGGAAACTGCTCGATGGGTGGCCGCAATGATGCCAATCAGGGCGATGAGCACTTCATGCCCGCGTATGCATTCTCGCACGCAGATTCAGGTAGCGAGGTGACGCAGACGATTGGATATGATTGGAAATGATTGGAAGCAGGGAACGCATCTGAACATTTCTCGGCGGGCGCTTGAAAGCGAGGGCGCGGGCGAGCGATGTTTCGCCTGACCGACGAGGAACGAGCCGAATGGCTTTGCCAATCGCTCGCAGGAAACGTCCTTCGATGCAGCAGGCCACCTATGAATCGTTCAGGCGAGCACGGTAGCGCATAAAATACGTCTCTCTCCTGCTATCAAACTTCGCAAGTGCAAACTCGACAGCAAGCCTACCGACAAGGCGCAAAAGACGCCTTTCCCTCAGTGATTGGGCTCATTCCCTTTGGCTTGATTGTCGGCACCGCATCCACTGCGGCGGGGATGGACGCTTGGCTTGCACTGGCGATGTCGATCATTGTTTACGCCGGTGCCTCACAGCTAGCGGCTATCGGGCTTATGGTGCAGAGTGCGCCGATGCCGATTGTGTTGGCGACAGTGTTGGTGGTCAACTTGCGGTTTGTGATGTATTCAGCGAGCCTTGCGCCGTTTTTTCGCGAACTATCGACGGGTCGAAAGTGGTTATTGTCCTACGCTCTGACCGATCACCTGTTTGCGCTGGTCAACGCACGCTTCACGCCCGACGGTTCCCACAAACACGTTGATGCCTACTACATCGGTGGTGCGGTGCCTACCTGGTTGATCTGGAACGCCATGGTGGCCATTGGCATCTTTGCTGGGACACTGGTGCCGAAACAGTGGTCGCTGGATTTCGCGATCCCTTTGGTATTCTTGGCCTTGGTATTCCCGGCGCTGACAACCAGGACGCATTGGATTACCGCCGGAGCCGCGTTAGTGGCGGCGTTTTTTACGGCGGGCTTGCCGATGAAACTCGGTTTGATTACAGCGGCCTTTGTTGCGGTCTCAATTGGCACTTGGCTCGACTACCGCCAAGACCGTGAGAAACGGATTGCACGATGAGTATCGCAACGGATTGGTATGGCGTGGTGACGATTGTCGGTGCCGGGCTGGTGACCGTAGCAGCTCGAGCATCCTTCATCGTGCTGCCTGCGCGTACCGCTGTCCCGGCATGGCTGAAGCGTGCACTGAAGTTTGTTGCGGCTGCGGTACTTCCCGCGCTGATCTTGCCGGACGTGCTTTTTCGCGACTTGGCCCCCCAAGAAATCGTCAACATTTATCGCATCGCGGCAGCATTGTGTGCTGCTTGGGTCGCGTGGCGGACACGGAATATCTTCGCCACACTCGGTGTTGGCATGGCAGTGCTGTGGTTGCTTAAGCTGCTCGGCTCAGTCTAATGTTGCAGCGCTGGCTACGCTTCATTATTGGTGCCGAGCTTACCGGCTATGTGTTGCTTGGTTGGTGGATGCATTCGCGCGACGAGAGTCTTCTGGCAATTGTTTGTGTGATTGTGCTGATTGGAGCACTTTGGCGCGTCTCCCATGCGACCGGTAGTTTCCTGGTGGCTAGCGCCTTGCGCTGGCGAGAAGGTCGGCGCGAGCCGGCGGGTACTGCTTGGGCGGCTTGGGTGGGAGAGTTTTTCGCGCGTTTGATCAGCTTTAACTGGAGCCAGCCGTTTGCCGATGCTGCGATGGGACCAGAGCCTGTGGTGGCAGGAAATGGTATGCCTATTCTACTGGTGCATGGCTATTGTTCGAACCGCGGCATGTGGTGGCGATTTTGCAAACGGCTGTACACTGCCCGAATCGGCCCTGTGTTTACCATCGACCTCGAGCCTCCATTTGCCTCGCTCGATGCGTTCGCTGCCCAGTTGGCAAAACGTATTGAGGAAGTCTGCGCGGCGACAGGAGCCGCGAAGGTGTTTGTCATCGCCCACAGCATGGGTGGTTTGGTCACACGGGCCTACATGCTGCGTCATGCCCAAGCGGGCAGCCAGCGGATTGACGGTTTTGTCAGTCTGGGGTCGCCTCACCATGGGAGTGACCTGGCCGTGTTTGGGCTTGGCGCTTGTGTTCGCCAGATGCAGCGGCAAAGCGGCTGGTTACACGAACTGGAACAGGGAGAGCGCAGGTCGAGTTTGCCAAAGCCACCTAGCTGGTCGATTTACACTAGCAATGATGATTTGGTATACCCGCCTGAAACCTCAAGACTGGACTGGTCAGACAATATCGTCGTGGACGGTATCGGGCACGTCGGGCTGCTGTTTTCACCAGACGTGTTTTCGATTTTGCAGTCCATTCTTCAAGATAAAGTGGTTTCCCGCCGACGCTGACGGCGGAAACTACCCTACCAAGTGTAGCGCACGGTGTAACGCACAACCGACTCAGCCCCCTTGCCAATGGCGAGCGGGAAGTGAACCGTGCGTGCGTCGACTTTTTCAAACTTGGTGCTGGCTGCCCTGATTGTCCAATTTGCCCAGCGGTACAAGTTCTCTTTTACGATGACCGCTGCAGAAACATCCTTCTGGTTGCGAATCTTGACCTCGATGTCTTCCTCCATCCACTTTGCATTGTTGTCAACGCGAAAGTCTATCTGGCGTCGTTCACCAACTACGTCAAATGCGCTGCCCAGCTTTACTTGGATAGTTTCGTTTCGGGCGGTGTGATCTATCAAATCCTCACCAATGAACTCCAGCGATTGGTCGGCCGTGTCTAGTTTGGAAACGCGAATTTTCCCAGCTGGCAGCGGGATGCCGAGTTTGTTGTCTTCGCGATTTTTAAAGCGAAGATACACATCGATTTTCTTGTTCGACTGATTGCCAAAACTTCTGTCGGTCATCGGGCCGCCGTAGTAACCGTTGAACCATCCGGCCTGACCGTAGTAGACGAGCGATTTCTCGCATTGCACACTGCGAGCGCTAGGAAACAACTCGATTTGTTTGGTGCTGTTGTTACTCAAAGTAGTTGGCCGGCCAAGGGTGTAGAGGTGGTATTCGAAAAAAGACTTCTCGGCGAAGCCAGCCGACTTGGGTTCAGCAACGGCACGAGTCTGCATCGGGTAGACACCGTCGGCAGCGCCACGCGGCTGTGCGCGCTGCACATCGCCGGCGACCAGTTTGAGTTTGGCATCGTTAAAGGTTGCGCCAGTTTGGTTGACGATGGTCACCCACGCGCCCACGTCGAGTTTGCAAGCGTTACTGTCTTCATTCAGGGTAAGGTTGTAGTCGGCCCACCAAGTAATGCCCTGAGTTTGGTAGCCGTAGCGCGTTTTGTGGCTGCCAGCCCGCTCGGCGGCAAGATCCCAGACGAGTGTCGGTTTGCTGATCAGCCCACCAGGCAGACTCGCCAAGCGTATGCTGCTAAAGTTGCTGATGGTTCGGATGCTGCCATCGGAAAGTTTCAAAACAATGCCTTCGCGGGCGGAAAGCAGTACTCCCACGGTTGATTCCACCGAGTTGCCTCGGCCTTGCTCAACCGTCACCTCGCGGTCAAGGTATTTTTCGAGAAGCTTGCGGGTGCTCGTCAAGTCGAATTCAAAATTTTGCTCGATCACCCGTGTACCGGTGCCGTCGGTTAAAGATTCAAATGACACGGTGGTCGGGTCGATGAGTGCGGGTACATCGCTGACACGTACGATAGTGCGGCCCCGGGTAAGGTCGAACGTTTGCTCCTGACGCACTACTGCGTAGCCTGGAACCCCGCCATATTCGCCACCGCTCTTGAATGACGCCGTCGACAGAGTGCCCGGCTGGGCGCTTGAGTAGATCGTCAAACTGGACTGTGCCGCGGCAACCGTGGCATGAAGCGCTGCTGTTGTCGCGATAGCGCCGCAGAGTTGGCTGAGCGGGAACAAACCTGTTCTGCGATGGAAAGGAATGGAACGCATACCGACCTCCTATAATGAGAACCTTTTGACCAACCAATCTACGTTACCAACGTTTATAAGCCACATGAAGTTTACCGGCAGCCAAAAGTACATTACCACGCAAGACTTGATGCTTGCTGTCAACGCGGCGATCTCGTTGCAGCGACCGTTACTCATTAAAGGAGAGCCTGGCACCGGCAAGACGATGCTTGCCGAACAGGTGGCGGCGTCGCTCGGCAAGCCGTTACTCCAGTGGCACATCAAATCAACCACCAAAGCGCAACAAGGTCTTTACGAATACGACGCCGTTTCACGTTTGCGTGATTCACAACTTGGTGACGAAAAAGTCAACGATATCCGCAACTATATTCATCAAGGCACACTCTGGCAGGCATTCAACGCGGACAAGCAAGTGGTGCTGCTGATCGATGAAATTGACAAAGCGGACATCGAGTTTCCTAATGACTTGCTGCGCGAACTCGATCGTATGGAGTTTTACTGCTACGAAACACGCGAGACGATCAGAGCTAAACATCGACCGATTATATTTATCACCAGCAATAACGAAAAAGAACTGCCAGACGCATTTTTGCGGCGCTGCTTTTTTCATTACATCCGCTTCCCTGATCATGACACGATGCAACAGATCGTCGACGTGCATTTCCCGGGACTTAAAAAGGCGCTTTTGAAGGAAGCACTTCAAGTATTCTTTGACATCCGCGAGATGCCCGGCCTGAAAAAGAAACCGTCAACCTCGGAGCTGCTTGATTGGATCAAATTGCTTGTGGCAGAAGATATCCCGGTTGATGCGCTGAAATCGGGAGACGCCAACAAGCTAATCCCACCCTTGTACGGCGCACTCATCAAAAACGAGCAGGATGTGCATCTGTTTGAGCGCTTGATTTTTCTGTCGAAGCGCCGCGGGTAGGATGGCCGGCGAGTGCTGATTGATTTTTTTCTTTCACTCAAAGAATCCGGCCTGCCGGTTTCAGTCAAGGAGTACCTCAACCTCTGTGAAGCCATGCAGAAGGGATTGGCCTATGGCAGCGTGGATGACTTTTACTATCTTTGCCGAACCTGCCTGATTAAGGATGAAGCCAACTATGATCGCTTTGACCGCGCTTTTGCTCATTATTTTAAGGGTGTTGAAAACCTCGATGCCGCCTTAACCAAGTTGTTTGAAAAGGATATTCCAGACGAGTGGCTGAAGATGCTCTCAGAAAAAACGCTGTCGGACGAAGAAAAAGCACAGATCGAAGCAATGGGTGGTTGGGACAAGCTGATGGAAACACTCCGACAGCGTTTGGAGGAGCAGAAAGGGCGGCACCAAGGCGGGAACAAGTGGATCGGTACAGCTGGCACCTCCCCGTTCGGCGCCTATGGATTTAATCCCGAGGGTATTCGCGTCGGACAAGACAAAAGTCGCAACAAGTCTGCGGTGAAGGTGTGGGATCAACGCGAGTATCGCGACTACGATTCCCAAGTTGAGCTTGGTATTCGCAATGTGCAGATGGCCCTACGGCGGCTGCGTAAATTTGCCCGCAGCGGAGCAGAAGAAGAACTCGATTTGGATCACACTATCAAGGCAACTGCGAGTAACGCTGGCCATTTGGACATAAAAATGGTGCCTGAGCGCCACAATCGTGTGAAGGTGCTGCTGTTTCTTGATGTCGGTGGTTCCATGGACGAGTACATTCATCGCTGTGAGGAGTTGTTTTCTGCCGCCAAAACGGAGTTCAAACACCTAGAGTACTTTTACTTTCATAACTTTTTCTACGAGTCGGTATGGCGGAACAACCGCCTGCGTCATACTGAAAAGTTCTCAACGTGGGATGTGCTAAACAAGTACGGCAAGGACTACAAGCTCATCATCGTCGGCGATGCGACGATGAGTCCATACGAAATTTTGCAGCCCGGGGGTAGCGTCGAACACTGGAACGAAGAGGCGGGTAGCGTCTGGTTGCAACGCCTTTTGGCGACGTACAAAAATGCGGCGTGGATCAATCCCTCGCAGGAAGCGCATTGGCAGTGGACGCAGTCTGTGACTATCACCCGTCAACTGATGGGGGATCGTATGTACCCCATGACGGTGGAAGGCTTGGATCGAGCGATGAAAGCGCTATTGTAAGCGTGGGATGGTTGAGAAGGTCTCCCCCTGAACGTTTCACAGAGGCGCATTCGAAAACGGTACGGTGGGCGGGTGATGTTTTGCCTGATCGACCGCAGCATGGACGGCGATGCGATGGAAGCAAGGCAGAAATTCGCCTTCCAAACTCGCCGTCTAAACGCCCGAGGCGAATGTGCAGCCCGCATCCGCTGCAAAGTGGGAACCAGCCAAATTGGTTTGCCACTCGGCCAACGGGCGACGTGCTTCGACGCAGCAGGCGACCCATCAAATATACGTGAGAAGGAAGGGCTATGAGGGTTGGGGCTGGTCGCTGACTAATGGGATAATAACGACAAGGACGCAGCATCAGGTACGTGGGCTTGAAATGCCCAAAGGTGCCGTTGTAACGCACAATTGCGTCGGCGAAGGACGGCAGACACCGTGCAGACCAAGGGGGTCAGGCAATGAGAATCGCAATGTTGGAGGACGACATCGACGTTGGCGCGGCGATAAAACAATGGCTAGAGGCGGCTGGCCACACGGTTCACCACTACACTCAGGGCAAAGCCATGGTCAGGGAACTTGGACGCGAAAGTTTCGACCTATACCTGCTCGATTGGCATGTGCCGGACCTTTCCGGGACGGAAGTCCTACAGTGGCTGCGTCAAAAGCAGCAGATAGAAGCGCCAGTACTATTCGCCACTAGCCGGGATTCCGAAGCCGACATTGTCGCCGCTCTGGCTGCCGGTGCCGATGACTACATGGTCAAGCCGATTCGCCGCTTGGAACTGCTGGCGCGGGTTGATGCGCTGATACGGCGCTCTCGTGCGCGGGCGATCGAGCCGACCAATATCGATATGCCTCCGTATTTCATGGATCTTTCGAACCGCACCGTCGCTGTGAACGGCGTTGTGATTGAAATGACGGACAAAGAATTCGAATTGAGCGTGTTTTTGTTCCAAAACATCGGTCAATTGCTGTCGCGGGGCCATATCACCGAGAGTGTTTGGGGCCGTTCGTCGGAGGTGCAATCGCGTACGGTCGACACCCATATGAGCCGTATCCGCAAGAAGCTCGACTTGGGGCCGTTAAATGGGCTTCGACTCACGCCCATCTACAATTTCGGCTACCGTCTTGAGAGGGTAAGCCCAGTAGCCTGATTGGTTTTGCGCGCGCCGCAAGATTAGCTAAGGCGGGCAATTACCGCGCATTTTTCACGATTGCCTCGGCAGGGCTCAAATTAAACTAGTCCCGAACGCGTGACTTACGCAGCCGCGTTTTGCCAACTCGTTGCCAACTTGACTTGCCGATAGGTTGATCCGTTGAAGTTCCGAACTCTCAATGCGCGGCTCGGTCGCTTTACTGGGTCTAGCGTCGCCGCTGTGCTGCTCCTGCCACTGTCCCAGTTGCCCGCCACCGCAGCAAACCCTGAGCGCGTCTACCTTTACGCCGCCAAGCGGAGTGATACTTTTTTGGCGCTAGCCGGACGGTTTCTCGCCGATCGAAACGACGGGACACTTTTGGCAAGGTACAACCCAACGGTCGATCCGGCGAAGATTCCCATCGGCCACCAAATTCGAATACCGGTGGCGGCGATGCGAGCAGAATTTGCCGGAGCCAGCGTGGTGTCCGTGCGTGGACAAGTTGAGGCCAACAACCAAAAGCTTTTGGCCGGGCAGGTGCTCGCGGAACGCGACAAAATCAAAACCGGCGACAATGGCTTTGTCACCATCAAACTCGCTGACGGCTCGACCTTGACCATCCAATCGAAATCTGCCGTGCAGCTCGAGCGGACTCGTCGACTGGCGAACACAACGGTTGGTGAGTCGGTGGTTCGGTTGGACCGCGGGCGGCTAGAAACTGTGGTGACCAAACAGAATGCGGCAGCCAAGTACGAGGTGCGCACACCGACTTCGAACATGGGCGTACGTGGGACGCTGTTTCGCGCAGGCACGGATGAGAACGGCAAGAAAGCGTTTAGCGAGGTCATTGAAGGTGCCGTTGGTGTCACAGGTCGTGCAAACTCACTAGACACTGGCGGACTGTTGCTGAAGGCGGGGTTTGGAGCGGTGGTTGAAGCTGATATGGGCGCGTCAGGCCCAATCAAGCTACTCCCGCCGCCAAGCCTACCGACACTTACCTCGGTCCACACGCGGCCTACTTTAAACGTCACCTTTCCAGCGGTGGTCGGTGCCAGCGGCTATCGTGCGCAAGTCGCATTTGACCGGTCGTTTTTGCAGCTGGTGGGCGAGGTCGTCAGCACAAAGCCCAGCGTCGAACTAGGAGATTTGCCCGATGGGACGTTACAACTTCGTGTTCGCGCCATTGACCCTGCCGGACTCGAAGGACTGGATAGCGTGACGTCCTTTTCTGTCGGTGCAAGACCGTTTCCGCCGCGATTAATTTCACCCATTGACGGAGCCACCGTGGCAGCGGGTCATGCTTCCTTCTCTTGGGCGGTCGGTGCCGGTGCGGTGTCATACCGCTTTCAAATCGCGGCTAATGAAGCGTTCGCGCCTGTCCTGATTGAGCGGGCACTGATTGCCGCAACCCATGTGGACATCCCCATCGCAAGTGCCGACAGCCGTTACTACTGGCGCGTTGCGGCCATTGATGCGAATGGCAAGCAGGGGCCGTTTGGCGAGTCGCAATCTGCGACGGTTCGAGCCGCTGCTAAGCTAAAAATCACCCCTGTGGTGATGGGGAGAATCTCGCAGCTGAAATGGAAAAGCGGCACCGACGATTTCTACCACGTCGAAGTTTCGCGTCACGAAATGTTCCATGAGATTGTGCAATCACGCGTGACTGCCGAGACGACACTGGTACTCAACAATTTACCGACTGGCACGTACTTTGTGCGAGTTAGAGGAGTTGCCAATGGCTCGTCGCCAGGCAATATCAAGCAGCCCGGAGAATGGAGCGACACTGAGGTAATCGAGGTATTCGGCGGGTTGTTCTAGCGTGAAGCCAGCGGAAGACTTATACATTTGCTGCATTTCTCGCAGGGCTTAATCGGTACATGAGACATTCCGTTCGGCATGAGTGGATCGGCATTGTCCTGTTGCTTGGTGTGGGCATCGCCGTTGCCGCGCGTTGGGATTGGTTTGGCCGGGTGGATCAGGCGGCCTACGATCTTGCGTTGCAGGTCTGGCAGCGGCCCGCCATCCCGGAAGTGGTCATCGTTGGTGTTGACCAAGCCAGCTTGGAGCAGCTCGGTCGCTGGCCGTGGAATCGAGTCATTCACGCAACCCTGATTAATCGTATCGCTTCCGCCAAACCCGCAGTAATTGGCCTGGATTTCGTTCTTGCCGAGCCCGACAGGCTGAATCCGCGAGCCGATGCTGTGCTCGGCGATTCGATTGCGCGCGCGGGCAACGTAGTGCTGCCAGTCATTCCACGCGTACAAGAGGGGGTCTTTGATGGAGATCTTGTGCCGCTTGCCGACATAAGCCGTGGGGCATTGTCACTTGCGCAGATACACGCCCAGCCTGATACCGACGGCATTATTCGACGGACGTTTTTGCTGGGTGGTGCCGGAGAGCCTCGATATCGGCTACTTGGACTAGAGGCACTTTTGCAAAGTCGGTTGTTTGCATCTGTCGTTAGTCCGCCTGCCGTTTCACCGCCGCTGCCCCCCGCAATGATCGGTGCCTGGGTTCGTGCACGTCCAGTGCTAATTCCTTTTGCGGGTGCGGCGGGCCACTTTCGCCACGTCTCGTATGTCGATGTCTTGCGCGGCGACGTCGCGCCCAGTGAGTTCACTGGGAAGATTGTTTTGGTCGGTACCACGGCAAGTGGTTTAGGCGATGAATCCCCGACGCCGTTAACCGGAGCAAAGCGCGCCATGCCGGGGGTGGAGATCCATGCGAATGTGCTACAAGCCATTGCCCAGAACATTGAATTGCTCGAGGTCGGCGCGGCGGACAGCGCCCTGATTGCGATCATTGCCGTGCTTATCGTGATGGGCGGTTTTTTGTGGTTGACGCCGGGGCGCTCGTTGTTGCTTGTAATCGGCATGATGGTTGGGCTGATTGTTGCAACGCTCGTCATACTTCGGTTCGGCATGTTATGGATCTCTCCGTCGCTTGCCTTCATAGCGATTGCAAGCACCTACCCGGTATGGAGCTGGCGCAAGCTCGCGGCGACGCAGCGCTACTTCGATGCTGAACTGGCGCGTCTCGCAGGCGAGCCGGATCTCTTGCCAGTGGGTGCGCTCTTCAACGGTGCCGCGCTGCCCGGTCCGACCCCCACCAGCGGTCTTCATGCCGCTGCGAAGCTCTCGGATTTTGTGGAGAAACGTATTGCGGCAATAACCAATGCCACCGAGCGGCTGCGTGACCTAAAGCGGTTTGTTGCTGATACCTTGGAGAGCCTGCCGACTGCAGCGCTTGTCACCGATTTCAAAGGGGAAATTTTGCTTGCGAATAACATGGCAGCCACCTTGCTGGCGACACAAGGTGCGGCGTTACGAGGCATGAGGCTTGAGATTGCTCTCCGCCGGCTGCGCCCAGAAGGGGGCGCTTGGACCGAGTTGCTGCCTTTGCTAATGCAGGTTGAGAGTGGCGCAGCTGACCTAACCCGTATTAAGCAACCAACACAGATGCTTGAAGCAAAGACGATTGAAGCCGCGCCGGAACGCGACTGTGCTGTTCAGTTCGCGCCGCTTTGCACCCATGATGGGCGAGCCACTGGCTTGATTGTCACCATCGCGGACGTGACCGCACTGAAAGAGTCTGAACGGCGGCGCGACGAAGCCTTGCGTTTCCTTTCGCACGATATGCGCTCTCCGCAGGCGTCGATCATCACCCTGCTTGAAATGGTCAGGGAAGACCCGGAGCGCATCCCGACCGACAAACTGCTCGAACGCGTGGGGAGATATGCGCGGCGCACGTTAACACTAGCCGATGATTTCTTGCGCATGGCGCGTGCCGAACGCGTCAAGCCCTCGGACTTTGTTCCGATCGAATTGACCGGAATTCTTCAGGACGCCGTCGAAGAAGGCGAAGATGCGGCAAGCGGCAAGTGCATCTCGGTGCTGCTTGATGTTGACGTGGAGGAAGCGTGGGTATCCGGCGACCGAGATTTGCTGACCCGCGCCGTGATTAACCTTTTGTCGAACGCGATCAAGTACAGCCCGGATCACACCACCACCACAGTTTCTCTGCGTACGGATAATGGCGTTTCAGGCTGGCGAATCGACGTGACCGATGAGGGGTTTGGCATCGCGCCGGAAAACATGTCGCGCCTGTTTCAGCGCTTTCAGCGCTTTGAGCAAGAAGGCCAGCCGAAGTCGGACGGCATCGGCTTGGGGCTCGTGTTTGTAAAGACCGTTGTTGAGCGGATGGGAGGCGATGTGCAGGTGAGCAGTCGCGTGATGATGCACGACGGTGATGCACACGGCACGACGTTTTCCATCTTTCTGCCGGCAATTGTGCCTGAGTCTTGAGGGCGCAATGCTGGTAGGGTTTTAGCATCGGGTGGACGTTAGAACTAGTGATGATGTTGTCGGCCAAAAGACGTCATTGTCACCGTCCAATTGAGTTTCTGACTCCAAGTTAACACTGATTAGGAGTTGAATACCGCTACCATGTTCTGCGTTGCTAGGATCTGGACACTTTTTCGCCACAGCCGCGCCCTGTTGGCCTTATATCGTCATGCCACTAAACAACGAGGGCATGAAGATGAGATTTCCGCTACTAGCGCGCGTGGTCGCCGTTTCCACAGTTACTGTTCTGATACTGGCATCAATTGGCCTAATCAGTAGAAAGATTTCCGAGCGCGAGGCTCGGGCGCAGAGTGTCGTTTCACAGTTTTCGTCCGAAACCAGCGGGCCGCAACTATTCGTCGGCCCATTGCTCGCCCTAACGTGTGAGGAAACCTTCACTGAAGAGAGGCAAGCGATGCGCAGCGGCAAGGTTGAAACCGTTAGCGAAAAGAAACTAACCACTTGTCCGACGGCCTATTTTTCGCCGCGCTCTTTTAAAGCCTCCGCTTCTGTTCCTGTCAACAAACTACATCGCGGGATCTTTTCGATCCGAACATATAACGCCCGCCTCACCCTTTCCGGCGAATTCGATTGGCCCGATCCGCCTGCGCCGAATGGCTCAAATCCGAGGGCATGGAAAGAAGTCTACGTCGTATCGTATATACGTGACCCGCGAGGAATAAAAACGCTTGAATCGAGCTTCATGCCAAGCAAGGAGGCGGAACCAGCGGAGCCTTCGCTGGCACAGTTTCCCATTAAGAACTATCTGGGCTCGTATACGAATCGTAACGCTGGCGTAACGACTCCGTTTGAATACAAGATGAGCTTCATCGGCACCTCCAGCCTACAAATTGCACCCATAGGTGAACAGAGCGACATCCAAATAAACTCAAACTGGCGTCATCCATCCTTTTTGCCTGCATGGTCACCGGACCATCGGGACATCAGCTCGGACGGCTTCAAAGCGGCTTGGCAGCTCTCAAGCTTGGCCACCGGCGGGAGACCGGTTTGGAATAAAGCTGCCGGTGACAGGAAACTTGACAGTGTCTCCGGCGTAGGCGTCAGCCTGTTCGATCCTGTCAATGTTTACGCGTTATCGCACCGCGCCACCGAGTATGCATTTCTATTTGTCTTGTTCACGTTCACGACACTCGCGCTGACCGAGGTACTGTTTGGCGTGAGGCTGCATCCAATTCAATATGCGCTGGTCGGCTCGGCGATTGCGGTGTTCTTCCTTCTACTGCTCGCCTTCTCAGAACACATCGCTTTTGATTTGGCTTATCTCATTGCCTCCTCGGCGTGTGTTCTCTTGCTTACTTTTTATTTGCGCCACCCGCTCGAAACTTGGAAAAGAACCGGACTATTCTTTGCCATATTTGTTGGAATTTATGCAGCGCTGTATTACCTGCTTGTGAGTGAAGATAACTCCCTTCTCATGGGTTCGCTACTTGTGTTCTTCACCTTGGCGACAACAATGATCGCAACGCGAAAGCTTGATTGGGCAAAGCTATCCGGCGAGCTCATTGCAGTGCCGAAGACTGAGAGCCATCCGTAGTGCAAGTCCCGCATTCGGCAAACCCTAGGGACGAGAGGAGTTTGTTCGATTAGATGAGTTCAGGACAAGCATTTGCTGATAGATTCATGTCATTGCTTGGTCAGAATCGGCGCTTAATGGAGATGGTGCCGTTCGATACAAAAGTGTCTCCCCCGCGCACGAGCACAAGGGTTGCGCCGGGCCGGGCACCAATCTTGGCAATCGTCGGGTCACGGGAACTTGGATGGCGGCCCTAGCCGGCATTGCCGCATGTGTGCTACGCCCGATGAAAAACCCAAATGCCGTCGGCATCGCGCGTCCGTATGGCGCGACCCGCATACCAAAGGTAGTGCAAGTGCGCGATGGCTTCACCAATGGCAAACACGAGCTGGTGCTGGTCGAGCGGTCGGCGAAAAAGTACGGGCAAGATTTCGGCGGCAGTTTTTGGCGTGTCGAGCGCGCCTTCCAATTCGGCCAGTCGTTGTTCATGGTGCTGGGTAAGTTGATCGAGTCGCGCGTGCAATCCGATGAAGACTCGATCGTGCGATGGCAGGATGAGGGTTTCGGCGGGCAGCGGCCGAAACTTCTCCATGCTGGTCAGAAACTGCGCGAGTGGATTGGCGTCGGGTTGGTTGCCCCACACGCCAACGTTGGTGGTGATGCGTGGCAGCACCTGATCACCCGAAATCAAGATGTTGCCATCCGCAGAAAACAGGCAGGCGTGTTCTGGCGCGTGACCAAACGCGGTGATGATGCGCCATTCTCGATGGCCAATCTTAAGTACATCGTGTTCCATCAAACGGCGGTAACGTGTGGGTATGGTTGGCACACCGCGGTGGTACGAATCACTACGCACCTTTTGCGCAGCGGCAAAGTCTGGTCGGGCGCGTGCAAGCCCGTGCGCGACAAACAGCGCCTCGGAGTTGGCGCGGTCAAAGCCGGCAAAGTCTTGTGCGGCGGCGTGGGCTGATAAATACTCAGAGTTGGTCATGTAGACCGGCGCGGACGTCCGATCATGCAGCCACGCGGCACAGCCAACGTGGTCCGGGTGGTAGTGTGTCACCACGATTTTCTTGACGGGTCGTCCGGCCATGATGGCGCTGAAGTGCGCCTCCCACAGCGCGTGGGTCGCCTCAACCCCGTAGCCGGTATCGACAATCGTCCAACCATCACCATCCTCGTCGTGGTCTTCGAGTAACCACAAGTTGATATGGTTTAGCGCGAAGGGGAGCGGCATCCGAATCCAGTAGATGCCGTCGGCGACGTTGATGGCTTCGCCCGGTGCGGGGGGCATTTCGTGCGGATAGTGGATGGCGGGTGAATGCTGGGCGGCAGTAGAGGAGTTCATGCGACATTATCGGCGTCGAGCCAGCGCCAAAGTGCTTTTATGTCAAATCAGAAAAACTCTAGTAAGGACGGGCATTCTCAAGTGAAAACGCCTGAAAGTGCCCGCCAATAGATGAGTTTAGTATCTTTTGAAGACGCAGCTATTTGGTTGTGAACGTAAACACGCCGTCCCAGCCCTTACCCGGAGGGTTTGCCCGCAGCACCGCGATACGATCAAGGTAGATTTTGTAGACTTTGCGCGCTGGGTCAGCCATCGAAAGTGAGGCGATGGTCTGCTCGGCCTCATCCCAACGTTGCTGACGGTAGCGTTCCAGCGCGCGATGAAAGCGATCAATCGTATTGATGTCGGTCTCGACCACTTTTCCCAACTCGCCGACAGGCTCGTAGATGGTGATCGGCTCCAGTTTGCCTTTCACCCGGACACGGTCAAGTTCGCGGTAAACCATGCCGGGAACGGCGGCAATGATGTTTTCTGAAACAAGGATGCCCACGCCGTACTCTTTGGTCAGGCTCTCCAACCGCGATGCCAAGTTGACCGCATCGCCCATCACGGTGTAGGCACGCCGGAAGGCCGAGCCCATGTCGCCGACATTCATCGGGCCACAGTTGAGTCCGATGCCAATTTCCAGTTTTGGCCAACCACGTTGGATGAAGTCCGGCGCGATGTCCTTCAATTGTTGCTGCATGGCGATAGCGGCCTTCAGTGCGTGTTCCGCGTGCTGCGGGTCTTTTACCGGGGCGCCCCAAAAGGCCATGATGGCGTCACCAATGTATTTATCGATGGTGCCGCGTTCGGCCTGAATGGTTTTGGTCATTTCCGTCAGGTACGCATTCATCAGTGCAGTTAGCTCTGTCGCAGACAAGCCTTCGGAGATCGATGTGAAGTTGCGAACGTCCGAAAACAGCACCGTCATTTCGCGTGTTTCACCCTTGGTGGAGTAGGCGTCGGGATCCTTCGCCATTTCGTCCACCAGTTCTTTCGGAACGTACGTACCGAAAATACCCGCGATGGCTTTCTTGCTTCGCGCCTCAATGAAGAAGCCGTAGGCCGTGTTGAGCAAATACAATGACAGGATCAACAGCAACGGAATGGCAAGGGGAATAACTAAGTTTTGTCCCCAGAAATAGAGGTTGATGCCGATGTAGGCGAGCGCGGTGCCGGCGACCGTTAGCGTTGACCAGAGCGGATTCAGCTTGACGAGCGCAAATGCCAGCGGGATGCCAATCAGCATGACAATCAGGACGCTGACTGTCATCTCGAACAAAGGCTTTGTCTTGATGGTGTTATCCATGTAGCCGATGATCATATTGGCGTGAGTTTCAACTCCAGGATAAACCTCGCCGACCGGCGTTGCACGCAGATCGAACAATCCTTGAGCCGACGAGCCAACGATGGCGATTTTTCCTGCCAATTCACCCGCATTAAGTTTGCCGCGCATGATGTCGGTCGCGGAGATGTAACGGAACATGGGGCTGCGGCCCAAGAAAGGGATGAGTGCGGTACCCATCGCATCCATCCGCACCGGTGACGTATTGCCGATGACGACGTGTTTGAAGCGATTGATGCCATCGCCTTCGTCGTCTCGCTTGCGCACCGTAATTTCAGCGTTGTCGAGAAACGTTCTTAACGTCGCTACGGACAGAGAATCATAGTATCCGCCGTCATACTGGATAAAAATCGGCACCCGTCGCAATATGCCGTCAGGGTCGATGACCGGCAGGATATGGCCGGTCGCCGCCGCGTTGGTCTGGAATTGCGGCAAGTTTCCACTGTAGCCGTCAATGGTCAGCGAGACGAAGGGGCGGTTGCCAAATGTAGCCTGGCTAAATGTGGGCGGTGGAAGCATGCCCAATTTCAGTTCCCCAAGGGCTTTGCTACGGTCATTGCTGCCGGCGAAGCAGAGTACGACAGGATACTTCTTAATGGTGTCGGCAAACAGTTGGTCGTAGTCAAGCGTCGGTCGTAATTCGCGTAACTTTCCTTGGAAGTCTTCATTGGTTTTGAACGGCCCTTTCGCAAGCTCATCCAGTTTCGCGAGCCCCGAGCTCGTGTCGGGTTCGGTGAACAGGACGTCGAAAGCAATGACTTTTACGCCGTACTTGTCGAAACTGTTCTCTAACAGTGCCACCCAGCGGTCACGCGCAAGCGGCCAACGCCCCTCGGTCGCCAGCGTGCGTTCGTCCACATCAATGATGACGATTCGCGGGTCAATCTTGTTGGGCATGGTCGCCCGCAGCACGGTGTCGTAGGCCTGCCACTCGATGTTTCGCAGCAGCTTGACCGGCTCGCCAAGAGCATAGAAAAGTACAAACAAGAATACGACGGCAATTCCAAGCGATGCGCGGATCACCGCACTGACGGATGAGAAGTACTTTTTCCAAAGTGCTTTCAGTTTTTCCATCGAGGCCCCGGGTGGTTGGCATCCGACGTCCAACCCGACGTTCCCTGATGCCTTTCTGCGTCATTCTCCCACGATTGTAGGCCTCGGCGTATTTGCCATGCGTTTCACAATCCCGCCGCC
>JADCJC010000079.1 GCA_020247395.1 Rhodocyclaceae bacterium
CCTCGGATAATTTCTGGATGATGGGCGACACCGGCCCGTGTGGTCCGTGTAGCGAGATTTTTTACGACCATGGCGCACACATCCCAGGTGGCCCGCCCGGATCGCCTGGGGAAGATGGCGATCGCTTTATCGAGATCTGGAACTTGGTGTTTATGCAGTTTAATCGCGAGGTCAAAGACGGCCCGATGATTCCGCTGCCCAAGCCTTCCGTTGACACGGGGATGGGGTTGGAGCGTTTGTCGGCGGTGCTGCAACATGTTCACGCGAACTATGAGATTGACCTGTTCCAAGCGCTGATCAAAGCTGGTATGCGTGAAACGGGTGAGAAAGACATTACCAACCCAAGCTTGCGTGTCATCGCGGACCATATCCGCGCCTGCGGCTTCTTGGTGTGTGACGGTGTCATTCCGGAAAACGCCGGGCGAGGTTATGTGCTGCGACGCATTGCGCGCCGTGCGATGCGTCACGGCTATAAGCTTGGGCAAAAGAAACCGTTTTTCTATAAGTTGGTCGACGACTTGGCGCTGGTGATGGGCGGGGCTTACCCAGAGATCGCTGAACACAAGGAGCGTGTGAAGGCGGTGCTTCGTCAGGAAGAGGAGCGATTTGGCGAGACGCTTGAGAACGGTATGGCGATTTTGGATGCCGCGCTGAGTGCCAATGCAAAGCATCTTGATGGTGAAACCGCGTTCAAGCTCTACGATACGTTTGGATTCCCGATCGACCTGACGGCGGACATTGGGCGCGAGCGTGGGTTTGAAGTCGACATGGCCGGATTTGATCGTGCCATGACCGCGCAGCAGGAGCGTTCCCGCTCCGCTGGCAAGTTCTCGGCAAAAGAGAAACTGACCTACGAGGGTGCAAAGACGACCTTTAAGGGCTATGACTCTCTCAGCGAGGAAGCGTATGTGTTGGCGCTGTATCGCGGCGGTGTGAAGGTCGAGCGTTTGGCGGCCGATGAAGAAGGTGTGGTGGTGCTGAACCGCACGCCGTTTTATGCCGAGTCGGGTGGGCAAGTTGGTGACAAGGGGGAGCTGACAACCGCAGGCGTCTGCTTGACGCTATTCGCGGTCGAAGATACGCAGAAGATTCAAGCCGATGTGTTCGGCCACTTTGGGCGCGTCAAGACTGGCGAGCTAAAGGTTGGTGACGCGGTCGCAGCGACGGTGGATATGGCAGTGCGGGCACGCACCATGCGCCACCACTCGGTCACGCACTTGATGCACAAGGCGCTGCGCGAAGTGCTCGGCGGCCATGTGCAGCAAAAGGGCTCGTTGGTTGATGCCGACAAAACACGTTTTGACTTTGCGCACAATGCACCAATGACCGCGGCTGAAATCGCCAAGGTTGAAGCGATGGTGAACGCGGAGATTCTGCGCAACGACGCGACCAGCGCCAAAGTCATGGCGCTCGAAGATGCACAGAAGACGGGTGCCATGATGTTGTTCGGCGAAAAATACGGCGACGAAGTGCGTGTGCTCGAAATCGGCTCGTCGAAAGAACTTTGCGGCGGAACGCACGTTTCGCGCACCGGTGATATCGGACTTTTCAAGATTGTCAGCGAAGGTGGCGTTGCTGCCGGTGTGCGGCGTGTGGAGGCCGTTGCGGGCTTGGTGGCGTTCGACTACATCCAGGCAATGGGCCGCTCGATCGACGCTGCCGCGGCATTGCTCAAAGCGCAGCCGTCCGAGCTTGAGGCAAAGATTGGCCAGACGCTCGACCATGTGAAATCACTGGAGAAGCAACTCGCGCAGCTCAAGTCAAAACTCGCCGCATCCGCCGGTGACGATTTGCTCGGCCAAGCCAAGGAAGTCAACGGCACCAAGGTGTTGGCGGCAAAGTTGGAAGGCGTCGACGCAAAAGGATTGCGCGAAACAATGGATCAACTGAAGTCGAAGCTGAAGTCCGGCGTTATTGTTTTGGCGGTGGTTGAAGGCGACAAAGTTCAGATCGCCGCCGGTGTGACGCCGGACCTGATCGCAAAATACAAAGCCGGTGAGCTGGTGAACCATGTCGCGCAGCAGGTTGGCGGCAAAGGCGGTGGCCGGCCTGATATGGCGATGGCTGGTGGCACGAACCCGGCAGCAACCGGCGCTGCACTGGATTCGGTGGCCGCATGGGTCTCGTCGAAGTAGAGAAGGAATCGTCATGACAACGCCGCTCGATGTCGTTCAAGCCAACCTTATGCAATCGAAACAGGCGCTTGAGAACTTGTTGGCAAATCCTATTGCGCTGGCAAATGTTGCCGCCGCTGCGGAACTGATAGGCGCAGCGTTTGACGCGGGCGGACGTGTGTTTTCTTGCGGCAATGGCGGCAGCATGTGCGACGCGATGCACTTCGCCGAAGAGTTATCGGGACGTTACCGCCAGGATCGCAAAGCGCTCCCCGCGGTTTCGATCAGCGATCCCTCGCACATTTCCTGTGTTGGTAATGACTACGGCTACGACTGCATTTTTTCGCGCTATCTGGAAGCGCACGCACGGGCCGGAGACGTGCTGCTGGGTATCAGCACCAGCGGTAAGAGTGCCAATGTGATTAAGGCGGCGGAGTATGCCAAGGCGAATGGCATCCATGTCGTGACCCTGACCGGGAAGCCGGACAGCGTGTTGGGCGGGCTGGCGACCATCGATATCGTCACCCCGGGCAATAGCGGGTATGCGGATCGCGTGCAGGAACTGCACATCAAAGTGATTCACATCCTGATTGAACTCGTCGAGCGACGATTCTTTCCGCACAACTACGCGGCCTGATCTCGCGCCATGTATAGGTTTTGCCCAAAGTGCGCCAAACCGCTGGTGCGGCGTGAGTTTGCCGAGGATGGCGGCGCTACGGCGCGCAATGCCTGCCCAGATGACGAATGCGGATTTGTCCACTATGACAACCCCACGCCCGCAGTCGGCGTATTGATCGAGCATCAGGGCGACATCGTGCTCGCCCGTGGTGCGGGCTGGCCGGAGGGCTTTTTCGCGCTGGTCACGGGCTACTTGGAGAGAAACGAAGACCCGCTTAAGGGTATCGCTCGCGAAGTAAAAGAAGAAACCAATCTCGATGTGGTTGAAACCGAGATCATCGGCAACTACATCTTTGAACGCAAGAATGAAGTGATGCTGTGCTACTTCGCCAAGTGCGAAGGAGAGATCGAGCTCTCGGCCGAGCTTGCGGAGATCAAGCGTTACCAACCGCATGAATTAAGGCCATGGCCACGCGCCACGGGGTTTGCCGTCGCGGACTGGATGAAATCGCGTAGTCTTGAAGTCAAGTTCATTGAACGACCGCCCGTTAACGTTGCGCCGAAAAAATGAAATCGCAAAAACCTGAAAGCATCGCCGCGCAGGCGCTGGGTTGGATCGACGACACCACCAAAGAAATTGTCGGGCAAATCCACACCTCCACGACCTATATTCGCGATCCAGACAACCAATACCGCAATGGCCGCGTGTATGCCCGCGACCATAATCCGACCTTCGATCAGCCGGAGGCTGTGCTCAACGCACTCGAAGGCGGACACCAAACGCTGCTGTTTGCATCGGGCATGGCCGCAGCGACTGCGGTTTTTCAGGCGCTGAATCCGGGTGATCACGTGATCGCGCCGAAGGTCATGTATTGGTCGTTGCGCAATTGGCTCAAGACTTTTGCCTCCCGTTGGGGGCTGCAAATTGAATTTGTTGATGCGACCGACCTCGACGCGCTAGGTGCTTCGATCCAGCCAGGTAAAACCAAGTTGGTCTGGATTGAAACACCGGCCAACCCCATGTGGAGCATCACCGATATTGCCGCGACATGCGAGCTCGCGCACCGAGCGGGGGCGTTGGTCGCCGTGGATTCGACTGTCGCCACCCCCGTGTTGAGCCGACCCATCGAGCACGGTGCTGATTTTGTGATGCATGCCGCGACCAAGTATTTGAACGGCCACTCAGATGTTGTGGCCGGTGCGATCACTGCTGCGCGCGACTGCGAAACCTGGCAGCGTATTCGCAGTGTACGCGCGCAAATTGGCGGCATCGCCGGGCCGTTTGAGGCGTGGTTGCTCATGCGTGGCATGCGGACATTGTTCCCGCGAGTCCGCACCGCCTGCGCCAGCGCGCAGCGCGTCGCCGAATATTTTGCGCAACATCCGCTGGTGTCCGAAGTGCTCTATCCGGGGTTACCGGGGTTCATCGGGCATCACGTGGCCGCCAAACAGATGCACGGCGGCTTTAGCGGCATGATGTCCATCCGTGTCAAGCAAGGTGAGGCCGCCGCGATCGCCGTCGCAGCCAACACCCAACTCTGGAAGCGCGCAACCTCGCTCGGCGGTGTTGAGAGTTTGATCGAGCATCGGGCCAGCGTGGAAGGCGAGGGGACACCCGCGCCAAGCGATCTTCTGCGGATGTCCGTGGGCATTGAATCCGCGCAAGACCTGATTGATGACTTTGAGCAGGCGCTGGCAATAGCCGCAAGCCAAGCGCCGAAATAATCTATGCAAGATATTCACGCGAGAATCCAAACTTACCTTGTACGCGCTGACCTTGATCGTTATCTGAACGAGACGGCTGTGATCGCCAAGTGTATTCGCAGCATCATGGACGCCATGGGGGAGTTGCCAGACATTAGTCTCGACACCCTGTATCGGTACCCCGTGCCGATGTTGTCCGAAGACGGCAGTTGCTCGCTGATTGAAGAACTGGCGCCTGTACCCTACGACCTGACACAAATGTTAGGCGGGCGTAGCGAGGCTGTGACGCGTAAGTTGTTGCTACTGAATCAAGTGGTCGAGCATGTTACGCAAATGTCCGGTGCGGATTGGTTGGGCGTCTATCAAGCGCGCAGCAACGCTCTGCAACAACGCGTGCTGGTGAAACTCGCGTACCGCGGGCGGCCATCGCGCGCCGAATTTCCACTTACACCAGAGTTTGCGGCCGGGAGTACCAACAGCACCGTCGGGCTTGAAGGCTCGGCACGGGTGATTGACGACGTCGCCGCTTATACCGCCGAAGGTGGCGGTTTCTACGTATGCGACGACAAGGTGCAGTCGGAGGCGTGTCTGCCAATGTTTGATGAAGCGGGCGTCATCGTCGGCATCATCGACGCCGAGGCCGAGCCCACGCAGTTTTTCAAACCCGACCGTATCGCCGCCATTGCCGCACTGGCCATGGTGACGCCCGCACTCCTGCCGTAGCTGATAGATCAAACCCCAGCAGGGACGGGCGTTTCCAGCCAAAAACGCTTGGAAATACCCGTGGAATGGGGCGCTCAGTTGCTTAATTTAAATGCTAATGGTAGGGTGGGCACGCTGCGCTTTGCCCACCCTACGTAGAACTGACTGCGCGGCGAATCGTCTCGATGCGCTTTCGATTCACACCGAAATCCCGCACCCCGAGCCGCGACCCCGACCGCACATGAATCACGTTGTTGGTCGTATCAAGCGCGAATTCCACGTCATCCACAAAGCCCAACCCCGGCGTTTTGAATTCGGCGTAAATGTAGTCCGCTTGCGCGCTGATGACTGTCGCGCCCTGTTGCGCCCGGACGGCGGCCTCCAATTTTTTCCAAGCGGCGTCGGCGCTACCGGTGAAGCTCAATGGCGCGATGTAGTGCGAATCGTCCTTGGCGACGGTGGACGAAACGGTGTTGGGCTTCCATGAAGGTGCCTTGAATTGACCGTTACGATAACCAAGCCCATCGGGGCGAGTGCCGGCAAAAATTCCCATTGGTTGACCTCCAAAGTATTCCATCGTCAAAACGCCCGCGGCCAGCAAGCTGACCGAAAGCAGACTCAGCAGGGTGCTTTTCAATATTTTACGCATCGTAATGTTCAACTCATCAACGTTTTTGTGCCCGACGGTGTTTGTACATAGGCGCACATCGTCATGCCGCTATATGGCGGTGACGACGTTATCACCAGCCGTTTTGCCAGACCAAGTTCGTCTAGCAAGTACTCGACTTTAGCCGGATTGGGGTGTGCCGCCTCCATCCAGGTGAACCGGCATTGCTGGTCGGGCAAACGCTCGCATGGATGCGTCGGCACGTCCCACTGGATCATATGAGGAACGAGTCCACCTTCAATCGGGTGGCCGTCATTGGGCATGGTGATGCGCCAACGGAAATCACCGCGCGACATTGTTTGGACCGTGCCCAAGGCGCTGCCGATCTTGGTATCTAGCCCGGTGATGTCATTGGTACGCGCCACCCAACCAATCAGGCGGGGACGCTGTGCGATGCGTTCCTGAACGTCCAGTGTGTCGAGGCCAAACCAGCGCGGCGATGAAGGTGGGGGCGCGGCGGGGTCGATGGCGATGAGTTCCAGATAACAGTCTGGACCAAGTGACAGCAGCCGGTTGTGTGTGCCCATTAGCGCGTGTTGGCCGACTGGTCCGAGCGTGACGCCGAGAAAACGCTCCAGCCATGCCGCGCCGCGCGCAAGATCAGCGCATCCGACGACTAAATGATCGAGTGATGATGCGCCAGGCGTCGTCATACGGCGCGAGTAAATCCGCGTTTGGGTGCGAAGCGCAGCCACAACGTTGCGACAATCCAGCCGATGAAGACGCCAACGGCATTGGCTGCGGCGTCCGCCCATTCAAAGGTGCGGTGGGGCGTCAGCGCCTGTGCGAACTCAATGGCGATGCCCATCAGCATAATCAAGGCGGCGAGTGTTGCTTGGGTGCGTACTGTCGCCGCGGGTATGGCCAGCCGCCACATCAACATCAGACCGGCATAGGCAAGCAAGTGGTGTAACTTGTCGCCGCCGGGGATGGTTAGCGTGACGGGCATCAGTGAGAACAGCCAAACGGCACACGTTACGCCAATGGCCACTATTCGCACGAGTCGTTGCAAATTCATAATATCAAGTAAAGACGGGCATTGCCAAACGAAAACGACTGAAAACGCCCGTCTGGCGTAGAGTTTTATGGCTTCTTCTGCGGCGGCAAATCAGTACAGACGCCCTCGAACACCTCTGCAGCCATACCGATGGATTCCCCCAGGGTCGGATGTGGATGAATGGTTTTGCCGATATCGGTCGGGTCGCAGCCCATTTCAATGGCTAACGCAATCTCACCGATCAAATCGCCGGCATGGGTGCCAACGATACCGCCGCCAATCACGCGATGGGTTTCACTGTTGACGATGAGCTTGGTAAAGCCTTCATCACGACCGTTGGCGATAGCGCGACCGGATGCGGCCCACGGGAACACGCTCTTGCCGAACTTAATGCCCTTGGCTTTGCAGGAGTCTTCGGTTTCACCCACCCATGCCACTTCTGGATCGGTATAGGCAACACTCGGGATGACGCGGGCGTCAAAGAAGGACCTTTGACCTGCTGCCGCTTCTGCCGCCACGTGGCCTTCATGCACCGCCTTGTGCGCGAGCATCGGTTGCCCGACGATGTCACCGATCGCAAAAATGTGCGGCACGTTGGTGCGCATTTGTTTGTCTACGGTGATGAAACCGCGATCAGTCACTGCGACGCCCGCCTTATCGGCGCTGATTTTCTTGCCATTAGGCGCACGTCCGACGCTCATCAGCGCCATGTCGTAACGCATCGGGCTCTGGCGTTTTCCACCGGCTTCAAACGTGACCCACAGCCCGTCGGGTTTTGCATCAACCGCAACCGTTTTGGTGTTGAGCATGATGTTGTCAAAGCGCGGCGCGTTCATCTTTTGCCACACCTTGACGAGGTCGCGATCGGCGCCTTGCATCAGGCCATCCATCATTTCGACCACATCCAAACGCGCGCCGAGCGTTGAATACACCGTCCCCATTTCGAGGCCGATGATGCCGCCGCCGATGACGAGCATTTTTTTCGGGATTTCTTTGAGCGCCAGTGCACCAGTTGAATCGACGATACGCGGATCATCCGGAATAAACGGCAGACGCACGACTTGTGACCCTGCCGCGATGATGGCTTTTTCGAAGCGAATGACCTTCCTCTCACCGGTCTTTTGCTGGCCGTCGCCAGAGGTGAGTTCCACCACCATATGGTTGGCGTCAAGGAACTGACCGACGCCGCGCACCACATCGACCTTGCGCATCTTTGCCATGCCGGCGAGTCCGCCGGTCAATTTGCCCACAACTTTTTCTTTCCAGCCGCGCAGCTTATCGAGGTCAATCTGCGGCTTGCCGAACGTAATGCCATGTGCCGCGAGAGCGCTGGTCTCGTCGGCAATGGCGGCGACGTGGAGCAGTGCCTTGGACGGAATACAGCCGACGTTCAGGCACACGCCGCCGAGCTGCGCATAGCGCTCGACCAGAATTGTCCTCATTCCTAGGTCCGCCGCGCGGAACGCGGCCGAGTATCCGCCGGGGCCGGCACCCAGAACCAACATGTCGCATATCAGATCAACGTTTGCTGGTGGGGGATCTTTGGGCAGCACGGCTTCAATCTGCTCGCCGGTGAATTTGAGTGTCAGTGCTGGTGAAGATGCGGTTGTCTCGCTCGACTTTGTGCGAGCAGAAGACGGTGCGGCCGCGGCACCGCTGGTCTCAAGCACAAGAACCACCGTACCTTCTGAAACCCTATCACCGACGTTGACCTTGATCTCCTTGACCACGCCGGCGTGGGTGGAAGGAACCTCCATCGTGGCCTTGTCGCTCTCCAACGAAATCAGTGAGTCTTCTTTTTTGACGGTGTCGCCAACTTTCACCAGCACTTCAATGACAGGAATGTCTTTGAAGTCGCCGATATCCGGAACCTTAACGTCGATCGTATTCTCCATGCCGGCCCCTAAAGAACAAGCTTGCGGATGTCAGACATCAATCCGGCAAGATAGGTGGTGAAGCGGGCGCCTGCCGCGCCGTCGATGACGCGGTGGTCGTAGGACAGTGACATGGGCAGGATCAGCCGGGGCGTGAACTCCTTGCCATTCCACGCGGGCTTGATGGACGACTTGGAGACGCCGAGGATGGCGACTTCCGGCGCATTGATGATCGGCGTGAAATACGAGCCGCCGATGCCACCTAGTGAGGAGATCGAGAAACAACCGCCAGACATTTCGGCGGGTGACAACTTCCCCTCGCGCGCTTTTGCCGCAAGCTCGGACGACTCCTTGGCAATCTCAATCACCGATTTTTGGTCGGCGTTGCGAATCACGGGGACCACCAGGCCGTTTGGCGTATCGGCCGCAAATCCAATGTGGTAGTACTTCTTGAGAATGAGATTTTCACCACCGGGCTCGAGAGATGCGTTGAACTCCGGGAATTTCTTTAGTGCAGCGATACTCGCTTTGATCAAGAACGCCAGCATAGTGACTTTGACACCGGACTTGGAGAGTTCTTCGTTGGTTTTGACGCGGAAGGCTTCGACGTCGGTGATATCCGCTTCGTCTTGCTGAGTCACGTGCGGGATCATCATCCAGTTGCGGGCCAAGTTATTGCCGGAGAGTTTCTTGATGCGCGAGAGTGCGCGTTTCTCGGTTTCACCAAACTTGGAAAAATCGACATGCGGCATTTCCGGGAAGGCAAATGCACCGCCGCTGGA
This sequence comes from Rhodocyclaceae bacterium, assembly GCA_020247395.1. Lineage (GTDB taxonomy): Bacteria > Pseudomonadota > Gammaproteobacteria > Burkholderiales > Usitatibacteraceae > UKL13-2. Next base: position 9,459 of record JADCJC010000079.1, read on the forward strand.
CGCGGATTTGGGTTTCGCCAACTCCGCCTTCACGAACCCCTTTACGTCTTCTTCCGTGATGCGTCCCTTGTTGGCCGTGCCGCGCACTTTTGTCAAGTCAACACCATACTCGCGCGCAAGCTTGCGAATGGCAGGGGATGCATGAACACTCGACGGAATTTCGCCCACCTCGCTGGATGTTGGTCCCGGTGCGGATACCGGGGCTGGTGGCGCGACTGGTCTCGGCGCAGGAGCCGCGACCGGGGGGGCGGCCGGGGCGGGTGGTGCTGCCAACGGTGCAGATATTGGCTCTGGTGGGGCGGTTGGCGATGAGGCAGCCGAATCGACCGCTTCGATCAGGAGAACGGTATGGCCTTCTGAAACCTTGTCACCGATTGCAACTTTAATTTCCTTCACCACACCGGCGACCGACGAGGGCACCTCCATCGTGGCCTTGTCACTCTCCAGCGACACGAGAGAGTCGTCTTTTTGTACGGTATCGCCGACTTTGACCAGTATTTCAATGACCGGGATGTCCTTGAAATCGCCAATGTCCGGGACTTTCACTTCTGCGAGATTTGCCATGGTCGTTTACTTGTTGAGTTGTCATCCCGGATACGCGAGGGGCCTCGTCCGGCGTGAAAAACGTGCTGCTCGTCGACGCGATTTCGCACCTTCGCGTGGCCCGGTTCGGAATGGCGGAAAATGGTGGTGGAATCGATAGTTGCAGGCCAATCGCCGTTTGTGATCAAACCGTCCAAGGCGCCGGTTTTGATATGTCGATGTCGTACTTCTTGATCGCTTCGCTGACCGTCTTGAGCGGAATCTGCCCCTCGTCGGCCAACGCCTTCAACGCCGCGATGACGACGTAGTATCGATTGACCTCGAAGAATTTGCGAAGCTGTTTTCGCGTATCGGAACGACCAAATCCATCGGTGCCAAGCACGGTAAATCGGCGGTCTGACACGTACGGACGGATCTGGTCTGCAAACGAGCGCATGTAGTCGGTCGCGGCAATCGCCGGACCTTTGCGTCCTTTCAGCATTTGCGCGACATGCGGCACCTGCGGCACCGCTTCCGGATGGAGTAAGTTGTAACGCTCTGCAGCCATACCGTCACGGCGCAGCTCCGTGAATGAGGTACAGCTCCAAATGTCGGACACGACACCCCAGTCCAGCTCTAGCAATTCGGCCGCCGCGATGACCTCTCGGAAAATGGTGCCGGACCCCATCAACTGTACGCGCGGTTTCTTGGCCTCCTTGGACTCGCGGAACAGGTACATTCCCTTGAGGATGTTTGGCTGCGCCCCCTCGGGCATTGCCGGGTGGCTGTAGTTTTCATTCATCACGGTAATGTAGTAGTAGATGGGTTCCATCTTCTCGTACATGCGCTTCAAGCCATCGTGAATGATGACAGCGAGTTCATAGCTAAAGGTTGGGTCGTAGGAAATGCAGTTCGGAATGGTGGCCGACATGAGGTGCGAGTGGCCGTCTTCGTGTTGCAGACCTTCGCCGTTGAGCGTCGTGCGGCCAGAAGTTCCTCCCAACAGGAAGCCGCGCGCCTGCATATCGCCCGCCGCCCATGCAAGGTCGCCGATGCGCTGAAAGCCAAACATCGAATAAAAGATGAAGAAAGGGATCATGTGCTGGCCGTGGTTCGCATAGCTGGTACCCGCCGCCATCCATGAGCAAAATGCGCCAGCCTCATTGATGCCCTCTTGCAAAATCTGTCCCGCCTTGTCCTCTTTGTAGAACATCAGCTCTCCGGAATCGACGGGTTCATATAGTTGGCCTACCGAAGAGTAAATGCCGAGTTGGCGGAACATGCCCTCCATGCCGAACGTGCGCGACTCGTCGGCAACAATCGGCACCAACCGCGGCCCGATTTCTTTGTCACGGGTAAGTGCGGTAAACGCACGGACAAATGCCATCGTTGTCGAAATTTCGCGTTCTTCGGTGGATTTAAGAAGCGGCTCGAACACCGACAGTTCGGGAATCTTCAGTGCCGGTATGTTCGGGAAACGCGCCGGTAGCGAGCCCCCGAGTTTTTCCCGAGCGGCCTTGAGGTACTGAATCTCCGGAGAATTTTCCGCCGGCTTGTAGAACGGCACATCGGCAATCACGTCGTCGCTAACGGGAATGTTGAAGCGGTCACGAAACTGTTTGAGGGATCCGAGATCCATCTTTTTTTGCTGATGGGTGATGTTCTGGCCTTCACCCGCTTTGCCCATGCCGTAACCTTTGACGGTCTTTGCGAGGATGATGGTCGGCTGGCCCTTATGTTTGACTGCGGCCGAGTAAGCGGCATAGACCTTGTAGGGGTCATGACCACCACGATTCAATCGCCAAATGTCCTCGTCAGACATTGAGGCGACCATCTTTTCGAGCTCGGGGTACTTGCCAAAAAACTCTTTGCGAACATAAGCACCGTCACGCGCCTTGTAGTTTTGGTACTCGCCATCGACCGCTTCCATCATGCGCGCCTTCAGCAAACCGTTGCTATCTTTTGCGAGCAGAGGATCCCAATATCGACCCCAAATAACTTTCAGCACATTCCAACCGGCACCGCGGAAATCGCTTTCCAGTTCTTGGATGATCTTGCCGTTGCCGCGAACCGGGCCGTCTAGGCGCTGCAAGTTGCAATTGACCACAAAGATTAGATTGTCGAGGCCTTCGCGTGCTGCCAGCGAAATTGCGCCGAGAGATTCCGGCTCATCCATTTCGCCATCTCCCATAAACGCCCACACTTTGCGGCCTTCAGTGTTAACGATGCCGCGATGGTGGAGGTATTTCATGAAGCGCGCTTGGTAGATCGCCTGCAGCGGACCAAGTCCCATCGATACTGTCGCAAACTGCCAAAAATCAGGCATGAGCCATGGATGCGGGTAGGAGGAAATGCCCTCGCCGTCGACCTCGCGGCGGAAGTTCTCCATCTGCTCTTCCGTGATCCGGCCTTCGAGAAATGCGCGGGCGTAAACGCCTGGTGCGGAATGCCCCTGCATAAAAATCATGTCGCCGCCATGCGCCTTGGAAGGTGCGTGCCAGAAGTGGTCAAAGCCGACGTCGTAGAGCGTCGCCGCGGATTGGAAGCTGGCGATGTGTCCGCCGAGCTCCGATGATTCCTTGTTGGCGCGTAAGACGGTTGCGACCGCGTTCCAACGGATTAACGAGCGGATGCGGTGCTCCATTTCTTGGTCGCCCGGCAACAGATCTTCTGCGTGAGGCGGGATCGTGTTGATGTATGCCGTGGTAGGCGTGTAGGGCAGATTGGTGCCGGAGCGTCGCGCCTTGTCGACGAGTGATTCAAGCAGGAAATGTGCGCGTTCAGGCCCCTCTGCATCGAGAACGGCGTCGAGTGCGTCGAGCCATTCACGGGTTTCTTGCGGGTCGATGTCTTGTTGCAAAAAGGCCGGACGATCCATCGCCAGTCTCCTCATTGTTATAAAAGGTTGCAGCGGTATTAGACAGGATTGTGTTGGTTGGCGCTATGCGAAACAAGAAAAGCGCTTGTGATGTGCCGACAACACTGTGCTCCGCGTCCACGTGGGTCTAGATTGATCAAAGGGGGCGTGTTGGTGCCCATGTTGTTGAAATCGGGTGATGCAATGCTGCATCGCAAAATGGTGTGTGTGCGGGGTGCGACTCAGGACACCCTGCAGTGCGCTGAGACATTGGCAAACGAGATGCCTTTTTAGTCCAGCGTGTGGATTTCGTCCAAAAATTCCTTCAGGACGCAGCCGACTTTGTGCGTCAGAGGCGGTGGCCGAGATCGGACACCAGCAAATCCGCCTAAGGCTGGCTCTCATGATGGGTAATAATAGTCTATGTAAATCAATTTGTTACAAGTGGTTCCCCAAGTGTTTCTTAAAAAACAATTTTAAGTTATTATTATTCAAAGTGTTTAGCAGTTTGCCAGTGCTCGATTCCTTGCAACTGTGCATCTGTGCATCTGTGCATTGGGTGCGGTAGACCTAATGAAGGTCGAGAAGTACAAAATGGTGTGCGCAAAACACTCGCGCGCGAATAAAAAAATGCGTCGTCGGGAGGCATCGTGGCGCTGACTGATGCTTTGCAGATAGTGACTGTGTCGGACCCGGGTAGGGTGCGCGGACACAATGAAGATTGTGTCGAGGTCCGACCAGATATTGGTGTGGTCGTCCTCGCAGATGGCATGGGCGGCTACAACGCAGGCGAGGTTGCGAGTGGCATGGCGACCTCGCTGATCGCGGGAGGACTTTCTACAAACTGGTCCAGAGAAGCACTAATACATTTGGACCGGGATGCAGCGGTGAAATTGTCCCAGACCATGTTGATGCGGCATGTTTCGGCGGCTAATGCCGCGATTTTTGACGCGGCCCAGAAAGATCCTCAGTGTGCCGGCATGGGTACAACGCTGGTGGGTTGCATCTTCTACGACAACTTTGTCACCGTCGGACACATCGGTGATTCACGCCTTTATCGCATTCGGTATGATGTTCTCGAACAGGTCACACGGGATCATTCGTTGCTGCAAGAACAGATCGACGCGGGACTGATTACGAAAGAAGATGCACGGCAGTCGCACAACAAGAATTTAGTAACACGGGCGCTGGGAATTGATCCGCAGGTTGAAGTAGAAATTCACACCTACGACGTTCTTGAAGGGGATGTCTACTTGTTGTGCTCAGACGGCTTGAACGACATGATTGAGGACGATGAAATCCAGATGACGCTGATCGCATTGAGCGCAAACTTGGAGTTGTCGGCGCAACAACTGGTGCAGGCGGCAAATGATGCGGGCGGGCGGGACAATGTTTCGGTTGTTTTAGTGAAGGTAGTCAAGAATTTCGCCGCTGAGCGGGGCTATTGGGCGAGAGTGAAGTCGATGTTCGCTTGACGCGAACCGATGAATCAACGCAACGATTTTTTCTAGGGTTACGACCATGGCAAAACTGATTATGAGCGTCGATGGAACCGTGTTGAAAGAGATTTCGCTAACCAAAGAGCGAACAACGCTCGGGCGGAAACCTCACAACGATGTCCAGGTGGATAACCTCGCAGTTTCCGGTGAACACGCTGCCATCATCACGATTCTGAATGACTCTTTCATTGAGGACTTGAATTCCACCAATGGCACCTTGGTCAACGGCAAGCCGATCAAAAAGCATTTCCTGCAAAATAATGATGTCATCGAGATCGGCAAACACAAGCTTAAGTTCTTCAGCGATGCACCAGTACAGAGCGCTGCCGCTGATTTTGAACGGACGATGATCATCCGCAAGCCGTCGGTTGCGTCGATGCCTGCTGTGGGGGCGTCGTTGCTGGCTAGGCAAGCTGATGTGCGGCCCGTTGCGGCCACGGTGGCAGCACCATCCGCCCCTGCTGCGTCACCGGGTGTGCCGATTGGGCCTGCCGCAGCGCCTTCGGCAGCGCCGGTACGCGAGGCAGCGATTCAGGTTCTGTCTGGGGCGGCAGCCGGACGCACGCTCGATTTGATCAAGAATTTGACAACCATTGGCAAGCCCGGTGTGCAGGTTGCTGTTATCACTAGACGACCCGGTGGCTTTTACATCACGCACGTCGAAGGCAAATCCCTCCCGACGATCAACGGCATAGGGCTGGGTGGCCAGGCGCAGCTGCTACACGATCATGATCTGATCGATATTGCGGGCGTCAAGATGGAGTTCTTCTTTAAGCCGTAATCCCTGTCGCCGGTTATCCCTTGGTCACTGCCGTCGAACAGTTCGCTCGGATCGTCAGTTTCCCTGCAACTTGCGATTCTGCGTGGCAGAAGCAGTCGTCCACTGCTATTCGCCGGTTGTGCGGCGACTGGCTCCGGGTTTGATCGTGGTGCCTTCTACGGCGATGGAGCCCGGCTTGACCAAGCCGTATTAGCCCGCCAAGGTGGGTATCATGGCTGAGTAAAACGGTTAGTTGCGAGTGCCGCCCTTTCCACGGCGGGCGCGAAATCGTCCACGCTCAAGGCAACCCACCGTGTCGCTGATGAGGTGCGCCAGATGCCATTTAGGCAGCTATCTTTGCAAAGCCAGCGGCAGCAACACCTAAGGCGTTTGAAGATAGCGGATAGCGCGTGTCGCTCGTCGTCATTGCGCTTGCCCGCGTCCCAACCAAACCGGCAAACCATGCCTCAAGCCGTTTATGCCGGGCACACGCCTAGGGAGATTTCCTCGTCCAGCACCTGTTTGCGGTATGCCCACCGAACCGATTGTGTGACGTCGTGCACAGCGTTTGGCTGAGATGCGGGGCATAATCTGATGAGAAAAAATTTCCCTTACGGCACTCTAGTCGGATTTTGGACTCATGCAGCTAAAAGTTCTCGGGTGTAGTGGTGGCATCGGCGGTGACCTTCGCACGACGTCTCTGCTACTTGACGACGATATTCTGATTGATGCGGGCACCGGTGTCGGCGATCTGTCGATCGACGAGCTGGCGCGTATTGACCATGTCTTTATTTCCCACGCGCATCTTGACCACATCACGAGCATCCCTTTCTTAATCGATACGGTGATGGGCATGCGTACGACCCCTTTGGTGTTGCACTCGACATCAGCAGTATTACAGGCCATCAAAGATCATCTCTTCAACTGGAATATTTGGCCGGATTTTGCGAAGCTCCCGACACCGGAAAGCCCGGCCATGCAATATCAGGAGCTTCGGGTCGGTGAAACGGTTGTCCTGAATGGTAGGCAAATTACCGCCATTCCCGCAAATCATGTCGTTCCGGCCGTCGGTTATCTGGTCGACAGCGGCCAGGCGCGGCTTATTTTTACCGGCGATACCACAGTTAACGATGCGCTATGGCAGATCGCCAACGTGACAAAGAACCTGAAGTATTTGATTGTTGAGACAGCCTTTCCCAATAAAGAACGTGATGTCGCCATTGCATCTAAACATCTCTGTCCGAGTATGCTTGCCGAGGAGTTGTCGAAGCTCGCGCGGCCAGTAGAGATTCTTGTTACCCACCTCAAACCTGGCGAGGTGAATCTGACGATGAGTGAGATTGGGCAGGATGCTGGAAGATGGCGGCCAAGAATGCTTGAACAGGGTATGATCTTGAAGTTCTAGCCTGAATAGTTCACTGGGCACCTGCTGTTTCGGAGCACGTTGCGCCTGAGCAATTGGCAAACCAATTTGGATGGCTTCTGTTTTGTGGTGAATGCGGGCTGCACGTTCGCCTTCGGGCGATTCAATGGCAACCTATTGGCAAAGCTCAAACTCTCTTTACATAGTATATCCGCCATGCTGTGGTCGGTCAGGTGCAAGATCGTGTGCCTCCTCACCCGCTTTCTAACGCGCCCCCCATGAAAGGTTCAAGGCTAGCGGCGTGGGCATGGTTGTACCCAAACTCCCGCGCAATTCTTCGTATTGCAGGGTGCGTGTTATTGGTAAACTTAAACTTTCCGTCGTTTCTCACCATCCGTGGAGCGGCGCAGCGAGCTCGACTACATGAGGCCCTCAGATGAGTGCAGTGCTTGAACCCAAAGTCGGAACCGGAGCGAGTGGTTTGCAGCCATCCGACATGTCTTCGAAATTGGCTTTTTCGAAGAAGCTGCAGGCAGTCACCAACCGCATCCATTCGACAACGAACATTGACGAAATCATGCTCGACGTGGCGCGCGATATCTGCCAGCTATTTGATGCGGATCGGCTGACAATTTACACAATGTCGGATGACGGCGCGGCGATCGTCTCCAAAGTCAAGTCGGGGTTGAACTCATTCAAGGACATCAAACTTCCTTTGTCGGAGAGCTCCATCGCCGGCTGTTGCGCGTTGAATAAGCGCTTCATGAATATCAAAGATGTTTATGACGACGCTGAACTGAAAAGTTTTTCGGCAAAACTTTCGTTTCTTAAGGCAGTCGACCAACGCACCGGTTACCGCACCAAACAAATGATGGTGGCACCCATCATGGGGGTGGACGCGAGTGGTGGCAGTGGCGAGCTGGCCGGCGTGATCCAAGTCATCAACCACCTGCCGGGCATCCCGTTTCCGCCGCTGGCGGAAGAGGGTTTGGTGGAGCTCGCCAAAACTCTCGCTATCGCATTCAAAGTTCGCCAGCAGATTCCATCGGCAGTCAAGTCAAAGTTCGACTATTTGGTGGTTGACAATATCATTTCAGAGGGAGAGCTGGAGCTCGCCACACGCACAGCCCGCCGGAAGAACAAAAACGTCGAAGATATCCTGATCGACGAATTTCAAGTAAAGGAAGCTGCCCTCGGCGCAGCACTCGCCAAGTATTTTGCCGTCGACTATGAGCCGCACAAGTCTGATCGAATCAAGCCCGCCGATTTGCTCAAGAATTTGAAGCGCGAGTATTGCGAAAAAGCGAACTGGGTTCCAATTGACGAAGCGAAGTCCGGGATTGTCGTCATGACAACTGATCCTGAGCACGTTAAGAATTCGCGCGTGGTCGAGAACATTTTTCCAAAGTCTAAGGTGGTCTATAAAGTCACGACCGCGCGCGAGTTTGCGCTGACGGTGAGCCTGATGTTCGGCGGTGGCGGAGATGGCCTGCAGACGGCGGACATTGGCGATCTGCTGTCCGCTTTGGACGATGATCCGGAACTTCAGGAGACCGCTAGCCATGACATTTCCGCAGCCGCTGACAATGAGTTGGTCAAACTCGTGAACAAAATCATCGTCGATGCCTACAACCAAGGGGCGTCGGATATCCACATCGAGCCGTTACCAGGCAAGGGAAAAACTGGCGTGCGCTTCCGCAGGGACGGGTCACTTGCGCCATACATTGAGATTCCTTCCAGTTATCGAGATGCGCTCGCAGCACGTTTGAAGATCATGTGCGACCTTGATATCTCCGAGAAGCGCAAACCACAAGACGGCAAGATCAAGTTCAAGAAGTACGGGCCGCTGGATATCGAGCTGCGTGTTGCCACTATCCCGACCACGGGTGGGGTCGAAGATATCGTGATGCGTATTCTGGCGGCGGGTGAGCCAATCCCGCTTGACAAACTCGGCCTGACGACCAAAAACAAGGACGCGCTAATCGGCGCGATCTCAAAACCCTATGGACTATTCTTCGTGTGTGGGCCGACCGGTTCGGGGAAAACCACCACGCTGCATTCGGTACTTGGTTCACTGAATACACCCGATACCAAGATTTGGACGGCGGAAGACCCGGTTGAGATTACACAAAAAGGTCTGCGCCAAGTGCAGGTCAATAAGAAGGTAGTGGATTTCCCCGCAGTGATGAAGGCCTTCTTGCGTGCCGATCCGGACATCATCATGGTTGGTGAGATGCGTGACGCCGAGACTACGCACATCGGTATCGAAGCCTCACTCACCGGGCACCTCGTATTTGCGACACTGCACACCAACTCTGCGCCAGAAGCGGTGATCCGTCTGCTCGACATGGGCATGGACCCCTTCAACTTTGCCGATGCCTTGGTTGGTATTCTTGCCCAGCGTCTGGCCAAACGTCTTTGCAAGTGCAAGGCACCATATACGCCGGATGGCGATGAGATGAAACAGTTCATGCAGGAATACACATCCGACCTTCGACAAACGCCACCGTGGATCAAAGATCCCCAGGGTGAAGCCAAGAAGCTCTACGAGTATTGGCTGAAAGAGTACAGCAAAGATGGCAAGTTGACGCTCTACAAGCCGGTGGGCTGCGACGCATGCGGAGGATCGGGCTACAAAGGTCGCGTTGGTCTGCACGAGTTGATGGTCGCGTCGGACCCGGTAAAGAAGCTCATTCAGGAGCGCGCCCGGGTTGCCGACTTGTTTGTCAAGTGCGTCGAGGAAAACATGTCCACACTGAAGATGGACGGAATGGAAAAGGTCATGATGGGGCTAACCGACATGAAGCAGGTACGCGCGGTCTGCGTGAAATAAGGGTTGCTGCATGACATCACACGCCGATGCGCGCCTTATCGACGGAAGCCATGATGGTGATCATGGAAGTAAACGAAGGTTCACCGCGCTCGAGTATCTCAATCGCATTGGAACGGCGCTCAGCTCCGAAAGAAACCTCGACAAGCTGCTCGAGACAATTCTGACCGCAGCGAAAAAAATCACCAACGCCGACGGTGGGACACTGTACCGGCTGGTCGACGATAAGCTCAAGTTTGAGATCGTGCTCAACGACAGCCTAAGAATTGCGATGGGTGGCACCACTGGGGTGCCGGTTCCGTTCTATCCCATTCCGCTACACGCCGCTGACGGTTGCCCAAACAATTCCATGATTGCCGCCTATGCCGCTTTGCACGACGAAACCGTCAGCATCGCCGACGCTTACACGACCGAGGGATTTGATTTCACTGGCACAAGATCGTTCGACAAGAAAACGGGTTATCGCTCGACATCGTTCCTCACCATCCCGATGAAAAATCACGACGGCGAAATCATCGGCGTGCTGCAACTGTTAAACGCGCTCAATGAGGAAGGCAAGGTTGCGCCGTTTACCGTTGAGGACCAGCGCCTGGCGGAGTCTTTGGCCTCGCAGGCGGCGATTGCGCTGACCAACCGCATGCTGATCAATCAGTTGGAGACCCTGTTCGAGTCGTTGATTGGCCTGATCAACACCGCCATTGACGACAAGTCGCCCTATACGGGAGGCCACTGCAAACGTGTGCCAACGTTGACAATGATGCTCGCCGAAGCCGCCGCTGCGGTAGCCGATGGTCCCCTCGCGGACTTCAAACTCACGGACAAGGATCGGTATGAACTAAAAATTGCCAGCCTGCTTCACGATTGTGGAAAGATTACCACTCCGGTTCATATTGTAGACAAGGCGACCAAGCTCGAAACTATTTTTGATCGCGTGCATTGCGTCTCGCAGAGATTCGAGATTCTGAAGCGAGATGCCGAGATCAATCTGCTGCGTGCAAAGCTCGCTGCGCTCGAGGTCGGCGATGAGGCCTCGGTTTCTCGCGCGGAAGGCGAATTTGCGGCAACGATTCGAAAACTCGACGAGGATCGCGAGTTTATCCGTCGCGTCAACGTTGGCGGAGAGCGCATGAGCGTCGAGGACCAAGCGCGCGTGACGCAGATCGCGGCGTACCCCATCCGAGGCGAGGACGGTGCCATGACCACATTCCTGACCGAAGACGAGCGTAACAACCTGAACATTCCGTATGGCACATTGACTCAGCCAGAGCGCGAGGTGATCAACGACCACATTGTCGCCACAATCAAGATGTTAGAGGCGCTTCCGTGGCCGAAACACCTTAAGAATGTCCCGGAGTACGCTGGCGGACACCACGAACGCATGGACGGGAAAGGCTATCCGAAAGGCCTCACGCGCGATCAGATGAGTGTGCAAGCCCGGATTATGGGCATTGCAGACATCTTTGAGGCGCTTACGGCAAAGGACCGGCCCTACAAAGTTGGAAAGACACTTTCAGAGTCGCTTGAAATTCTCGCCAAGTTCAAAGAAAACGGGCACGTCGACCCGGATTTGTTTGATGTGTTTGTGCGCGAGAAGGTGTATCTGCAATATGCACACCAGTTTTTGGATCCAGCGCAGATCGATGAAGTTGATATCGCGCCATGACGATGAGCTTGGAAGTTCGCCATGACGCAAAGTGTATGGCATCCAAACGGCCCGCGATGAAGGTCGATCATGCTTGAGGCCAAGTCGGCGTCCAATCCCCTGCTACAGTCAGCCGAGCAAACTGAGTACGCTGGCGCGCAAGAGCTGTGGACGCAAGAGCGGCATCTGCCACGGTATAGCCGCCAGGTCGTGAAGCTGTTGTCCCGCGGGCACAATCCTTCGGATCGAGTACTTGAATTTGGTTGTGGGATCGGCACTCTTGCGGTTTGCTGGCGAGACACACTGGGCAACGCCCCGGAGTGTCTTGAAATCGATGCGCGACTCAGATCAGAGGTTGAACGTCGTGGGTTTCGTTGCTACGCACGAATGGACGAGGTCGAAGGGGCCTATGATCGGATCTACTCGTCGAATGTTCTTGAGCATATCGAAGACGATGTGTCGGCACTTCGACAGCTTCATGCGAAATTGCAGGATGGCGGAACACTCGCGATCTACGTTCCCGCGTTCATGTTGATTTTTAACAATCTTGACTGGGCGGTCGGCCATTACCGCCGATACCACCGCGCAGATTTGGTTGAGAAACTTCATGCGGCCGACTTTGATATTGTCGATTGGTCATACCGTGACTGTATCGGCTTCTTCGCGTGGTGGTCGATACGCATGCGCGGCTACTCTCCAACCAAGAAGCTCGGAAGCGAACTAGATCTCTCGCTGTACGACCGCTTTATTCTTCCGTTGAGTAGTGCGTTGGATGCGGTTGGCTTCAGGTACTTGTTTGGTAAGAACCTCCTCGTGATTGCGAAGAAGAAACACAGAGCCGGATAATCGGCCCGTACAACAAATCGACCCAAGTTTGCGCTACCTGATCCGGCAAAAACAACGCCCGGTCGTCAGTGCGGTAGCTAGATTAGACGCCCCACCCCTGCAACGCTGATGACAACAACGACAAATGGCCGCACCGGGCGCACGACACCTCAGGTGATTTTCGGACTTATCGCGACGCTGCTGGCGGGTGCGGCCGCTGCCTTCCTGCTGGGTAAGGACTTGAACTGGGATTTCTACAATTACCACCTTTATAGCCCGCTTGCATACTGGACCCAAGATCTGAAGAGCGAGTTCATGGGAGCGGGGATGCAGCGTTACCTAAATCCGCTGGGATATTTGCCGTTTTATTGGATGGTTGCGGCCGGCTGGCATAGCGTGATTATCGGCATGCTGCTGGGGGCATTCCACAGCCTCTCAGTGTTTTTCCTGTGGCGCATTTGCAATGAGCACCTATTCAAGGATGGGATCCGCCGACGGGATTGGGTTGCGCTCGCTCTCGCATTTGGCATCAGTTCGACGGTCTTTCTGAGCGCGCTCGGATCATCTTTTCTTGATCCGTCCGCCTGTGTATTGGTAATGGCGGGGCTGTACCTTATGTTCGCGGAGCTGGATGCGCCGGCGGCGAACTCGCGTCAGCTGCTGCTCGTCGGCCTGCTGTTTGGTCTTTCCACCGGGCTAAAACCTACTGGTGCAATCTTCTTCACTGCGGCCGCATTGGCGTACTGGATGGCAAAGCCAATGACCTGGCGGCGGACACTCTTCATCGTTCCGTTAGCCATCGGTGGCGCTATCGGAGTGGTGGCCGCGCATGGCTGGTGGAGCTACCTGCTGTTCCGGGAGTTTGGCAATCCGTTCTTCCCATTTGCGAATGAGATATTCAGATCGCCGGATTTCCCTTCAGTCGCCTTCGATCACGCTCGTTTCAGACCGACGGGGCTTGTCGATGCCGTGTTGCTGCCATTCCAAATGGTCACATTTCGCAGTTGGATTTACGTTGAGCCGATTGCGCCGGATTTACGATTTGCGACTTTAGTGATTGTCGCCGTCTGCTTGCTGCTCAAACAGCTACCGCAACTGGCGGCCAAGTTGCATATTGGCATGGCGGCGGTCCCTCCGGCCACGCAAGCTAGTCCAAATGCGCCGGTACGTTTTGCGCTTCAGTTCTGCTGCATTGCCTATGTCTTGTGGCAGGTCACGAGCGGCAACGGTAGGTACGCGCTACCGTTAATGCTCTTTGCCGGGCCAATGCTTGTACTCGCGGTTCGTCACTTGTTTCTCGCCTACCAACCTAGCGCCATTGTCGGCCTTGCGGTACTGCTTCTGGTGCACGCATTTCATGCCGCAAGCGCCGGCAATCCCAGATGGTCGCCCGCTCCGTGGACTAAGGATTGGCTGGAAATCGACGTGGCAGCCGAATTGAAATCCGAACCATTCGGATTCATTACTCCCGATCTCAACTCCTACTCTGCCATCGCCTTTGCCCTGCACCCGGATTCTCGATTCTTGGGCTTGGGCGGGAGCTTCCCGATCGATCCTGATGGGCCGGGCGGTTCCCGCGCCAAGCGGTTTCTGGCTGAACACCGGGGACGTACACGAATCCTGCTGGGCACGTCGATTGTCCGGGAACGAACGGCTGGGCGAATGACGTTGGTCAGACAAGCAAATGAGCGCATCGCCGGGTGGAATTTGCGCGTTGTTCCCGATGACTGTTTGAAGATCACGCTACCCGACCACAATCTGGTTGACGACGCCCCGCTGTTCTTTGCGTGTGCGGTAACGGAGGGCTCGCCACTGCGTGACCGGCAAAACGTTGAGCGGCAGAAGGTGGCGCGTGTTTTTGATCGAATTGAACGAACTTGTCCAATGTTGTTTCGGCCGGCCGGTGGTTATATCCTCTTTGTCAACGGCCGCTGGGTTCGCGAGTATTCATCAACCGACATCCGAATGTTCGCCAGTAGTGGCAGGGTGCGTTTCACTCGTTTCGAGTATGGCCCGTTTGAGGTGGATCTCGGAACGGTTGACGAATGGCTCCATGGCAATCCGGCCAATGCACCCGAATGCAAACCGCTGCAAAGAGTTTTCTAGTGCTTAACGGCGGTCGCCCGCTGGCAACCGCTCGGCCCTGACATCGATGAAGCTCAGAACAAAAGACGCGAACAGAATTTCCGCGCCCGCGACCATAAGTGCAACGGAAGGGATGGCAATTCGCATCATTGATTGTGGGTCAATCGCGGACAGGTGGGCGGACACCCAAATTTGCACTGAGTAGACAGCAGCAGCGATGCCGAGCGCCATGATTGCAAGACCGACCGTTATGCCTTTTTCCAGCGTGAAAACCCGCATGAACTTACGGAAGCTCTCTGTGATGGGGAGGACTCCTTTGACACAGCCAATGGCGCGCGCGAGTAGCGAAAACAGCACCAGTTGTAGCCCCAGAATGCTCGCACCTGCGGCATATAGCAGTGTGTGAATATCGAAGCCCACCCCGCCGATGCGTAGCGGACCAATCGACAGGCGGAGCCCGCCCAAGAGGCCAAGACCAAGCAGCACGCAGCCAGGGTAGAGAAGCAGCCACCTCGGGCTCATCATCAGCAGAAAGCGCAAATGTCGCCACCCGTCGCGCCAACTGCGCAGATGCGGAGGGCGGCTGCGGCCATCAGGATGCAAGATGGTGGGCACTTCAGCAACGTTGTAGCCGGCGAGCGTTGCCTTGACGATCATCTCGCTGGCAAATTCCATCCCCGGCGACGCCAAGCCGAGCTTCAATATTGCGCTGCGGTCAAAGCCGCGCAACCCGCAGTGAAAGTCGCCGATCGGTGATCGAAATAACAGCCGGCCGATAAAACTCAACACGGGATTTCCAAGATATCGGTGCAGGGGCGGCATGGCGCCGGGCATGATGCCGCCGGCGAAGCGGTTACCCATCACCAGCGGGTGGCCTTCGCGCAGTTTTGCGACAAACGCATCAAGCGACGAAAAATCATAGCTGTCGTCGGCGTCACCCATGATGATGTAGCGGCCTCGGGCCGCCGCAATACCGCCGAGCAGTGCCGCGCCATATCCCCGCGCCGGGATCGGTGCTACGCGGGCCCCGGCGTCGATTGCGAGCTGTTGGGAGCCGTCAGTGGAACCGTTATCCGCGATCAAGACTTCGCCGCAGATATCTGCCCTTGACAGAAACTTGCGCGCCTTTTCGATGCACGCCACTACCGTTTCCGCCTCGTTCAAGCAAGGCATCAAAATTGTCAGTTCGAGATTCTCGGTCGTCATCGTTTGTGTTGGTTGTGCGGCGGATGAGTGTGGTGCATTTGGCGCGGGGTCAAACAAAGGCCGGGAGTTTACATTTGCAAGTGGCAAAAAATGTCATTTCGCCACCATTTTTGTCGATCAGCGGCATTGACGCTTTTCCCGTCGCGAGCGCAATAATTTCTTCCCTGTCGGCCTGCCCGTCTGTCTCGCGCTGCGAATGTGAGGCACTGCACATTTTTTGCCATTAGGCTCGCATGTTGCCAGCATCATTTCGCATCAATCTAGCGCCGATCATTGGAAATTTAGTCATTAACCACTGGCAACCCTGCAATTTTCAAGCCATTGAGCGCGGCCGCTCGTTTAGGGTAATATTGGCACGCCGATTGCATGCAGGTAGGACAACACATTGCGAAGTGTGTCGTGCATTTCCCTAACTAGTTAACGGAGAGTATTTATGAAAAAGCAGATTCAACAGGGTTTTACCCTGATCGAACTGATGATCGTGGTTGCGATTATCGGTATCTTGGCAGCAGTGGCAATTCCAGCGTATCAGGATTACACCGCAAAAGCGCAGGCTTCTGAGGCTTATACCCTTCTTGCCGGTTTCAAGACCCCAATGGTCGAAATTGCATCATCCCAAGGTATTACGACAGCTTGTGACATCAGCGCCTACCCTAGCGCAACCTCGTCTGGTAAGTCAGTGGCGAGCATCGTTATCGCTGCTGCGTCCACTGCCACCAGCTGCAACATCACAGCGACATTTGCGACCTCTGGTGTGAACACGAAAATCGCAGGCAAGAAAGTCAGAATGCAGTATGACTCGCTCACAGGAGCTTGGAAGTGCAGCACGGACATGACCGACGCTGGTGTGCGTAACAAGGCATGTGACGTTGGTACGCTAGACACTTGATGATTGATTAATCCCCGTCTCCTCCCCTTTGGGAATGTAACTTGAGGAGGCGTTGGAAGTGAAGAAAAAAGGGCGGACTTCCGCCCTTTTTTTCTTGTCTGTTGAACATCGCGGAGTTGGCAGGTTTATTGCAAGAAGCTTGTTTTAGCGGCCACTGTTAGATTGTGAGGGGGAGCCATGAAACCGAAATCGGGCACAATAGTATCGGGCTTCACACTGATTGAATTGATGATTGTTGTTGCGATCATTGGAATTCTTGCGGCGGTGGCGATTCCGGCGTATCAGGACTACACGGCCAAGGCACAGGCATCCGCAGCCATGACTATTCTTGGTGGACTGAAAACGCCGACCGTTGAGGCGATGGCGCAGTCGGTCGTATGCGCGGTCAGTCCGAGCGCAGTCAGCGCAGGTGCATACGTTGAGAGCGTCAGTGCGACCCCGGGAACCAGCCCGGCTGGTCCAACGTGCACATTGGTTGCGATCTTTCGCTCCTCAAGTGTCAACTCAAGGGTTGCGAACCAAACGGTAACGATGGTTTACACAACCGGCGGTGACTGGAGCTGTGCGACAACCTTGGCGATAGATATTGCGCCCAAGGCTTGCCGAAGCTAACTACGCAACTACTCGTACCGCAGCGCCTCCACCGGCTTTAACGTCGACGCGCGTTTGGCAGGATAGAAACCAAAGAAGATACCGATCACCGCCGAGAACGAGAAGGCGATGATGATGCCTGTCATCGAAATGCCGACTTCCATCGGCGAGAAGTTGGTAATGGCAACCGAGCCCGCGTAGGCCAAGGCAACGCCGATGGCCCCACCGCACACACAGATAACGATCGCCTCGGTCAGAAACTGCATGAGTACGTCGCGCCGTTTCGCGCCAAGCGCCATGCGAATGCCGATTTCTCGTGTACGTTCCGTGACTGAAACGAGCATGATGTTCATGATGCCGATGCCGCCGACCAACAGTGAAATTGAGCCAATGGCGCCAAGCAGCAGGGTCAGCGCCGTGGCGATACCTTGCGCCGCTTCGGCGATTGAGGCAAGGTCCCGAATGGTGAAGTCGTCCTCCTGATCTTCACGGATGCGGTGCCGAATGCGCAGCAACTGTGAGGCGTCATACACCGCGTCTTGCACTTGGCCGGCACTCGCGGCCTGCGCCAGCGCATAGTGAATGCTGCCTGGCTGGCCCCAGCGGATGAGTTGCTGCCGCGCGGTGGAAAAGGGCACAAACACGGCATCGTCTTGGTCGCCGCCGCCAAGGTCGCTACCCTTGCTGGCCAATACGCCGATGACTTCAAATGGCCGGTTACGAATCCGGATGGTCTGGCCGATCGGGTTGGCCTCACCATAGAGATTGCTGGCCACGGTTGCACCGATGACGGCTACGCGCGAGGCGGAACGAATCTCGATATCACCAAATAACGACCCCCGATCTGCCTCCCAATCCTTGACTGTGAAGAACTCCGGCGTCACGCCCATCACATTTGCGTTCCAGTTGGTCGTGCCACTGGCCACTTGGAAAGGCTGCTGCACAATCGGTGCCACGGCATTGAACGTCGGCAGTTGGGCGATGGCCTGCGCATCGGCCAAGGTTAACGTCTGCACCACGCCGCGCCCGGCGCGCACGCCGTTAGATGTTGATGAGCCGGGGAAAATCACCATCACGTTGGAGCCCATGGCGGCGATGCGTTTATTGATGTCTTCTCGCACCGATTCGCCGATGGCGAGCATCAGCACAACGGCACCGACGCCGATGATGATGCCGAGCATGGTGAGCCCGGCGCGAAGGCGGTTCATCCCCATCGCGCGGAAGGCTTCCAAAAATACTTGCATGAGATTCATGCGATTCCTTTCGGAAACGATTTCATTAAATTCATAGGGAACTTCTATTCATTCGGCAATTAAACATAGTGAATAAATCGCAAATTCTCCCTTTCCCCGCGCAGGCGGGGCGTCCATTTCATTAATTTCGCCGCGCGCTTGCCACACAAAATTAGGCTCCCGCCTGCGCGGGAGCGGGGAAATTCACGTGATTTCCTTGCCGAATCAATAGCAGTTATCGATAACAAAAGTCCTTTATCCACGGCCGTTTTCAGCCGCTTTTGCTTCAAAACGACCGCCAGATATAGACTTTGGCGAAAGGGAACTTCTATTGATCCGGCAATTAAATATGGTGAATCTACACGCTGCGGCGAAGGCGGGAGCCCGATATCGGAATCACCTGCGCTGAATAAAATTGACGGGTCCCCGTCCGGAGCAAC
>JADCJC010000008.1 GCA_020247395.1 Rhodocyclaceae bacterium
CAAGGCCGCGCTTGCCATACAAGTTCCGACCAACCCGCTTTACGCACCCAGGTGGCCAGCACGGCTCGCAAATCGCGGTCTGATTGCTTTACGTCCCAAACGCGATAGCCTTCTGTTGGGGTCGCATCTTTTAGGTTGATGAGAATCTGAGTCGCCATTTCTGGCGTGACAAGCCCTTGACGCAGGAGGTCGGCAGTCGCGGCCAAGACCTTCGGGTGCGATGCGGCATCAACACCGGTGGACGGCGCTGCAACTTGGGCAGGTGACGGCGCAGGAAGCGTCGCTATGGCTGGAGTCGGCTGAATCGATGGTACGGCACGACGAAGAGGAGGAAGCTTCACGAAAACCGACGATGCAAAGCCTCTGCCTTCGCTGTCCTCGCGAATCTCCGGATCAATAATCACCGTCACCAAGGCGTCTTTCGCCCCGCGCGCCACGAGCGACTTCTTTATTGCGGCACCACGCTGGTCACGCAGATTCAGAGCACCGCCTTTGTCTGTCCGCGCATAGACAACCAGACCTATTGCCTCGCGAAGTTCTGAGGCCATTTGGTCGATGACCTCTTCTCCTGCGCGTGGAATGACATTTGCACCCTTGGGGAACACAATGTCTCGATAAATGGTGCGCGCTTCGGTCGAGGGTGTTGCGGTCGAGGTACCGAATGCGGGAGCCGGAGGGGCAGCTGCTGCAATTGCAGGCGTTGCTGTGGGCGGTTGGATTGCCGCCGCGACTCTAGCCACGGCCGCCTCAATGGTCAATGGTTTCTGCGGCATCGACGCGCGACCAGCACCAACATACTCGATAGAGGCCTGTCCCACGCCATTGGCTAGATAGTAACGCTTGGACAGCTCGTTAACAACGACGTAAGGTGCGCGACGCTCAAACGGCACTTGTTCGCGTTGACCGTCGAGGCCAATTCGGAAGATGATTGGCAGCAGTTTTAGCGAATCCCTAAACTGAAAATACGTGCGCTCGCCATCGTCGAAGACCTGAACCGGCACTGTAGCTTCGTCACCACCGATCTCGTAATTGAAGTCGAAGCTCGTGCGAGGAGTTGTGGTCGCATTGGCAACGCCCAGAAAGCACGTCATCAGCGAGAAAAGGATGGCTGCAAAGAATGTGTTGTTCATGCTGATATTGGACCAGTTATTCAACGTGACGGAGCAGCGGTAATCGCATCAAAAACGCTCGTTTTCCGCTGTCGCGTGGCCGTTTCGCGGGGCTCAACGATGAGGTCGCGTTGGACCAGAATCGAAAATAGTGAGCCGCTCTCAATGGTGATTGTTGGACGCGGTTGTTTATAGGTGTCGATCGCCGACTTCGCGGTATCGATCAGTATTTGCCCAGCGGCCGACGAAAGTGTTGCCGGCGGACTGCCGGCGGCGGAGTTGATGGTGACGTTGACTTGCGGGTCTCGCCGACCGAGGGCATAGGTCAAGCCGGCGACGAGGAAGCCCGCACCGAAGTTACGCATGAAGTGGTGATTGATATCGCCGGTGGCACCGGCCATGCCATTGGGTTCCCCTCCTGCCATTCCTTGAAGGTCAAGACTTCGGCCGTCCGGCAGGATCAGGCGATTGAACACAATCAAAATGCGACTCTGGGCGTTAGCAACGTTGGCGTTATAAGTGCCAATAAGTCGCGCGCCCTTCGGAATCACGAGGACATTCCCGCGAATGGAATCGTAGACATCCTGCGTCACTTTGGCTCTGATCTGGCCCGGCAGGTCGGAGTTAATGGCGCTTTCCGTAACCGCCTGAATCACCGCACCCTCCAGCACTATGATGGCCGCCTCTGGCGAGTCTGTACGAATGGCTCGTTGCTTCTGACTCTGCCTTGCCTCCCGTAGGAACGATTGGTTCTGCTCCGACGCCGTCAGTGGTGCTTGCGGACGCATTTGCGCCAACACCGATGCAGGATCTGGCATTTGTGCGTTTGCCGCAATCGCCCGGAAGTCAGGTGCTTGGGCGCCAGTTAGTTCGCGTACGGCGCGACCGGCGTCGGCCAACGGCCCGGCCTTTGACGATGAAGCCATCAGAATAGGCGCGCTGACCGACGGCTCTCCAACCACTGGAGCACCCGACGACTGTGCGGAGGAATCAAAGTCCGACGGACGAGGTGCAGTCAGGAAATTTCCGTCTGATGTTCTGCCCTGTACTAACGCCCTCGAAGTTGGCGTGTTACCAGCCGCTCCGAGCGACTGTAAGGATTGAGGGCCATTGGGGGGACGTTGTGACGACAATCCGACCACAGACGGTACTGCGCCTGGTTGTGTAGCAGGTTCCGCGTCATTTGCGCTCGATTGAACCGCCTCCTGCTTTGCGCGGGTTCGTTGCTCGTTCGCCATTTTTTCGATTTCGACCGGAGAAGGTGGTGCGCCGACTTCGATTTTCTGCGGTGCGGATTTGCGTTTCTCGTCGCGGTCGCTTACTCGCATCTGCATTGCAAAGGCCGCAACCAACACGACTATGATGAAGACAACAATCCCTATCCTCAATAGGTTCCGCGGCGTCATCCCCTGTGACGGGCGCACCGGTTGCTTATCTGGCGCTGTAGCCGACGGATCTGTGGACGTTGCCATCACTATTCACCGAAGAAGTTGAAAAACGACTTCTGCGGCGGCGGGGCGTTTGGCGCGGCTACTTCAACTTCGACCTTGCCCAGTCGCAACAACACCTTCGTCGCGAGGCGCTGAATAATGAGGTGATCGCCTTTGGTTAGGTAGTTTGCGAGCTCAAGACCATTTGCCGTCTGCACGAACACAGCCGGCATATCCTGTAAGTTCGCCGGCAATCGAAGATAGATGAACGTGCCGTCGTCGAAGACGTTTGTTGGCCGGAACGAAGCGGCTCCCTTAATGGTGTATCCGAAATTGACCTTCGAAATATCCACCGCTGGCCCATTTTTTTGCGGCTCATTCGGCGCTTCTACTTCCTGCTTCTCCTGTTCAGGAGCGGTAATAGGTCGCTTGTGTCGGATCAAGGATGGTGTTTCCCAGCTCACGCGCTGATAGAACTTGCCGTTTTCAGGACTAGCCCTTAGCGCTAGCTGGTAGACACGCTGGTTGGTCACTAACGTGCCTGTTGTGAAAATGTTCTCGCGAATGGGTTTGACGAAAATATGACCATCCACCACTTCGGTCATCCATTGCGAGGTGTCACCCAAGGCGAGCGCAACCATTGTCTCGCCGGGCGAGAGTGCGAGATTGGTGACTGAGCGTGGGCGCGTAAGAATTGTGAAAGAGTCGTTTGGGTCGTACACGAAAGTCACTAGGCGGTTGTCGCCCGGGAACGCGGTAGGCTGTGCTTGTTGAGCAAGAAGCGTCGTCGGCAAGTATGCGAGACCGATTGCCGCGACCATCATTGCGAATATTCGGCGACGAATCATAGTTTTTCTTCCTTGAAGTCAAAACTGGTTACATAGAATCCGATGGGATTGATGTCGCGCTCTTCGTCCGTGGTGGGCGTTTCGACCACAAAGCGAAGCGTCAGCTGCTTCGCCGCAACAACTGGCGCTTGCGATTGCGAGCTACGGGTTTCTTTGAATCGGATGAAGTACACGCCTTCATCAAGTTGCGCGACCGACACAATGTCAGTGCGAACCGACAGTGTTGGGTCTTTCTGCAACTCAAAAAGCGGTTGTTCGAGCTGCATCACTCGACGGAATTCGTCTTGGGCCTTACCGCGGGTCATCGCCCATGCGACCTTCAAATTCGATTCGGTAAGACGGATCGACTCACGATCACGCACCAATGCAAGCCATCGGCGGGCGAAAAAGCGCTTGTGCGAATCCAACGGCTTGAACTCTTCCGCCACTCGGCCAATCGATTTAAGGCCGCCACCTTCGGTTTCCGAGAGGATGTAGGGGACCGCTTTGTTGTCCGAATAGGCTTTGAAGGCGAACAACACAAGCAGTGCGACTGAGACAAGCGCTAGCAACAGCAATAGAAAATAGCGATTGCGGTCAATGAGCAGCCCACCCGACCTGTCGAACCACTTGACCCGTGAACGGGCATAGTCAAATGCGGCTGGGGGTGCGCCGGTAGGCGGCGCGTTGGTTTGTGAGGAATGTTGAGTCACGCATAGTCTCCTTACGCATATTGTCTGCGATGGAGACGTGCGCTCAACAGCGAAGAACGCACTGAAACTGCGCGATTATCGAGGTCGCATGCGTGTTACAGGCTATCAGCGAGCGGTCGTGTTTACGGTGCGACGAAAGTGCCGTAGATGAAAAGACAGAGTTGGAGCGGAAGGACAACGAAAATGCCAGCTGCGCCGACGTAGAACAATAGCGGTCTTGTTCTACGAAAGAGTTCTGCTTGGCACCAGAACGCCACTAAGCCAAATTCTTCACTTGGTGGCGTTGGCGGGCTATCTTTTTCAGGGTCCGCATCTAGAAAGGCTTTTACATAGCGCTCCACCGCATCTTCCTCGGCCTGCGCAAGTCCATAGTAACGTGGCTGATTACTCATCGCTTGCCTCGTGTTCGTGATTTCACCTCTGCCATTTTTGCTCTCGCAGCGCCGCTCGACTGTTGCGGGCTCGCGGCAGGTTGTGGGTTATTGGCGGGTCGGTAAGCAGCGAACGGATTTGCCGCCCACGCTTTGGCCTTGCCCACAGCGGAACCAGCCGCATGCGCGGCGTTGTACGCAGTCGCCGTGTTAGACGCCGTTTGCACAATCGCCTTGAGTGTTGCACGTGGCGCTGACATTCCTCCCGCTGCCATTTGTGCGGCGTTGTTGGCTACCGTGTGACCAAACTGAGCGGCGTTCTTGGCGCCTGTTGCTAACGATGCGGCTCCCTTGGCCGTTGCGGCACCAACGTTGGCCGCGCCTTTTGAAAGTGCTGCGCCTCCGCCCGTCAACTTGCCTGCGGCCTTCATCATATTTGTCAGACCAATCGCGCCGTGCCCAGGCAGGAGCGCATTGGTGATTGCGTCGGACCGCATCACCAACAACATCAGCAGCACGCCGACGATGAATAGCACGAGAAACGGGTCAGGCGACAGCATCACCGTCTTGTCCTTCGCACCTTGCTCGATCGCGGCCGTCACGGAGCCAAGAATCGTCTCCGTCGCCTTAGCGCCCATCAGGAGGATCACGAGAATCATGACCTTCTGAAAACCTGCGGTAACGACAAACCAGAACCATCTGTCCATTGCGGCTTCCAGCGGCTTAAACATCACCCATGGGATCAGGATCGGACCGAACGCAACGCCTATGGCGAAGACGACGCTTGCCATCATGAACGTGACAATCGCGATACCGAAAACGACCATGTAAAGCGCGGCGAACAGCAGCAACACCACTGCTTGTCCCATTATCACGAGTGCTGTAAATGGGTTCCATGTTTCCTGTGCCATCATCGTGTTTCCGGCGCCCCATAGCTTTGTGATCACTCGGAAGAGTGGAGTGGTCAGCGCCGTTAGCTGACTGGTGTCGTACCCGCCAGTACCGGTTAGGGCTTGCGCGATGGCATCAAAGCCACCACTAATGATATTGATGAATGTGGAATAGAGGCCGGCAGGCCCTGGCGCAAAAAGCATCGCCACTGTACCGCCAATGGCAGCCGTCAACAAAAGATTTGCGATACCGTCATTTACCGAACGGCTGCCGACCGCGATCTGCAACCCCTCCCACGCGACCTTAATGGTGAAAAGCGCGAGCGTCAGCGCCAGCCCAAAAGGGATGAGCGTCGCGGCCAGTCCGTCGCCGTACTTGATAAGACCTGTGATGATCTCGGTTGCCGAGGTTTGGGGAGACATCGCGCGCGGGCCTTGTTAGTTCTTTTTAGGCTTCACCGATGGAATCGCAAAATCCGGCTGGCTTGCCATCAGGGCAAGACCCGCTTTCTGCCTTGCATCGGCTTGCTCTGCCTCGACAGTCTCGGCAACAAGACGATCTTCTTTGGGTCTGTTTTGCGCCTGTGACATCGCTACCTGATACGCCATGTACTGCTGTTGCTGCTGCACGAGAAGCCCAAGCTGGGCATTCATCTGTGTCAGGCTTTTCTGTGTTGAGTCCAAACCCGGAATATTGTCTTGCATTGCCGATATCTTTTTTTGGTTATCAACAATTGCTTCTTGTAACTGAACCTCTTGCTTCAGGGCTTTCGAATGTTCTTGTGCGGTTTTGTAAATCCCTTCTGCGCGTTTGGTGAAGTCTCTAATGCCAGCCCGGCCAGCCGACGTGTTCAGCGCATAGCGTTTCTCAAATAGGGTCTGTGCTTGCTGCACATTGCCGTAAAGCGAGTACATCTCCTTCGTGTACTCATTGACAGCGGTCTCTGCCTTTACCGCGTCTTTCAACAAAGTGCCGACATTCTTCAGATTCTTTGCCTGGCGCAGCATTTCGGTGTACTGGTCGTACTGCTGTTTGATCTGGACCGCTCGATCTAGCTCCGCCTTTACTGCTCGGATGGCGCTAACCGTCGTTTGGGAGTAGTTCATTGGGTCGAAGACGGTCAACGCGTGGGATTGCAGCGATGACACGCCAAACGAGGCAACCACCAGAGTGGCCGTGAGTTTTTTCCAAGTCTTAATCATCGTAGGATCTCCGTGAGATAGTTTTCTTTCCACTTTGCCGTTATCGACCGGGTTTGGTAGTGGCGGTCAAACAATGCATTTGCTTTTGTATCTGACCGAATGCACGCAATGATTTCCCGTGGGAACTGAAGCTCAACCACCCTAGTCGTCCCTGGTTGGACGATGATGTAGTCGCGTTTGGCGATGGCAATGCGAATCTGGTTGAGTTGTGAGGCGTTAAGCCCAAACTTATCGCGATACAACTCTTCACTCGCAAAGGCGTTCGCGTTAGGGAGGAAGATACGATTCGGAACGTTGTCGACAATGGTGCTAAAAAGTTCGCTCTTGGCGATCTCGTTAAGCCCCTGCGTGGCCATGACAACGAAACAATTCAGCTTGCGCAACGTACGCAACCATTCGTCTAGTCGCCGCGCGAATTGCGCGTTGTCCAGTAGAAACTTGCACTCCTCAAGGTAGATGAGTGTAGGGGTGCCGTCTAGCTGTTGCTCTATACGATGAAATGCGTAGTCGAGAAAGGCCGCGGCGACGCGTGGGTTGTCAAACAATCGACCCATTTCGAAAGTCGTGAATGTGGACAACTCAAAGGCGTCTTCTGCGTGGTCGAAGTACTTTGCTCGCGCACCGTCGCCCACCCAATCGGAGAGTCTTTCGCCCAGATGCTTGGGAAGGATTGATGGCAGACTGGACAGCTGTGGCGATTCTTCATCCGCAACCGCCACGAGCGCCTCCCAAATTATATTCAAGTCACTTGCCGGCAATTCCTTGCCGTCGGTGGTCATTAGTATCTGCAACCACTCGCGGACGTACGCGCGCTCGTCCACATTCTTGATGTTGTGCAACGGGTTTAGCTGTATCGGTGCGGCCTCAGAATCAACATCGCCAATGTTTATGTGAGTTCCGTCTTGAAGCAACGTGGCGTTGCGACATGAAAAATTCTTGTCAAAGATGATGGTTCGTGAAGGAACGTACTTCTGCCACTGACTGATCAGCCAGTTGGCGATCACGCTCTTGCCGCTGCCTGTTGGACCAACGATGATGGTGTGTGCGACGTCGCCGACGTGCGTGTTGAAATAGTAAGGTGTCGAGAAGCGCGTTGGCATCACCGCCAAGGCCGGTGCAACCTTGTTACCCACTACACGCGGATCATTCCGACGCATCTCCGTGAGGTGGTGGTTGACTGGGCTACCGGAGGAAATCGTGAGGAGCGGAAAGAGGTCTGCAAGGTTCGCGTTCGAGACCATGAACCATCGCAAGATGGTTCCCCACTGGCCGGGCATCGTCCCTGCCCAGGCTTGCAGAAGGTTTTCTTGTTCCGAAACAGAGATGAAGTTACGCGCCGCAAGCGCACGCTGTGTTTCGCGAGCAAGGTCCGCCGACTCTTCTTGGGTCGCGCCGTAGCAAAGCACGGTCAGATTGTGATATCCATATACACGACCTAGCGCGGTAATCTCCGACTGCGCGTCGGCAGCATCTTGGGCAAGAATGACACGTCCTTCGTCGCCTCCATCTGGGTCTGCGCCTTCGTCTTTGCTAAATCGCTCCCGTAGATGCTGACCAATGCTCTTTTTCGCATTGTCGTGGTAGCGCTGCATCATCTTGATGTACTTCTCGGACTCTTGGCGGTTCGTAAACCGAAATACTTGGCTAATCACCAATTCGCCGGGCATGGCCAAGAGATCTTCAAGGAAACTTGGGACACTGGCTCCATTCGGCCATGCTTTGACGCCGAGCGCCGTGCAGTAGGAATCCTCGACGCCGTGAAAGGCGAGCGTTTTCATGTCTGGGCGTGTGAGCGTGTGCGCGGGCAGATACGAATCCAGAAAGAAATCTTCTATATAGGCGGGTGAGAAATCGGATTCAGCGTATGGCGGATTGCAACGTGCGTAGAGCGCGCCTAAGTACTCGGTCAACTCAAGGCGCTTCAACGAAAGTACGGTGGTCGATGCGATGAATGCGTTTAAGATTTCTTCGAGTGTGGCCACCTGTTGATCAATCTGCGCGGCCTCGAATGCAAACAAGTTACGCCGGAATAAGTAGGCTTTGGTAGCCTCCGCGGCCGCCTTCATGAAACTCATGCCTTCGGTTTTCTGAAGGTGCCATACACGCTCAAGAAGAGCATTCGACCCTTCAGGCGCATCGAGCGAGACAAATAAATAGTGCGTGTTTCTTAGCTGGCGGCGGGAGAAAAACTGCTCTCGCCAAGCGTTATCCATGTATTGACCGATGTCAGAAGGAAAGTCCCCCTCTGGATATTCGTAAGTACGGCGTCGGTCGACGATGGACCAAATCGTGACGCCCTCGCGAAAACTACGTGATGCTTGCTCGAAGGAGTTCGCGATTTGGTCGACCTCGTATTGCTCGTGGCCTTCAATGTCCTCCCCTTCATACGAGAATGCCGCCATCACCGAGCCATCTTTGTTCAAGACGATGTTTGGGGTGATAAACGAAATCCATGGCACCAAATTGCCAAAAGGGTCAGACGTTTCCGCCTGCCCCTCAATCAGCTTTGTGTAGGAAAACATCGCCAACTACCTCAACATTCCACGGCCGAATCCGGATGGCCGACTCTTAGAGTACGTTTTCGCTCGCGGCCAAGGGTCGTAGCGGTTTTTTTCGCGTGTATAAGCCCGCATGTATATCTTTGGGCGCAACGGATCGTTCTTTGTCCAAAGTGCGAGTATTTTGTGAGCGACAATCCCAACCGGTATCGACGCTAACGCAAACGGACCAGCTCCTGCGCTGACCCCCGCGTATAGCAGGCAGGCGGCAACCGTCCAAAGGAGGACGGCGGCTTGGCGTGGGGCCCCGGCGATCAGTCTCACTTCGTGAAGTGAGACATGGATCGGGTTGGCTCTTCGTTCGTACTCGGCCACTACGTTACTTACAAAGGTAGCCGGAAACTGTGCCACCACTGAAGTATTCGACGACGGACGCTGCGAAGAAGGCTATCGAAATGCCAATCAAGATGCGCGTACCGGTGCCCATGACTGACTTTTCTTCGCCTGCAGCATACGCCAGTCCCATTACAGCCAGAATGATGATCGACAGTGCTCCGGCGATAGGGCCAGTAATCAGTTTGCCGAGTTTGCAGAAGCCTGCAATCCACGGCATGTCCTGCGCGGCCGCATCTGGCGCAATCAGAAACGAGGCAGAGACGAGGATAAAGACAATTCCGAAGTGCGCCAAGGCACGCGCTTGTTTCAGCGCACCTTCTCTTTGCATCGGGGTTTGGGAACTAAGCGGCAATAGCGAGCGAATCATAGTAGTTTCTCCTTTTGAAAATTTCGTGAACGTTGTAACGGCCTGTATTTGGGTCCACACCATCAATGCGAGCGACTTCACTAATCACGCCCGACCGTTTGGCGCGCCTCTCGGCAAAAATCACATACGGAAATGCGTTGGCGATATCCTGGCGGATTGACGACAGCGGCCAGTCAACGCCTGCAGTGAGAATCATCTTTTCTAGCGCGCCCATCGCGTCGGCCGCGGAGTTCGCGTGCAAGGTTGCAAAGCAGCCACGGTGTCCGGAATTGACGGCACGCATCAAGTCAAACGCCTCTGCGCCGCGCACTTCGCCCATCAGGATTCGGTCGGGCCGGAAGCGCAATGCAAGCTTGACTAGCAATCGCGAGGTGATCCCCGCTTGTTCGTTGCTTTCGAGGATGACGACGTTGGAAAGATTCACGATCAACTCGTGCGTGTCCTCAATGGTTAACACGCGTGCGTCGTCGTCCATCTCGGCAATCATCGAGTTCAGAAGCGCCGTTTTACCGCTGCCCGTGCTTCCAACGACGAGGAAATTCTGTTTAGATTTGATTAGCCAGGTCAGAAACGATTGCAAGCCAGCGCCACCTTTAGCCACTTCGCCCATCGGTGGCGGTGTCAGGCTCGCTGCGGCTACAGTGCCTTCAGGGTCTGTCAAATCCATACGGCCGGATTCGACGTAACTGGCGAGTCCAAATACCGATGTCGAGTGGCGGCGTATACAGATGCAGTGGCCATTGAAGGCGGTGGGTGCTAGAACGCCAGCTACCCGCATTCCGTCAAAGCGCGAGTCAACGATCGCGTTAACTGTGTTCGGTTCTACGTCCTTGCCTGCGAGTTTCCCGAGGCGGCGAATAAGGGCGAGTACCTTTTCTTCTCCTAAGCGAAGGTCAAGATGCTGCATTTGGCCTGCGCGCTCGACAAACACGCTGTCGTGTCGGTTGACCATGATTTCGGTCACCGACGGGTCATCAAGATAGGGACGAAGCTGCGTCAACCCTTGGTTGACCAACTCGATCGCGCGATTTGTAACGGCAAGATCCATAGGATGAATCGTAGCCGTCGCAAGACTTCACTCATCAGTGAAGATCGCGTCAAAACAGTCGGATTATCGGTCTCCTAAACGCTAACGCGCTGCATGTTCTGGATCGTCCAATTCATGACAAGTCCGGCTGGAACGAACAGAAGCGGCACAAGAAGCGGTGAGACGGGCATCGGTGCGACGAAGTACACCAAAGGGAGGAAACAAAGGAATACGATGGCATGAAGACCCGCGCCGTAGGTGCCGGGATTCACATAGTCCAAGGTGTAGTCTTTACGTCGGCGCATTTGAATGGCGTCCCAGACACACGCACCGATGAACGGGACGAGCAAAGGGAGCCACGCCGCCGCCAACGACACCCGAAGGATGAGCGCGTACAAGTTAGCTAATAGGCCGGTCGCGTAGCCCCGGGCGAGGTCGCCGGCTCGTGTTGCAGGTTTTGCGAATTGCTGGTCAGCGAGGCCGCTGGGTGCCTCCGACTTGATGGCAATCGCGGCAATACCGCTTCGCACGATCGATTCGTCGAAGAACTCATTTGCCGCCTTGATAAATCGGTCACCCTGCTCCACGCCCAAATGCTGGTGCACGTAGCTAACCTCCTGCGTTACTTGCCCGATGATCGTATCGGCAGGTTTTAGCAACGGGGTGACGAAAAAAATAATACCTGTCAACCCGAGCCATAGCTTTATGTGACCACCGACCATCAGACGCCTTGCTTCTCGATGTTCAGTGCACGAACAAGGTCATAGTTCATGATGTGGCACGAGAAATAGGTTCTTACCATCTCTGGAGAATGGATGAACTGTTCATTTACGGGACGAGGCGTCCAATCAAGTTCGAGGATACGGTTTGTGGTAACAAATTCCGTGAGAGGCTTCGAGAGGGTATCCCAATAGTGACGCTCTCCATGTTTGTCTACGCCAGTCACCATGTAGGCGGGGACATCGTAAACAATCGAGGAAAACTCGTCCAGCCACGAAAACATCGCGTCGTTGCGATTGGTGCGAGGGCCATACGTTTGCTGAAATCTCTCGATGGCGCGCGATAGTCCAAGATGCAATAGCGGAATACCCTGTTTTGACGGGAACTCGTCTGTGAGCCAGTGCGCGCCTGCGACCGCCACTTCGCGCAGCTCGGGGTTCGTGCCGAAGACCTGTTCCGCGTAAGTGACCTTGCCGAGTGTCTTGATGGCATGCTCAACCGCAGCAGATGCCGTTCGCAATTTTGCAGCTGACACGGTCTTCGAGAATTGGACGACAGTCTGCTCGTTTGGTGTGACTTCCCCAACTGGAATTGCAGATGGAAACGGAATAATGTTGGTAGCGTTGGTTGTCATTTATTTACATCAATAAAGGGAAACGACCTTTGACGACGTTGCCACCTGCCAAGGCCGCGACGTACTCGAAATTTGGGAGTCGGCTAAGCAACTCTTCTGGAAAGAGCTGAGTTTCTTTTTGTGATGTGCTCTTGCCCTCACCACCGGTGATGTGTAAGCCAGCATCATCACTGCGCGTCCCCGCGTTAATTGATTGGGATGTCTGCGCGATGCTGGTACGTCCAAGCATCCGAACCACTTCCTTTGTTGTAGTGTTACCTTTAGTTCGCAGCGCGATCATGTTGACGGTGTTGTCGAGAACTTGCTCCATGTGGTGCGCAGACCCCATCTTGGTCACGATGTCAGAGAAGGACTGCATTGCGATCCAAATCCGCATGCCACTCCCGCGACTTTTATTCAGCAGTTGTACGAGAGAGGCCCCCCCCATTATCTCGCTGGCCTCGTCGATGATGAGCTCTATACGTGAGCGCAAAGTGTCTTTATCGGCGTAGTTGTACCTGTTCCCGGCAACCGCTTTGAAGTCAGCCAAAATGAGAGTGGCCATCGCGGCCGCAACCTTGTCATCCGTGAGGCTGTCTAGCCCGATATACGCCACATAACCGCCTTCGACAATTTTTGCGGAGTCGAAAATCGGGCGCAGATCGTCTGCGTCGCTCGCATCTGGTGAGAGCAATGCGCCGAGGTCACCCGACGTTAACGCTGTAAGCGCAGGCTTGAGCGTGGTCAGCATCTTGCCTAGGTGCTCGCGATTGTGTTCGACCGTGTCTAGAAGACCGTTGAGTTGCGTTGGTCGTTCGGCGATAGGTACAAGTTTGTAGGCTTGCACCATGCCAATAAGTTCGGGTGACCCGTTGATTTGCGTTTTGATCTTTCCGGTTCGTGCAAGCTCTATGTAGGCGGAACAGCGGCTCATCCAGTTAGTGCCGTAATACTCCGCAAAGAATTTGCCAAGCACCTCTTCCATCAATTGCTCGGGGCCGTTCTCGATCAGTGCGCGAAACAGCTTGAGAGTCGGCCGCTTGCCGACGTAAATCATTCCATCTGCAAGGCTTTGCAGAACAGACCACGAATACGACGTGAACGAATCTGCACCGCCCGTCATCGCGGTCACAACATCGGTGATGCGCGAAGCTGGTTCTGTCTCACGCGACCAATTGGCCAGCGCGTCGTATCGCACGCTACTCTGTGGATGCGCTGGGTCGAAGGCGATGAATCTGTCAGGACGACCGGCGCGAACGCATGCTTCTTGAATTGCATTCTTTAGCTCTCGGTCGTTTTTCGGATCCAAGACGATGAGGCAGTCCCCTCGTTTCACCACTTGGTATGCGTGAAGTCTATAAAGCGTCGTCTTACCGCTTCCTGGCATCCCGACCACGCACGTGTTGCCTTCGAGGTGTTTCATGGGAACACGAATATCACGCTCCGTGGCTGCTCCAACACCGTGGATCCACGGTTGCCCCACAAACTCGGGCGATGAAACCGCCTTGCCAAGCATCTTTGAGAACCACGCGGGCGGCAGGACTTGTTGAAAGTCCCTTTGTAGAAGTTCGACAGAGTAACGCGTATGTTCAGGCGTCCATGTGAAGCCCTTACCCAGCCAAAACTCCTGTTCTCGACCCTTGGTTATTTCATCAAGCTCTTCAAAGGTGATTTTTTGAAACGGCTCACCCGCAAGGTCGACAAAGAATTTTGCAAGTCGGTATGCCGCATAGCCTCGAATGGCCAAGGCCGTAGTGCATACAACAGCAATCGTGACGATGTACGACGTGGGCAACTTGAAGACAAGGCCACTCACGACGAGCGCGATAATGGCCGCGACCCAGCCTAGCGCACTGGAGGCTTCAAAGTTTGGTCTAAACGGCATGCTAAAAGAATTACTCACTGGCGGGAGCCTTCGGTTGGTCGAAGAATTTCATAACGGTTGGTGCCAACACGATGACCTTCCCTTCGTTTTGGCCTATCGCAAAGTCCACAAAACGCCCTTGGGAGCCTTGGGACGACGGATCTAACGCCAACCAACCTGCGTCGGCCAGCTCGCGAGCGACGGCGAACCCGTCGCGAAGCCCATACTTTTTGAACGCAGACGCCGCAATGGCATAGCCGCGCGGATGCTTGCCTGTCTGATGGGACTTCTCATTCTGCGAGCGATCCTCGAAAACGCTAGTCAGGAATACGCGACTTGTGTTCGGCAGTTTTTCAAGCGCTTCGTCTGCGGCGGGGGACAATTCACTAAAGTCGTCTGAATCGGAAACTGCGGTCGTTTGTTCCGCTTCAGTGGTCCTCGCGGCTTTTGCAGCGCGTTTGCGTGAGGCCTTCTGCAGCGCGATGGCGGCACTGGCCGCGTCCGCTATGGATAGCTCGGGCGTACCAGGAGGCGTTTCGGACAACCCACCAAGCGGCAGTGTTGCCTGCGGGCTCGGTTCCGACGGCTTTGCCGTAACGTTACCGGAAGCGCCAACTCTGGACGCAGCGATCGAGACGGCAGGAACGTCACAAACACCCTGATAGATGAGCTCTGGTGTGCCGATCCGCACCGCCTCGTAAACCTTCTCCTTGCCGTGCACTTGGATGTTTGTGAACAAGGTGCCGTCCGTGAACACGATGACATTCGCCTTATGAAGCACTTCGACCAACGTCATCGGCTCCGCAGGGATACCCGGTACCCCTTCGCGCTTGAGTAAATCAATCAGCTCCTGCGCGCCGGGCGACCAGACAAGAAAGAGGCCATCGGGTAAGTGCCATAGTCGCGGGTGTGTTTGCGCTTCGCCGACATTCGTCAACCAACGTCGCTCACGTACCAGACGACGCATGGCGTCGATGATGTACGGCTCAAGATGGCTGCCTAGAGTCAGTCGACCATACTGCGATGGTTGGGTTGCGAGATCGCGTTCGATAGTCGAAAGATGCATGGATTGAACTAACTGCTGTAGCACGCGCCCTTCCAAGCACGGGGTTCCGACGATGGCAGACATCATGGCCGGGACGATAGGCGTGCCCGGCAAATTTAGCCATTCCGTCACTGACGAGGCGATCACACGATTTACGATTAGGGAATTGGCAAGACGACGGGTTGCTTCCGCCGCAATCGGTTTAGCTGGCCACGTGATGTAGACGCGCTTAACGTCATTGGCCGCTGCCCAATCAACCAGCGGCGCGGAGTAAGGCGACCAGACAGCACCATTCTCTGAGCGCACAATCATGTCGGTCGCGCAGCGGAACATTTCGCACGTGAGGCCTGCGAGAAATGAGGCGACTTGCCATCTGTCTTCGTGAATTCGTCGGGCTTCAGTAGGCACATTGCCGGCGAACATCACGCCAGCGGTTCCTTGGACGCTGGCAAATCCAACTTCCAACCCTAGCCGAAATAGGCCGCCCGCCCCGCGATGGTGTTCGGAATTGCTCGCCGGTAGCAAGGCAACAAAAGCGGCATAGCGCCGGATCGACTGGAGAATCAGCGGCTCAAATTCGGAGCCTAGCCGTGCGCCCGCGATTTTTAGCCGGGCCAGCAGGGCGGCTTGGGACGCGAGCATCTCGTCGACACTAACGATGGGAATACCCCCATCGGTCGGCGGGTACATCGGAACGGAAGCAAGTGGTACGTTCGCTGTTTCTAGCCGCTGGTATACGGGTGCTGCGGCTTGAGGCGCCCGTTGGACTGGCACTGGGGCATGCGCCTCAGCGGAACTAAACCTCTTGAACAATGATTTGAACATGCCAAGAATAATTGCATGTTCTTGCAATCGATCATCACCGGAAAACGGTCACTTTGTGTGAGTTTATCGGTGTCCTTCCGCGCAGTTGTTGTTGCGACCTCGGACTATGCGGTACGTCGGCGGCCGGATGTCAGAGGGTTTGCGAGAGGCGCTAGGCGTTCGCTACGACGGGTTCGTGAGAAACCGATGGCCTTCAACGAACGGCAGCATGGACATGTATTCTTTTGTGAATCCAGGCAGTAGACCACAGAGTCGCACGCTTCACACTTTCGCAACGCCGCCTTGTCCAAAAGGAAATGCTTCAAAAGCGCATCGAACTGCTCGATGTTGATTTTTTCAGGTGTCGTCGAAAATTGTTGAGAGTACCAACGATACGTGTCGATGAACGCGGCGACGTGGCCGCGCCCCATTGGGTCAACATCGCCTTTCGGCTCCAAGGCGCGAAACGCGAGGTAACGGGCTATCAAGCCGGCGGCGTGGATCTTCGTCAATTCGGTCTTGAGAATGGACTTAGGTGACGTTGGCAGTTTGCCCTGGATGAGTTGTGTGTTGTTCCTATCGCGGAAAATTTCTTTGGCTTCTCGGCCCCCGAGTCCGGTCAACGCTTGGATCAGGGAGCTTCTGGCGTCCAAATCAGCCAGTTCAATGGCAGTGGTCATCTGCCATACAACATACTCCGGACCGCCTTTCTCTGCCGACCGCCGGAACGCTGCGACCCTAGACATTTTCGATTTCGTGTAAGCGTTGCGTGTTGGGTGCTGCGACCGACATCATCACCCCCATGAGGGAGTCTGAAACGGCGCTGGCCGCAACTGCATTCTTAAGCGCGCCTGCAGTGAAGGCGAGGGAGGAAAGGGAGCCTGAGTGACGCGCGAGCTTCGCGAGTGCCTCAAACGTTGTTTGCTGGAAAAACGCCACATCCTCGGAAGTGAGCCTTAGTGCCACCATCGCAGGGTGGTCGTTTGCGACGACCGCCGACTTGACCAGCTGCAGGGTGCGAAGATTGTGTGCACGAATTTCATCGACTAGCGGAGACTGCGCGTTAAAACTGGTGATTTTGCTCATTTTCGCCTCTTCGTTTTTCTGTTCGACGTGGGGCGTCGAAGGGTGCGTTGGTGGCTGCGATTTCCACACCGCACAACGATTCGCATTCAACCCGTAAAATGCGATTGCTGCTTGTCTTTTGAGTGACAGTTTTCGTGACACTTTCTGTCACGTTTTCTGCCGCTGGTGTCACGTACTAGCGGCAACAACGGTAGTCGGAAGGAATATATTTATGGCTTCACAGAACGTGCCCCCAAGCCGAGTTTTGCTCGTAGATGACCAGCCAATGATGACAATTGGTTGGAACGCAGTGGTTATGAAGCTTTACCCTGCGGCAAAAATCGACCGAGCTTCGACTTTTGATGAGGCGAGCGACCTGTTAGCTCTCGAAGACTACGATGCGATGATTTCTGATTTCAGACTCTCTGCCGACTTGCGAATCAACGCCATGCCCTTGATATCCATGGCAAGGGCAAAGTCCGTCAGCAGAATCGCTATCGTGTCGGGCGACACGCGGCTTTCCACCGTTTCCGCTTGCGTCCGTGAAGGCGCACACTGTTTCATCGACAAGACACTTGACGAGCAAGAGATTGGTGCGTTTTTCACGCTATTCTTCCGAGGCGTCAATCTGGTTCCGACCTCTAAAGAAGAACCCAAAAATATCGAAGGCGACGTCGAGCTTCTCATTTTGTACTACGTCACGCAGAAGCAGAAGTCAACTTGGATCGCTAGCGTTAGCGGGTTGACCGACGTTAATGCGCGTCAGAAAATTGGCAGACTCCTCAAGAAGCTGAGGGAAAAACACAAGGATACGAGCGCGCAATTCACTGAGGACCACGATTTTCTGATTGCTTTGGGATACGACCTATTGCCGCCACACTTGCTTTCCCAAGTGAAGGACTAAGGGAGATATGAATATTTTTGGGCACACGGAGGAATCAAAAGAACTGGCCGCATTAAATGCCGCCAGTCCACGTGCGTTTCATTTGCGCCTGTCCGCCATGGCCGCCAACATTCTGGAAGAACTGCGGTCGCCGTACGCTACGAATATCACAGAGCTTGTCGACTCGGCGCTCGACATTGCGGCGCACTTCGAGGCAACTGGTCCTTATTCGGACGCACTCACCTTCGTCAGCTCGCTGTGCGACTTATCGCAAGGTAAGTGGCCTGCTCGACAAGCTGTTGACTTGCATTCGGCAAAACTCCGGCTAACTGCTGCTGTCTACGGCGCAGGCGCAGTGGAGAAGGATGCAACGTTACTCTCACTTTGTAACACGGAGTCTTTGCGACATCGGCTTCGCGCGAACATGATGCTCATAGCGCACGTGGACGCGACCTTTTGCTGCACCCCATATGCTTCGCGTATCACTCGCTTGTCGGACAGCCAGAGAAACGAGCTTTTCGGCTTTAGCCGTGTGCTGGCGGACCTGTTTGTTGCATATTCGTGGGGTCGAGAGGCCAAGTGGGACGATTGCGCCCGTGCGCTTGCAGAGTTTCGCCGTCAGCACGCAACAAGCCAGTGGATGGCGTACTTCTCGGACGCTGTTGAGTCCCTTTCGATTCTGTTGAATGTTGCCAAGACGGGCACTATCGATGCATCGGCGCGTAACGCATTGGCCGTAATGTCGGAGAATGTGCCTCGCCGCATGATGTCGGTACTTGCCTTTCTGAGCGTAGCCAACGCTGCGACGGTCTACGCAAAGCTGCGCAATGTAGACGAGCTTGGCAGGTTGGCGTCTGAACTCGAAAATGAAGATAAGCCGATTTACGTGGCTGCCACGCTTGGTCTTGGGTTGCGCACGATGGCTTACGCCTCCAAAGGGATTTACACACGGCAGGCGTTAGACGACACACTTGCAAACTTGGTCAACACGCACATGGGTCGAATGCTGAAGCCATTTGCGGCCAACTTCCTCCCCCATTTGGTAGGCCAGCTGGAGGTCATCAAAGGGCTCGATACCGAACCGAGCGCACTATCGTTTACGACGCTTGGCAAAGAACTCTCCGCCGCACCTGATAGCGTTGAGAGCAGTGTATCGACCGCATTGGTGCAACATTTGAAGTCAACTGCTGGTCCTGACGATGAGTCATACGGTCTTCGCCGGCTGGCTGTCATCCGCAGACTGTGTAAGTACATGGGGTTCACGGAATCACAAACGCTTTCAATATGCGTCGATCTGCTGGGGAGTCCCGACTTTCGTCGCCTGGCGTTGCTGTCGATCTGCAAAGCGGACGTCTCGGAATCAATAGTCGACGAAGTGTTGTCGATTGGGAATGAACTAGTGGGCTGGACTATATTCGAAGCGTTCGACTTGCAGCGGGATAAGTACCTGGCTCGTTTGGAACGCATGTACGCCAACGCGACCGATCCTGACAAACGCAAGGTCCTTAGAGCCGCGCTTCTACTCTTCCAGCTTACGAACCTTCGTCGTGCGGTGGACGTTGACGTGGTTGCGTTGCTGAATCTCACAACGGACAGTTAGCCGGTGCTAGACAAACATCGGAACCTCTATCTCGAGGGGCTACCCGTTGTCGCATCCTTGCTCGTTGCCATCGTGTCAGCGGTCGCAGCCGGCGTGTTGAGCCGATCAAGCGCTGCCACGTTCGTCGTGATTGGCATGTATTTCTTGTTGCGCAAGCGAACAAAATATGCGCTTTTGCTGTTGCCGGTTGCAACTGCGTGGGCAGTTTCGTCTATGCCGTTTGCCTTCGCCGTGACGGGCGCGTTCCTTGGCACGGCTATCTTCCTATGGACCGAGGATGACTACGTCGCATACGTTGCTGCGGCGTGCCAGACGGTCGCGGTCGTCGCCGTGAACGTCAAGGATGGTGCCGACTGGTCTCAGCTGATTCTTTTCTTGCTGGCCATCGCGACCTTACTTCTATTCAAGCGGAACCGCGATTTGGTCGCGCAGTCGCTGCTGTCGGAACGGGAAAACTCCCACAAGCTGAAAGTCGCCGGCTACGGGCACGAGTTTCGGACGCCCCTGACGAACATACAAAACGGGCTGCAGCAACTCAGCGCGTCGGCGCTGGCTACGCGTCAGCGGCAGTGGGTGCACGAAATTGGCCTGAATATCGAAGCGATGAATATCCTCACCAACAATGCGGTTGACTGGATGCTAGGCCCGCGGATTCGCTCTGAGGGTCAGTGTGTATTTTTGCCTGAAGAGCTGCGGCAAATAATAGATAGGCATCGGCTAACCGCCACCGCGAAGGGGCTGTACCTGGGGTCATTCATTTACGGCGAGGCATTGAGTGTTTCGGTCGACACTCAAATTCTGCGCACTGCAATCCCCAATTTCGTTGGCAACGCACTGAAATTCACCACCTGCGGTGGTGTAAGCGTTCTGGCCCGAACGTTCAATGAGGACTCTATCCTGAAGCTGGAAGTGGTGGTCGTTGATACGGGGCCTGGTATCAGCCCGGACGTGGAATCGAAGGTGTTTAAGGAATCCGTTACAACAACGCCTGATGGCGCCTTCCGCACCAGCGGCATCGGTATGCTGATTGCCGCCCGTGAAGTTATAACTGGCGGCGGGACAATATCGTGCTCCAACCGGCCTGCTGGCGGCGCGTCGTTCAAAATAGTGATCCCCGTCGAAGCTGCGCCCAACTATGAGTTTCGTCCGCGCGGTCTGCGACGAGCGGTGCTGGTCACAGAGAACAAGGGCTTCCTGGCCGCTGCGCAGTTAGAGTTAGAGCGGTCTGGGGTCACCGTGGTGCGAGAGGTGCCGCGCAATTTTCGGCTATCTGCCGCAAAGACGGACGGCCATTCGGTGTTGATTCTCGATGCGGACACGTTTGCCGGGTCGCCGATTGAGTTTGCGAATAGCGTGACGTACGAAAAACACCCGCGTTCAATACTACTCGTCGGAAACGGCATTCTCTGGTCGCCCATGCTGGCCGAGACATTGGCTGAAGCTGCATTCGCGGGCACTTGTTCGACAACCGATCCTGCCAGCGTGCTTGCGGCAATTCACGCGGTACGCGTCATGACGGCGTCACATCAACACATGACCGACTTGGCTACAACGCAGGACGCGCCAATCAGGGTGCTACTTGCAGAGGACGAACCCTCGATGCGCCGCATTTGGCACTCTACACTCGTGGTCGCGGGGATGCAGGTGCGTGCTGTCGAAACGGGGTCTGAGGCAATGGAATTGATCAGTGCGCGCAATGACTTTGACATCGCACTGCTCGATTTCAACTTACCCGGGCACAATGCAGATGCGATAGTTGCGCGCAGGCGCAAAATTGAAGCTAGCGACGACCTCCCGAGACTGCCGATCGTCATCATGACAGCTGAGCGCGCCAACACCGTTGACCACCTGTTTCCAATTGGCGCTGTGTCGAATATTCTTTCTAAACCGCTGGGTGATGGCGAGATGCTACGAGCGGTCGGTGATGCGCTGGCGGCTGATAAGCGATTTGTCGTTACCGAAGGCGAAGAATCGCAATCAGTCCCTTTAGACGCGAAGATGATTAAGCGCGACGGGCTGTTGAATTTGCTGGCCGACACCACCGCTGGCGTTAAGGCCGCTGAT
Organism: Rhodocyclaceae bacterium; assembly: GCA_020247395.1. Taxonomy (GTDB): domain Bacteria; phylum Pseudomonadota; class Gammaproteobacteria; order Burkholderiales; family Usitatibacteraceae; genus UKL13-2. Next base: position 21,490 of record JADCJC010000008.1, read on the forward strand.
CCGCGCCGAGTGGCACACAGCACACACAAGATGCGCGCAATCGTTGCACGCAGCGATGTCGCTCTCCATGATTTGCTCGAGGAGCCAACGCCCGACGCATTGCCCTATGAGGCTGATATGTGGCTTGCTTCGATAACCAGCGCATGTCACGAACATATTCGTCTCCATTTTTCTGAAGCGGCGGCGTAACGAGCGAAATTAATTGCGGACGCCCCAAAAAAAAGCCCCTCTTCGAGGGGCTTCCGTTTTGTGTTTGCACACTTGTTACTTGCGGCAGCGACCAGCGACAACCAATCTAATCGTCAATGTTATTGCTATAACGATGAATGGTAAAACTCCAATTTCGAATGGTAACGGTGCGGGCAAGCTTTTTAGTCCCACGTCAGCTGTGATGACGCGGAATAATCTACGACCTTGGTTTCGAAGAAGTTCTTCTCTTTCTTTAGGTCGATCAGTTCCGACATCCACGGAAACGGGTTTGTTGCCCCTTGGTACGGGGTCTCCAAACCAATCTGTTGCGCTCGGCGATTTGCGATAAAACGCAAGTACTCCTTGAACAACGTTGAATTGAGTCCCAAGATTCCGCGCGGCATCGTGTCCTCCGCGTAGGCGTATTCAAGCTCAACAGCACGATGAAACAGTGCGGTGATCTCGTCACGAAACGCAGGGGTCCACAACTGCGGGTTCTCTGCCTTGATGGCATTTACCAGGTCGATACCGAAACTACAGTGCATCGATTCGTCACGCAGAATGTACTGATACTGCTCTGCCGCGCCAGTCATCTTGTTCTGACGGCCTAGCGCAAGAATCTGCACAAAGCCGACGTAGAAGAATAGACCTTCCATGAGCGCGCAGAAAACAATCAGGCTCTTGAGGAGCTTCTGGTCGTTCTCAATCGTTCCCGTTTTGAAGGTCGGATCGGTAAGAGTCAGGATGAATGGAATAAGAAAGAGATCCTTATCGCGAATAGACGCGACCTCGTTGTAGGCATTAAAAATCTCGCCTTCGTCGAGTCCCAATGACTCAGCGATGTATTGATACGCGTGAGTGTGAATCGCCTCTTCAAACGCTTGACGCAGCAGAAACTGCCTGCATTCTGGCGCCGTGATGTGGCGATATGTCCCGAGGACGATATTGTTGGCCGCCAACGAATCGGCAGTAACGAAGAAGCCGAGATTGCGCTTCACGAGACGCCGCTCGTCTTCGGTCAATCCGTTCGGATCTTTCCAAAGCGCGATATCGCGACTCATGTTTACTTCCTGCGGCATCCAGTGATTCGCACAAGCCTTGAGGTACTTTTCCCAAGCCCACTTGTACTTAAAGGGCACCAGCTGATTGAGATCGGTGGCGCCGTTGATAATCCTCTTGTCATTGGCATTCACCCGCCCCGCATGACCTGTTGCACTCATATCCATGTTACTGACCTCTTTCAATTGAACTGCCAAACCTTGTTTGAATTAGCACTACACGCTCTCCCACTAAAGGCGTCTGTCGCCAAGTAAGGACCGTTGAGATAAATCCTCCCTCGTCCAACTTGATCACAACATCCGCGCCTTCTGGGGTACTGCGAGCGTCCACCACCAATCCCCAGTGCCGTTGTTCTGTGTCCTTTGCAAACGCAAGTAACTGTGTTTGCTCCAATGGCGTTGCATTGGGAGCGACTAACGCAGCTAGCGCGATAAACGCCAGCAGAACAGCGGCCGAAAACTTAACTACCTCCTTCATGCTGTCTCTCCTAGAAAACACCATGCCCCAATAGGGCTAAGTGCCCCTTGCGGGATTATGAAAAGCAGGATTTCTCCTGCGACCCAACACGGCGTGTTAGGCGACCTATCGGTTTCCTAAGCAACGCGCTTAGGAAACCGCACTCCCGTAGGAATGCGGTCTTTGTTGCTGTTACTAACGTCTCGACCGGCTGGATACTGCTTCAAAGATTGCTTTTGGCAATTCGTAAATGCTAGTGATCGTTCGAGAGTCCTCGATGAGATGACTCATGTCGGTTTTAATTCCAATGCCCAATGTTTCCACCCCAAGCTCTTCGAGGTTTGCGAGGGCTTGTCGCGCCGTATCCGCGTTGTTTGGCTCACCATCGGAAATGACGATGAGCAGCTTGCGTGGATTCGATTGCACCAAAAGTGCCGGTGCCGTACCGAGAACGGCCTCGGCTAGCGGTGTGCCACCGCCGGCTTGTGCCGATGACATCGCGCCCGCAAATTCTGGAACGCTGGCTCCGAAGGGAAGATAAACACATCCACTCGGGAAACCAGCTACGCTGACCTGCACCCCCGGAAGGGTACACAAAGCGTTTGCCAGTGCGATTGTGGCTTCACGCGCCACGCTTATCGTCGACGCCATCGACCCAGACGTGTCGAGCAACACTTGCACAGCACAATTCGTGTTGATGCCTTCTGTAATGCGCTCGAACAGTCTTAGGTCGCCGCGTTTTAAGTTCATCAATCTCGATGCGCTGAGTCGCGAACCACTACGGTGAAAGCTCCGCTCCGATCGACGAACAGACAGCAGCTGCTCTCGAATGCGCAACCTTGCTTTTGCCGACACTTGCGAGACTTTCGCTAGAGTCGCGGCGTCTTTGCAGGGATTTGCGATTGTGAAATTCATCGCGCCTACATCCACAAAGCCGGCAAGCTTACTTTCATCTGCAAGCATTTGGCCGACCGCATCACCGATGCACTGATATGCGCTTGGCCCTGGCTCCGCCTGCAAGTCTGCTACCGCAGCCTCTTGCGGACTTGCGCCCGCTCCACCGTCAGCACCGTGAGCAGCATCAGCACCATCAGCACCATCGGTACCATCAGCACCATCGGCACCATCGGCACCATCGGCACCATCGGCACCATCAGCACCATCGGCACCATCAGCACCATCGGCACCATCGGCACTATCTTCGCCATCTTCACCGCCCGCATTTTGGCTGGGCAGTTCTGGCGGTGGAGGTGGCGGCGGCGGGTTATCAATGATAGATAGAAGCCGTCTCGCTACCCCTAGGCTGTCAGCTGTGTCCTTTAAGGTGCGCGCCAACAGCGCTGTCGATGAGACCAGCCCAATGAAGGCGTCACCGAATTTTGCGCGCGCCATACTTTCGTTCTGTGCATGCAAGTTCGGCGTGCTCCGGATGCCGAGCGCGTCACGATAGCCGACCGTCAGCAAGAACGCCGTTAGGGTTGTCCACGCGTCCGAATCATCTTCGGCACGTTTGAGCTTGTCCTCTCCAGCCTTCATCGCCTCAGCGATGAAGTCGCTGTAGCCAGGCAAGTGATTCATCATGACATACTCGATTCGTATGTCTTCGATGATGTTGAGCAACGTAAGGAGCCGTTGATTCGTCTTCACAGTCTCCACGACGCCGAAGTCGGAGTTGCGAATATGTGACGACTCGTGGCCGACGAACCACCGGACGAGTTTCCGGGCGATATTGCTCTCGACCGGTAATGGTGGGAGATAAATGTCTCTCCCATTTGTTAGCGGCGGGCCATGATGGAAGAAGACCTTCACGTCCAACTTGTCTGCCAGCGCACGCGCCACAATCGGCGCTGCGCCTTTCGCAATCAGGTTCACGTTAGAACCACGCCGCTACGGGGGACGCCTTACTGACTGGCTGAACAGCTTCAACAACGAGGGGTACCGCATCGCTCGTATTGTTGTCATCCTCGGCCTCGCTTGAGGCGTCAGCAGACTCTTCGAAATCTGGCTGTTGGAGCGTACCGGTAAGGTAGTTGGAAATCTTTTGCTTATCTCCCAAGGTGTTCATGAGAAAGCTAAGCCGCAAAAAGTCTGTCCCCTCGATGTAACCGCCTTTTGGAGGCATCGCTGCAACCGTCTGGTCAACGAAAACCGCCAAGCTCGATGCTGACGGCGTAAGAAAGCCAAGCGACTTGAGCTTGTCAGAAATCCGACGAAGCGGCGCAAGCACGCGATGCGAGCATCGGTTTTTGCCAAGAAAGCTGGTTTTGTAGGTTTCCGCTGCGTCTTCGCTGACTTCGCGAATGAGTACTTCGCCGAGCGAGGTAACGTTTTGAACAAGCGGACCGTCAAGGGCCGGATTGTCCGAGGTGCCGATACGCGCGCACTGAAAGGCGAACGACAACGTATTATCGAAGTAATCGCTGGAAAACGATTCCTTCAGCGCTTGTTGATGCGTTGCATGCTGTTTACGCCAGTCGGCGACGATCTGGTCAACTTGCGGCACAAGGATCTTCTTTTCGGCCTCAAATTCCGCCTCAAGCAGTTTGAGTTCTGCTGCGAGAGTTTCGGCCTTTGTGCCGACTTCTACCGCAAACAAGGTTGGCGAATCCATGAAACGGATGCCGTACTCGCGACAAAGCCGAAACGCTTTATTGCGAATCATGCGGAAAGGCAGCAAGCGATCAGGGTCGAATACCTTCTTCGACCCTAACGAGATCAGCGCCGAATCCGGCTCTGAAATCCCGATGTCTTCTGCCTTCAGTTTTTTCCGGCCTTGCGACAGGCCGATGACGAGATGGAACACCAAAAGGTTGTCCAACACGCTCTTTACTTCAACCATGTGACTTCTCCTGAATGTGACGCGGAGCGAAGTCACCCATACGGGCTGACTACTCCCGTCGGGGTTGATTTATGAGAATCCGCGCTTGGTAGCGCGGTAGTGGCGATAACGCCGATGAAGCGTGCAGCTGAGTCAGCTGGGCACTGCGCACGAAGGCACGCACGACGCAGGTGATTCTGATGGACGCATTTTGGGATTCAACCCGTTTTCCGAGAGTGGGAAACCGGGGCGCGAAAGACTATCGCGCGATTATGAAAGCTGTGGCGTGACCACAGTGGGCTTTAATTTAGCGCCGTTTCGGACTATTGTCAACGGCTGGAACTCCGTTCACCGCTAAAAGACCGAACGAGTCCTTTAGGGGTGAACCCTAGCCACAAAAAGTGGCCAGGGAACCCATCTACGCGGCGACTAATACATGCGTCCGTAGATATACGTCGTGAAAGTCCTCCTCAACCGAATCTGGCCGGTATAAGACAACTTCCTTTCCTTCAGCAACCAATCGTTCGCTGAGGCGCTTTGCAGCTCTTTGCCCATTAATCTGGTTGGGCTGGTCCGGAATATCAACATCGAGGTCTGCGAAGATCCAGACCTTTTTGACAGATTCCGGTACTTTCATCGTCATCAGCAACGATGCGCTAGTCGCAGCCCAGACAGGACATCCGTCTGGATTTGCTTTACTACGCGTCAGCCGACGTACGGCCAGCGCTGTCTCGATGCCTTCTGCCACCGCAAGGCAATCACCCTGCGGATCGAAGAGCCTGACGGCCCCGCCAGCCATGGGACGGACGGGCGACATCATCTTTTTCACCTTCGGCACTGGCGCTTTTTCGCCCTTCTCGGTCAGATACGTCCGATGGAGCGTGACAGCAGGGCCGGCTGGGTGCCTGAAGATCGACAGTAGCGTTGGAAACTTCCCCAACTCTTTCTTGTTAGGCTCGTCGAAGTACTTCAAGCCAGGATGCAAACGCATCGCAGCGGGGTACTCCGGCATGCCAAGATAGCGGCTCGACAGATATCTATCTGCCGCGTCGCCCGGCTGGATGGGCTTAGCTTCTTCCCAAACCCGAACGAGGTTTTTTCTAGCCCTCTCGTCCGACTCCTGCGGTTTGCAGCTGGTGTCGGTTGGAAGCGCCTTTGTTGGAAGCGCTTTCGCGTCTGTACCCAATGCTTCGTGGATATCGGCGACGAGTTTCTTGAAATCGCACCCCTGATACTTCATCAACAGGCCGATGCCGTCGCCGGCGCCACACTTGCTGCAGAAGTAGTCGCCATAACCAAAGCGATCCGTGAATCGGAATCGCGTCGATTTAGCGTCTGTACTGCACAGCGGACAAGGACCCTCAAATTTCTTGAATCTGAGGTATTCGCCAAGTCCGAAGTGCTGCATCAAAAATTCCCAATGACCGTGTGCAACATCTTTCAACGGTCGAAAATTCTTTGTTGTCATTTAAGCCTTTCAGACAGCGCGACCGATGACCGGCCGCGCTGCGATTGTTTAATCCTAACCTTTTGTGCGTCTAGCTCGGTTCTACTAACAATTACTCGCAGGCTTGACAGGAACCGTCGATTGGGCAAACCTCCGGGCGCACGCTTTCTTCAGCGGCACTCACGGCGGTCAACTCACCGCCCTGCCCCGTAGACTTCTCTGCTGCACTCGCCGACAACGTACGCAGGTAATAAGTCGTTTTCAGACCCATCGACCACGCATACATGTAGGTTTCGGACAGAAGCTTTCCAGACGCGCCCGCCATATAGACGTTCAACGACTGCGCTTGATCGATCCACTTCTGCCGATAGGCTCCGGCCTTGATGATCCACTTCGGGTCGATTTCGAAGGCTGTTGCATACAGCGCCTTCAACTCTTGTGGAATCCGACTGATCTTCCCTACCGACCCATCGAAGAACTTCAAGTCTGCCACCATCGCTTCGTCCCACAATCCAGCGCGCTTCAAGTCGCGAACCAAATACTCATTCACGACGGTGAACTCACCGGACAGGTTCGATTTGACGAACAGATTTTGGTATGTCGGGTCAATTGCGGCCGACACGCCGATGATGTTGCTGATAGTGGCCGTTGGTGCAATCGCCACGCAGTTGGAGTTACGCATCCCTGACTTCTGGATGCGCGACCGTAGGCAGTCCCAGTCCAAAACCGGAGCGTCTTGCAGTGGAGTTAGCGTGTCGATGTACTGACCGCGTTCCTCTTGGAGTAACTTCAACGAGTCTTGCGGCAAGACACCTTTAGACCAGAGGCTTCCTTCAAACGTTGAATAGCTACCGCGTTCTTCTGCCAACGCCGCCGAGGCTTCGTAGGCAAAGTAACAGATTGCTGCTTGTGATGAGTCTGCGAACGCGGCGGCTGCTTGTGAGGCGTACGGGACACGAAGGATCTGAAGCGCGTCATGAAAGCCCATCACGCCCAATCCCACCGGACGATGACGCAGATTTGCCACCTTGGCCTTTTCAACCGGATAGAAATTAATGTCAATCGCGTTGTCGAGCATACGCATGGCGGTCTTGATGGTCTGCTGAAGTTTAGGGAGATTTAACTTCCCGTCTTCAAGATGATTCACCAAATTCACGCTGCCTAGATTGCAAACAGCGATCTCGGACTCGTTTGTGTTCAGGGTAATCTCTGTACACAAATTCGACGAATGCACCACACCCACGTGTTTCTGTGGGGAGCGGACGTTACACGCGTCCTTGAATGTAATCCATGGATGCCCCGTTTCAAACAACATGGAGAGCATCTTGCGCCACAGGTCTTTGGCTTCGACCGTTTTGTGCAAACGGATTTGTCCGGCTGCCGCTTTTGCTTCGTACGCCAAGTAGCGCGTTTCGAAGTCTCTGCCGTAGGCGTCGTGAAGATCCGGGCAGTCATTTGGGGAGAGCAGTGTCCACTTGCCACCCTCGGCAACACGCTTCATGAACAGATCTGGAATCCAGTTTGCCGTGTTCATGTCGTGGGTACGACGGCGATCGTCGCCCGTGTTCTTTCGAAGCTCTAGAAACTCTTCGATGTCGATGTGCCAGCTCTCCAAGTAGGCACAGACCGCGCCTTTGCGCTTGCCACCTTGGTTGACTGCCACCGCTGTGTCGGATGCGACCTTCAGGAAGGGTACGATTCCCTGTGACTTCCCGTTGGTGCCCTTGATCCGCGCACCCATCCCGCGAACATTCGTCCAGTCATTGCCGAGACCACCAGCAAACTTGGACAAAAGCGCATTCTCCTTGAACCCCTCGTAGATACCTTCGAGGTCGTCTGAGATTGTCGTCAAGTAGCACGACGACAATTGTGGGCGCAGTGTTGCCGCATTGAACAGCGTGGGCGTTGAGGTCATGTAGTCAAACGTCGACAGCACGTTGTAAAACTCAATGGCGCGTTCGTTCGGCTTGGCTTCGTTGATTGCCAACCCCATTGCCACGCGCATGAAGAAGCTCTGCGGTAGCTCGATTCGCGTTTCTTCAATATGCAAGAAATAGCGGTCGTACAGGGTTTGCATGCCCAAGTAGCGAAACTTAAAATCGCGTTCCGGTACCAGCGCGTGCGCCAATCGACCGAGGTCGAATTTTTGGGGCAATGACGGGTCAAGCAATTCCGCTGCGACCCCTTTCGCGATGAACTCAGGAAAGTTCTTCTCGTACGCCTGCTTGAGTTCCCCCACTGCAGGCGTGTATCCGAAAACCTCGTTCATCGCAATGCGCAATTGCAACCGCGCTGCCAATTGTGAGTAGTCCGGATCGACTTCGATTCGTTCTCGCGCGGCCATCAGCAGCCCGCGGTCAAAGTCTTTTAGCGCGATGCCCACGAAGGCATCCTTGATCGCGCGTGTGGCGACGACCTCTGGCTTAACGCCGGGAAGATCCTTCGCAAATGACGCTATCAACGCGGCAGTTTCCGCCAACGTGATTGTGCGGGTTACCCCACCGTCATTGACCGATGCTACCGGCTCGGCTGCAACCGCAATCGTGGAAGCTGCTGCACGCTTTTGCGATTGTTTCTCGCGGAAGATCACGTAGCCGCGTGCGACCTTGTGCTCTTCAGCGCGCATTAATTGGAGCTCGACTTCGTCCTGCACATCCTCAATGAAGACATGCGGCGCTTCGCCGCGCTTACGTGCGAGCGCTGCAACCGTGCGCTGTGTGATCTGGTCAGCTTTTTCCCGGTCTGCTTGCGACAAGTTCACACCTGTCGCATGGTACGGATTACCTTCGCCGTCATACAAGAATGCGTTGAGTACTGCATTGCGAATCTTGTCAGCATCAAACGGTACTACGCTGCCACCTCTTTTCATCAAATACATGTAAATCTCCTAGCTAGGAATTAGAACCAATCTGCCGTCACAGAATGATTTGAACGTAGGAGTAATTGGCCCTGGGGACAATTGCTCCCATTGGGACTTCTGGCAATAGACGGTGCCGATTATGAAAACCATGCTTACGCAGGTAGCGCTTACGCGCTGAAAGTTTGCAATTTGCGACCCAACAGGCCGCCAACGCCAAACTCTCAAAAAAGACGAGACGGGGTAACCCCCGCCTCGCTGTTTGTCACCACATGCACGTTGGCGAGATATATCGGCCAGGCACACGAAGTTTGAAGATCCGCGTATTCGCTTTGCGACGACGCCCTCTTCCTTTTGGTTGCGTGGAAACGCTTGCCTTTAGCGCCTCGTACTCGGCTAATGACACCATCGTAAACGCTAGATGCTTTAACCAGGTATTGAATGCGTTGCCCTTGCTGCTGGCGGCATCATATTGATCATAGACATCTTTCGTCACACCTTGGTAGGAGTAAACGATCCCTTTTTTTGTTTCAAGGAGAAGCGTTTGTTGATTGGCGTCGTATAGGTCAGACACAATCCACGATGAGACACGCGTTTGCGCATTTCCCGCTACTGGGATTGAACCATTCGGCACGACTAGACTCCACCGTCCGGTCCGGGGATACCATCGAAATCGTCCGGATTAAAGTCGCTAAATTCTGGCAGCGTCTTGGATTCACTCTTGGCGGGTGTCGATTCGCGGCCTGCAGGCTTCGAATCGGTGTCGGGCTTTTCATCGCGCGTAGTCGCCGGCTTGGTGCTCATCAGCTCAATCTTATCGATCTGGAAATAGATCGATTCGATGTTGACTTCTTTCTTCGCGCCGTCCTTGTCTACGATAGTGGTTGGGTTCTTCTGGACACGCAATTCGCCCGAGATGTAAACCTTAGCCCCCTTCTTGACATGCGGCTCGATGAATTTTTCCACCTGTGCCGGCCGAAACGACTTGAACGTCAGGAAATTTGTTTCTTCCTGCACTTCGCCTTTGGCGTTTTTCCACTGGCGGTTGACCGCCACACGCAGAATTGCGTAAACGGTTTCCCCCTTGCGCCCGACCTTTGGGTCTGCAACGAGGTTACCGATTACCGCTAGCTGATTTAGCATTGCTGCTCCTCTCTGTAAGCTTGAACGCTGTGTAGCGTTTACGCTTCGCGTTGGTTACGTTGCCTCGGTCTCCCGAAAGAACGATGTCCTCCATGCCGTGAAACTTGATTCCGCAGCGGTCGCCAATTTGAATGTTGGCCGAACGCAGCGCACGCTCCAAATCGTTTCCCCGCACCTCTTGTTCCCCGAGTGATGTTTCAATCACGGCGAAAAACTGCTGGTACTGGTGTGATGCGGTGTCTTTCCGAGTTTGTTGGCTGGTACGCACCAAGGTGCCGTACCAAGACTGCAGCTCAGGCGTCTTCGGCGCGACGTATGCGGCTCTTGCGGGCTCGGATGTGACGGCACGAACTGACGGAGCGGGCTTCGGCGCAACTTGCGCCGGCCGTGTATTTTCCGGCGGTGCCTGTGCTTTTGTCCCTTGACGCTTTCGCTGCGCCTTCGTTCGCTCACTTGCTTGCGATGGCGCAGCGTCCTCTGCCTCCGCTGATAGCGCCTCGTACATTCCTATTTGGTAGGAAATGAAATAAGCGCTGGCAACGATGAAACAGCAGATAATTGCGATACCAATAATGGTACCGGTGATCACTACCACTACTACTCCTTTCGTCTCGCTTGAATGCGATGTTATGAAAACCGACTTGCGCCGGGTTCGACAATGCGCTGTCGAAGAAAAAAACGTTAAAGCATCATGCTTTCGTAGCGACCCGTTGGACGGCTACGGAAGCATGAAGCTCCCGGGGTGAATACCCTTTAATGTTCTAGCTACGAAGATGAGTGACTTTCGCCATCATCTAGCAGCCACGGTGGAACGTCAGGACCAGCACCTGTTGAGGTGCTTGTCTTTACCGACGATGTTGCTTGCGGATTAGGACGCTCCGATCCTTTTGAATGCGGCGTTGAAGCGCAAAGTCGCTGGAGATTTTCGTACTCCCGCAACGCTTTATGCTGCACCCGCATATGCCCTACCAGCTGTCGTGCAGTTTCGGGATCGGCCGCGAGAATTTTCTCGCGGGTAATCTCCCCCACACCCAATACTGGAGCTGTCATTGCTTGTTGGACATCTTGCGCGGCCTGCTGCTGCCCCGCCTTCTTCGCAAGAATGACGTTCTTTTTGAACCCTACCACGATCATCAGCGCAACCGTCGGACCCACAAAGAGTGCCGCGCCAATGAGTGCCACGTAGAGAATTACCTCGAGGACTTGCATGGATTCTCCTTACGATGGGATGGCTCCCATCTTTATGACAGCCGTCGCAAAGGACGGCAAAACGGTGCAAAAGGCCTTTTGCACCACCATTGTTTGGTGCAGACCTGCACACCGAACAAACACGATTTCTAATGGGATAGCCCATTAGAAATCGCGCTTGCGCGATTTCCCCTTGCCGATGTAACGCTAAAAGAACGAACAGCGTTCTCTTGCCTCAATCGAAAAGGCCGCTTGGGACGCCGGGACAAAGCCCAGCGCCTTCAGCGCTTGCCAACCTTCGGTTTTTGAAGGGGCTAGTTCGACGACGAGTGTCTCATCGAAGGTTCTTTGGTTTTGCCCGTCGAATACGCTGATAGGCGTTGGGTTAATGCAGTTCAAGACGCAAAACGTCGCCGCGGCATCGAGCCAGTTGTCTCTTGAGAAGTCTTTCGCAATGATGCATAGTGGCATCTCTGCGGGCGACTCGTTGGCGCCTTGTAAGTGGTCTACCGTCTGTGGCGTCATCGGGTTCTGAAGCGGGTGCACATCATCTGCATAAGTGGTAACGCGCACACATGCCAGCGCGTTGCCAACAAGCCAACAGAACTCACGCGTGTCACTACCTGGCCCGCTTGCCAAGACCCTCAACGAGGCCCTAGGCGGCATAACCGCCGTGATCGCATCAACAACTGACGACAGGCTAAGCCGAAAGCTGTGTGAGAACACAATCATGGAGTTGTGGTCGTGAAATGCGCGCCTAGTTCTGCTCTGCAGATGGTATAAATCGCTTCGCGATTCGACTCTGGCATCGGCGAGTTGCCGAACGCCCGTTCGAATGCGTACACCAACGGTTGCGGGGCGGCCGCATAGTCACACGCAAGCTCTGCCCAACGGACAAGGCTACGCGTGCTGAGCACAACTTCTAACTTATCGCCACCCGTCTGTTCGTCACCGATGAACTGGTCACGAATCTTTCGAGCGACGTTCACCATGCCGGTGATGATTGCGCCGCGAATTGTGTCGTCGGGTACCGATGGTTTGAAAATCGCCGTGAGGATCTTTGTCTCTTCTTCTGGCGTTGGGTAGGTAACCCGCTGCCACCAGAATCGGTCGTTGTTCGAGATGTCCTGCTTCTTCCGACCGTTGTAAATGCCAAGGCCAGTGTCGTCATTCATGGCGACATAAATCTTGAAGCCCGGTGCGGGTTTGATCAACTCCCCCGTTGCCTCGACGTGAAACGCTTTCCCTTCGAGTACGTTGTTGATTGCCAACGTGGTCTCTGCTGAAAAATTGTTGTATTCGTCGAGGAGGATCGGTTGTCCTTCCTGCATGGCAGTCAGAAGACTACGAATGACGTACTTGAGGCCACCGTTTTCGGTGGGGTGATACCCGCCGACGAGATCTTCTGCGGTTGCTGTCCCCGTTGCGGTCAACATGTGCAGCGGTAGGCCACGGTACGCGTAGAACTGCTCGACGGCGGTAGTCTTACCGCAGCCGGCGTGGCCGCGAAAGGCCATGCCCCGATACCTCGGCTTGTTCTCGAACGTGATCATGTCTCGGACAAGGTCACGCCGAAACACATAGTCCGGATGTTTCTCGGGAGTGTTCGGATGGCTGCCGTCGCCGACGGCTAGCATGACGCTTTCCGCTCCAGGAATGCCGAAAAGTTCGGTCACCGACTTCTGCGTAGGTTGCATATTGGTTCCTTTCTTCCGGGGTTAACAACCGGAGTAGTCCATCCTGCACCTGTTCCCAGCCAAAGCCGCCCATAGAACAGCAGAGGCGGAAGTTGAAAGGCAGCAGGTCAGTTGAGATGGTTTGAGTTTTGTTGCGCGGATGTTGCGCAAAACGTGGCCTAAACACCCACCGGAGCACGTCTTCACGAGCGCTTTTAGATGTGGATGTCGCAAGCGTGTGGAGCGACTCGTCAAGCAAGAGAATATGCAACCACTTGGTTTCTTCCTCGTCGAAGCAATTTGCATAGCGCACCTCGTCCTCGTATTGCGACCCAGAAGGGGCGGGTTTACGCTCCGTGAGGAGGTAGTCGAGTTCATCGACTGTGACGGCGGACTTATCGGCGGCCGAGGGGCGCGACGCTTGTGGGACGAGGTGGTCATACACATGCAGCCAGTCCACCTGGTCGCCAAGCTGGGCAACTGAATTGCGCACCATGTGGATCCGAAGACCCGCTTGCACCACGGCACGACGATTGCGCTTCCGAAATAGGTCGCGGAGCGCGAGCTCACGAACCTCTTTGCGCGAAATTCGAAACAACAGATGTTTGTTGCAGCACGAAGCGTAGAGACGCTTCAGCAACCTTTTTGGGAGGCCGACTTTGCGACGAGCCTCTTTGTTTGCCATGGCTACCTCCATGAAGAGGTCGGCTCATGTCCCCGTCGGGAGATGAGTCCCGACCGGGTTATGAAAGGTGTCACGAAGACACCGAGTGAAAACTTCTTAGGCCCGAAGGCTTGTGTCGCCACCGGTCATCGGCAGCCACACAAACTCACATCACTAAGAGAAGGCGCAACCGAGGAGCGCATCGCGCCCCCCTGTTGCTGGATTACATCAATTGAAGGCACCGGAACGATGACCTCTCCACAAAGACTGTTCCTTGTGGAGAGGCCATCGACCCCTAGGGGGTGATGACTTCTCTTTAGCGCGAACGCTTAGTTTGTCGCGTTTGCGATTTTTGCTTGGTTCGAGGAAGCCAAGCTGTTGACGCTGCTTACCGAGGTGGAGCCGATAACCGCATACATCAAAACGATTGCGAGAACACCAACTGCGATGAGGGCGATAGCTTTTTTCATGATGGATCTCCTTAGTAGAAAGAAAAGCCATCGTGTGATGGCGTCAGTGAATGACGCTAATCCCCGACGGAAATTAGGTCGGGTTTATGACAACTAAGCGCAAACGCCTAGTGGTGAAAGACGCTAAGGTCTCTCGGTAAAAACTGTCGGCTGGAAGCGCAGAAACGCACTTCGCCAATCGGCAATTTTCACGAGCACTAGGGGATTTTTGCGGACGCACCACTCCTGCGAGTGCTGCTTTATGAGAACTGGCTGGCACCAGTTTGTTGCGATTGTGAGTTTTGGGAGCTCACCGCCGAAGTCAAACCTTCGGTACTACAGCGACTTGGAGGGCCGCTTTTGATGCTATTACATCCGAATTTACAGCCTACTTTTTTGCTTGTCAAGCGGCCGCAAGTAGGGTTTCGCTCACCAAGCTGGCCAGCTCTAGCTCCGCCGCCAGCGGCGATAACCCCATTTCAGTCAGAAACCCTGTTGGATGGTAGGCCCGCGGGCGTTTTATGCCATTCCCGCGCGCCGCATAGGAAATGATGAGATTTGTTCGCGCTCGGGTGACGGCGACGTAAAACAGCCGGCGTTCCTCTTCCAAGACAGCGCCCTCGCCCGGAACGACTGACGCGTCACAAGTCATCAACCACACGTTATCTGCCTCAAGCCCCTTCGAACCGTGCATCGTGTAGAGGTAAACCCCATCTTCACCCTTGTTCTTCTTGCCTGCAGCGATCGCGCGGTCCACCCTCTCGGTGATCGAGGTGCCTTTTTGGGCGAGGATGATGCTCACGCCAACTTCTAGGGTCGCAAGGGTGCTGGCACGCTTGTCTTCGTCAAGGTCGGCAATCATTGGGTTTATGGCTGCGCTGATCGAGACAATCGCCTGCTCGACGCGGCTAGAAGCCCTTCTTGCGCCGCCCATCTTGGCTTCGTTTGCCGACGCTTTTGCGGTCGCGGCTAATGCCACCCAGCGTGGAAGCAGGCTAATGAGTTCGACTAGGATCGTTCCACTCGCCGAGCCTGCGTCTATCGTTTTGGGGAGTGACGCGCCACCGCTAGTAATCCACTTGTACGGATCGTCAGCTGATGCAGCGTAGAGCGCCTCCAGAGCAATTACATCAATGCCGGCAGGCTTGAGACAATCATTGAATGCTGCACCGTTGCCTTCAGCGGCCATGAGCAAGCCAACCAAAATATTGAGCGGTCGCCGCTTCCAGATGCGCGAAAAATCAACGTTGGCTACGCGGATGTTCTTTTGGCTCAGCGTCAGGGAAAGCGCATCCAGATAGGAATTGTTACGGGCGATGACCATCCAACTGCTCTTAGGCACGGTCAGCACCTCGTCATCAGGGGCTAGCTTGGCGCACGCAGCGATCGTTGTCGCAATGTCGTTGCACTCAGCGCTGCGATTCTGGCTACAGAGAACCGTGACCGAACCGCCAAGGCCTTTCGCTGAGTACATAGGCTTGCTCACACGCTCCTGATTGTAAAGGATTAGCTTTGATGCAACGTCCAATATTTCTTTGTTTGACCGGTAATTGGTCTTTAACGTGACTTTCTGGGCAGAAAGTTCTTGGACAAACGTTGTCACGGCGCGATAACCCAAGCTCGCGCGAAATCCATATATGGCTTGATCATCATCAGCGACCGCGCAAACCGTCACGCCGGACCGCGCGTGCTCCAACACCCATTGAAGCTGAGGATCGTCGCAGTCGTGGAACTCATCGACGAGCATGAGGCTCGCATTGAGAGGCTGGATGGTTGGCGGGTCTGCGCGCATCTGTCTGACGGCCGTGATGATCAGGTCGTTTAGGTCTAGTTTGTTCATTGCCTCGAGGCGCGACTGATACAAGTTGTACACCGAAGAGGTCTCCTCGTCGGGAATCAAAGGAATGCTAATTGAACGCTTTGCGGCTTCCACCGCCATCTTGATATCGTCGCGTTTGCGAGTGTCAAAGATGCCGACCTCGCCGAGTGCCGCATTCAGCATTCGCTCTTGTTCAGCCGCATCTACAATGTTGATGCGGTAGTTTGCGCGCTTGAACTGGTAGGCGATGATTGAGTGAAAGGTGCCAACGATAATTCGACCGCGCTCGTTCTCTGTCGTGAGAATTTTGTGCAACCGCTCTCGAAGCTCCCCTGCAGCTGCTCGCGTAAAGGTGACGGCGATGACCGCACCACCGTTCTTTATTTCAGCAACAGCTTTGGGCACGATGACGCCACCAGTCTTGCCAGAGCCAGGGCCAGCGCTGACAAGAACGTGAGACGTGGCGGCTTGGGCTTGAAGCTGCTCCGCGTTGTAATTCACGTAGCTTCGCAATACCAGTTTATTCGGCTGGCGTGTCTTCGGTCTGTGCGGCCGTCTTCTGTGCAGCTTTCTTTGCCTTCTTCGACGCCTTTTCCTCGGCCTTTCGCGCTTCTGCGACTATTTCGGTCACGGATGGCTCTGTAGGTGCGGTGGTTTGCGGCTGTGCTGCTAGAGGGCGGTCGATCGCTTCGATGACTGTACCGGTCATTGCATCCTCGGCGTTGGTGATGATGTTTTGCAACGCGTCCTGGTGGTCCACTGGAAGGGTGCCGTCGGCAGCCATGGCCTGTGCAGCACGGTCGACTTGTTCTGCGACCGCAGCGTTCTTTTTCTTGGATGCGTTCAGCACTGTGTTGTAGGCACCCTTGGTGGATGTCATCAATGCGAGTAGCTTATTCTTGAGTTCAAGCTCTAGCTTTGCTTTCTCAGTTGCTGACATCTCGCCTAAGTTGAAAAGCGCATTGGCCTGAGCCAGCACGCGGTCGATCACTTTCATCGACTCCAAATGGCGATACGCGACAGGATGAACGATGTCGACGTTCGCCTCTTTTGGCAGAGAGAACTGCGTTGTCTCGGTCACGCCGAGGGACTCACTCAACTTCGCAATTCTGGCTTCCACCTTGGCAATCGAGGCGGTCACGCCATTGACCTGCTTGAACATCAAATCTTCGGCTTTTGCTGCTAACGCTTCGCCAACGAGGACGCGTCCCAAGATCGATACAAACCACGCGTTACGCGAGATGATGTAGAAGCCTTTGCGATAGTGGGACTGAATTAGTGGACTTTGAAAAACCTCGGTACGACGCAAGACGGCGACGTTCATTCGCTCGAGTGTCGAACGATAGACCGTGTTGGCTGCGTACGGTTTTGCAACGGGTGGTACGACTGCTGCGGCTGTTCCGCTCATGATGGCTCCTTGTCTGAAAATCACAGTAGCAATGTGCCACTTGCAGACAAAGACTCGTCATTGAAGAACTGCTCAAAAGTGTCGGATTAAACGGGTGAAATCCCTGTTTGGCGCTAGCCAGGCGTTTGCCAGCGTCACCCTTTGACCGTTGTGGACTCTCCTTGAATGACCTCGAACGATTGCTCGGGATACCATCGCTGGACAAGGTAAGCGCTGAGAATGTTTTTGACGAGAGGCGACTCTGGATCTTTGTGATACGACTTGCGGGCATGGGCGTTACGCTCGAGAAATTCAGCGATGACCGCGGACCGTTCCGCTTCGGACAGCGATTGGAAAGCGGCTTGTGCGGTCTCGGCCAGTTTCGCCGCCGCTTCGACCTCGGCAGCGCTTGTTGCCTTCATTTCCTCGACTTGTGCCTCGAACAGCTCCTGCTGTCGGGACGTCTTTGGTGCGAGTGAGGGTGTAATGCGGCGATAGTCCTCCTTCAGCGCCTTTATCAAGTAGCCGGACGGACTTGTCACTTTACCCATCTCGACGGCCGTCTCTACGACTTCGATGTTGCCAATTAGATAGTCTCTGTCATGGCTATAGTCTTGGACAAGTTGCCGCGCCTCTTTGACCTTAATGCCGAGCATCTTCATTCGCAGAACTAGAGATTCTTCTTCCGTCTTTGTCGACAATAGAGGTGCCGCCTCCGTCACTGGCGACGTACGCTTTACCTCTTCTATCTCAAACTTGATCGTCCGAACGACCCGGCCAAGTGTGTCGACAACCATCGTTATATTGAGATCGGTGTTTTGATTGATCGATTTGATCGATGGCTTCAATATCTTGCTGTTGAAAAACTTGAATTGGTCGTACACGCCGCCTTCGGGCACGCCAAGCATCTCTTTCCACTTCTCGATGGCGATCGCACCAGTCGACTTCACTTTGCGAAAGCGGTTGCAGACCTCGTAAAGGGTGAGTGTATAGCCTGAGTCGAATGATTGTTGAACGTTCAAGTCAAGAAGGGCGTACGTCTCGGGCTGGTAGAGCAGCACCCTCTTCTTCGGGTTGATGATGAATTCCACCACGCCGTTGTCAAGCGCGATGTTGCTGAATAGCGGGCCATAGCTCCACTTCCGTGATGCCGCCCTGTCCAGCACGCCGTAATCGTACTGAAATCCTGACAATTCCTTAGCGAGTCCTTCTAAATATGCAAAATCGTTTGTCCGAATGCCGAGCGCTTGGGTCAACTCGCTAACGGCGATGTAGTGTTTTTCCTCTTTGAGCAGGTCATTGAAGGCAGACATGACCAGTACGTTAGCCAACTTCTTCGCGCCGAAAGAAAGTTTCGCTTTGCTCTCGATGAGTTGTGTCGCTTTCTTTAGAAGCGCTGGTTTCTTGGGCTCTGCCACAACGAGCGCAGTTGGCGATTTCTTCACTTGAATGCTCCGTATCGTCGGTGGTCTATGGAAGTCCCGGCATTAGGTTACTTTCACTCGAAGCGAAGGTTACCTGAAATTGCGCGCCTGCCATAGAGAGCTGCCCTTGTGGATAAAGCAACGTCGCGTGTTCGGCGTTTGCCCACGTAGCCGGTTACCTCAGTTGTGATCGACTCGTGTTGCGCGAGAAGAACGGCACGTAAACGGTTACCCATTCGATTTCATGCCACCGCCAACTCCGTCAGGACCCAGCTCGCCCGGAGATCGGTCGCCACAAACCGATGTTTATTCCCTATTCTTGGTTACCTATCGGACTGGCTCGCACTTAAGTGACTGATTGGTCTGTCTTATTCTTATATCTTCGGGCTTGGCCCATAAGTGCCTGGTTGCGAAGATCGACGGAAGTGGCGTTTTCAGGTAACCGTCTACGTGCCGTTTTTTGAGGTTTTACGGCTTTGTGACATGACGTCCTCGATAATCGAACGAATTTTCATCGATTTTCACGCCCATCGTTTGCCTACGTCATGATAGTGACCACTACCTCCTGCAAGGCTGCGCTAAAGCGCCGCGTATTTTTTTATTATCTTTCAGACACTTAGAAAACCTTCGGAATTCTGGGTAACCTTTTACGTGCGCCGCAAAATTTCCGCAGATCACCTACGACGTCGAGGAAGGATAGACAAGTACGCCCCCTACAAACGGCAACCTTGCCGATCACGACTAGGGTTTGGCACGTAAA
>JADCJC010000080.1 GCA_020247395.1 Rhodocyclaceae bacterium
AAAAGCCCGGCGCGGATTTAACTGGTAGAGGCAGCTTGTCGATCTTCTTCACGAAAATTTGCGCCGACTGCATCACCTCATCGGAGGTCTGCGGTCCCTGCACGATTTCGACCAGCATCATCATCGCAACGGGATTAAAGAAGTGGATACCAACCAGCCGCTCAGGTCTCGCAAGGCTGGTTGATAGTTCTTGCAGTGGAATCGAGGAGGTATTGGTCGCCAAGATGGCGCCCGACTTCAGGCGCGGCTCGATTGATGCATATAACTTCTTCTTGATTTCCGCGTTTTCTACAATCGCCTCAATCACCAAATCGCAGTGCGTAACACCATCACCCTTGACGTCGGGAATCAAGCGATCCATCGCGGCTTGCACCAGATGTGCTTCCCTGAGTTTTTTTCGGTAAAGAGCCGCCGCACGCTTGATCGCCGGCGCGATGCGCTCGTGATCCAAATCTTGCAGGGTAACGGTCATCCCCTTAAACGCACACCAGGCGGCGATATCACCACCCATTACGCCGGCACCCACAACGTGCACGTGTTTGATTTCCGAGCTACCCGCTCCAAGCGCCTTCAGTCGGTCCTGCAGCTTAAAGATCCGAATCAAATTGCGCGCGGTCGGATGCTCAAACAACTTCTGCATCGAAGCGTCGGCATCGGCTGGCACCTTACGCGGATCGCCGTCGTACTTCTCCCACAGATCGATGATCGCGTAGGGCGCGGGATAGTGGTCGCGCCGCGCTTTTTTGGCGACTTGTTTGCGCGACGCATTGGCCACTAGGCCGCGAATGACCGGCCAATTTGTGACCGCGTCTTTCAGCGCAGGCTGATGTGGTGCGGGCGGCTTTTGCAGCAACATCGTCGCGGCGTTTGCAAAGTGACGACGCGGCGTCACCACATCGACCAGCCCCATGCGTTTAGCCGTTCTCGCATTCACGGCGCGTCCAGTCAACATTAGCCCCAACGCCTGGCCGGCACCAATCAAGCGCGGCATGCGCTGCGCACCTCCCCATCCTGGCACGATGCCGATCAAGACTTCCGGAAGCGCCATCTTGGTTTTCGGGCCGTCGTCGGCGATGCGATAACGGCAAGCAAGCGCAAACTCTGTTCCGCCGCCCATACAAAAGCCATGGATCATGGCAACCGTGGGGAAGGGCAGCGCCTCAACCTGATCAAATACATCGAGACCCAACCGAGTCATCGCACCGGCCTCTTCCACGGTTTGGAAGCTGGTGAATTCGTCGATATCCGCACCAGCGGCGAAACCGTTGTCTTTCGCCGATTGAATTGCCAGCCCCGTGACTGGATTCGCTTTCAGGTGCGCACAGACGTCCCCTAGTTCACGCAACGCTTCCGACGAGAACGTGTTGGTGGAATCCGGCGTGCCGTCAGGTTTGGCGCGATCAAAGGTGAGAAAGCCAAGGCCGTTGGATTCAACCTGAAGGTGCCAGTGTTTCCAGTTCTGCATGTGCTGCTCCGAGTATGCAATTTTCAGATTATTCGAATTTGCAAACTCGCCTATCCACGGGCAGCTTCAAGCATTTTTTGCTTGAAACGCCCGTCAATCGGCGAGTTCCAATTTCTTGTTATGGGCGTTCGAGAAGCATGGCACCGCCCTGCCCGCCGCCGATGCAAAGGCTGGCCGCCGCGCGTTTCCCGCCGGTGCGCTCCAGAGTCTTCAACGCATGCAGCACAACGCGCGCGCCGGATGCGCCGATGGGATGACCGATGGCAATCGCCCCGCCGTCAACGTTGAACTTGGCGCGATCCACTGTACCGAATGCGCCGCTCAAGCCGAGCTTCTCTTTGCAATAGGCTTCCGACTCCCACGCCGCGAGACAGCCGAGCGCCTGGGCGGCGAAGGCTTCGTTAATCTCAAGGCAATCGAGATCCTTAAGGCCCAGACCGTTGCGTAACAGCATCGGCGTAATCGCGTGCACCGGACCCAAGCCCATTTCTGCAGGATCAAGCCCGCTCCACTGCGAATCAACAATCGCACCGAGCGGCTTCAAGTCGTACTTCGCAACCGCTTCCTCGGACGCGAGTATCAACATCACCGCGCCGTCGGTGACTTGTGATGCATTGCCAGCCGTAACGTTGCCATAAGTCTTGTCGAAGACGGGGCGTAACTTGGCCAGTCGTTCTTTGGTTGAATCAGTGCGCACACCGTCATCGTCCTTGTAAACGATGCCCTTTGCGTCAATCAGCGGCTCTATTTCGCTAAAGTGGCCTGCGGCCCGCCCAGCCAATACCCGCTGATGCGACTCGGCTGCAAACGCATCCATCATCTCACGCGTAATACCGAAGCGCTTGGCGACAATCTCCGCTGTTGCACCCATCGACAGCTTGACAATCGGGTCCGTCAGGCCTTTAAGAATTGCGATGACCGGGGCGAGATATCTGAAGCGGAATTTTGCCGCAACGCTGGCACGCTGGCCAAATGACTTTGCGGCGTACCAATCGGCAAGCCAATTCACCATGGCGGGGCCAAACAAGAGCGGCGCATGGCTCATGGAATCAGTTCCGCCGGCGAGCACAAGATGAGATTTGCCGGCAAGGATATTCACATAGGCGGAGTCGAGCGCCTGCATCCCGGAAGCGCAGTTGCGCATTACGGTCCATGCCGGCACCTTGTCGCCACAGCCGACACGAAGTGCTACCACGCGACCGATGTTCGCCTCATCGGCGGACGGCATCGCCGCACCGACGATTACCTCGTCAAATGCCGTTGGCGAAAACTTCTGGCGCGCCACCAATGCTCTGGCGCAGCCGACCGCAAGATCGCCCCCGGAAAACGGGCCCAACCTGCCCTTGGCTTTTAGAAACGGCGTGCGGGCACCATCAACGACATAGACTTTTTTCATCGGGAATCCCTACTCTGCCGCTTCTGCGTATTTAGTCAAGCCGGCGATCGGTTTGCCGGTCGGTTGCGCGACGGTCACGCCAAAATGCATATCAAAGTCATCAACACGTACAACCTCATTCGATAGCGCACGGGCGCGTTTCCAGAGGGCCAGCTCGGTATCGGTGATTACCGACAGTGACTTTGCCTCTTCGAAGATTGCCTCTTGCGCCTTGGCCGTAATGCGCCCGGCTTTTTGCGCCGCACGCACCTTCGTCTCAACCGGCTCCGCCGCCATGACGGCATGCATCGCGGCATTTAGCCGCCCCATGATGTCCTGCTCATCATCCGGCAGGTACATACCGGCAATGAGACGATCACGAGCCGCACAAGGAGTGATCAGA
Organism: Rhodocyclaceae bacterium; assembly: GCA_020247395.1. GTDB lineage: Bacteria > Pseudomonadota > Gammaproteobacteria > Burkholderiales > Usitatibacteraceae > UKL13-2. The sequence continues at coordinate 3,244 of JADCJC010000080.1, forward strand.
ATTTTTGCAACCTCGTGACCAAGCTGATCAGATGGCTGGATCAGAGTCATGCCCTTTGGGAACACCAACCGGCGCAACACCCAGGCAATCGGACGATTGGGGAAATTCTTGATGATGCCGTCCATCGCTACCTGAAGCTTGAAAGCACAGTCGTAGAGCGCCCATTTGAGCAACGGCAACTCATCTTTTTGTTGGCCACGTTCGTCGTAGAACTTGAGTGCACAAGATGACAGGTAAAGGTAGGACAAGACGTCGCCCAGACGGGCGGAAAGTTTTTCCTTACGCTTTAGCGAGCCGCCGATCACAAACATGGAAACATCAGCCAGCAATGCAAACGCTGATGAGAAGCGCGTCAACTGCTGGTAGTAACGTTTTGTTTCTGGGCATGCAGGAGCGGGCAGGCCAACACCTGCGGTAATGCCCAGCCAGAGTGAGCGAGCGGCGTTGCAGATGGTGAACTTGAGATGTTCCCAGAATGCCTCGTCAAACGCGTCGAGTGAATCTTCTCTCGCCGCTTTCATTTCCTTCAAGACCCATGGGTGGCAGCGAATGGCACCCTGACCAAAAATAATCAATGAACGCGTGAGAATGTTTGCTCCTTCAACAGTGATCGCAATTGGCACTTGCTGATACGCGCGCCCGAGATAATTGTTTGGTCCGAGGCAAATTCCCTTGCCCCCATGGATATCCATCGCATCAACCACCACCTGCCGCATGCGCTCGGTTGCGTGGTATTTTGAGATTGCGGAAAGTACGGAAGGTTTCTCACCGAGGTCTAATGCGCCTGCAGTGATGGTGCGGGTTGCGTCCATCAAATAGGTCATCGCGCCGATTCTGGCTAGCGGCTCTTCAATACCCTCAAATTTGCCAATCGCAGTCTTGAACTGTTGACGAACACGCGAGTAGGCTCCCGACGTGAACGAGGTGACTTTGCCGGCGGCAATCGATTGTGCCGGTAGCGAAATCGAACGGCCTGCTGCCAGACACTCCATTAGCATGCGCCAGCCCTGTCCCAGCATCGCTTCGCCACCGATGATCCAATCCATCGGGATGAACACATCCTTACCGGAGTTTGGCCCGTTCATAAACGCGGCGTTCAGCGTCATGTGACGGCGTCCAATGTTGACGCCGGGATGATTGGTGGGAATGAGGGCGCAGGTAATGCCAAGATCAGTCTCACCACCCAACAACCTGTCAGGGTCGTAGGCTTTGAACGCTAAGCCGAGAATAGTGGCGATCGGCCCCAAGGTGATGTAGCGTTTTTCCCATGTCAGGCGCAGGCCGAGTGTCTCGACGCCATTCCACATCGCTTTGCAGACGATACCCACATCCGGCATCGATGCGGCATCCGAACCCGCCTCAGGGGCGGTGAGTGCAAAACAGGGAATCTCAAGACCTTTCGCGAGTCGCGGCAGATAGTAGTCTTTCTGCGCCTTGGTACCATAATGCATCAGCAATTCACCTGGGCCCAGTGAATTCGGCACCATGACTGAGACCGCCGCAGTCGAGGATCGCGTCGAAATCTTCATCACCACCTGGCTGTGCCCATAGGCGGAGAAGCCCTTACCGCCATACTCTTTGGGAATGATCATGCCAAGGAAGCCGTTGTCCTTGATGAACTGCCAGACGTTTGCTGGCAAATCATGTGCCTCATGAGTGATGTTCCATTCGTCGAGCATGCTGCACAACTTGCTGGTTGGTCCATCGACAAATGCCTGCTCTTCAGCCGATAGTGTTGCGCGCGGCACGGCGAGCCATTTATTCCAATCGGGCCTGCCAGAGAAAAGATCACCATCCCACCAAACCGTGCCGGCCACGAGCGCTTCCTGCTCAGTCGACGACATTTGCGGGAGCAACTTCTTGTACGTTGAAAATATCGGCGACGATAGTAACGCCAGGCGCAATGCTTTACTGTTGGCAATCACGGCGAAGGCGATGAAGGCCAGCCACACCATCCCCGCCAACACACCGGCAATCGCCCCCGTTACGGACCCAACAGCGAGTCCAACCCCGACAACAAGCGACCATACCAATGCCGAGGCCGAGTGATACGCAAGCGCCCAAATGATGGCGAGAGCAACAAACACAGTGATGAAGAAGGTCAACATGCTGATTCCTTTTCGATAAAGCGTACTAAGTCAGTGATACTGAGCAACATTTACTTGCTAGGTAACTCTCAATCTGATTCTGAAAACCATTGTTGCTGGTCTTGGGCCGTACCAACAGGTGCCCGCAACCCGGCGGCAAGAAACGGGGCAAGCCGCTTCAGGAGCAGTTCATCGTTATCGACGTCTTCCGGTCGAATCTGCGAAATCAGTTTTAGGCCATCACTTCCCGCCAGCGTGTAGGAAAGTGCGCCCATCACGAAATGCAGGCGCCAAGAGACTTCCTCGCGCGGGAGGTGGGGCAGAGCCTCAGCAAACGCGGCACGAAAACGACCAATCATCTCCGCATACTGCCGCGAGAGGAATTCTCGGATAAATGGCGCTGGATCCGCATACGCGCGCCCGAGCAGGCGCAGGAAGTTTTTGCCGCCCTGCTCGTGGTCGCGTGCCAACTTCAACGCGGGGATGAACATGGCGGATATGATCCGCTCACAGGTCAGCGGCTCGCCATCGGCTGCAGCCTCGTAGGCAGCCAGCAGTGCCATACGGTCGTTGTTCATCGGGTCCAAGCGCCGGGTAAACACCGCCTGGAACAACTCTTCCTTGGAGCCAAAGTGGTAGTTTGCCGCCGCCAAATTTACGCCCGCTGCCGTGGTGATCAGGCGCAGGCTGGTCGCCTCAAAGCCATGCTCCATAAACAGTTCTTCAGCAGCGTCGAGAATCCGTCGCTTGGTATCGCCGACATCGGCAGGTTTGTCCGTTAGCTTGCCAACAACACTGATGGCAATAGTCGTTGGGACAGCACCAGCGCTGCTGGAAACAACTTCTACGGGCAGTCGACGTACGACCGGTTGGCTCATTGTCTAATCATTTCAGTGGGTTATACGGGAAAAACAAAAAGTTCAAACGAGCGTTTGAAACAAGCGTATTACCACTTACACGTAGGTGTCAATCACAATCGATGTTGCAATGCAGCAGTCCGATGCTATTTCTCCCGCTTCGAACAGTCTGAGTGTCCATCTAACGTGCACTTTGGAGCATTTATGTCTGAAAAGCCCCGTGAATAAACGATTTTTGGCCAAAAAAAAAGCCGCTCATTGAGCGGCATTTTTTGAAATACAGAAGAAACTCGTTCTTGTTACTGGACTAGTTCTTCTTACTAGTTTTTCTTGATTGCTTCCAACATCTTAAATGTCGACTTGTTGGCGCCGATGAAAAGACGTTTGAAGTATTTGCCTAAGCAACGACGCTCTAGCGTGTTGCGGCGGGTACGCTTGCGTTCGCCTGCCATGCTGACTCCTAAAGGTGATTAATTTTCGAAGGCCTTGAATTATAAAGGATTCGGGCAGATCAGTCAGCCCGGATTTTATCCGCTAGTTAAGCTGCCGCGCGCTGTAGAGATGCCTTCAACGCTTCAGTCAGCGTGTTCAGGCTTTCGCCTAGGTGCGCTTTGGCTTCCTTGCTCATCGGCTTTGCCATCGCCGCGCGGATTTGCGCCTGCAACTGAACCGCGCCATCACGCATCAGACTGCGAACGTCCGCAGGGCTATTCGTCGCCGGACGGGTGAGTGCATTGCCGATACGTTTGATATGTTCGCGTTGCAGGTTCCGGCGCATGGTGGTGATGTCGCCACCGGTGCGCAATTCTGACCAAATCGCGTTTTGCAGGGTTTCATACACCTCGGACAACTTCATCGCATCAGCAGGTTTTGCCACCTTGTCTTGGCTATCCAAGAGGCGCTGTGCGACTGCGTCCGCGTACAAGATATCCAATGTCCCGCGTTGTAAGTTAAGCACTGAGTTGGCAATCGAAACGTCTGGATTGCCGCGACCCGGTCCCCAACGATCAAAATGATCAATTGACAGGCGCGACACAAACTCAGGCTTGAATTTGAAACTATCAACTTTAAAGATACCGTCCGTCACCAGTTGCAGCGCTTCGCGTTGTTTGGCCACAGGCGTCGGCGTATAAAGGGCATTGGGGCTGCCAGCCCGATCACGCACGTGTTTCACACCGCCCACGTACTTCGCCAGTGATGGTGTGATCTGGCTGAGTGAGCGGAAACCGGATGAAAAGGAGCGGGTCAGGCGTTCATAACTTTCGCCTGGCTTCAACTGTAGCGCTTGCACGCGATCCCAAAGTTCACGCGTCAACTTCATTCGCCTCTTGTAGTACTCGATCGGATCCGCGCCTAAATCGCGTTGGTTGACTTCGGGGTCCATCCCCGCGATCGCATCCTCATCGGTTGCATAGGCGAGCAACGGATTCGTCGTTGCCTTCATTGCAATCGCGGCAAGATCGGCTTTCTCTGTCTTGGGGTCGAGCGGCTTGTAAGCATATTCGACCGCCAGATAATCATAAGGCCCAAGGGTCGACATGACGTATTCGCCCTGCTTCTCACCGTTAAGGGCCAAGTTAAACGGGTTGTATTCCATCACCGATCCTGCGATGCCGTTCACTTTCGTGAAGTTCGGATCCTGGATTTGTTTGGTGGTGTATATCATCGATGAACGGAAGTTGTGACGGAAACCGAGCGTATGCCCCACCTCGTGCATGATGACGTCAAGCACGTAGGCTTGCGCGAGTTTCTCAGCTTCCGGCGAGTCCATGTCCAACCCGCGGGCTTCCAAAACATCCATCGCAAAGTTGAGGTCTTGCGCCTTTTCCAACATGTAGTTGCACTGCAGGTAGAGAGCCTGCTGCTTCAACGATGGTGCCATCGCTCCGGCCAGCGCCGCATCAAACACCAACGGCTTGCCAATGTCCTCGACAACCAGCCGACGTGCGCCACGGCCAAACACATCTGACATCCCTATGTCCGCATCCAAGATTTCGCCGGTACGCGGGTCCATGTGCGATGGTCCGATGGCAAAACCAACATCGGCACCGCTGAACCAGCGTACAGACGCATGACGCGCGTCCATCGTATCGAAGTCGTCTTTGTCAGTTTGGTGTTTAGCGACAATTGCGTTTTTAAAGCCAATCTTCTCAAACGCTTTGTTCCATTCGAGTACACCGAGTTCTACCGACTTGCGATATTTGCTCGGGATATTCTTGTCCAACCAAAACAAGATCGGCTGTTTCGGCTCCGACATCGCCGCGCCCGGATCCTTCTTCTCCAGCCGCCAACGCTTCACAAAATGCTGCTTCGTTTTAGCAGATAAATCCTCGTCATAACTCACCCGCGTACTGACGAAATGACCTACGCGCTCGTCGGCAATTCTGGGGGCCATCGGCTCATCCGGCAGCTTGGCAAACGAATACATGAAGCTGACAAACAAGCTGCGCGGGTCGGGTGTTGCCTGCGGCGGAGTGGGCATTGGCGTCGGCGAAGGTGTGAGCGGCGGGGCCGATAGTTTTGGCACACTGAAATGTGCTTGCACCTTCATCGCCGTGATCATGTCGTTGTTGGTGACTTGCGAAAAGCTCGTGTTGCGGGTGTCCAGCGCGAACGGCATGCGGTAGGCAAACTCAAGACGCGTCAAATAGCCAGGGATATCGGCAAACAATAAGGCGCTTGCGTCAATCAGAATCGCCCTAGACTCGGGGTCTGCAGCAGATGCCGCGACCGCGCTGGAGAGTAATGAATCAGAAAAACTCTCGGAGACAAACTGCGCTTGCGGCGTTCCTGGTGTCGCATAAAACTCAGCGTTCTTCGCCAGAAGTTGAACCTGATTGCCAATCTTCTTGAATACCGCCAATTCAGCACCACCCATTTGCGAGCCATACAGGCCACGCTCTCCAACGCTTTGCGGAATGTTGTAGGTGAAGAAAAATGGCTTGTCAAATTGTTCCGGCTTAATCGCCAGCCAGACTTTTTCATCTTTCTGGTAGGTCGTAAAGAAACCTGGCGTTACTTTCGCGTCTTTGATGATCTCGCGGAAAGGACGCGGGGCGCTCGGCGTTGGCGCACCGACCGCAGGCGCAGTTGGTGCGGCCGAAGCCCCACCGAGCGGGGGAACTTGGGCTACGGCTGGTGCCTGCGCAATAGCGGCTGCTGTCAGCGTCGTGAGTACCGCGGCGAGGAGGGTTTTGTGAACAAGCGGAAACAACGAATCGCAAGATGCCTTTGGAAACGACTGCATTGGGGTTCCTTCCCGGGTAGTGTAAAACGATGACGAGTTCGGCCTGACTGAACGACGGGCTGAGTGTTGCAAAGGCGCTGTTCACCGCTCGGCGGGGGCACACCATGAATTTGCGACGAAGCGTAAACGTGGTTCTATTCACTGCCCTGATTCACGACTGGCAGGGCCCATAAAAAAGTCGAGCCAGAAGGCTCCTATGGTGTACGACGATTCGCACTAAACGGAGAAGGACGATCCGCAGCCGCATGTGCTGCTCGCATTTGGGTTCTTGATCACAAACTGCGCACCCTCAAGACCTTCTGAGTAGTCGATCTCGGCTCCGATCAGGTACTGATAACTCATCGGGTCAATGAGTAGTTTGACGCCATTTTTTTCCATGACCGTATCGTCTTCGTTAGAAATCTCATCAAACGTAAAGCCGTACTGCAGGCCGGAGCACCCACCGCCAGTCACGAACACGCGAAGTTTCAAGTCATCATTGCCCTCTTCGACAATCAGTGCCTTGACTTTGTCGGCCGCACTATCAGAAAACACCAAGGGAGCGGGCATCATCGACATATCATTCATTTGGATCTCCTTACTTCAGTATTTCGGGGCAGCAGGCTAATCATCGAGCATCACCTTTGGATTCAGCCTTGTGCCGGTTTGAACTCAATGACTTTATCACTGGCGCGCACATCAGACTCATGCACCATACGCCCCATCACTATCGCACCAACATGGATCTCAATGATCTTGTAGGTCACGTCACCGGTCACGCGCGCTTTTGGCATGAGCTCTATGTACTCGCGAGCCTTGATTGGCCCAGCCACGGTGCCATTTACAACAACGTGGGCAACTTCAATTTCGCCCTCAATTTTCGCCAGTTCCGATAGCACCAGCGTACTGGGTTTATCACCAACGGCTTTGATATTGCCTTTCACCGTGCCATCCACGCGCAAGCCACCCGTAAATTGGATGTCGCCCGTGATCACCGAACCGGCACCGATAAGGCTGTCGATGGGGCTGGGCTTATTTGTTTTTGCGTTGAACATGGTAACTCCTGACTAATTCTTACATGTTGAGGCTACGCTGAACCCTAACTTCATAGCTCGGGAGCGCCAAGACTCGGACCTGCACACTCTTTAACTGCGTACCTTCAGGAATTTTAAACCTGCCGTCAATTTTTTGGTAAAAACGGAACTCGATTGTACCGCTTGCCGCGCGTAACTGGGCCTCTTCTGGAAAGCTCAGTACGGTTGGCACCGCCCCACTGGGCCCCTGTACCCTGGCGATGACCTGCACCTTGCCCTTAAAGTCCTGCTTGCGTTGTCCACCCTGTGTTACTAACAGTCGATAGCGAAACTCATTTGGTAGTGCATCGGCTTCCACTTTAAAGTTCTGGATAGTAAGGCCATCAGGAACGCTCCCGGCAGACATCACGTTGCGCAAAAAGCCAAGGTCTTCCTTCAGCCCCGCGTTCTCGTCTTGAAGCTGCGTCAGATTTTTCGTCAGCTCAGCTTGTGCCGCAGTTTCCACCTTTAGCTGACTCTCTTTCTCATTCAGCGCAGACTTAGTCGTCTCGTAGCTTTGTTTGAGACGAAAATTTTCCGCCTTCAGCGCTTCGATCTGCGCCTTGGCCTCTTCACGGTTAAACCCGGTGATCCGATAGCTGTTGTCAACAATCACCCAAGCAATCGCCCCGGCCACCCCCATCACCAAGCCATATCCACCGATCTTCACGTACCACGGTACATGTGATCGAATCGCCAACTTTTCAGAGCGAATGCCTATCTTCGAGCGGATCTTGCGCCAAGACCCGCGTAACTTCATCTGGCTCAGCATGTTTGGTTAGTATCGTTGCCTAGTTGAGCGAAATGAATGCAGCCACAGGATGACAAGGCGATCATAGTCGCTGTGACGCAGCAAAAGCTGGCACCTCGAAGTGGAAAAAGCCGCATAAAGCGGCTTTTTGCATTGTTTCCACGTTGCCGAATCCCCAATCAACGCTTCGAGAACTGCTTGCGACGACGAGCTTTGTGCAATCCAACTTTTTTGCGTTCCACTTCGCGTGCATCGCGCGTGACCAATCCCGCTTTTGACAACTGCGACTTCAACGTTGCGTCGAAATCGATGAGTGCCCGCGTAATACCGTGACGCACAGCGCCAGCCTGCCCGGATTCGCCACCTCCGAAAACATTGACCATGATGTCAAACGTATCGGCGTTCCCCGTCAGCTCCAGCGGCTGGCGGACGACCATGCGACCGGTCTCCCGAGAAAAATAGATGTCGATTGGCTTGTCATTGACAACAATATTGCCATTGCCGCGCTTGATGAAAACTCGTGCAACCGCGCTTTTGCGGCGACCCGTACCATAGTGATATTTACCGACCATTTTCGGGTTCCTTAAATCGAGAGTTCTTTGGGTTGCTGCGCAGCGTGTGGATGCGAATTGCCAGCATAGATCTTGAGTTTCTTGATCATCGCATAGCCAAGCGGTCCTTTTGGCAACATGCCTTTGACGGCCTTTTCAAGGACGCGCTCCGGATGTTTTTGTTGCAGCTTGTTGAAATTTGTTTCGTAGATACCGCCGGGATAGCCAGTGTGACGGTGATAAGTTTTGTTTTCTGCTTTGTTGCCGGTGACGCGCAATTTTTCAACGTTGGTCACAACGATGAAATCACCCGTGTCAACGTGCGGGGTGTATTCCGGCTTGTGTTTGCCACGCAGGCGGCTAGCAACTTCTGCAGCCAAACGGCCCAACACTTTGTCAGTTGCGTCAACGTGCAACCAATCGTGTACCACCTCATGCGGTTTGGCGGAAAAGGTCTTCATAATGTACTCGCTTAAATAATCGGTTTCGGCTCTGTCCATCCGGCCCAGTTGCGGTTCCGTCGCAACCTCACCTGACTATCGGACTCGTTAGTTGCGCTGGTAACCGCGCACGGGGATCAACGACTAGCAGAACCCAAAATTCTAATGTATTCAATAGCATGCCGTCAACTTAAATCCAACTGCGTTGATGTTAACGATAACCTAAGGTGGTCACCATGAAAACACGCATTCGATGGCAGCATAACGTTGCTTTTGAAGCCGAAACGGATTCCGGTCATAAATTCATGATGGACGGTTCGCCGGACGTAGGCGGCAAAAACCTTGGGCCACGGCCGATGGAGGCGGTGCTCGCGGGCACCGGCGCATGTAGCGCGATCGACGTTATTCTCATCCTGAAAAAAGCGCGGCAACAGGTCACCGACTGTTACGTTGACGTAGATGCCGAACGTGCAGCGACAGATCCGAAAGTGTTTACTCGCATACACTTCCACTTTGTAGTCACGGGCAAAAACCTAGACGCTGCCAAGGTTGCGCGCGCCATCTCGTTATCGGCCAAGGTTTACTGTTCTGCTTCGGCGATGCTCGCCAAGACCGCAAACATTACCAACGATTTCGAACTGATCGAGGGTTAGCGAAAGCAACGGCCCTGATTGGTGCCCTTTCTTGCGCTTATGTTCACCCTACTCGCACGGTCGTCATCCTTAGACCCAATAAGTGGTAGCGGTCATGATTCGCGATGAGGCGCGCATAGCAGCTTTTATCGGCAACGGTAGCGGCGTTGCCCCGGCGGCCTCCCCGCTGTTGCCATGTTCAATTTCATCCAGACGCATGCGCTCAACAATTGCCCTTGTACGGTAATCGGTTACTGGCAGTGCAGCAAGGTGCTGGTCCAAGTGTGCCTCCACCTGGCGCTCAGTTTCCACTAGGAAGCCCATGCTCCATTTATCACCGGCGAGCCCTGACACCACGCCCATCGTCCAAGCGCCCGCGTAAAAAAGCGGGCTCAAGACACTGGTTTTTCCGCCAAGTTCAGCCACTCGGCTTGCACACCAAGCCAGATGGTCGCGTTCCTCCCGCGCCGCATGTTCGAGTATTGCGCGCGTTTGTGGATTGCGGGCGACGGCGAGCTGGCCCTGATAAAGCGCCTGGGCACACACTTCTCCCACGTGATTGACGCGCATGAGGCGCATACTCTCGGTGGAATCCGAGGCAGCAATCGGCGCAGTCTCGGGCGCAACCGGCCCGACTGGCAAAGGCCGAGAAGCAAGGGGTTTGGCAAACACATTGCGCAACCCCGCATCCAACTCACAGATCAGGCTTTCGATTAACTTCATTAATACACTCTACAAAACAAAACGGGCACCCGAGGGTGCCCGCTGAACTACCTTTCGCGATGCCCTGCGACTTAGTGCAATTTAGAATGTGTGCCGCAAGCCGATTGAGAAACCACGTGGATCTTGGTCAGGCGCGATGGTCAAAGTATTTGCACCGAAGTTACCCAAACCGGTTACATTGTTCTTGGTCATCGTGTAGATCGTAAACAACGTGGTGCGACGCGAGAAGTTATACAGGTGAGCAATGGAGTTCACTTTGGTATCTGGCTCGGTCACAGCCGTTGCCGCCGTTGCACGGGTTGCGCCATCTTTCGAACGTTGCAACTGGTACACAAACTGGTTCTTGCCAGCGGTGTAGATCAAGTTGAACATTTGCGATTTCTGATCGGAAGTCACGGTTGTGCCGCCACCGTTCTTCTTGAAATTTTGGATCAATGCACCAACGCGCACCGGGCCAAATGTCACGTGACCACCCAAAGAAACACCTGTTTCGTCAGCACCAGAGACGGGAGCAACCGCACCCGTGTAGTTCTTGAAGATGTCCTTGTGCTTTTCCCACGCGGTCGACAAATAAATCGGGCCTTGAACGTAGACAGCACTCATCGACGTCACGACAGGATTCACGGTCGCTGTCTTGCCTTCGTTCGCCGAATAGCTGGCGCGGAAAGTCAATCCTGAGAAATTTGGCGACCAGTACTGAACAACGTTTTGCTCTCGGCGGTCAAAGTTACCACGGTCACTCATCGCCGAGGTGAAACCAGCGATGGTGGTCGTGCCGAACGGGTCTATCGATGAATTAGCGAGCTTGAACGGGGTGTCCCAACGGCCCAACAACACGCTACCGAAGTCACCTTGCAAACCCACACCGCTGTTGCGATTAGAGAAAGGTGAGTCATTCTGGTCTGGACGCACTTCCGTTTCTAATTGGAAGAAGGCCTTCAAACCGCCGCCCAAATCTTCCGTGCCACGAAACCCGATCAGTGACGATCCATTGTTGCTCACGCGGTTACGGCTGCCGACCGGAGCAGCTGTGCCACCATCGGCCTTGACGTTTTCAAACGCCACCCAGATGCGGCCATACAGTGTGACCGGGTTAGCGGTCTGCGCCATTGCAGCCGGAGCCAATGTGGCACCAGCAACTGCAAGAGCGATTAGTTTCTTGTTCATCAAAAATCTCCTTTGGGTTTAACGATGAGGCTGTTTGATTTGTAGTTACCGCGCGTAATGCATACCTCTAGGCTGGAGCTGTCGCCGACCGCAACGTTGTGTTTGCAGCTTTCAATTCGAGCCGACGCGACTTCTCCGCATAAATGAGTTCTTCCGAGAAGCTACCTGTAGTTTGCCAAAAGCGGCAGGTTCTCTCAAGCTCACACTATGAAAATTGCCCCCGCACCCGCTGCATGTTGCGCCAATACAACACGCCATCCCCGCTTTCGGGTCTGGTCATTACCCTGTCATGTCGGCCCGTCAGGCGTGTGCAAAGCCTCCAGTTAGTTTGGGAAAAGAGACGCAAACGCTGCGCCCGGGTCTTCCTCACGCATCAACGCGCCGCCCACCAAAAACGTGTTGACATTATTTGTTCTCATAAAATCAACAGCTTGACGGGTCTCGATTCCGCTTTCGGTGATTACGATACGCGATTCGGGCACCAACGGTGCGAGATTTCTGGTCGTCTCAAGATCCGTCTTAAAGCGCGTTAAATCTCGATTGTTAATGCCAATCAGGGGTGTTTCGAGCAAGAGTGCCTGCTGCAGCTGCGCCGCATTGTGTGACTCTGCCAACACAGCAAGCCCTAGAGCAGTGGCAAGTTCTTCGAGCCGCAAGAATTCATGGATCGGCACCGCGTCCATGATGAACAACACCGCGTCAGCACCCATCGCCCGCGCTTCGTAGATCTGATACGCGTCGACGATAAAGTCCTTGCGCAAAACGGGTACAGCACACGCTGCTCGTGCCGCGACTAGGTCGGCGGCGCACCCGCCAAAAAAATCTTGGTCGGTCAGCACCGACAAACATGCTGCCCCGTGTGCCTCGTAACTTGCTGCAAACCGTGCGGGATTAAAGTCGCCATCGCGCCGAAACTGCCCGGCCGATGGGCTCTTCTTCTTGATCTCGGCAATTACTGCGACGCGGCCAGCCGCGTGTTTTGCCCGCAGCGCACCCACAAAATCGCGTGTTGGCGGCAGACGCTCGATGCCGTCCTGAAGCGCAGCAAGCGAAATTTTGCGCGCCGCCACCTCGACCTCCCGACGTTTTTTCCACAGTATCTCTTCGAGGATATTTCTCATCTTTTCTGCGTCGTTGGCACGAGGGCTGTGGTAAACCCAACCAACTCATCTAGCTTCTTTCGCGCCAATCCGCTCTCAATCATTTCACGCGCGCGCGCAACACCGCCCCACAGGTCAGTCGCGAGGCCGGCGACATAAATCGCCGCCCCGGCATTGAGCATCACAATGTCTTTGGCCGGCCCCGCCTTATTGTTGAGAACGTCGAGCAACATTGACTTTGAGGTGTCGGCGTCCGCGGCCCGAATGGTGTCGACCGATGCCAAATCCAAGCCAAACTGTTTTGGCTCGATCATGAATTCGGTCACAAAACCGTGCTTGAGCTCGGCTACCTGCGTTTTCCCCGTTAGGGTAATTTCGTCCAGTCCATCTTCGCCATGCACCACCATCACGTGTCTGGCACCCAACTGCTTCAACACGCGGGCTTGAATGCCGACAAGGTCAGGGTGAAAAACACCCATCACTTGGTTAGGTGCACCGGCAGGGTTGGTTAGTGGCCCCAAGATATTGAGGATGGTCCGCATGCCCAACTCCTTGCGCACGGGGGCGGCGTATTTCATCGCCGGGTGGTGACTCGGCGCAAACATGAACCCGATACCAACCTTTTCAATGGCCTCAGCAACTTGTGCTGGCGTCAGGGCGAGATTCACCCCCAGCGCCTCGAGCACATCGGCACTGCCCGACTTAGACGAAACAGATCGACCGCCGTGTTTTGCCACTTTAGCGCCGGCAGCAGCGGCCACAAACGCGGCAGTGGTGGAGATATTAAAAGTATGCGCTTTGTCGCCACCAGTTCCGCAGGTATCAACAAGATGCGTGGCGTCACTCACGGCGACCTTCGTCGCAAATTCACGCATCACTTGGGCGGCGGCGGCGATTTCGGATACCGACTCCGACTTCACGTGCAAGCCCATCAAAATGGCCGACAATTGAACCGGGGTGACCTTGCCTTCCATCACCTGGCGGAACAGGTCAAGCATCTCATCGAAAAAAATCTCTCGTTTATCGGAAAGTCGGTTAATGGCTTCTTGCGGTGTAAACATGGATCGCTTTCGACTTTTTCGCTCAATGGGCCTTCAAAAAATTTCCGAGCAATTGATGCCCGTGTTCGGTCATGATCGATTCAGGGTGGAATTGCACGCCCTCGATTGGCATGGACTTGTGACGAACACCCATGATCTCCGCGTCGTCCGTCCAGGCGGTAATCTCAAGACAATCGGGACACGATTCGCGCTCGATGACCAGCGAGTGATAACGCGTTGCACGAAACGGCGACGGTAACGCAGCAAACACTCCTTGCCCAGTGTGAGTCACTTGGGAAGTCTTGCCGTGCATCAACGTCTTGGCGTGAACAATTCGACCGCCGAAGGCTTGCCCGATGGCCTGATGACCCAAGCATACGCCAAGCAGCGGGATTCTTCCCGCGAATTTTTCGATCACGGCGACAGATATGCCGGCCTCGCTGGGTGAACAAGGTCCCGGAGAAATTACGATCTTTGCCGGCGCAAGTTTCTCGATTTCGCCAAGCGTGACTTCATCATTGCGCTTCACGAGTACGTCCTCACCCAGCTCCCCAAGATACTGCACCAGGTTGAAGGTAAACGAATCATAGTTATCGATCATTAGCAGCATGCATCGCCCCTTTAACTCACTCGACCAGCGTAGAAGGCAGCGAATACGTCCACGACACGCTGCACATCAGCGGTATCAACATCAAGGTGCGTAACGAGTCTGGTACGAGGCCCGACAATGGTAATAATGCCGTTCCTTTCCAAATATGCTTGTAACGCGGCGACATCTGCCGACCGCACATCAACAAACAGAATGTTGGTCTGCGGCATGTGCACGGTCAGCGTATTGATCCCCGCTAAACCTCCCGCAAGCCGCATCGCGTTTTCGTGGTCCTCTTGCAAGCGATCCACGTGATGGTCCAAAGCGTAGATGCCGGCGGCGGCCAAAATACCAGCCTGCCGCATGCCCCCACCGAGCATTTTGCGGTGCCTCTGGGCGCGCTTTATGAGCGGCTTTCTTCCACAAAGTACCGAGCCCGCCGGGGCGCCAAGCCCCTTCGATAAACAGACAGAGACAGAATCAAAGTAACCGCAGATCTTTTTCGCGCTGCGCTGGGTTTTCACTGCCGCATTAAATAGCCGCGCCCCATCAAGATGCATGCCAAGCGAGTGTGCTTTTGCGAGGGCGCTCACCTCGGCCATGTAGCTTTCAGGGATCACCATGCCGCCGATAGTGTTTTCCAACGCAATCAGCCGCGTGATCGCAAAGTGTGAGTCGTCGGGCTTGACTGCGGCGCGAATTTTTTCCAGCGGGATCGTTCCATCCAGCGCGTTTTCGATCGGCTGTGGCTGGATAGATCCGAGCACGGCTGCGCCGCCACCCTCGTACTTATAGGTGTGTGCATTCTGACCAACGATGTATTCATCGCCGCGTGCACAATGCGCCATCAATGCGCAGAGATTGCTTTGTGTGCCGGAAGGCAAGAACAGTCCGGCCTCCATGCCCACCATATCGGCCATCTTTTCCTGCAACGCATTCACCGTGGGGTCGTCACCAAAGACATCGTCCCCAACTTCCGCGCTTGCCATGGCGGCGCGCATCGCCGCGGTTGGCCGCGTGACGGTGTCGCTTCTGAGATCAATTCTTTTCATTTATTGGCCCTTGAAGCTAACTGGTCATATCTAAGCCGGTTGCCACCATCTCGGCGGCACGCAGCAATGCCCGTGCTTTGTTTTCAGTCTCCTGCCATTCAAGCTCTGGCACAGAATCCGCAACGATCCCCGCAGCTGCTTGAGCATACAGCACACCGTCTTTGACTACACCAGTTCGAATGGCGATTGCCAGATCAAGATTGCCGTTGAAACCGAGATATCCAGCCGCACCGGCGTAGATACCCCGCTTTGATGGTTCGAGCTCGTCGATGATTTCCATGGCTCGCACTTTGGTCGTGCCTGTTACCGTACCCGCAGGAAAGGTCGCTCGCAGTAAATCTATCGGGCAGACGTCCTGTCGTATCTTGCCGTCGACATTGGAGACCAAGTGCATCACATGGGAGTATCTCTCCACCACATATTGCTCGGTAACTTCTACACTGCCAATCTTCGCGATCCGCCCCAAATCATTGCGCCCCAGATCGATCAACATCAAGTGTTCCGCCAGCTCTTTGGGGTCGGCACGCAATTCGGCCTCGAGGGCTGCGTCGAGTTCGGGCGTCGCGCCACGTTTCCGAGTGCCAGCAATCGGCCTGACAGTGACTTTTTCCCCCTCCTGCCGGACCAATATTTCCGGTGAAGCCCCAACGATGTGGAATTCACCCATATCGAAATAAAACATATACGGCGAGGGATTGATGGATCGCAAGGCGCGGTACAGATTGATCGGCGGCGCGTCAAAGGGCTGCGAGATGCGCTGCGAAATCTGTACCTGCATGATGTCGCCATCCACGATGTACTGCTTGGAGCGCTCAACCGCCCTGAGGAAGCGTTCCTTACCGATTTCCGACTTTGGCTCATGTTTGCGTCCCGAGGGGACATACACCGGCAGTGGCGCTTGGCTTCGCAGTTGCATCCTAAGTTCCGTCAAGCGACGCTGCGTATTTTCAAATGCATTTTCGACGGCAGGATCGGCATAGACGATCATGGTCAA
Organism: Rhodocyclaceae bacterium; assembly: GCA_020247395.1. Lineage (GTDB taxonomy): Bacteria > Pseudomonadota > Gammaproteobacteria > Burkholderiales > Usitatibacteraceae > UKL13-2. Next base: position 19,526 of record JADCJC010000080.1, read on the forward strand.
CCGACCCGAAAGGTTATCCACCACCGCCAGCTCGTCAGACACCATCAACACGATATCCGGCGTGCCTAACGCATCCGGCTTCGCAACAAACTTGTCATCAAGATGTTTTGCGAGCTTGGGCTCGATATAGCGCACCGTGTCGTAGCCGAAGTAACCCGCCAAGCCGCCGGCAAATCGCAGCGCACCTTCGATTGGCGCAGCTCGAAATCGCGCCTGGTACTTTTCGATGAAAGCCAGCGGATCTTCAACAAACTTGTGTTCCACTTTCTCTGGCGTACCGCCTGTTTTTGCGCGGAAGACAACGACTTCGCGCCCGCGAACTTCGAGCCACTCTCGCGCGGGCAAGCCGATGATGGAGTAGCGCCCAAAACGCTCGCCGCCAATCACCGACTCCAGCAGATAGGAGTGCGGTTTATTCGCGAGCTTAAGATAAATGGAAAGTGGCGTGTCGAGATCCGCAAAGGTCTCGAGCGTCACGGGAATTCGGTTGTAGCCTTCAGCGGCGAGGCGCTGAAACTGGGCTTCGATCATGGAAAGTTCTCGACAAAGACAATCAAACAAATGGCACAACAACGACAGCGACTACCGCAATACTCCGGCGCGTGATTTCACCGCCAGTTCTGCCATCGCCACGACCAGTTAGTTTTGTCGACAAACATCATGAAAACAACACTCTCAAAGAATTACGATCCAACTTTAACGTATTTCATGGCGCTCGGTAGATCATCGATGAACGCATCACAATCCAGCCCTCGCAACTCCTGCCCTTCGTTGTAGCCATAGGGGACAATAAACACTGGGCAGCCGGCGGCACGCGCGGCGGCGGCGTCGTGCATTGAGTCGCCAATCATGATGACTTCGTCAATCCTAGCCTCGAAAAAATCGGCCGCATGTTGGAGGGGTAGCGGATGTGGTTTTTTTTCGTCCAACGAATCACCCGACAAGACCAGCTCAAAATACGATGCCAGTCCGGTTTTTTCCATGAGGGGCAGCGTAAACCGTTCCGCCTTATTGGTCACACAGCCGAGGCGAAAGCCTTTTTCGCGGAATAATTCGAGCCCCTCAAAAACGCCTGGGAAGGCACGGGAAACATCGGCGAGGCACGCCTCGTACTGCTTCTCAAACTGTGCAATCGCAACCTTGGAGGCAGTCGCGCCAAGTTCACCAACCGAGCTTTTCATCGATTGCGAAACCAGATTTGCGATCCCACGGCCGATGAAGTTTCGCACCACCGGCAAGTCAAGCGGGCCAAAGCCAAATGCGGCGCGCATGCGGTTTACTGCGGTGGTAATGTCGCCCGCGGTATCAAGCATCGTGCCGTCAAGGTCGAGCAGCAATACTTTGGCTGTAACAGGCATCGGAAATTTCGGTTTGGCGCGGTACCGAATTTTCTTGGCGTCCGCCTTTGCCGCGATATCACCGACCAAAGTGTCCGCCAGTCGGTCGTTTTCAAGCACTTC
>JADCJC010000081.1 GCA_020247395.1 Rhodocyclaceae bacterium
ATCGACCCAGGAGCTGTACACACCCGTGGTGGCCAAGAACTCGGAGAAGAAGGTCAACTGTGCATTCGGCGTGGCGCTGGCACCATGGTCCCACTTCACATGAATTCGCCCGCCCGGCGTATCCACCACCATGGCCTCCAGTGCCTGCGTTTGGACAGCAAGTTGACGCCTTTTTGCTTCACCCATTTGGTGACTCCAATAAATCCATTGAAACTGGCGTCCAGTCTAGCTTGCAGCCGGTTAACGCAATGTCAACTGCCGGAAATAGGTTTATTTACGATGGATTGGCCAGTCCGCCGTGTTTGGTTTCCTACCCGGACAGGTGTGGAATTTTCCCAAAACCGCGTTCACAATAGCCATCCGAAAATCAAGATCACCCACGGAGACACACATGCCGATCTACATACGCCCCGAAGACATGGCCGCCGCAGGCGCATCAGCCGACGTTATCTGCATCGGTGATTCGTGGTTCTGGCATCCTTTCGGAAACCTGCAGCACGGCGGATTTCGGCGCGAGGTGGTGGCAACATTGGTCGACACCTTCGGGCACTGGCAATCCGAGCTTGCCAATCAATACGCAAACACCACGTTCGTCCGAACTTCTGGCACGATCGCCGATAACCAATGGCTTGATGAACTGCGCCCGAGTCCGGCCGGGTTCAAAAAGATTGCCAAGAAGTTCGCCGCCTAGCGCGGCCTGGCATGCCGCACCAAGCCAGATTTTTTGTCCAAGCCGCCATCCAAACACTAAGACGCCGCTGATAAGTGGCCAGGCAGTATGCTGGACCCAACGTGTGCAGCTCTTTGTTCATTTCTTGCCAACGCTCACGATTCCTAAACACCGTAAAAAATGAACACCCGCCCTCTAAAACCATCGAACACTTCAAAACTGTCGCCCCGTTGAAGAACGGGGCCCAATTTTTCCCGCATCCCACAACACTCTCTTTAGCCCCCATTCCTAAAACTGTCGCCCCGGATTTAGTCCGGGGCCCAATTTTTCCCGCATCCCACACACCACTCGCAGCACCAACCCCTCAAAACTGTCGCCCCGGATTTAGTCCGGGGCCCAATTTTCTCTGCTTCCCTCGCGTCCCACACAACACTCGCGCAGCGCCTCGCCCTCAACCAATATTTCCGCGCAACTCACCAACCCCACACAACGAAACACCTATCCCTTCCGCTTCACCACCTAACGCGCCGCGCGCCAACGTGCCCGACAACGTGAGGATTTCAGTATCACCCTCAATCACCGTCCCACCCGCCGCGCCCGCATAGCGCAACACCGCGGGCTACAAACTCGCCAATCCGCAAAGAATGAATGCGGCATCGACATCCAGCTGATCGGGCAACACAGCAAGCGCGGCGCAAAAATTACCGCCAGGGTGGAGGCGGAGGATGTGGACAGGGAGGGACATTAGCTAAACCACGCTGCGCCAAAAACGGACGCCAGTATCAGTACCAAGCCATGCGACGGTGGCGCAGTTGATGATGACAATGATCCAAAATGTAATTTGGAAACCGCGCTTGCGCGACTTATGGCGAAACGCGACTTGTGCAAAAAGCGCGCCCGGCCATCCGCCGATTAGCGCCAACACGTGCAACGTGTCTTCGGGTGTACGTCGGCGGTTGTTCATCGCAGCCGACTTATCGAGCCCATATACGATCAGCGTGACGACACTCATCACCAAACAAAGCAGCACGAGTGCAAACGGCAAACGCCCCATCAACGCCGCACCGGCCAGCACAACAGCAAGACAAACAAGCGCGGCACCTACCGCGACGACACTCCCAAAGTTTCGATCCTTAGCGATGGATAGCGCTGGCTTCCGCAACTCAGCAAAAGTCACCCGCTCGGCACGAAGCCGCTTTCGTTCATTTTCACCTAAATCGTAAGCAACGATATCTCCGAGTTCAGGACGGCGTGCCCGACCTTGGAACGAACTAATGTGCACGAACGCTTTGTGGCCACCCCCATTTTGGGTGACGAAGCCATAGCCTTTATCGTCGTGCCATTCGGTGATTTTTCCTTGTTATCGCATTTCAACTACGCAATCGCCCTCGTACCGCGACACTTCGGATATCGCGAACAACCCCAAAATGAACCACCAGCATTCAGCCCATGCTTCGCCGCACGCGCCACCATCGCGCTGCCACAATCCGGGCAATTCGGCGGCGGGAGTAACGGATTGATTCGCGGTGCGGGATTAGAGGTGGGCACGCTTCGTGCGCGACGAATCATGTCGTATAAAACGGGGCCATCCACCAAAATCACGTTGCGACCAGACGCAAATTCGATTGCATCCGCGGTGAAGCTACCGGAGGTAACAACAAATCCACCCACCGCACCGTGCGCTGCCATCACGCCGTATAGCTCGCGCACGACATCCACGCCGACCTTCAGCGATTTCCAGTGCTTGCACTGAACAAAGTACTTTTCGTTTTGGCGTGTCACGACAATATCAATGCCGCCATCAGGCGCAGCACCGCCGCGTCCTTCGACGTTGAATCCATCTAGTCGAAACGCGTCGCCAACAAGCAGCTCGAACTGCTGCCATGACATACCGTCAAGTACGCTCTTATCCGTGCCGCTCGCCGCCTGCGAGACGAGCCTAGTGCGGGTCCATCTTCTGAATGCAGACCAGAGTGCGCCACCGATAAAGATGATGGGTAGAACGTACTGCCCGATCTTCGCAAAGGCTTTCGCGATGACGCGCCCAGCGAAGTCACCCGTTTGCCCAAGAGCGATTGTTTTAACGGGATCGGGGGTAGCCAACCATCCAAACAAGAAATAACTTACGACTGCCAAGAGCACACCCACCCACCATGGCAAGTGTGAGGTTAGCTCTGCTAAGTCTTCTAATAACGAGGTCTTCTGTCGACGTGCCATTGCGCTATCCCATTGCGCTATCTTTTCCGACGGTGAATATTGAGAAATTCGAAGCCAACCAATTAGCGCCGCTACAGCCTTAACGCTTCGCGGTCGCCTTGCCGGCTTTCGGCTTGAACGCGTGCAAAGCAGACATTTCGTACACTTGCGTGATTGCCTTGCCATCCCACACATAGGCCAGATAGCGCGCCCGGCGACAGTCCGTCACAAGGCGGGGTAAAAACACCGCGACGCATTCACCGCCCGCCGATCGTACACTAGGATAAACAATGCCGTTGGAATGCTCGTGCTCGTGCAACTTGCGCGCGAACGGTTGCGAAACGGCATACGACTCTTTCGACAGAATCTTCTTATCAGGCACGGCTTGGCGCAGATCATGAAACGTCCCCGCGATACGCGCTTCAAGCACCTGCTTCTCAAAGGTGATCGCCGGTAGGCGGCTGTCGCGGGCAAATTTTTCAGCGTGATACACTGTCTCATCAACCGCCGTTTTCAGATCGCGCCCCGCGTAGTACGCGCCGTAGGTGCCATCGGTGAATCGGCTACCGTCTGGGTTCAAATAAGCGAAGGGAGCCATAATGAGGCTTGCGCCTGCGCCCGTCGCGCACTCGTCGGGCTTGAACATGCCCCAACCGCTTTCAGATTGCTGTATTCGCGGGCTGGTGATATTGGCTAATCGCTCCAGATTGTCCCAATCATCCTGTTTTGCCACGCCCTCAAAAAGATGTTTGCTCGGGAAACGGGTCGCGATCACACGCTGACTTCGCGACCACGTGATGCGACCCTTGTGGACCAAAGCGGCCAACAACTAGCCCCAGCCGCCACGCTGCGCATCCAAAAAAGCGCGGACGCGAAAGAGATCGACAAGTTGCCCAGACAACATCAGCGCTAGTGGCGCTTGGCCGGCAAATAGCGGCGCGTCGTTAGGATTGCGAATCCATCCATCGGCAATAGATTCATCCGGAATCAGAATTTGCAACGCCTTGTAGATGCCAACGATATAAGACAGGCGATCAATCGTATCGCGCCCAACTTTGCCGACGTCACCTTTCTTCCAGTTGTAGTACGTGGCGCGCGACGGCTCGCCCAACAACACGATGCAGTCCCTCTCCGCGAGACCCCACTTTTCGGCAATGCCAAAAAATCCGCGCAGGCCAGCACCTGCCAACGCGCCAGCATCTAGCGGCGGTGGGCGTTTTGCTTTTGACTTGTCTTGTAGAAGTGCTACGGTTTGCATGACGTTCGACTCTGCGGAGGCCGGTTAATCACTCTACGTACTCTACGGCTGGATTAGACGCTGATTTTAGTCCATTCCTAGACTTTTTACAAAGTGGCGGTTAGTGCACGCAATTAGACTTAATGAAGGTTGCGAAACGACCGTTAAGGAGATCCGCAGCCCAAAGAATTCTAGCCTAGGACCATTAATCACCTTGGGGCATTTTGCGCTGGAACAGCAAGCTGGACGCGGGCTTTTCGAAAATGCGAGACTCGTCGTACTCCGCGCTTTATTCTTATTCAACTAGCCGAGAACTTTGCGGTCATCTGGTTCTGCCAGTTTTCGTCGAACACCAAATCACAAATCAGCTCGGCACCCGATTGATCAGTCAGCTGGAGCTCGCCGACGCTACCTATGTGTCCATCCTCATGCATCTGATTGAGTCTCGTAAAGAGCGCCTGCTTGTAATCAGTATCCTCGTTCTTCAAATGCGCGCCTTTAGTTTCCATCACCACCATCACCGGTTTTCCCGATTTGTTTTTCAAGAACACAAAATCCGGGTACACCTTATTACGCTTCCACCCTTGCAAACCATAGTGCGCCCGCGCAACATTTCGGTGCCACCAGTTCACTGCCTCAGTGCCATCTAGGTAGCATGCAAATTTGGCCTCGAAATCATTGCCAGCCATCGTTTCGTAAAATGGCTCAAACAAACTTTTCCCCACAGGTTTCGCGTCGTCTTCACGAATCAATGGGCGTGGCTTGTCGGGCAGCTCTACCTCCAATTCATGCGGCAATTCGTAGGCCGTGTTGTCAGCCCGCAGCCCAAACTTGATATTCCTGCTCGCAACCAGCGATCGAAAGGTTTGCTCGGCGAGCTTATCGCGCTGCACCGTAACATCCTGGCGCAGTTGCTCGATCAATTGCGTGGCCGAGCTCCCTAGCTCTTCCTCAGTGAGCATACGCGACAGCAATCGCTCTACCACTTCATTTACTAGGTCAAACGCATGCCATGTATTTGGCACAAGGTCGCCGATCGCTCGACTAATGAAGACGCGGTCAAGCGTTGGCGCTATCGCCCCGTCCACCGCACGCGCGCTCACCGCATTCGAGGCAAGAACTTCAAGCCCAATGGAAAATCTTTGCTCTGCCACAGGATGGCTCTGGGGAACCCAATCGGCGGCAAGATCACCGGCGTTGATCGCGCCCCAGTCTAGCTTTCCCAAAATGTCGCTCTCATACGAAAGCGGTCGTGCCTGCGAACCTTCATGCCACGTGACGCGAGGCAAAAAGATGCGGATGCCCTTAAATTCGGCGCGGCGGGAAATTCTCTTTGGCTTGGCACCATTATCATTTTCCCCGCCGGCGGTCCGAACGCTTGATGTCAAATCCCCCATCCCCTCCGCTTCAAGCGAGTTCTTAATACTCTCCACCACTGTCGCAGTCTTGGCGTCGTGGCAGAACACGTATGATTCGTCGAGCATCGGGCGCCCGGTCTTCGCAACGTGCGGCTGACGGAGAATGCGTCCTAGTAGCTGGGTCATCGCGGATTGATTTCGCCCTGCTGCCAGTGCGCACAGCACATACGCAAAAGGACAATCCCATCCTTCTTGCAGGGCTTGCTTGGTAATGATGACCCGGATACGACAGCTCGGCGAAAGCAAGTCGATATTCTCCGGCTGGGAAAGGTCATTCTTCTCTGAAGTCTTTTGCGCGATTTCTGCCTGCTGCAGGCCAAGCTGCAGGAGGTGCGCTTCGGCGTCATTGGCATGAATCAGGCCAGACTCTGTTTGGTCTGCCCCAGTCCGCTCAACTTGCACCAACAAAATCGGACGTATGTACCGTCCTGTATCACCCTCAAGCTGCGAGGCCTCAGCCTGCAACTCATTGAGTTTATTGATGCTCGCCGTCAAGCAACTGCGCCAGTCTTGGCCCGGTCGTACATCAACATTGATCGGGAGCTTAATCATGTCAGAACGTTCAAGGTCGCTACCGTGCACGTCCACGAGCACGTTGGCACCATGCTCGCTTGCCTTCTTCGCGACACGCGGAGTTGCAGAGAGTTCGAGCACAAAAGAAGGGTTAAAGCCGTCGATGGTCTTGAGGGCATTCTCCGTGTAAGCGTGGTGGCCTTCATCGATTACAACTATTGGCCGACGTGCTCGCATCACGTTGCCCAGTGAATCCTTAACAATTGAGCCTTTGTTTCGCGCCACACTTTCCGCGCTCGCGCCAAGCGACGAATAAACATCGAGGTTCGGAACCATTTGAAGCGCTGCCCAGTGCCCTTCGATGTCGTCCTCACGCGGGAAAAAGCCAAGGACATTTCCTCTATCCCGGAAGAAACGCAATGTCTCTTTCGATTGCCGCGCCGCTGATTGCAGCATCAACAACATCACGCAGAGGTTGGAATCCACATCCATTCGCGAAAGCGGCGAATCCTTCTCCAACATCTTGACGCGCCCCGCACCCGCGACGTTCAGCAATTGGCGGTAGGGGTGATCACGGTCGGCAAGTGCTTTCTTGGTCTGCGCGTAGATCGCCTCATTGGGGACGACCCAAATGACCAAACCCGTATGCGATCGCAGGTACCGAGACTGCAATTGTGAAACTGCGGCGGCACCAATAAGCGTCTTCCCGCCGCCGGTTGGAATCTTTATGCACACATTCGGAATCGGTCGCTTCGCGCCATCAAATCGGCTTGAGTAAGCAGGGCGACTAGCCTTCGCGGGAAGTCGACCCCGGCGTTCTAGCGACTCCCACGCTTTTTTTGGAAAGTCCGGCACCTCAATTTCAAGATCCGGCTCTTTCGCAACTAGAGCTGAGACACGATCTGCATTTACTTTTTCGCGATTCAGCTCGTCGACGTACTCAGCCAGAACAGCCAGCGCCTCGCGCTGAAAGTCCTTCAGTTCCAAAGCGCCTACATCTGCAGTGACGACTTCTCCACGGTAAGGTTGCCAAAGCACCTTCCTGTCTCGCGCAACGCTTTGTCTAAAAGCGTCATCAAGGTCGCCCTGCCAATGGCTCACATCCAGTCGGTACACCAGCCCAAGATCATCAATTTGCCCACGCACCTTTGCGAACTCATCGTGGCTGAGTAGCGGCGCGTCGACAATCAAGTCGATATCAGACTCATCACGAAAGTCACCGCGAGCGCGTGAGCCGTAGAGCCACACGGCATCTATTCGTGGCAGCCGATCAAACAGCCGAAGAAGTTTCGCCAACGACGTGTCGGCAATTCCCGTTGAGGATTGCAACGTTGAAATCGCCGTCATTTGTAAGCTTGCAAGTTCGCCGCGAGCGCATCGAATGCCCCGGCGGCCTTTGCGCGGACGAATGCGGATACACCAATCGCTTTAGACTCGTTGTACGTGTGCAAGGTCTCATCACGATAATCCTTGATTTGCTCCCACAAACCAGCATCGGAAATCAGCCCGGCGGTATGCGCTGCCTTGATAATCTCGCGCGGAATTTCCGGGACTCGTAGTCCCTGCTCGCCCAACCAGCGGAAC
>JADCJC010000082.1 GCA_020247395.1 Rhodocyclaceae bacterium
AAATATGGTGAATTCCTGCCCCCGCGCAGGCGGGGGCCCAATTTTCTATATGTGCCGCGCTAACAAAATTGGGCTCCCGCCTGCGCGGGAGCAGGGGACTTTTTCACCATATTTAATTGTCGGATCAATAAAAACCGTCGCGAGCGGGTGAAGTTGGCAGTGAGGAGCGGACACGTACCCACTGTACGGCGAGCACCGGAACTGACAGATTCGCCCGCGCAGTAGGTTTATAGAAGTTCCCTTTTTTATGCCGCCAGCTTGCGCACTTCCGTCAGCATCGCATCAGCGACTTCGATGCCGTTTGTTTCCGCGTTGGCGGCGATGCCAGCACGGCGAGCGCCTGGCAATCGAACTGCTTCATCTTCGGTCATCGCGGCGATGAGTGTTTCGAGGCGCGCGAAGTAAGTGTCACTACCTGCGAGTGCGGCCGGGTCGATTACCCAAAACGCCTGACCCAGACGCGGGCGGTTGCCCGCATCCACAAAAAATGAATCCGCTTCAAAACCAAACGCCGCACCGGACAGTGCCACGCAAAGTAACTCAACAACGAGTGCCAGCATCGCGCCCTTCACACCACCTGCCGGCATCATCATGCCGTCGAGCGCAGCCTTCGCGTCAGTGGTCGGTTTGCCGTCGCGGTCGAGTGCCCAACCCAACGGGATCGCTTCCCCTTTCTTGGCCGCGACCATGATCTTGCCGCGCGCGACTTCAGACAGGGATAAATCGATCATGAGCGGCGCACCGCTCCTGCGCGGAAAAGCCGCACCAATTGGATTGGTTCCAAACAATGGTCGTTTGCCGCCCCACGCCGCCATCGCCGCTGGCGAATTGCTGAACGCCAATCCAACCATGCCGACCGCTGCGACTGCTTCCAAATGGAATGCCGCCATGCCGAAGTGGTGGCTGTTGGTCACCGCTGCGATACAGCTCCCGGAGGTTTTGGCACGGGTGATCGCTTCTTTCACCGCCATGTCACACGCCAGATAGGCGAGGCTTTCGCCGGCATCAACCAACACGGCCGCGGCCTTCTGCTGTTTGATTACGGGTGTTGCGGTTGGTGCAGCGCGACCATTCTTCAAGTGTGTCGAATACTGCGCAACGCGTGAGAGGCCGTGTGAAGGCAGGCCGCGCGACTCGGCATAGACCAGTGCTTTTGCGGTCGATGCCGCAAGCGCTTGGCTGGCACCGGCGTTTTGGAAAACACGCGTAACCAGCGCTTCGAGTTCTGATGGAGAGATTAGCGACATTGTGAAACTCGGAGAGAGGTTATTTGCGCAAGAATGCCGCGACACGATCGGCGATGAGGCTTGAGACGCGGGTGTTGGCTTCGCTGGTGACACCGGCGATGTGCGGCGTGAGGATCAGGTTCGGGCAGCCTGCCAGTGGTGAGCCGGCTTTGAGCGGTTCGACGTCAAACACGTCCAGCGCGGCACCGCCGAGACGTTTGTTTTTTAGCGCATCGGCGAGCGCAGCTTCGTCGACGATGCCGCCACGCGCGGTGTTGATGAGGATCGCATTTGGCTTCATGGTTGCCAGCCGCGCGGCATTAACCAGGTTTCGTGTGGAATCTATCAGTGGTAAATGCAGCGTGACAACGTCACTTGATTGGAACAAATTCGCGAGATCAACACATTTAGTGTCGTGCTCGGCCCAAACGCCTGCATCCGGCGCGATCATCGGATCGCAGGCAATCGTCGGCATGCCTATGCCGCGCGCCAAACGTGCAGTCAATTGGCCGATGCCACCAAAACCAACGACGCCAAGCGTTTTGCCCGCCGTCTCGCGACCGTTCGACAACGGCCCCCGCGGCCAAGCCCCGTCAGCCACCGCAGCGGACGAAAAATACGTACCGCGCAACAACATCATCGCGGTGCAGATCACATATTCAGCAACGGCTAACGCGTTTGCCCCGGTGGCAGGAATCACTTCGACACCGCGCGCTTTACAGGCGGCAACGTCGATATTGTCGAGGCCAACTCCCAAGCGGCCAACGACTTTAAGACTTGGTGCGGCGGCTAACACCTCTGCATTGACCTGAGTGCGATTGCGCACGATGAGTGCGTCGCAGTCCGCAAGCACTGCCAGCATTTCTGCGCGGCGATCAACTAGTGTGGCGTCGTAGGTCGTGTTGAACTGTGCTTTCAGCGATTCAACCGCCGGCACGTCCATGAATTCGGTGATGATGATTTTCATTGTTTGTTCCGTAGGCCGCTAAAGACATTTGAAAGAACTCAACGGGGGGGGATAATTTGAGTTGTAACGGCTACCGCTAGGACGAAGAGATAACGACAAAACCGTCGTCCCGGCTTGCTTACGTCACTGTGCCGGGACGACATGCCAACGGTGTCGCACGCCAAACTGGCGTAGCGCACTAAGCGCCTTGGCAGGAGGGCAGATCAAGCGCTCTCGTAGAGCCTTGTCAGCACAAACTCGCGATGTCCCAGGGCTTCCGCTGCAGTGAGACGACCATTTGCCGTGCGTAGCATCACCTCGAGCAATTTGTCACCGACTTGGTCAAGCACCATGTCGCGCTGTAACAGGCCAGTGGAATCGACGTCGATGTGTTCACTCATGGTACGAACGGTGCGCGGGTTCGCGCAAATCTTGATGACCGGCAGAATCGGGTTGCCGATGACATTACCTTGCCCCGTGGGAAAGAAGTGCACGGCAAAGCCAGAGGCTGCACAAAGTGTCACCATCTCGGCTGCTGCTGAGGACGAATCCATAAACCAGAGTCCGGGGCCGGTCGGTACTTCGGCCTTGTCCAGCACCCCATCCACCAGACATTTTTTACCGATCTTCTGAATGTTACCCATCGCCTTTTCTTCAATAGTGGTGAGACCACCGGCGATGTTGCCCTTGGTCGGTTGCGATTCCGACAGGTCATCGGTCTTGTGTCGGTTGATCATGTCCTGATAACGATTGAACATGGCCATGAAGTCTTCGGCGACTTTCGGCGTACGGCAACGTGCCGCGACGACTTTTTCGCCGCCGGTGATTTCGCTGGTTTCACCAAACACCAAGGTTGAGCCGACTTCGTAGAGTTTGTCGAACGCATTGCCCACTGTGGGGTTTGCGCCGCAACCGGATGTGGTGTCTGATTCGCCGCACTTGGTGGAGATCCACAATTCGCTGATCTTGCACTCTTCGCGGTGAATTTCAGATGCGTCCTGCAAAAATTCGCGAGCCGCTTTTGAGGCACGCATGATGGTTTCATGGTCGCCGTGGCCTTCGATGCCAAAGCCAACTACCGGCTTATTCGAGGCGGCGATGCCATCCACAACACGTTTGGTCCAGCCGTCTTCAATGCCGATCACAACCACTGCGGCGACGTTCGGATTGCAGCCTGTCCCGATCAGCGTGCGGAAGTGCAGGGCCAAGTCAGCGCCGAATTGCAAACGACCGTATGGATGCGGGATGGCGAGTGTGCCTTTGATGTTGTGGGCGACCGCTTCAGCGGCGGCATTCGACAGGTCGTCGACCGGCAAAATGATGACGTGATTACGTACACCGACGCGACCATTTTTGCGACGATATCCCCAGAAGGTTGTGGCGTTTGAAATGACGGACATGTAAGTTCCTAAAGCGAAGATGTTGAATTTGAAAAGTCACCGGCCCTGCGGGATCACTGCCGTTCACCAACGCTTGGTCTTGATGTTATGCACGTGGGCATGTTCACCGGCCTTGATCGGCGCGACAACTTTGCCAATGTCGGTGCCGTATTTGTAGATGGTTTCGCCGACCGCCATGTCCTTCAGCGCGATCTTGTGGCCGATCGGAATATCTTGCAGAGCGCGGATGGAAATTTGTTTGTCGTCGTCCATGATCCAGGCGGTCAGTTCGGCGCCAGCCTTGATGCCTTCAACGACTGCAACGGCGACGGTGTCTTTGGCTTCGTGTAATACAAAGTGGATCATTTTTTGGGCTCCGGTCAGGGCATACAAACAAAGTGTGCAGTGTAAGCCGAGGTCGTGCGCAAGTCAATTAGGTCATCTATATGAGTTGGTAGATTTGCTGCAATTCGGCTATGATGCACCTATGCCCGCAACCAAGCCAGCCGCTAACCCGCAAGCCCGCCAACCTGCACGGCGACAGGCGGCAGCGCGGGTGTTGCCTGCCGCCGGGGGTAAATCCGGCCAGCATCCACAGTTGGCGCGCGGGGCAGTGCTTGATGTCCCGCTCTACAAGGAGGTCAAGCGCCTGATGACAGAGGCGGTGAGTTCCGGTGATTGGCAGCCCGGCAGCGTAATTCCGGCCGAGTGGGCGTTGGCAGAACGTTTTCACGTCGCCGTGGGAACGGTCCGCAAGGCGGTTGATGAGTTGGTGGCGGAGAACATTCTTATTCGGCAACAGGGGCGCGGTACGTTCGTTTCGGCACACAATCGCGAACGCCTGATGTTTCATTTCTTTCATATTGTGCGGCGCGACGGTGAAAAATTGCAGCCGGAAGTGCGCATGTTGAGTTTTCGCAATGCAAAGGCCGATGCAGATGAGGCGGCGCAACTCGGCCTCGCCGTCGGCGCGCCAGTCTTCCGCATTCGGAATCTGTTGACGCTGTCCGGCAGGCCGATCATTTTCGACACCATTACGGTTGCGAGGGCGCTGCTGCCGATGCTGACGAAGTCGAAGTTTCAAAACCGGCCGAATACGATCTACCATCTTTATCAGACTGAGTTTGGGGTCAACGTCGTGCGAACGGCCGAACGGCTTCGCGCCACGCTGGCAGATGCCGAAGCCGCCGCGCTACTCAACATCAAAGAGCACGCACCGGTGTTGGAGATCCGACGCGTGGCGATGAGCTTCGACAACGCGCCGGTAGAGTATCGGCGCTCGCTTGTCAACACGGCGGACTACGAGTACTTGAGTGATCTTTCCAAATGTGGCTGAGTTCGATCTGCCCGCGCTGCTGGCGCGTTATGTGTCCGACATGCGACGCGACGCTTTTGTGCCGGGGCTCAACAAGCATCTGCTAGATGATGTCACGCGCTACTACGATACTGAGATGCGCGAGTCAATTATCATGTGGCATCGCTTTGGCGCGTCCGACGCGGCCGCAATCGTTGCGCGCGAGCTAGCCTACTTCGCCGCGACACCGAGTTTCACGTGGAAGGTGTACGCTGATGATGCACCCGACAATTTGTCGTCCATCCTGCTCACGGCGGGGCTAAAGGTAGAAGCTGATTGCGCGCTGATGGTACGCGAGGTGGTCGAGGTGGTTAATGACGCCGCGCTTGGCAGACGCGCGGCGAACACTCAGCTGACGATACGAATACTTGAATCGCGTGAAGACATCGAATACTTGCGGACGGTGTGGCAGGTAGAACATGCGGGCCAAGACGATCCGTGGCTGGCTGTCTTGGCCGATGCGTTGGTAGTGCACCCAACGTCGTTAAAAATTGCCGTCGGCATGGCGGACAACGCACCGGTGGCAGCGGGATACATCATCGTCGATCCGCGCGGCGTATTTGCCTATCTTGGTGGCGGGGCGACAATCCCCCGCTATCGTGGGCGTGGCGCTTATGCAGCACTTACGCTGCTCCGTGCACAACTGGCCGCCGCAGCAAAGGTGCAGTACCTTGCCGTAGAGGCCAATGCGCAAAGTGCGCCGATACTGGCGAGGTTAGGGTTCCGCAAGTTAACGACACTGCGGCACTACGTGAAGCGCTGAAAAGCCCGGTCTAACCGGGGCTTCCGAGCACTTTTGGCTGCAAATGCGCGTGGGCGCGGGTGCCGTCAAATGACGCCGTACTACCCGGAAACCGACACTTGCGCCAAACCCGCGTCAACAATGATGTTCTGCCCGGTGATGCCATCGGCATCATCGGAGGCAAGGAACAACGCCGTCCGGGCAACATGACTGGCATCGAGGCGGTACTTCAAACATTGGAAGTCGAGAAACTGGCGATCTGTGTCGGCATCGCGCCACAGGGCCTGCTGGCGGTCGGTCAAAATTGCGCCGGGCACCAGTGCGTTGACCCGAATATTTTTGTCACCGAGTTCACGGGCGAGGGTACGTGAGAGCCCGGAGATGGCCGCTTTTGATGTCGTGTAGCCAATCAAATTTGCGCGGCCACGCATCCAAGACACTGAGCCTAGATTAATGATGGAGCCACCGCCCGACGCAGCCATGCCGGGAGCGACCGCCTGAATTGCAAACACGTGGTGTTTGAGGTTCACCGCAAGACAGTTGTCCCAATAATCTGGTGTCAGTTCTTGCAGCGAATGCCGCTGGTCGTTGCCGGCATTGTTGATCAGTACGGTGATTGGGCCGAGTGTCGTCGCGGTGTTCTTCAGCGTGGCTTGATAGGCGGCGATGTCACGCACATCGCTCATCACAAACGTTGGCGCGTATGTCGCCCCTGCGAGTTTTACGACGAGTGCCTCACCCGCTGTTTGGTCGATATCGCTAAACGCGACCTTGGCGTGTTGCGCAACAAAATGCTCCACAAGCGCCGCACCAATACCGGAACCGCCGCCGGAAATAAACACCACGCGGTCTCGAAGACTCGGAAAAGTAGCGGCGTTCGCTCTTGGGGCCATTTCGTTGATCTCGCTTATCTGGTTCATCTGGCTCATTTCAATCGACGTAAAACGGTTCGGCTTTGCCGCCAGCAGCGCCAGTATCGCCGAGGCCGAAATGTACTGCAAAGAGACCACCGGAGTGTGGGTACATGGCCAGCTCATCTGCGGACGCCCCTTCACGGGCGGTGGTGATGTACATGGTTTTATAGTCCGCGCCTCCAAACGTCGCCATGGTGGTGCGCTTTGCGGCGACCATGACGGCCTGGCGCATCACGCCGTCGGGCGAATAACATACGACGCGCCCACCCTCGTAATGCGCGCTCCAGTAGTTGCCGTCAAGGTCGATTGTGGCACCATCGGGACGACCGGCATAGCCGGGTTTGGTTTTATCGGCGTCGCAAGTGAAAAAAATCTGACGCTCGCCAACTGATCCGCTTATCGTGTCAAACGGAAAACGGTAGACGATGTGGTTAGGCGTGTCGGACTGGTAGACCAGCCCGCGCACGTTATCAAACGCAAGTCCGTTGCTGACCTTTACCCCCAGCCCACTTTCCGGGCCCCACGCGGTCTGCACCTTGCCCTTGGCCAGCACAAACATCGCGGCAGCCGCTTCGGTGCGCGGCTCGAACATGGCACCCGCCCAAAAGCGCCCCAGCGCATCACACTTGCCGTCGTTGAAGCGCATGTTGGTCATGTCATATGGCGCGTCGGCAATTTTTTGGCCGATGCCGATGCTGGTATCAAACGCATAGAATCCATCACGACATGCGGCGATAAGCCCTCCGGCTTTCCGCAATGCGATACAGCCGGGCTCGGTCGGGGCGGGCCAAGCCTGGTTGGTGCGCAGTGCTGGGTCAAATCGGTTGATGGTTTTACCGCTGATATCCACCCAATACAAAACGTGTTCTTGTGGATGCCAGAGTGGACATTCACCCAGTTGTGCGCGACCGTCAAATACCAACTCAGCCTTTAGTGGCGGCTTCATGCGGGATCCACCGTGATCGTCATGCTGATGTCAAAACTATCACCGCGCCCAATCAGCCGTGTGCCCGTGTTCGCGACCCCTTTTGCGGCGAGTGCAAAGGCGTTATTTATGTTTGACACTGGTTCAAGTGCCAGGAAGTTGCGACCGTCGCTGGGCGCAAAACAAACAATGTTGTTGCACGCGCTGCTGGCGGTGACGATGGTGCGGTGTGTGGCATAGGTGAGTACCGCACGGCGCGACCAGCCGACAAAACAGTTGTCGACCTTCCAGTCAAACACGCCTCGCGCCTGGGAAAAGTTAGCGTTGGTTGGCGTGGGTACAAGTTCAGTCGGGAGCTTGTCTTCGCCCATCACCCAGACGCCAGTCCAATCGGATTGCAGGCTAGTCGCTGTGTCGATTGGGAAAAATGGATGAAAGCCGAGACCCACCGGCATCGGTTGTGTGTCCAGATTGGTTGCGCGGATTGCCAACGCGACAGCGTTGTTGGTGATAGACACTGTTTGTTCGGCTTCGAAGGCAAACGGCCAGTCGGCATCTGGCGTGTGTTTGTACGCGAGTACCGCTAGTTGTTTATTTTCGCTGTTGATTTGCCAGGCACGTTGCCAGCCCACACCGTGGATGGCGTGCGGTTCAGTCGGAAAATTTGGCCGCAACTGGTACGTTTTGTCTCGCACCACTAACTTGCCGTTGCCGATACGGTTGGAATATGGCACGAGTGGATAACAGCACATTTGTCGTACGGTGGATGTCGACACTGCTGCTTGCGGCGTCTTGCGCAAAACATCAATACCCTGCCAATGCAAACGCGATATTGCAGCGCCGATGTGCGGCTGTAAGTCCAACTGACAGTCACCGGAGACTAGCGTGATGGTGCGGGGCGCAGTCATGTCGCGCTCACTTTGCAAACACCCGGATCCGATCGGCCGAGATGCCCAGCAGCTTGCCACCTTGCGAAAGCGTCACTGCATTGTTCATCACGCAAGGATCTGAATTAGCGTCGCCGAACACCCAGGCTGTTTCAACTGGTGCCACAAGATCAATTTCGCCTGTGTGTTGAACAGCGCGCCCAAGACACAAGACGTGTCCTTCGCGGCCAAACACAGCGAAGCGGTCGAGTGGCCGTGTCACGGTTTTGACCGATCCGCCGGCAATCCATTCACCGGTCTCGATATCCACCCAGTTCTCACCTGCCGGGAAATACACTTGTGTGCACCCGCCAGCCGCGATGATCGGCGCAAACAAAAGTGCATCGCCAAACAGATACTGCAGCTCGAAACAGCGTGCCAGTCGATCCTTGGGGAAGGCTAATGGCATTGCCCGCATGAGCGGCATTCCTGTCGCGGCGGCTTGCGCCGCGGCACCGGCAATGTAGGGAATCAGACGATAGCGGAACGCCAGCAACTTCTTCGCAATCTCCAACGTGGCGTCACCAAATGCCCATGGCTCTCGTTCGCCGATGCCATGGTAACGAAAATGCGAGGAGAAGATTGCGTTTGCAGTCCAACGCAAGTAGAGCTCCGCATCCGGCTGCTCCGCTCCGTAAAAACCGCCGACATCGGTAGCGTAAAACGGCACGCCACTCATGCCGTAGCCCAAGCCGGCGCGAATACTCGCTGCCATCGCCTCCCAGTCCGTTTGTGGATCGCCGCCCCACTGCATGGGATAGCGCTGCGAGCCGATGAAACCATCGCGCCCCCACACCATCGCCGCCCCGCGTCCATGCGTGTCGTTGTATCGTTGAGTGGCGTCATAAACCGCGCGGTTATACAGCAGCGGATAGACGTTATGCAGGTGCCGTCCGGTATCGCCATTAGAGGCGACCATGTCTGGTTCGACTTGTTCACCAAAGTCGGTCTTCATTACGTCCACGCCATCATCGAACAGTGCGTTGTGTCGGTCGCCCCAGTAGCGGCTTGCGTCAGGGTGGGTGAAATCGACAATGCCCGACGGCGGGAGTGGTGTTAGAACGGGCCCAAATGGATTGTCGGTGGGATCTTTTACCCAATCAAACACGGCTGCGCGACCATCGGCATCTTTCAGTAACCAACCTTTTGCCTCGAGCTCTTTGAATAGCGGGTTGTAAATGGAAACGTAGGGGTACTCCCAGGCACAAACTTTCAGATCGTAACTCTTTAACGTCGCCAAGGTTTTTTCTGCGCTGTAGTCACCGCTGAAACGGCTCGGGTCCCACTCAAAACAAAAGCGTGTTTTCACATCCCAAGCTGCGCGACCATCGAGCGTAATCACATCACACGGCACTTGGCGGCGTCGCACCTCGGCGGCGGCATCAATGGCCTCTTGCGGCGTGCGATAGTACGCCCGAGACAGCCACATGCCGTAACTCCACAGCGGCGCAATTGCCGGGTGGCCGGTGAGCGCCGTGTAGTGGGAAATGACCTCCGCCGGTGTGCCGACAAACAGAAACAGGTCGAGGACGTCGTCGTCCACTTCTGCGATGTAGCTGCGGTGTGACCACTGCGGGAAACCAGCGCCGTGACGCACGACACCGGTGCTGTGGATGAGCATACCCCAGCCGTCCGGGCTCCAAAAGAACGGAATGTTTTTGTACGATAGTTCCGTATTCACACCAAGCGCATCTTCGGTGCGTCCGCGTACAAGTTGGCCGCGTTTGTTGAGCGGCCCGAACTTTTCTCCAAAACCATAAAGCGCCGTATCGCTTTCCAGCGCCAGCGATACGCACCACTTGCCGCCGCTGATGTCGTGGCCGAAAGCGGGGATACGGCTTCGACCGCGGAAGTGTTGGTCGGTAATGGAGCCGACGAGCGGCTTACCTCCACGTTCGAGCGTTATGCGGAATGGCGACTTGTGTAGCTTCAGCGTCAGATCGGCAAAGACAACCTCCCAGCCGGTGTCGGTTGCCACCACGCCAAGTTTCCCCTCGGCGTCGGGTTTGACCAACAGGCCGTAGTCGGGTCGCTGGGTGTTGCCAAGCTGCAAGCGAAGCGTTCCCGTACGGTGGGCCGATACCGTGATGTTCGCGTCGCCCGCTTGGAAGATAAGCGATGACTCGCTGCACGCAGCGAGGGCGAGCTCAGTGACGACGCTGTATGCCGCGCGGTTGAAGGCTTCCGTTGGCGTGCTGCTTTGGTTGGGTTGGTTCATAAAAAACTCTTTAAAACTCTAATATTGACGGGCGCTTTCAAGCATTTCTGCCTGAAAAGTACCGTGGATACTGGCGTTTACGCTTGGGGAACTTCTATTGATCCGGCAATTAAATATGGTGAATTCCTGCCCCCGCGCAGGCGGGGGCCCAATTTCCTATATGTGCCGCGCTGACAAAATTGGGCTCCCGCCTGGGCGGGAGCAGGGGACTTTTTCACCATATTTAATTGCCGGATCAATAAAAACCTACTGCGCGGGCGAATCTGTCAGTTCCGGTGCTCGCCGTACACTGGGTACGTGTCCGCTCCTCACTGCCAACTTCACCCGCTCGCGACGGTTTTTGGAAGTTCCCTTTCTTGTCGATAAACAGAGGGGATTCAATTAATCGTCCAGCAGCGTGAACGTGAGGCCTGCGTGATGGGTCAGCCGATCAACTAGCTTTGCCCCCATGGCTGTTGAGGGCGTCCAGAATCCACCCGCAAGGTCCGCCTTCGAAACATCGTGCGCTAAACACGCCGCCGCTTCGCCCAACATCTTGCCGGTTGAGCCGTACCCGGGGTCGCGGTCGCCGGTAACTTTGATGCGTAATTCGCGCCCGTCGTCGGTACGGCCAACGAACCGAAAATCAAAAAAACCTTTTTCCTGCGCAGCGCGGCTTGGGCCGGCACCCGGCGCGGGGAGCACCGTTTTTTCCAGTAACCAACGTGTCGGCGCAATCGCGGTCGCCAGCAGAAAACCGCCTAGTCCGGCGGCAAAACTGGTGGCGCGTATGCGACCGGCGAAACCCTTGCCCATCAGCATCGCCTCGTCATAACGAAATTTCGCCCCATAGACGAGTCCCGACACGGCGTTGCTCCGATGCACCACACGGGTATTGATGGCAGCCATCACAAACGGTGCCACCCACGCACGGAAGTCTTTATCAAAGCTTGCCGTACTGACGTTGGCCTGCCGAACGGTGGTGGATGGTGCAGGAATGACCAACGAGTATGGATTGGACAATTCTTTGCGTAACGCGGGATCTGTGGCGGCTTCGCGAACGATGTTGACCATACTCGCCACGGTTCCGCCTGAGGGGGCACCGCGCATTGCCTTCACGCGCATTTTGACCGCGCTGCAAGGTTCGCCAAAATGAGTCAACGCCTGTTGCTGCAAGAACCATACGCCTAAATCAGAGGGGATCGAATCAAAGCCACAGCAGTGAACAATACGCGCGCCGCTTGCAGCGGCTTGGTCGGCATGGGCGCGGATCATGCGGCGTATCCACTGCGGTTCACCGGTGAGGTCGCAGTAGTCTGTGCCGGTTTCCACACAAGCGCGGATCAGCGGCTCGCCATAAAGCGCGTAGGGGCCGACGGTCGACACCACCACACGGGTTTGCCGGCACATCTGCTTTAGCGCGGCGTCATCTGCGGCATCGGCGATGATGCATGGAATCTCCGCTGCATCTGGGCCGAGGGCGGTCAGCAGCTCTTGCAGCTTGGATCGAGATCGGCCCGCAACCGTCCACGACAACTTGCGCGCGCCGGGCTTGGTGGCGGTGCCAAATTCACGCATCAAGTACGCGCAGAGAATTTTGCCGACAAAGCTGGTGGCACCGAAGACCACAACGTCAAATTTAGTGTTCATGGAGATGTGGAGAATCCTAGGCGGGGAGAAGTCATCATGACGTACCAACGGCACACAATCAGTTTAGTCCTATGCGGGCTCAAGTGGAGCCCATCTGCGCGGCATCTCGGCGGTATACCAACCTATCATTCCCGGCAGAAACCGTGAGTTGCTGGCCGCCGCAACCCCAACGGCCTCTATGGATTACGCGATAATTCTGCAGGATTCTCGCACCTAGTCTTTCAATGTCCTATGAGGAGTTGCCAGTGTTGATAAAGAATTTAGTGTTCGGATTGTTAGTGCTGGGCTACACAGGTAGTCATGCGATCGCTGCGGAGAATACCCCTTTTCCCAAGGCACCAATGACTGGTAAACAAGTCTATGAGGCAGTGTGCGCGAATTGCCACGCGACCGGGTTAGTTGGTGCACCGAAGACCGGTGATAAAGCAGCTTGGAAGGAGCTCATCGCCGAGGGGCAAACCGATCTGGTGGGAAGCAGTTTGGCGGGCATCAGGCGCATGCCACCGATGGGCGGCGAGCCCGCACTGTATGACTTGGAGGTCGCATTCGCCGTGAATTACATGGTTGCGCAAGCGGGCGGGAAATTTGCCGAACCCACGGATGCCATCGTCAAGGCGGCTCGCCTCGATGGGGAGAAGCGCGCACGCTCCCGCAGTGCAAAGGCGCGGGCGGCGAGGAAGTGATGCGCAATATCTGCGCATCTCGCCCGACCACAAACTAAAAAGCCAGACCTCTCGCGGTCTGGCTTTACGCTGCAAAGGAGCGGCGCGTCGCAACGTTACTTCTTCGGTGCAGCGCTCCAGCCGGTGCAATGGCCGTTCGGGCTGATCTCGGTATCGCCCGGCAGAATTTTGCAACCGCCAAGGGCCTTGGCATCTTTGCCAGGCACCCAGTGGACACAGTTGTTGCACTGTTCTACCACCCCATTTTTGGTTACCGGTTTATCGATGTAGTTCAGCGCTTTGCGCAGCGCATCGTTCTTGGCGGCGTAGGCATTGCCAGTGATGGCAACCACCGGAATGCTGGCCAAACCAAGCGAGATTGTCTTGAGAGCGTTACGACGGGAGAGAGTCACTTTATCGTTCATGTAGGGTACCTAGTGGAATAGGCAAGATAGCCAGTGCGGAAGAATACTCGTTTTTTGCCGGTTTTTGTAGCGGCGAGCGCGCGTCCTAACCTGATATCGATGGTGCTCATCTACTGAATTACATAGTTTCAATATCAGCGCAGCAGACAGATTCGACCGCCGCAAACGCTTCGCCCAGCATTAACGAGCGATGTCTCTGGTCGGATGACGGCAAGCGCGCGAGCGTGATCGAAAACAATATCCGCCGACCCGTCACAGCTTAAGCGCGACCGATTCACTTCACGGGTGGAGGTCGCGCAAGAAGCGATCAAAGGTCGCATTGAATTCGTCGACCACCTCGAAGTATGGCAACGCGCCGGTCTGGAAGATGGTGATGAACCAGTTTGGCCGACGCTCGACGATACGCATGCTGCGGTAGTCGGTAAAATCACCGCGTACGCCGTGGGATGCCCACACCGGCACCGTGAGCGACTCGTAGATCGTGTGGATATCTGCGCTAAACATGCTCGCGGACAAAAAATGTAGCGGCGCGTGTTCTGCCCCAGGCTGCCGAGTCGTGATCACGTCGTACGCCCACAACGCCTCGTCGATGT
>JADCJC010000083.1 GCA_020247395.1 Rhodocyclaceae bacterium
AGGTCTGGCTCATGCTTCCTCTCCCTCATCCACACCGTGCTCGATGTCGAGCTTACGCATGTAGATGGCGTAAAAGCCGATGATCAGTACGTAGACAATCAGGGAGCCTTGAGCGGCCATGTAAAAGGAAAACGGCCAGCCAAAGAAATTAATCGTCGCAAGCTCGCGTGCAAAATACGCCATGACAAATGTCACGATGAACCAGATACTGAGTAGGAACGCTGTGATTCGCAGATTCTTTCGCCAGTAGTTGCGATGTTGATCAGTCAACTGCATTGAGTCCTCCTAGTTTTTTGTCAAATGATGCGTGTGCCAAAACATTTCACGCCTGCCATCGTTGGGCAGGAAAACCTTGTCATGTGAGTAATCTCACATTCGCCGTCTCAGTATAGGGGGACATTCTTAGTCCGGCAATGCAAAACTGAGGATTTGCTCTAAATTTATCTGCTGCATCGCAACATAACTGCTGCGTCTCGCAGGCAAGTACACACGGTCTTTACTTTGATGCGAGGAACCGCCGTTAACCCGAACATTTCACCGGGCGCGTTTGGCAATCACGGTGCCGTCCCATCGCCCGGCAGCAACGTCCTTAGAATCAGCGGGGGCACCCTCTGAAATATTCCGGTTAGCGTCGCCGCAGCCACTCATAGTCCTTCGCGCACTCCATAACTGATTCAACATTAGACACCCCTTGTTTTTCCGCTGTTGATAGCAAAATCCCAAACAACTGCGCAGTAGCGAGCGCGTCAGCGGCGGCGTTGTGTCGTGCCGAGACCTCAATGCGGTATCGCCCCAGCCACCAGTCCAAGGGGTGCCCGCGCCCGACCGCCCTGGTTTTCGCTGATCCGTGTTCAGTATCAACGAGGGCTGGTGCCAGTGCCGCAAGGTCGAGCCATACCTTCTCAACCGGGGTTCCAAGGTATTTTTTGCAGGCCCGCTCCAACATGATCCGGTCAAAATTAGCGTGATAGCCGACTAACGGGCTGTTGCCAACGAACTCAAGAAACGTAAGCAAGGCTTCAACCGGATCCTCCCCAGATTGTTGATCGCGCCCAGATATGCGATGTATCAGAATATTGTCTTGGGAGGAAATCTTGGTCTGCTTGAGCACCACCTCGTGGCTTTCGCCGAGTTGTACGTTAGTACCGCTGACAACAACCGCCCCGATGGCGATTAACTGATCATTCCAGACATCCAATCCGGACGACTCGACATCGGCGGCAACCCAGCGTGCTTGAGCAAGGCTGATCCCCGATAGATCGCTTGGCAAGGCAATGTTTGACTCAATCGCCCGCAGCCTCGAGCGCTGCAGGGCGCTTAGCGGAACGGGGTTTCCGAGTAGGTGCCGCAGCCATTCCATCGCCATCGGCATGCCCGCCGGCTATACGTGAAAGTCCATCTCGACTCGCGCCTGAAGTTTGCGCGCTTGTCGCAGCGCCTCTTTCAGTATGCGGCGGTCGAGGTCGTTGAGCGCATCCGTCCGGATGCGGTTTGCCATCTGTGCGTTTGGTCCGTTGTCCGGTTCTGTCTGCGAGGCGACCAAGGCGCTCCGACCCGCAATGTCCGTATCCGCCATACGCTGATTACTTCTGAGTCGCAGCAACTGCACAAAGTGGAATGAGTCTATATAGGCGCTGATCTCGTCGTCCCCAACACGCATTTTTCGCATGGCTTGGCGCAATCGATCAGCGGTGTTGGTTGCCGAAACTTCTTGTGCCAGCGCGAAGATCCGCGCCGCATCAATAAATGGGCGTATCCCAAACTTCTTGAGGTCGATTGTTCCGGGGTATGCTTCGTCTGCATCGACAAAATCCCGGATGAGCCCTAGGGGTGGACGAACCTGCAGGGCATTTGCCGCCATCTGATGCAGGAACATTTTTTGTCTCGGTGCTACCGACCGCAGCCAATCTCGTAGCTCTGTGACCAATTCAGATTTGCCATGCAAGGCACGGAAATCAAAAAAAATTGCGGCATTTAGCAACGCCGCCGAGCTAGGCGAACGCATCCACGCTTCAAATAAATTGCGCCACTCGGATTGCGTCAAACACCAATGCGGATTCTTGGCCATGATGTTGCCGCGGCAGAATGGGAAACCTGCTTGGTCAAGCAGGCGATTGGCAACGGTGGCGAAGGCCAGGAATGCTGCACGTAACGCCTCAATCTCGGTGGTGCTGGCCGACACGGCGGGCGCAAAAATAAGCGCATTGTCCTGATCCGTGACCAGCGTTTGCTCCATCCGTCCTTCAGAGCCCAAACCGATCCAGCACCACTCAATACTCGGCGGCGGCGACTCGATGGCTGCAAGTTCAATTGCTTTGCCGACAATGGCGTCATTCATGGTCGTTACAAACTGCGTAAGCTGCTCGGCAGCAACGCCCTGACCGACCAGCGCCTCTGCCATTTGGCGAACGTCATCAGCCACCTTGGCCAGCGACACACCATCAGCGCAGCGATCAATGGATTTCGCAATCTCGCCAAGTGACAGGCGCTGCATCTGGAAGAGATCGCGTTCCGAGACTAGCCCAACCAGCCGTCCCTCATCTGTCACAAGCACGTGTCGGAAGCGTCGTTCCGCCATTAACTTTGCCGCCTCAAACACTGTTGCGGTCGAGGGTAATGCAACCGGGTCAACGGTCATCACCTTAGAAATTGGCGCAGATTGGTCGACTTGTGGCAGCGCAACCCGCGCCAACACATCACGCTCGGTAAAAATACCGCAGGGGATCGTTGATGACTCTTCGACTACTATCATCGAGCCGATTTTTAGCTGCTGCATCATCGCCAGCACTTGGCTAATCGGGGTAGCCGCATTGACCGTTACCGGCGGGCGCTTGATAAGTGACCGCAACGGGCTCGCCATCGTTTGTGCACCCGAGACGTTCCGGCTGAATTGACTTTGTATATGCTGTCGCGACAAATCAAGCATATGTGCGAGGCGCGCGGTGGCGAAATTCCGAAACTCAGGTGAGGTCTCCATCACCTCAGCGAAGCCAGATTCACTCAATTCATAACAGAACACATCCGTCGCGGCGGAAAATGTCAGCACCGTGGCGCGCTTGGAAATCATGGCACCGATTGGAAACATCTCGCCTTCCACCAGCGTAAGCGGTCGTTCGCTTACGGAGGGCGAAGGGTTGACGCCCACCACCTGACCGCGCTGCAAAATTGATAGCGTATTCACAACACCGTCCTCCGGGGACTTGATGACACTACCCTCGGCGTAGTAACGCAACGTCAGATTCGCCGCGAGTCGGCTAATCGCCGACTCAGTCATTTGATCAAAGGGCGCGTGGCCGCGCAGTTCGGCAACGGTTGCGGCGAGGATCGTGGGTGATGGTTGGACGGCCATGCAGACTCCCGAAGGGCCAACGTCGACTGGCTAACCCCATTATCGACGGGCATTTCCGAGCAAAACACACTGGAAACACCCGCCGATGCTAGACTTTCTAAATTGGCTTCTTCAGCTGTTCCAGAATTGCCGGATTTTCCAGGGTCGAAACATCCTGCGTGATGTTTTCCCCTTTTGCAATTGAGCGCAGCAGACGCCGCATGATCTTGCCACTGCGCGTCTTTGGCAGGTTATCGCCAAAACGAATGTCTTTCGGCTTGGCGATGGGGCCGATCTCTTTGCCCACCCAATCCCTCAACTCTTTCGCAATGCGCAGTGCCTCTTCGCCCTCGGGCCGTTTTCCCTTAAGCACGACGAAGGCACAGATGGCCTCGCCCGTCAGATCATCCGGACGACCAACAACTGCCGCTTCCGCAACCAATTTCGAATTCGACACCAGCGCCGATTCAATCTCCATTGTGCCAAGTCGATGGCCGGAGACATTGAGCACGTCGTCGATACGCCCCATGATGGTGAAGTAGCCGTCATCTTTGTCACATACCGCGCCGTCGCCAGCCAGGTAGAGCTTACCGCCCAACTCTTCGGGGAAGTAAGTCTTCTTAAAGCGCTCAGGGTCACCCCAAATGGTACGCACCATTGAAGGCCAGGGGCGTTTGACGACCAAGATTCCGCCCTGGCCGTTTGGCACATCGTGGCCGGTTTCATCCACAATTGCCGCTTGAATTCCGGGCAGCGGCAGGGTGCATGAGCCGGGCTTGAGCGGCGTGACGCCGGGCAACGGCGTGATCATGTGGCCACCCGTCTCGGTCTGCCAAAACGTATCTACAATCGGACAACGTGATCCGCCGACGTTCTGGTAGTACCACATCCACGCTTCCGGATTGATCGGCTCGCCAACAGAGCCAAGAATTCGCAGCGAGCTGAGGTTATAGTTGCGCGGGTGTACGGTCGGATCGACCTCGCCCGCCTTAATGAGCGAACGAATCGCCGTGGGTGCCGTATAGAAAATCGTCACCTTGTGTCGCTGAATCATGTCCCAAAAACGGCCTGCGTTGGGGTAGGTGGGAATGCCTTCGAAAATCAACTGCGACGCGCCGGCTGCCAGCGGTCCATACGCCACGTAAGAATGTCCTGTCACCCAACCAATATCTGCGGTACACCAAAACAGGTCGGTAGGCTTAACGTCGAAGGTCCACTTCATCGTCAGTGCTGCCCACAGCAGATAACCGCCTGTTGAGTGCTGTATACCTTTTGGCTTGCCAGTCGAACCTGAGGTATAAAGGATGAACAATGGGTGCTCGGCGTTCACCCATGTCGGCTCACACTGCTCTGACTGGGCAGGCTCCAAGTCGTGCCACCAGCTATCCCGACCCGGCACCATGTTCACGGCATTGCCGGTACGTTTATAGACGATGCAGTTCTTCATATGTTCGCAGCCACCCATCGCAATCGCCTCGTCGACAATCGCCTTGATCGACAGTGCCTTGCCACCACGCATCTGTTCGTCGGAGGTAATGACGGCAATTGCGCCGGCATCAATGATCCGTTCCTGCAATGACTTCGCTGAAAACCCACCGAAGACTACCGAGTGCGTAGCGCCGATTCGTGCACACGCTTGCATCGCAATCACACCCTCGATGGTCATCGGGATGTAGATAATGACCCGGTCGCCTTGCTTAATGCCCTTTGACTTCAGCACATTGGCAAATCGGCTCACCCGCGCCAGCAAGGCACGATAGGTAATCTCGGTCACCTGACCGTCATCGGCCTCAAACTTGATGGCCACCTTGTCGCCGAGTCCGGCAGCCACTTGCCGATCAAGACAGTTGTAAGACGCATTCAGTTCACCATCGTGAAACCACCGATAAAACGGCGCATTTGATTCATCAAGCACCTTGGTGAAAGGTGTTTTCCAAGACAGATGCTCGCGTGCAAGCCCGCCCCAGAAACCGGTCTCATCGCGCTGGACATCGGCACACATTGCATCATAAGCCGCACGGCCTGAAATCGCTGCCGCTTTCACCAGCGCCTCAGGCGGCTGGAACAAGCGATTTTCGTGCATGACGGATTCAATGCCTGACATTTTCTTCCTCCTCGAACACAGATGGTCGTAATTTGGTGATGGCATTTATAGCACAGCCACCATTAAACAGGCCCACAAACCGCCCAATCGCTAAATTCGCGTCGGCAACAAAGAACGACAGCCGCACCCGCCTCAAGGCGACGCACGGCGTCGCCAGCATAAACTGTCTTATATCTTATATAAGAGTGGTTGACGCACTGCAACATCTTCGGTATCGTAACAGCCGTGTATCCGCCGTTTCTGATCCAGCACTGACTAAATTGACACCATGAGCAATCTTAACGATATCCATCTTTCCAGCACCTCGGCCGCGCTGCTTGGCGACTACTGGCCCGGCATTCAGATCTACTATCCGCCGGTAAAGTACGCACCATCGCTAGGAATCTACGAGGATCTCGAGCAGGCTTCCCAGCGCTTCAAGAAGCACGCAGTACATACAACGGCACACACCCTTTTATTCGATCTTGAAGACGGTTGCCGGCAAAAGGAGATGTCACGTGAGTTACTGCGCCACGAGCTGCCCGGCATGCCAAGGCGCAAACAGGTGCAAATTGCGATCCGCATCAATCCGTTTCGCACGGAAGAATATGAGAAGGATTTATCGCTCATCCGCGATCTTGCCGATTACATCGATGTCGTGATGTTGGCCAAGGCGGGAGAGGCGTATGGCTCCGCCGAGATACGTGATCTTTCGGCTGTATTGGTCGGCCTGAATCACCGCATGACCATTCAGCCGATTATTGAACACCCGAAATCGCTGAAGATCGCGCCCGACCTGATGCAATACGCTACCGTCAAGCACGTCGTCTTTGGCATCCACGATTTTTCAAAGGCGATGGGTATCCAAATCACGCCACGCCATTGGACAGTGGAACTCGCCTACTTCATGAACCAAGTCCTCTTTGAAGCCCGGATCGCCGGTAAGGGTGTGATCGGCGGGGTGGAAACGCTAATCGGCCAGTCGGCGATGCCCGAGTCCAGTGTGGAGCCGGATGATGTACGACGTTGGCTCGACCTGCATGGGGACGACGAGTCTCGTGTTGTCTACCAACACGCATGCGAAGAGGCCGCCATGGGAATGACCGGCAAACAGGTCATTCATCCTTTTCACATTCATCCCTGCAAAGTTGCCTACACCCCCTCGCCGACAGACACAAAAACCAAAATCGCCATCCTCAAGGCAGCCATCGAGGCGGATGCGCTGCTCGGCGGCGCAATCAAGTTCAACGGTGAGATGCTCGATCCGCCAATGTTCGGCAAGGCATTACAGACACTGCTACGCGCTCATTCACTACACGCACTGTCCGTCGAAGACACCGCTTTTGCGGTTGAAGTGTTGAAAAAACTTCCCGAGCAAGTGATCAGGGAAAACTGGCCGTATGGTGCGATTCTCTGATTTGCGCATTGATGTTGCTGCGGTGCCCGTGCCATCCGGCAGCTAACCGCGCGGCCCCCCTTCCACGCCTTTAAACCCTAAGCCATGAACGCCAGAAAACTCGCATTCCCGCCCTACCCCGCATGGACGTGGCACGTGCCACAATTCTTCAATATTGGTGTTGCATGCACGGATGCGCACTTGGAAACGGAGGTCGCGTCTCGGCTGGCCATGATCGTTGAAGACGACGCGAGGGGCACAGTCACAGCAAGTTATCGTGAGCTGGCCGAACGCAGCAGCCAGTTCGCGCAGGTGTTGCGAAAATACGGCGTCATGGCAGGCCAGCGGGTCTTGGTGCGACTGCCCAATAGTCTCGAATACCCGATCGCTTTTTTTGGCACGATGAAAGTCGGAGCGATCGCCGTGCCAACGTCAACGCTTCTGACACCTGAGGAGGTGCAGTACTTGGTGAAGGACTCCGGTGCAAAGGTGCTGGTGATGGACAAACCGAGTTGGTCACAATTAGCAAAGATATTGCCCAACCGTGGAGATATCGAACTGGTCTTGACAACAGGGGAAGGGCAACAAGCGCAGATGCCCGGTGTTGAGGTGCGCGACTTAAATCAAGCCCTGCAAGAAGTCACCGCATTCTCCGCAGCCCACGCAACGCGCGCTGATGACCCGGCCTATCTGGTCTACACCAGCGGCACCACCGGCTACCCGAAGGGGGTCCTGCATTCGCACCGCGCATTGATTGGCCGCGAACCTGCAGCACACTACTGGTTCAACTTCAACCCGAACCAAGTTGATCGTATCGTGCATTCGGGGAAGTTCAATTGGACCTATGTGCTCGGCTCGGGCCTGATGGACCCGCTCTATCGAGGCAAGACGGTGATCGTGCATGAGGGAAAAAACGACCCCCTGCTTTGGCCACGACTCATTGCCAAACACAATGCAACCATCTTTATCGGCGTGCCAACCGTCTATCGGCAGATCGTTCAGAAGACATCGATAGGCAAAATGGATGTGCCAAGTTTGCGGTTTTGTATGAGCGCTGGCGAGCACTTGTCTGACGACATGCTCACGCAGTGGCGCGAACGGTTCGGCATGGATATTTTTGAAGCGGTTGGAATGAGTGAATTTTCATACTATCTCTCCCAATCGATTCATCGACCGATCCGCGCCGGCTCGGCTGGGTTTCCGCAGCCGGGACACGATGTTCGGTTGGTTGACCCAGAAACATTGGCACCGACACCAATCGGCGAGGAAGGAATGATCGTTGTCCCGGAAAATGACCCGGGGCTATTCCTGCGCTACTGGCAGCTACCGGAAGAAACCGCCAAGCTGCGCCATGACGGTTATTTTTTTACCGGCGATCACGCGCGAATCGACGAGGATGGATACTGGTGGTTTTTAGGTCGCAAAGACGACATCATCAAAAGTTTTGGCTACCGCGTGTCGCCTTATGAAGTTGAGCGCGTGATGAAAAGCAACGACGCGGTTGCGGATTGTGCCTGTGTCGGCGAGACAATTGACAAAGACAAGCTCATCGTCGTCGCCTATGTAATCCTGCAACCGAACCAAACGGCGACACCCGACGAACTGCTGAAATGGGCTCAAACCCAGCTCGCAGCCTACAAGGCACCGAAGCGTATCTACCTGGTGAACGACTTCCCGCGCACCAAGAATGGTAAAATTTTGCGTAGAGACATCGTGCCTTCGATGGCAACCAGGCGCTCAAGTTAGCCATTTCGTTTGCTCCGCTCTCTGGTCTGTAACGCGAGTGTCTTAAACCACGCTGAAACTTGGCGACCCTGTCCACTTTCCCCGGCAAATGCAAATTTGGCGGGCTTATCTATTTATATGTCCAAACTAAACGATTCGCAGGCACCGCGTTCCCAATTTCTTGGTGGATTAGCCAACTTTATATTCTGGAGCCGCTGGCTGCAGATGCCGCTTTACATCGGCCTCATCGTCGCGCAAGCGGTCTATGTGTTCCATTTCTGGGTGGAACTGGTGCATCTCGTAGAAGCAATTTTTGGCAATCAGGATGCGCTCCGACAACTTATCGAGTCAGTCGGTTATAAGGCCGCGCCGTTGCTCGATGCGTCCAACAAACCAATGGTTGACGCCGCTGGCAACGCCCTGTTTGCTGCGCCCAAACTCAACGAAACCGTCATCATGCTGGTCGTGCTTGCGTTGATTGACGTGGTGATGATCTCTAATCTCTTGATCATGGTGATCGTCGGTGGTTATGAGACCTTTGTCTCGCGTCTCAGCCTGCAAGATCATCCGGATCAACCGGAATGGCTGTCACACGTTAACGCCTCGGTACTCAAGGTCAAACTCGCGACCGCCATTATCGGCATCTCGTCGATCCATCTTTTGAAGACCTTCATCAGTGCCGATAAATACGATGAAAAAGTATTGCTCTGGCAGACGTTAATCCACATGGCGTTCCTGTTCTCTGCCATGGCGATTGCCGCATGTGACCGTATCTTGCCGCAACCAGGCAGACACCCCGCCCAACACTAGGAGCCGTAAATGCCCACCGTCATCAAGCAGGAAGATTTCATCGCCTCGGTCGCGGATGCATTTCAATACATCAGCTACTATCATCCGGTCGATTACATCAAGGCATTACACCAGGCCTACCAGAAGGAGCAATCACCTGCGGCCAAAGACGCGATGGCGCAAATCCTGATCAATTCGCGAATGGCGGCCGAAGGCCATCGTCCAATTTGCCAAGACACCGGAATTTGTATCGCGTTTATTCGTGTTGGCATGGATGCGCGTTTTGAGGGGCCCGCAGTTGGACCACGACTTACACCGGAGCAGATGGTCAACGAGGGTGTGCGCCGCGCCTATACCGACGTCAACAATCCACTCCGCGGCTCAATGCTCATCGACCCCGATGGCAAGCGCAAAAACACCACCGA
Source organism: Rhodocyclaceae bacterium (assembly GCA_020247395.1). Lineage (GTDB taxonomy): Bacteria > Pseudomonadota > Gammaproteobacteria > Burkholderiales > Usitatibacteraceae > UKL13-2. The sequence continues at coordinate 9,747 of JADCJC010000083.1, forward strand.
CAATACGCCCGGCGTGACACACATTGAAATCGTACCCGGCGACAAAGTCGAAGTGATCGTCGCGGCGAAAGGCGGCGGCTCGGAAAATAAATCCAAGTTCGCCATGTTGCTGCCAAACGACAATATCGTCGATTGGGTGTTGTCCGTGGTGCCCACCATGGGCGCGGATTGGTGCCCGCCGGGCATGCTGTCACTCGGCATCGGTGGCTCGCCGGAAAAAGCCATGCTCATGGCAAAGTGGGCGATGATGGAACCGTTGAACATCCACGAGCTACGGGCGCGTGGCCCCGCCAGTCGGGCCGAAGAACTGCGCTTGGAAATCTACGAGAAGGTAAACGCTCTGGGTATTGGTGCGCAAGGTCTGGGCGGACTAAGCACGGTGCTCGACGTGAAAGTAACCGACTATCCCACCCATGCCGCGTCAAAACCGGTAGCGCTATTACCCAATTGCGCGGCAATGCGGCACGCGCATTTTGTATTGGATGGCAGCGGTCCCGCCGTCCTCGAACCACCCGCACTGACGGACTGGCCCGCACTCACCCAAGATCTATCGACTTGCAAACGTGTCAACATCGATGGCATCAGCAAAGCCCAACTGGGTGAGCTTCGTTCCGGTGATCGTGTCCTGCTGAGCGGCAAGATTCTGACCGGACGCGACGCCGCACACCGTCGGCTAGTTGAGATGATGAACCGTGGCGAAAAGCTGCCGGTCGATTTCACCGGACGCATCATCTACTACGTCGGACCGGTAAACCCGGTTCGCGACGAAGTCGTTGGCCCTGCGGGCCCGACCACCGCATCGCGCATGGATAAATTTACCGCGGACATGCTGGAAAGAACGGGGCTGATCGGCATGATTGGTAAATCCGAGCGCGGCACCGCCACCGTTGAAAACATCAAAAAGAACGGCGCGACCTATTTCATTGCGGTCGGTGGCGCTGCCTATCTGGTGTCAAAAGCAATCAAAGCCTCGCGCTTGGTCGCCTTCGAAGATTTGGGCATGGAAGCCATCTATGAATTTGAGGTCAAGGATATGCCCGTCACCGTCGCGGTTGATTCGACTGGAACGGCGGTACATCGCACGGGTCCGCAAGAGTGGCGCACAAAAATTGGCAAGGTGCCGGTTGTCATTGTCTAGCCCTTTGTTTATCTTGCGCTGACGGGCGCATGGGTCGCCCCCCCACCACCAGCCACCACCAGCCACCACCAACCGGCAGCAAGCCCGAAACACGCCGCAGCACCATGTATCTACGACTGAATCGGACATCAAACTCTGGCGGGCGAGTCACCCTCATTGACGGCTCGGCGGGACGTAACCGCCAGCATCAACATTCCTGATGAACCAACCCTCAGCCTTTATTCACTCGTCTGATTCGCTCTTGCTGGCGCGCGCCGCACGGCAGGCCGCGCCGGTGATGATTCTGGCCGCAGACGCAGCGGACGCTGAGCGACTTGCCACCGAGATTGTCTGGTTCGACACTACGCTCCGAGTCTGCCGTCTACCAGACTGGGAGACCCTTCCCTACGATCATTTTTCACCACACCCAGACTTGGTATCGGAGCGAATTTCGACCCTGTATCGATTATCACGCGGTGATTTCGACATTGGCATCGTGCCGGTAACAACTGCCATGACGCGCTTAGCCCCGCGTGAGTATCTGGCGGGTCGCGCTTTCTTTTTGCGCACAAAAACGCCGCTCGACCTCGAGGCGTTTCGCAATGACCTTACCTTTGGCGGCTACACGTCCGTCACACAGGTAATGACACCGGGTGAGTACGCGATTCGTGGCGGCCTAGTCGATCTCTTCCCGATGGGCTCCACCGTGCCCTACCGCATCGACCTGTTCGGTGACGAGATTGAGGCAATCCGTACATTTGATGTCGACACGCAGCGCAGTATTTATCCCGTCAACGAAATTCGATTGTTGCCGGCACGCGAATTTCCGCTCGACAAACAGGGGCAGCATCAGTTTCGCGAGCAGTTCCGTGACCGGTTTGAAGGTGATCCGTCGAAGTCGCGCATGTACAAGGATGTCTCGGCGGGCATGGCACCCAACGGCATCGAATACTTCCTTCCGCTGTTCTTCACCAATACGGCGACCGTGTTTGATTACTTGCCGCCGACCAGCCGCGTGTTCCTGCACGGGGAAGTCGAGCCGATCGCCGATGCATTCTGGCGCGACGTGAAATCGCGTTACGACCTGATGCGCGGTGACCGAGATCACCCGCTGTTACCACCGGCGGAAGTGTTTCTGCCGGTCGAGGAGTTGTTTCGTGGCGTGGGGCGTTTCGACAAACTTTCCCCCACCCAGATCGCGCAACCGATCTCGCCATTGCCAGCCGTCGACGTTGACCGCAAAGCCGCCGACCCGCTGGCGCGCCTCAGGCAGTTCGTTGCCACCTTTGATGGTCAGGTGGTGGTCGCGGCCGAGAGTCTCGGGCGACGCGAAACAATACAGAGCTTCTTTAATGACCACAAACTAAACACCTTTACTGGCGCGGATTTTCAGGCAGTTTTGGCTGGAAACGCCCGTCCTGATTCGACCGTACCAAACGTTGTCGTCACCATCGCGCCACTGCAACGCGGCTTTATCGCCGTCGATGACAAGCTGGCCCTCGTGACGGAAAACGAGCTTTACGCCAGCGAAGTGAAACAATCACGCCGGCGCGAAAAATCGCGCACCAACGCCGAAGGCATGTTGCGCGATTTGGCCGAAGTCAAGTTGGGCGACCCGGTGGTCCACGAGTTGCACGGTATCGGTCGCTACATGGGCTTGGTTTCGATGGATATGGGTGAAGGTGCGATGGAGTTCCTCGAACTTCACTACGATGGTGAAGACAAGTTGTTTGTGCCCGTTTCGCAACTGTCGGTGATTTCGCGTTACACGGGTGCCAATCCCGATTCGGCACCGCTACATCGCTTAGGCTCCGGCCAGTGGGAAAAAGCCCGCCGTAAAGCCGCAGAACAAATTCGTGACACGGCCGCCGAGTTACTCAATCTTTATGCTCGCCGCGCTGCTCGCCAAGGGTTTGCCTTTCCGATGAAGGCAAATGAAGTCGATGCGTTTGCGGCAGGCTTCCCGTTTGAAGAAACAGCCGACCAAACCGCAGCGATACAGGCCGTGACCGCTGACATGACCTCCGGCAGGCCGATGGATCGACTGATCTGCGGCGATGTCGGCTTCGGCAAGACAGAAGTCGCGCTACGTGCCGCGTTCCTCGCAGTGAATGCAGGCAAACAAGTCGCCATCCTGGTACCGACCACATTGCTCGCCGAGCAGCATTTCCATAATTTCTCAGATCGCTTTGCGGAGTGGCCGGTCAAGCTCGCTGAGTTTTCGCGTTTTCGATCCGCTAAAGAAACGACCGAAGCGATTAAGGGGCTGGCCAACGGCACCATTGATATCGCCATTGGCACACACAAGCTGATTCAGAAGGATGTGGTCTTCAAAAATCTTGGTTTGGTCATCATCGACGAGGAACATCGCTTTGGCGTGCGCCAGAAAGAAGTCCTCAAGGCGTTACGTTCCGAGGTCGATGTACTCACACTCACCGCGACACCGATTCCGCGAACACTCGCCATGTCGCTAGAAGGCCTGCGTGATTTTTCCGTGATCGCCACGGCGCCACAACGCCGTCTCTCGATCAAGACCTTTGTTCACACCCTGTCCGAAGGCACGGTGCGCGAAGGCATCATGCGCGAATTGAAGCGCGGCGGGCAAGCGTACTATTTGTACAACGAAGTTGAGACCATCCAGAACCAGTTGGAACGTCTGCAACGCCTCATCCCCGAGGCGCGTATCGCGGTGGCGCACGGCCAGCTGCCGGAGCGCGAACTTGAACGTGTCATGCGCGACTTCTATCACCAGAAGGCCAATGTGCTGTTGTGCTCGACCATTATTGAAACCGGTATCGACGTTCCGACCGCCAACACCATCCTCATTCATCGTGCAGACAAATTTGGTCTGGCGCAATTGCATCAGTTGCGCGGGCGGGTTGGTCGTTCGCATCACCAAGCCTACGCCTATCTGTTGACGCCGCCGGAAGAGGCTTTAAACATCAACGCAAAACGTCGCCTAGAAGCAATTCAAACGATGGAAGATTTGGGCGCAGGCTTTTACCTTGCCATGCATGACCTAGAAATCCGTGGTGCCGGTGAGGTGCTCGGTGATTCACAGTCCGGCGGCATTCAGGATATCGGCTTCACGCTTTACACGGATATGTTGAACCACGCGGTGAAGTCTCTCAAAGCGGGTAAAGAACCGGATCTTTCCAAGCCTTTGAGTGTCGCCACGGAAATCAACCTGCACGCGCCGGCGTTGTTGCCAGACACCTACTGTGGCGACGTACACGAACGTTTGGTGATCTACAAACGACTCGCCAACTGCGACTCTGCGGACACGCTCGAGCAACTCAAGGAAGAGCTGATCGATCGCTTCGGCACCTTGCCGGACGCCACTTCAAATCTCTTTGACAGTCACGCGCTACGTATCACCGGCAAGCCGTTGGATCTGATCAAAATTGACGCGAGTGCTGCGTCGATCACCATTCAGTTCGGGCCCGACACACCGATACATCCACACCGCGTGATCCAACTCGTGCAACAAAAGCGGCACTTCAAATTGGCCGGGCCGGACAAACTCAAGATCGAGAAGCCCATGCCCAACCTGCATGATCGTGTTCTAGCAATCAAAGCGGTCTTATACGAGCTCACTCCCATCGTGCCGCAAGCCAAGGTGGCCGCATGAGCGCCCCGCAACCGAGGAAACTCAGCGAGTTTCGTCTGCTCGCAATGGATATGGATTCGACCTTGATCAATATCGAGTGTATCGATGAGATTGCGGACTATGTCGGAAAAAAAGCGGAGGTATCGGCTGTCACGGAGGCGGCCATGCGCGGTGAGATCGACTGGCCTACCTCGTTCAGGCAACGCGTCGCGCTGCTTGCGGGGCTCGATGAGGCCGCTCTGCAACAAGTTTATGACCAGCGCTTGGGGCTTTCGCCGGGAGCGGAAACATTGGTAGCGGCTGCTAAGGCTGCGGGAATTTTTACCTTGCTTGTTTCGGGTGGCTTTACCTTTTTCACCAATCGCCTCAAAGCGCGTCTCGGATTAGATGCCGCGTTTTCCAACCAACTTGAGATCATCGACGGCAAACTCACCGGCCGTGTTGTCGGGCCACTCTGTGACGCCGATGGCAAGGCGCAACACGTGCGTGATTGTGCAGAACAACTTGGTGCCAGCCGCGAGCAAATCATGGTGATCGGTGATGGTGCCAACGATCTCAAGATGATGGCGGTCGCTGGAACATCCGTGGCTTACTACGCAAAACCCATCGTACAGGCGCAAGCGACGATGGCGATTAACACCGGCGGGCTGGACGAAGTGTTACGTCACTTTCCGGTGCCTTAGTTTGCGGAGCGGTGGCGGGATCGCAAACCGCTGCAGTTGAGCCAAAGCCGACATCGCGATTGCCTCAAAGCGGACGCACCTCTAATCCTGTACCAGTTCTGAGAGTTCGTCGTTCCGAGCCCGTTTGGGCTCTCATCCGGCTAAGTGCTGCTGCCAATGCGCCAATCCCAGCCTGTCATCCCGGCGAAGGCCGGGATCCAAGTTGCATCATTGCCAACTTTGAGAAAAATTAGGCCCCGGCCTGTGCCGGGGAGACACCTGCTGGTCTACCGTCTCTATATCCATCAACCGCCGGTATTGGCCGCTTGTGCCCAACTCTCCGCACTCCCACAAGTGCGCAGACCATTCAATTGCAAATGATTTTCTCTATCCCTTACTGCTTACCGCGAATCTCCGCCAGCAACTCCGTCGCGCCGTAGATGCTCGTTAGGGCTTCCAAAATGCCGTCGCTGGTCACACCCACGGTACGGTTGAATTTCTGGTCAAACCAATACGCGCCACTGTGGGTGTGTTTGTTGCCGTCAAAGGCGAGACCGACGATTTCCGCTTTGTGATTAATCATCGGGCTACCCGAGTTACCGCCGATGATATCGTTGGTGGTCACAAAATTGAGTGTTTGTGTAAGTTTAATTTTGTCTTTGGCCGCAAGCCATGAGGCGGGCAGCGCGTAGGGTGCCGCACCAGTGTGTCGGTTAAACGCCCCGGCAAAATCGGTGAAGGGCACGACCGGCTTGCCGCGTTCCATCCAGCCTTCCACCGCGCCGTAACTCAAACGCAGTGTGCCGGTCGCATCCGGATAGGTTTTTGAGCCTGACATCGCAAAGCGGACCTTGGCGATGAGCTCGGCATTTTTTTGCTCGACCGCACTCACGTCGTTATCAAAACGCTTACGCACCGCCATCGCCGCCGCATCAATGTCGCGTACGAGTTGGATGAAAGTGTCGTCGGCTTTTTCTACTGCGGCACGGTCGCCAGCCCAGAGCGCTTTCCGATACGCAGGGTCGGCCAGCTTGGTGCCGTCGACCAGCCGGCTCGCCACTTGTTCGGGTGATTGCTTGCTGAGTATCTTCACAACAAACGGGTCGTCGGTGCCTAGCAGTTCGCGCATTTTGGTCAGCGAGTGGGCCAGCTTTAACTTCTCAAACTCGGGATAAAACGGCGCAGGCGAACTGACCTGCCTTTCCAACTGCGGCATCCGCGTCGAAGAAAACTCCGGCAACCGTTCGGCGTCAGGCTTGGTGCGTTCAAGGCTGCCGCGCCAAATGGTACGAGCCAATCCAAAGTAGCGGCTGTTGAAACCGCGTCCTGCTTCGATCAGTTCGTACTCGTGTTCAATTTCGCGATATACCGCTTGCGCGGCGGCGATGGCGTCCCATGCACCGGCGGCGTCCTTGAAGTTTGGACTCTTGGCGGCAAACGCCTTGAGTTGCGCCTCTTCATCGCGTTTACGCGCCATCAGTTCCCGCGACTGCAACGCCGCAAGTTGGCCGGTAAACACCTTCAGGCCGTTTTCCAGTCCGTTCAGGTCGTTGCGTGCGATACGCGCCTCTTCAACGCCGAGCTTGCGGTATTGGGTCAGGACACCACGCAATTCGTAACCACGGCGCAGATTGGCGATGAGGCGAACATCGCGCACCGTTTCCAGTTGCGCCACCGTCAGCGAGCGACTGGTGCGGCCCGGGTTACCCGCCGTGAACACCAATTCCCCCGCGTTCGCGCCACCTGGACTAAACGGGAAAAAGTGTTTCACCACCGCAGGCTTGCCGTTCTCATAGGCACGCAGCATGGCGGCATCCAAACCGAAGCGCGGAAAGTTGAAGTTGTCCGGGTCGCCACCAAAACTCGGCGATGCATCTTCCGGTGCCCACACCAGCCGCACGTCGGAATAACGATCATAGCGATACAGGTGGTACTGCCCACCCTGATACAAACTCACCACATTGCAACGCACGGTTGCGCGTTTGTCGCCCACACACGCTGCGGTGATTTTGGCGTTGATGCCATTCAGCGCATTTTTGTAGGCCTCACCACTTAAGCCCTTGGTGGCGGCAGTGACCTCGGCGGTGACATCTGTGATCTGATCCAGCCGGCTCACCTCGGTGGTGGGACACTGCAACTCTTCTTCCACTTTGCGCGCCAGAAAACCATCTTGCAGGTAATTTTTCTTGGCGCTGGAGAGTTGTTGGAGGCAACCGGTAATGCAATGGTGGTTGGTCATCACCAAACCTTGCGGGGAGACAAACGACGCCGAACAGCCGCCAATATTGACCGCGGCACGCATGACGTGATCCACCCAACCCGACTCCGCCGTAAATCCGTACTTTGATTTCATTTGCTCGCGCGGCAGGTTGTCGAAGGTCCACATACCTTCGTCGGCATGGGCAAACCCCGGGATGGCAACCGAAGCGGCAATGACTAAACAAAGAACCACTGAACGGCATGTTTGCATTGGGAGCCTTAACCTAAAAACACGACAATCAATCGATTAAATCGAAAAAGCCCCTATTGGCGGTCGCTTTCAGCAACAAAAGCCTGAAAATGCCCGCCAATAGGGGACAGTGTTAAACCTTAGTTTTTGCTTTGAGACTCCGCCTCTGGCAGCGGAAAGTACGCGTAGGGTGCCTTGGGTGCTTCCGAGACGGCGTAGCGCCGCAGTTGGTCCGGGTCCAATTTCTTGTCCCACCAAGTGGCGCGATTTTGTTTTTGCATCTCCTTGAGCTCGGGTTGTTTCTCGAGCAGCTCACGAACAAATTTAGTCACATCGGATTCATACATATAGCTGGGCATCGTGAGGAAAAATGGTGTACAAAGTTTAGCATCGGCGTGCAACGACCGGGGATTTGAATACGGCAAAGCGCCGCAGGTGTCGGGTGTTTTTCGGCTGGTGCGTTACGCGCTGCCAAAGTCGTTGTTGCGTATGAATCTGGCCCCTGCATACGCAAACCCGGAAACCCTAAACGCTGATCGTATCAGCCGTTATCACTCGCTGTTGCTGCTACCGGGCCAGCGCGATGCGATGCCGGATCGGATGGCACAAACCATTCTTACAGATCCTGTGCCGAAACCACAGAAGATCAACGCCCCGACCCTATTATTGTGGGGTGAACAAGATGCGCTGATTCCAATCGCTAATGCGCAAGACTATTTACGTGCGCTGCCAACTGCCAAACTGGTGACGCTGCTAGGTGTGGGGCATGTGCCTCAAGACGAAGCACCAGCCATGTCCCTCGCGCCACTGGTCGCGCTTCTGGCAAACA
>JADCJC010000084.1 GCA_020247395.1 Rhodocyclaceae bacterium
AATTGCCGGATCAATAAAAACCTACTGCGCGGGCGAATCTGTCAGTTCCGGTGCTCGCCGTACACTGGGTACGTGTCCGCTCCTCACTGCCAACTTCATCCGCTCGCGACGGTTTTTAGAAGTTCCCCTTGCTTCTGTGGAGCCGTGGAATGTCTCATGTCCCTCCTGCATCTATCCCGCTACTATCCTTTGACGCCGCCGGAGGTCAATCCACTCACCACGCGCTCCTGAAAAATCAAGATCACCAACACCACCGGGATCATCGCAATCACCAGCGCGGCTGAAATGGTCGGCCACGGGAACGAGAATTCACCCTGATACATTTGAATACCAACCGGCAAGGTGCGGTAGGCGGCGGCGGAGTTAAACGACAGTGCCAACAAGAATTCATCCCATGCGTTTACGAACGCCAGAATACCTGCGGTGAAGACACCGGGGGCGGCCAACGGTACGACGATCCGCCATAACGCTCCCAGTCGTGTGCAGCCATCAATCATGGCGGCATTTTCCAGGTCACGCGGGATGTCTTGGAAAAAACTCACCAACACCAGTGTGCAAATCGGCAGATTCAATACGGTATACGGCAATACCAGCGCCCAATAACTATTGAGCAATCCGAGACCGCGCATGATTTCGAACAGCGGCACCATCAACGTCACCAGCGGGAACATGGAGACGGCGATGATCGAGGTGAGAATGGTGCCGCGGTACTTGAGGTTGAGCCGTGTAATGGCGTACGCAGCGAGCGCACTAATAAACAGCGAAAGTGCCATCGCGGAAAGCGCAACGATGGCGCTATTGAGCAAGTAGTGGGGGAGTGGTTGATCACGAAACGCGGCGATGAAGTTGTTCAAGGTTGGCGAATGCGGAATCCACGTAATGGGTTTTGCCGTTAGCTCAATTTCTGACTTGAAGGCGGTGGCCAAAATCCACATTGCCGGGAAAAACCCGTTGAGAAACACGATGCCAGCGGCGAGCCAGCGCAGCCGCTTGCCCATCAACATACCGCCGCCCGATGTGCCGCTCATGGTCGCGCTCATTTGCCGTCCGCCTTCACATAACGCAGATAGATGAACGTGGTTACCATTGATAACCCAAACATGACCACCGCCAGTGCCGAGCTATAGCCGAGATCGAGATAATCGACCGCATTCATGTGGATGTACATTGCCAGCGTTTGTGTCTCTTCACCGGGGCCGGGCATGCTGTAGGGGATGTCAAAAGACTGAATCGCCGTAAGGGTGCGGAAGATAAGTGCGACCAACATTGAAGGTACCAACAACGGCAGTGTGATGTCGGTGAACTGCCGCCATTTGCTCGCGCCGTCAACATCGGCGGCTTCGTAAAGCGACTTAGGAATTGTTTGCAGTCCGGCCAGCAACATGAGCGCCATAAACGACGATGTTTTCCAGATGGTGGCGATACAAATCGCCATCATGGTTAAAGCCGGTGAGTTAAACCAAATTTTTGGCGCTAGTCCGGCACGTTGCAAGAGGTCGTTAAACACGCCGTACTCACTGTGGAAAAACCACGCGAAGATCAGGCCAACGAAGGCCAGCGGTGTCGCCCAAGGCAATAGCAACGATAGCCGGATCGGCCCGCGCCATCTAAACGGCATATTCGCCAGCAGTGCCAAGCCTAATCCGATCACAAGAGAACCGGGCACGGTGACGAGAACGATAATCATGGTGTTTTTGGTCGCCCGCCAGAACTGGGCATCCGCCAGCAGCAGTGCGTAATTTTCCAGACCCACCCAACGCGACGCTGCGCCGGTTAGCAACCGAACGTCGTTAAAGCTGTTCCAAACCAACGTCGCAACTGGGTACACCACGATGATGGAAATAAAGACGAATGCCGGTGCCAACAACAAAACCGCGAGTGCGGTCTCGTTCATGTCGGCGAGCCGATCAAATAGCGGTCTTTTGGATTGTGTGATGTTCATTGCGCGTCTGCCCGTTCCTGCCCGTTCCTGTCCATTCCTGCCCATGGCTACCCGCGTTTAGCGTAAAGCCCGCTTGATTCGGTGCTCAATTTCCCCCAGCGCTGCGTCGGGTTTTCGCGCGTCGGCCATGACGGCATTAGTGTTCAAGCGCAGCGCATCGGAGATCGGCCGATACATCGGCGTGACGGGACGGGGGCGTGCGGTTTCAACCACCGGCAATGCGTCAGCCAGCCACGGGTTCACGCGCAACACCTGCGGATCGGTAAACACATCGGCAAACACCGGTTGCATCGAGCCGCGAATGGCGAGTTGTTTGGCCACTTCCGGGCTCGACAACCACCGCACTAACTTAACCGTTTCGGCTTTGTTGCGAGAAAACGCCGACACCGCCCAGCTCCATCCACCCATACACGACACCGACTCGCCGCCCGGCATGGCGGGCAGTTTCACCACCCCAACCTTACCCTTCACCCGCGAGTCAGCACCACTTTGAAACAGATTCCAACCGTAACCCCACAGCACACCGAACACAACCCGACCGGCTTGAAACTCTTTGCGTGTGTCGTCAGTACCAACTTCCGAGACGTTTGCCTTGCTCACGCCATCACTTACCATTTGACGCCACATGGCGAGTCCGGCTTCGGCCTTCTGCCGGTCGAACTGTAGCTTGCCGTCTTTTACAACCTCTCCACCCATGCTCCAGTACGGCAGCAGGAAGGTGCAAACTGTGCCTTCGATGGCCTTCGCTTGAAAACTCAACCCCTGCAGGTTCGGATCTTTTTCTTGCGCCATGACTCGCTTGGCGATTCTTGCCAGCTCGGGCCAGGTGGCCGGTGGCTGTTCGCCGATCTTTTCCAATAGATCCTTGCGGTAATAAAGGTACATCGCATCTGAAAACGCCGGCAACGAAATGGTTTTGCCGTCGATGGTATTTGCCGTGCGGTACTGCGGCAAGTACCGCGAAAGAAATGCCTCCCGTTCGTTGCCGAGGTAAGGATCAATTGGCTCCGCCCATTTTGCGGCAGCGTATTGCGCGGGGCGAACCACATCAATCAAAAATGCATCAAGCGAGGTATCACGCGCCGTTAACACAGTATTCAGATAACGTTGCAGCAACTCGGATGTGGCTCCGCCAGATTCAAGCGTCACCTTGATACCCGGATTCGCCGCCTCATAGTCCTTTAACAGTTCACGGAAGATGTCCGGGCGGTGTTGACCGCCGACCAACACCTTCAAATTTGTTTGCGTTGACGGCTGCGCTTGCGCACGCATTGCGCCGCACAAGGTTGCCAGTATCCCGGTCATGAGCACGATTCGGATAACGAGCCGGATGGCGATCGGCGAACAACTAAATGGCGGATTCATGCTCACTAGAGCGCCACACCGTTGGCGTGATCAAAAAAATGGCACTTTTGCATATCGACGTAAATGCTTGCCGTTTCGCCCGGACGATAGTTCACCGACGGCGGCATGCGTGCAATCACTTCACCACCCGCGCAGGCGAACGTCACCAGTGTCTCGGCACCCAGCGGCTCGGCGACGACGACGGTGCCGGACATTGCGGCTCTCTCGGCACCAAAACCCGCACCGGCTTCAACACCGATATTTTCCGGTCGAATGCCAAACTCAATTTCTCGTCCGTGTGCTCCCGCCAATTTCGGTAGCCAGCTCGCCGCGAGAGGTAGTCGCACACCGCCGGACAGGATAACCAGCGCCCCATTGGCGGAGACTTCGAGCCTGCCTTGCAAAAAATTCATCGGTGGCGAGCCGGTAAATCCGGCTACAAATTTTGATACAGGCTGGTTGTAGATCGCATCGGGCGTGCCGACTTGCATGATGTTGCCACCTGACAGGACAACGATGCGCTCAGCCAGAGTCATGGCCTCGACCTGATCGTGTGTTACATAGATGGTTGTGGCACCGATGCGTTGATGCAATTTTTTAATCTCGGTACGCATTTCGCTGCGAAGCAACGCATCGAGATTGGAGAGTGGTTCGTCAAACAAAAATGCCTTGGGTTGGCGCACGATCGCGCGGCCCATCGCCACCCGCTGACGTTGCCCGCCGGAAAGCGCACGCGGTTTGCGCTCGAGCAAATGCTCAATCTTCAGAATCGCCGCGGCGTCACTAACACGCTTCTTGATTTCATCATCAGAGAACTTCCGCAAGCGTAGACCAAAGGCCAGGTTTTCAAATACGTTTTTGTGTGGATATAAAGCGTAGTCTTGAAACACCATGGCGATATCGCGCTCGCGCGGTGCGAGATCGTTCACGACCCGACCTTCGATGGAAATGGTGCCGCCGCTAATCGATTCGAGGCCGGCGATCATTCGCAGCAAGGTTGATTTGCCACAACCAGACGGGCCGACAAACACCACAAACTCGCCTTGCTTAATTTCCAGATCGACGCCGTGGATCACTTTTACGCCGCTATCGTAGACCTTGGTAACGGCTTTGAGGGAGACGCCAGACACGATTAATAGACCGATGAACTGACGGCTTTGGCGAGCGCGGGCTTGAGTGCGGTGATCATTGCATTCGCCTGGCGCATCATCATGCCCATATCTGAGGCGACGGCAACATAGCTGTATCCCCAATCGATAAACTGCGACACCATTTCCGGCGTCGGGCCGACGATTCCGATGGGCTTGCCGATCTCTTTCGCGCGGGCGGCGGCATCCTTAATCGCCGCCTGTACCCTAGCGTCTGCCACATTGCCGATGACGCCCATGTTGGCCGACAGGTCACCCGGCCCCATGAAAAGCGCATCAACGCCGTCCACGGCGGCGATTTCTTCAAGATTCGCAATCGCTGCCGGTGTTTCAAGTTGAATCATTTTGAAAATGCCGTCGTTGGCGCGCTTGCCATAGTCTGGTGCCGTTGCGTAGCGGCTGGCGCGATGCATCGCTGCAAAGCCGCGCGTTCCGGTCAAGTCGGTGGCGGTCGGATAGCGGGTCGCGGCCACGGCGCGCTTGGCGTCTTCGGCGTTCTGTACAAACGGAAACATCAACGTTTGCGCACCAATGTCCAACGCCCGTTTGACGATGACCAGATCATTCCACGCCAAGCGGATAACGGGTATGGCGCGGGTACCGGCGATCGCCTGCAGGATGTGGTACGCGTCTTTGTAATCGATCGGAACGTGCTCCATGTCGACGACCAACCAGTCGAAGCCAGCGCATCCCATCGCCTCGGCGGTTGATTCCGCACCGGACATCAACCACGTGCCGAGTGGTACCGAGGGTTGCTTGAAGAGTTCGCGGAACGGATTTACGAATGGATCCATAGTAGGCCTCAGTAGATGGGTGGCTCGGGCGTCTTGGCGGTGCCCATCAGGAAATCGAAATCGCAGCCCTTGTCAGCCTGCGTGACGTGTTCAACATACATTCGGGTGAAGCCGCGCTCGGTGAATCGTGGTGGCGCCGTCCACTGCGCGCGTCTGGCGGCGAGTTCGGCCTCGCTGAGTTCGACATTCAGGATTCGCGCCGCCACATCCAGCACGATCCAATCGCCGTCACGCAACAGCGCCAACGGCCCACCAATGGCTGCCTCGGGTGCGGCGTGAACAATACAGCTGCCGTAGTGGGTGCCGCTCATCCGCGCGTCCGAAATTCGCACCATATCGCGAATGCCCCGCTGTAGCAGTTTCTTGGGAATCGGCAGATTGCCCCACTCTGGCATCCCCGGCGCACCGACCGGCCCGGCATTGCGCAAGACCAGAACGGTGTTTTCATCGACATCCAAGTCCGGCGCGTGGATTTTGGCCAGCATCTCGGCATTGGAATCGAACACCAGGGCGCGACCGCGATGCTTCATGAATTTGGGGCTGGCCGCGGACGGCTTGATAATCGCGCCGTCCGGACACAGATTGCCGCGTAGCACTGCCAATGCGCGCCCCGCCGAGACGGGATGGCTCAACGGGCGGATGACGTCTTCATCCAGATTCTTTGCGTCGGCGATGTTTTCCCCCAGCGATTTGCCGGTCACCGTCCGGGCATGAAGTGCTAGGTGTGGCCGGATTTCGTTCAGCAACGCCGGCAATCCGCCCGCATAGAAAAAATCTTCCATGAGCTTGTCGCCCGAGGGGAACAAATTGGCAATCACCGGAATCTTGTCGGCGACGGCATTCATGTCGTCGAGTGACAGCGGAATGCCGGCGCGCCCTGCCATGGCGATAGTGTGGATCGCCGCATTGGTGGAGCCGCCCAGCGCCATATAAGTCGCCAGTGCGTTGTTGATCGAATCACGCGTGAAGAACGAAGACGGCTTCAGATCTTCCCAGACCATGTCAACAATGCGTCGTCCACAAGCCGAGGCCATTCGAACATGGTTCGCATCCATGGCCGGAATACTGGTCGCGCCGGGCAAGGTGAAGCCCATCGCCTCCGCCATCGCCGTCATGGTGCTGGCCGTTCCCATGGTATTGCAGGTGCCGGGCGAGCGGGTCATTTTGGATTCGAGTTGAATCCATTCACGCTGCTCGATATTGCCGGCAACGTACTCATCGAAGAACTTTTTGGTATGCGTACCGGCACCGACCGTCTTACCTTTGTAACGGTCGTTAAGCATCGGACCCGCAGGGCAATAAATCACCGGGATGTCCATGCTCACCGCGCCCATTAGCAGGCCGGGCGTGGTTTTGTCGCAGCCGCCCATCAACACCGCCCCATCAACGGGATGCGAGCGCAACAACTCTTCGGTTTCCATCGCCAACAAGTTGCGGTACAACATGGTGGTGGGCTTTACCATCACCTCACCCAGTGACAACGCCGGTAACTCGAACGCAAAACCGCCAGCCTGCAAGATGCCGCGCCGCACGGCTTCAGCGCGCTCGCGCAGGTGTGCGTGGCACGGCGAAAGATCGCTCCACGTATTGATGATGGCGATGACCGGGCGCCCCAAAAATTCTTCGCGTGCCAACCCCCGCTGCTGGAGGCGCTGGCGGTGCGCAAACGAGCGCATGTTGTCGGGTGCTAACCAGCGTTGGCTGCGAAGCGATTCTAACGTTCTAGGTTTGGCAGGATTCGGCACGATTTCAGGTGGCGATAGTCGGGCGGTTGGGTGTCGCAAAACAAACGCGGTACCCAGTGTACGCTGGGTACCGCGCCAGTCAAGCTGCAAGACTACAGGTGCCGCAAGACAACTACTACAACGACGTTTTAGAGGCGACGACTGTTTTTTCGTTGCTTTCCGAGGCAGCAGCGCAGGAACGTTTTTGGTTAGAACTCGTAGCGGACGTTTACGCCGTAATAACGTTTATCGTCGCGTGGCACGGATCGCTGCGTGTTTGCACCCGGCAACAAGAACTGCGAGTAAGACTTGTCAGCGAGATTCTTGCCGACCAGGGTCACACGCCAGCCGCTCGCAGTGCTTGCCACGGAGACCGATGCGTTCCATATGCCGTAGGCGGGCTGCAAGGTGTTTGGCGACGTCGACAAGTCGAACTGCGTCTCGCTCTGCCAGGTGTAGTCAGTGCTGAAGGCGACAAGGTAGCCCGCCACATCAGTGCGATAGTTGGCGCGCAGTACACCCTTTTGACGCGGAGCGGATGGCAGCATGGTGCCGCTCGGAATCGTGCACGTTGCACCAACAGGGCAGTTGAAGCGCTCGACGACAGCTTTGGTGTCAGCATACGCTGCGGCGATCGAGAGCTCGCGGCTGAGTTTTGCTTCCATATCGAGCTCAACACCTTTTGTCGAGACATCACCGGCATTGATAAAGCGGGTGACAATCGTTCCGGCAACAACGTCCGGATAGTTCGCCTGATAGCCGTTGTATTTGGTGTCGAAGATGGCGACGTTGAAGCGCAAACGATTGTCGGCCAGGGTTGACTTCAAGCCGAGTTCCCAACCCTTTGACTTCTCTGGGGACAGGGCGATATCGGCAGTCGGCTGCATGTTGAAGAATGCATTGTAGGCCGGACCTTTGTAACC
>JADCJC010000085.1 GCA_020247395.1 Rhodocyclaceae bacterium
AAACCAATACTCCCCTGCTCCCGCGAAGGCGGGAGCCTAATGTCGGAATCACCCGCGCTGAACAAAATTAATGGGTCCCCGTCCGGAGCAACCCTTGTGGTTGTGCGCGGGGCCGGGAACGGCTGAAATGGTTTTCCATATTTGCTTGCCGGATCAATAGAAGTTTCCCGAAATCAAAACTCCCCGTCCGGTGGCCGTTCCCAACTGTTTTTGCCAGAAACTCCCCGTCCCACCTAGGGCTTATGGGAGAGCCGACCCGCCGGATCCTGTCTGTAGAACAGCGCAAGCTGTGCATACACTTCTGGATAGGCCCGTTTGATTTGCTGTGGCAATTCAAAAAACGCTTCCGAGACTACAGCGAAAAACTCTGCCGGGCTTTGGCTTGCGTAGGGATCCATCGGTAGCATGGATAGTGCCGCACCGTCATCATCCGGTTCTGCGGCATCGGCCTCGTCCGTCTTGGCGCAAAAGTCCAGGTAGGCGGCTTGAAACACCTGTTGCCAATGTTTGTTCGACATGGTCTTGTGTAACGGTGGAAAGCCGTTTGCGTCACCGTTCAACATATCGAGCTTGTGCGCAAACTCGTGGATGACGACGTTGTGTCCGGCGACGGCGTCCGCCGAACCAACACGAGCGACATCTTCGTAAGACAAAATGACTGGCCCGCCTAACCATGCTTCACCCGCCAGCGTCTCGCGGGTGGTGTGCACCAAGCCAATGTCATCTATCACCTCTCGCTCTGGACGAAACTGCCCGGGGTAGACGATGATGTCCGACCACCCACTGAAATAGTCGATGCCTAGTTCGAGAACGAGAATGGAGGCCTGCGCGGCGATTTCGACGCGCATCTTGGCTGTCAATGGCATATCCGCCATACCAACGATCGATTTTTGCGCGAGGAAGTCTGAGGCGACGAGCCGCAGCCGGCGATTTTCCTCCGCCGTGAGGCCAGACATAAATGCGTATCCGGCTGTCGCTTGCAGCCAAAGTGTCTCGTCAATGACGGGCACCGGCTTCTTTACCCAGGCAGTTAGTTTACGTAGAAGGCTCATTGCTCGGCCGCCACTTCTGCCGCAGGAGGCGTCAGGCTATCGGCGATTGCCTTAGCCAGTTTTTCCACTGATAGCGGCGCGGAACCTTCCGCTTTGTTGTTGATGGTCACAAAGCTTGCGTAGCCGGCACGGGCGGCGCTGGCGACAGCGATGGCAAGTGCTGAACGGCTCCCGATGTCCTCGTCAACCAGTCGGTTAAACGGGAAATACCGCGCCTTTGCATCCTCGTATTGAAACCCGGCGTGTAATGACCATCGGCAAATGAAATCGCCAGGCGGCATTTGCGCTGTCATCAGCTGGATTTGTGCGGCGGGAGAGGGCATCTTGGCATGACTTGCCACGCAAAAATGCGTCGCGGTGGTGGTCAGGCACTTGAAAAAGCGAGAGGTCAGTAACTCGCGATCACGTACTTCAACAGCGTAAGGCAAACCGGGGGGCAGTTGATTGAGAAATCGATACAGCTGATTGATGAATGGGTCGGGATTGGTAGTAGTTCGTCGACCTTGCGGCGGAAACTGAAAGACCAAGGGGCCGGTTGTAGCCCCAAGCCCGGCGGAGCAAGGGGCGATAAATTCTTCGATTGCGTATTCAACATTCAGAAAGTGGGGGCTTGCAGAGAATTCTCCCGTTTCACTGCGCACGTAGCTCGAGGTGATCGCCATGGGCGCTTTGACCACAAACCGAAAGTCGGTTGGGACTTGTTCGGCATACTTCGCAAATTCGTGCTCGGCGAGGGGGGCATAAAAGGTTCGATCAATACTGACCGTACGCAGTAGTGGGTGAGCGGCATATGCGGCGAGCCCATCTTTGGCTAGGCGTGATTCCGTATAGCGGCGGCCGTAGACTAGACCTGCCCATCCCGGAAAAGACCAAGACGACGTGCCCAGCCGTATGCTGCTGGGAAGTCTCGCCGCCAGCATGGAGGTCGATTCCGACGGCGTTGCCGCCACCGGTCGGTCGTCTGCACTATCCGCCGCTCGCGTGGCGCTGGCGGCCCTGCGTGATTTTTGTGCCAGGTCTTCCTGCGAAAAGCCGAACAGATCTGTCGTTGTTGTCTTGTTGGTCATCGTTGCACGATTTCGCCGCCCTAGCAGAAGACGACGATCGGGTATGTTAAGAGAATGGCTTGGCAGAGCCACTATTGCAAAGCCGTGAGCCGTGAGAACATGCAAGATATTCGTGGTGAGTCTGGAGTAACAATGCAAGTCAACGATCAATCGGCTAGTATGCAGTGTGGTGTTGGATGGGTGCTGGTGTCCTTCTTGACGACATGTTGGGTATTCTGCCATCCAAGCAAAGCCATTGCGGATGTCGTTCCTGCGGCACCGGCGAGCGACCTTCGAAGCGTAGTGCTCACCGGCAAGGTCGTGACAATGAATGCGGCGAGAGACGTTTGGCCGGAGGGCGCAGTGTGGGTACACAACGGCGTCATCGTTGCCGCTGCACCCGATCGTATGGCGCTCGAGGCGGCTATTGTCGGCACACCGCAGGTTCAGGCGCTGCAGGCGGCACCGGTGGTGAATGTGAGGGGAGTCATCTATCCTGGGTTGATTGATCTTCACAACCATCCTGAGTACGCTATCTACCCCCTGCTGCCTATCAAGCGCAAGTACAAAGATCGTTACGAATGGCGCTTTTACGACGACAACTATGCCCGCCGCATTACCAACCTGAACACCTTGTTGACGGCACCGCACTACCTTGACCTTGGCCTCGAAGTTGGCCGTTACGGTGAATACAAGGCGTTAGTTGGTGGAACCACATCCTTACAGGGGGCGCGTGCTAATCTCGCCTATGCAAAAGAGGAGTGTCTGGTGCGCAATATCGAAACGAGCCCGGTCACCAGCCGCCTCGCCTTTTCCAGAGTGGATATCGGTCGCGATGCCGCCGAGTGGCAGCGGATGCTCGAGGAGCGTAACGCGGGCGTCTTGGTGGTGCATTTGGCAGAGGGGGTCGGGCCGCGGATGGCAAATGAGTTTGAAGCGTTAAAGCGCAGCGGGCTGCTGGGGCCTGAACTCGTGGCGATCCACGGGG
>JADCJC010000086.1 GCA_020247395.1 Rhodocyclaceae bacterium
CGGTGGAACGACATTCGAGGCGATGCGTTTTGGCTCACCTGACGCGCTGCCCGCGAGTTTTGACGCGGTCTATAAGCCATCGATCAATACCTTTCGCGGCAATTCGGCGGTGCAGCTATTGCTCGAACACGTCGCTTAGCGCAGGGGGAGCGTTACCGCTTGGCTATAATGCGAGATTGTCGAATCACCCACTGGAAGCCGATCATGGAAGCCGACCGCATCAATGCCATTTCCAACAAACTCTCCGATTTATCCGCCCGCTTGGGCGAACTGCGGAGGTATCTTTGACTTTGACGCCAAGGTCGAACGGTTAGAGGAAGTCACGCGGCTATCGGAGGACCCGGCAATTTGGAGTGACTCAAAGCGCGCCACTGAGCTCGGTAAAGAAAAAAAGATGCTGGACGGCGTGGTCAACGCGATCAACACCGCCAGCGCCGGCGTGAAGGACGGGCTGGAGTTGTTTGAGCTCGCCAAGGAAGAAGGCGAGGACGATACGCTCGAATCCATCGAAACCGATGTCAAGGGCATCGAAGCGATCATTGCCGACATGGAATTCCGCCGCATGTTTTCGCATCAGGCCGACCCGTGCAACGCGTTTATCGATATTCAGGCCGGTGCTGGTGGTACCGAGGCGCAGGATTGGGCGTCGATGCTGCTGCGCCAATACCTGCGTTACGCCGAGCGTAAAGGCTTCAAGACGGAGATTCTCGAGGAATCTCCCGGTGAAGTCGCCGGGCTGAAAAGTGCCTCGATCAAGGTCACCGGCGAATACGCCTATGGTTATCTGCGCTCCGAGACAGGTGTTCATCGCTTGGTGCGTAAGTCGCCGTTTGATTCCTCCGGCGGCCGGCATACGTCGTTTGCGTCGTTGTTTGTCTACCCGGAGATTGATGATTCGATTGAAATTGAGATCAACCCGGCTGACCTGCGTATCGACACGTTTCGCGCCTCGGGTGCCGGCGGCCAGCACATTAACAAAACCGATTCAGCCGTGCGTATCACCCACGCGCCAACCGGCGTGGTGGTGCAATGCCAGAATGATCGCTCACAGCACCGCAACCGCGCCGAGGCGATGGCGATGTTGAAGTCCAAACTCTACGAGCTGGAAATTCGCAAACGTCAGTCCGAGCAAGACAAACTGGAGGCCACCAAAACCGACGTGGGCTGGGGGCATCAGATTCGCTCGTACGTGCTGGATCAATCGCGCATCAAAGATTTGCGCACCAATGTCGAGATCAGCAATACACAAAAGGTGCTCGATGGCGACCTCGATCCGTTTATTGAAGCCAGCCTCAAACAGGGCGTGTGAAAGTCATTCCTATGACCGACGCTTTTGAAACTGTCCAGTCCCCGCAGCCGCCAATTGAGGAGCCAGCGTTTTACAACGACCTGGAGACGACCCTCGCGCATGCGTGGACACTGCTCGAGACCGGTGCCAAAGACCGCCGCTCGGCATTTCATGCGCCGAGTGTGGCGAGCATCGGCTTGGACGGCTCGCCGCAGCAGCGCAGCATGATCCTGCGCAAGGTTGACGTGGCTAACCGGCGGCTACGATTCAATACCGACCTACGCTCAACCAAAATACAAGAATTGAAAGTGTCACCAGCCGTTTCCGTACTGGCCTATAGCGCCGCCGACAAGGTGCAGCTTCGGTTGGCGGGCCGCGCTGACCTTGACGCTTCCTCCGCGCTGGCCGATGCCGTCTGGTCGGCCATGCGCGACCAATCCCGCGCCGCGTACGCCCAACCGGCTGCACCGGGTGCGATGATCGAGGCCCCGGCGGCGTATGTGCCGCCGCTGGAGCTTCGTGCGAATGAGCCGACCGCCATTCCCGCACGCGAACATTTCTGTCTTGTGCAGGTGGAGATCACTTCGCTCGAATGGGTGTATTTGCACCTTCACGGCAACCGGCGCGCACATTTTTGCTGGCCAAACGGGATCATGGCATCTCGCTGGTTGGCCCCCTAGCTCTCTAATTGGCGAAAGATCATGACTGACCAAATCTCCCTCAACACGGGCAACGCTGCCGTGCCGCACATCGACGAAAACCATGTGATTCAGGAACGTCGCCAGAAGCTCGCGGCCATTCGCGAAAAAACCGGCGGGCGCGCGTTCCCGAACGACTATCGCCCTGAGCATCGCGCCGTGGATTTGCACGCCGAGTACGGTGAGCGCTCAAAGCAAGACTTGGAGGCCAACAAGTCGCCGCTGGTGCGCGTTGCGGGTCGCATTATGCTCAAGCGTGTGATGGGCAAGGCGTCATTCGCCACCATTCAAGATGCCTCCGGTCGCATCCAGTTGTACGTGAATCTCGAAGGTGTGGGCGAGGCCGCGCTGGAAGAATTCAAGCACTTCGACTTGGGCGACATCGTCGGTGCAGAAGGCGTGATGTTCAAAACCAAGACCGGCGAGTTGTCGATCAATGTGTCGTCGGTACGACTGATCACCAAATCGCTGCGTCCATTGCCGGAAAAATTCCACGGGCTCACCGATACCGAGCAACGCTATCGGATGCGCTACGTCGATTTGATGGTCAATCCGGAAGTCAAACGGACCTTCGAAACACGCTCCAAGGTGGTTTCGGAAATTCGGCGTTTCATGGTCGAGGCTGGCTACTTGGAAGTTGAAACACCAATGATGCACCCGATCCCGGGTGGTGCTGCGGCCAAGCCTTTCATCACGCATCACAACACGCTTGATATGCAACTGTATTTGCGAATCGCGCCAGAACTCTATCTGAAGCGCCTGGTGGTCGGCGGCTTTGAGCGCGTATTTGAGATCAACCGCAACTTCCGTAATGAAGGCATGAGCGTTCGCCACAACCCGGAATTTACGATGATGGAGTTCTACATCGCCTGGCGTGACTTTCGTCACCTCATGCAGTTCACCGAGGACATGTTCCGCGCCGTGGCAACCAGGGTGCTCGGCAAAACCTTATTTGACTACCAAGGTATGCAGATCGATTTTGGCCAGCCGTTTGCACGTCTGACGATGCCGCAGGCGGTAAAGCAGTATGTTCCAGAGTACGCCGACGCCAACCTCGACGACATCGAAACGCTGCGGAGCTTGTGCAAAAAGCACCACGCCGAGGTGAACGCCAACGACACGATCGGCACACTGCAACTCAAGCTGTTCGAGGAAACGGCAGAGTCGAAACTGATTCAACCGACATTCATCGTTGACTATCCCGCTGAGGTGTCTCCGCTGGCGCGTCGCAACGACGCCAATCCGGCGATCACAGACCGCTTTGAGCTTTTCATCGCGGGCCGCGAAATTGCCAATGGTTTTTCAGAGCTCAATGACGCCGAGGATCAAGCCGCACGATTCCTCGAACAGGTGAAGGCCAAAGACGGCGGCGACGAAGAGGCGATGCACTACGACGCGGATTTCGTGCGTGCACTGGAGTACGGCATGCCGCCAACCGCGGGCGAGGGTATCGGCATCGATCGCCTAGTGATGTTGCTGACCGACTCGGCGTCGATTCGCGACGTGATTTTGTTCCCGCAGTTGCGCCCTAGCGACGTGGATAAGTAAGGCAACGCCAACGGGCTGAATAGCCAATGGGAACTTCTAAAAACCTACTGCGCGGGCGAATCTGTCAGTTCCGGTGCTCGCCGTA
>JADCJC010000087.1 GCA_020247395.1 Rhodocyclaceae bacterium
CACCATTGGCGCAGTCATCGGCAATCGTATGGCCAATCGCACTTTAGACGCAGTGGAAGTTGTGATTCGGCATGACGATGGTCGTACACAAGTAGTTGTGCAAGAGCGTGATGGTGCGCGGCTGGATATTGGGGACCGCGTTCGCGTGATCTCTGGTAGTCAGACCCGTGTTGTCTACGCGCCTGAAGCACGAAATGAAAAGGCCGCTGCCGCGACGCAAGTCAAAAGCACGGCAGAGCTGACCGAAGAAATTCGGCAGTTGAAAGAAAAACTACAGTTGGCCTCGGCTAACAGGTAGGCCGGATTTTGGGAGGATAGGCGCAAGCCTTCCTCCCACGTCGGTTTCTCAATTCCTCCGAAAGCGAGGGAATTTCCCTAAGTGACATACATTTAGGGAAATTGGCCACACGGCCGCGCGCGACCTGTTCGCGCCTTTCATAAATCACCCATCGGGGCATCTTTCCGCTGGGAAGTGCTCCATCTTCAAAGGAGTACTTCAATGATTTCAACAAAGTGGAGCGAGTACGCGCAAGCGGCACTTCGCCAGATGGTTGACGTCGTAAAACAACACCGCCTTGAGCTGTTGCAGCGATATCCCGATGATCTGATGATCAGCGATTTGGTGTATCTCAAGCGATATGCCCGACCAGGCGTTGTGTTCGCATGGTGTGTCGGGGATAGTCATTCCCATCTCACGATGCTTGGCTTCACCAAAGCCGATACCGAACTCGTATCCGCGCTGACCAACCTCGCCAATAACGATCGGTTTTTCCGGATTCGCTGCCTTTCAGACGGCGTAGTGCTTGACGCGTTATCAAGAGAGCAGTTCTCTGCTCTTGCGACCACGCCGGTTCCCTACCAAGTCAAGAACACGACGGAAGGCATCACGTTTTGGCGACATGACGAACCAATAGGCGCAGCCCTGATTCGGCGCCTGTTACCGGAACCACAACATACAAACGCCAGTTACGAGGCCATCATCACGCCGAAGTATGGCGTGACAGAGGTCGACTTAGCGGCGTTTGAAGCTGCAACCTGTCGGCGCATACACGAGCTAGGCTCGCTGTTCGCCTTCTACAACATTACGGTCGCCCCACCAGTCGGTTCGACCGCAACAAAACTTGAGGAGGCGTATGCCTGATCAACCAAAGTTTGCCTACCAGTGTCAAAACTGCGATTGGGGAACGAATGACGATCAACACGTCAACGTCGAAATCGACGATCTTGTGGAACGAGTGGCCGGCGGCGAGTTAATGCCACACGGCCAGTGTCGCAAGTGTGGCTCGCTCGTCAGCGGCCCCATCGACGACTCCACGAAAGAAGCGGTTATCGCGCATTTGCGCGCAGCCGGCTGGCGCATCGAGGATGTCAGCGAACGCGTTGTCATCAGCGACAAGCCATACCCGGGCAAGTGGGACAAGAAAGCATCCGAGTCCTACGACGCATACATGAAGCGTACCGAAAAGCTGTGGAAGGCGATTGACCAGACCAAGGTGATCAATTTCCAAATCGCCGACGGTTACGCGAGCTACTTCGTCAGCGCCGGCACGCCTTTGGTGCTGGCGCATATTCCCTACGGTGACGGCTACCGGGCATCCGAGGACACACTCAACGGCTTGACCGTTGACCGCGTCAAAGACATGCTCGGCCAAAGCGAAGCGCTGGCAGAAGTGTTTAGCGCCAAGCCCGCCTGCACCGTCCATGAGAAGTTCGCCCTTGGCGAGATACTCAGCGACTATGCTGACGATGAGAGTCTCACCTTCGCAGGCTACCTGAAGCTTTTCGAGGCCGATGATTGGACCGCGATTGAAGCTGCTGGCATCACCGTCTGCATGACCTACGAGCTTGACTCTGGACCACAAGTGGCGAAGCGCCTGAAAGACCTTGCGGAGAGTGCGAAACGCACCTTTCCAAAGGGGTTCGCATGAGCACCTGCGCGGAGATCCAGTTTAAGGACGCCGAAGAAACATTCGCCATCCACCAGCACAGCGATGGCTATCCGGAAGGCGAGCACGGCGTGATTGCGGCAATTGAGAAGTCGATACCGTACGCTTGGCGAGACGGGCGCTTTGAAGCCGCGGAATTTGCCTGTGCTTACATCAGAGCCAACAAGGCGCGTCAGGGCGGGCTGTACCTATTGAAGGACCCGACCGACCTGGCCAAAGAAGTATCGGCCTTGTATTTGTACGTTGTGACCAGCAACGGCGAGTCGCTCACAATCGATTACTTCAAAGAAGACTTTGCGACGGAGAAGTACGCGAAAGTCGGGCAGGCAACAATGGCGCTCAGCGAAGAGCCGCCAGCAATTTTTACCAAACGTGCAGGGTTTTGGTAACACATACCAACCCATGCGGGGAGGCTCCCGCATGGGGTTTCTCGCATTCACCTAGGAGAAACCATGGCAAAACGTATTACAAACTGCCCTCCCGCACACGGGAGGCCTGTGGTTCTAGTAGTTCACGGAATCCGGACACGTGGGGAGTGGGGCAAGCACATCGCGCCTGTACTGGCGAATGTCAACTACATTCCTTATCCGTTGGATTTCGGTAATTTTTCCGCGTGGCAGTTGCTCTCTGCGAGCGCGCGCGAAGAAAAACTTGCGTGGTTGCGGGAGATGTATCACCGCATCCGTAAAGAGACGGGCATCGAAAGGCCAAGCATCATTGCGCACAGCTTTGGGACTTGGTTGCTCGGCGCATTGCTCAGCAGGTATGACGATATCGTGTTCGACAAAGTCGTGTTGACGGGGTCTATCCTACGCAGCGATTTTCCCTGGGCGAGGTTGCTCAATGACCAGCGAGTGCTTGGGGTACGAAACGAGATCGGCAGCATCGATCCGTGGCCGAGGGTGGCCAGTTTCGTGCAACCACGCACGTTCGGCACAGCCGGCGTCACTGGTTTCAGCGACCAACACCCAGCCCTGCAGCAGTTCACGCAGGAAATCGGCCACTCAGACTCGCTCTACCATGCGCGATTCGAAGCGTGGGCGAATTGGCTGTCGATCCCCACGGTGCCGCCGGAGGACTTCGAAGACCTCGGAGCGATCTTGTGGCATTGCCGTCAGAAATTCCCGGGCGACGCAAAAATCAGCGATGTAGACATGTCTGCGCTGAGAATCTGTCTGTTGACACCCAACGGGCGTACCTTGGTCGTTCCTGATATGCCGGATGCCGCAATTGGCCTGTCGGAAATGGAACGTCTGCTCTGTATCCCACTAGACGTCGAAAGTAGCTTCATTGCCGCGCGAAGCTTCAACCTCAACATGGCATGCGCCTTGGCGCATCCCGACCCGTACTTGACAGAACCTGTTCCCCAAGTATCATTAGTCGCAACGGCACCACTTCGGCATCCTGCTGATGGTCGCCTTCTCGGTGTACTTGGTATTGACTCAACCCAACTCGATTTAGAACTACCGCACTTGGGTGAGTTGAAACGAGCGATCACCATTGCAGCTAGGAAAGTGAGCGGTGTATATGCGGGCCTCAGAAACGGAGTGCGATGATATGGTTGCTACCGAAAACGTATTGGAGAACATG
Organism: Rhodocyclaceae bacterium; assembly: GCA_020247395.1. Taxonomy (GTDB): domain Bacteria; phylum Pseudomonadota; class Gammaproteobacteria; order Burkholderiales; family Usitatibacteraceae; genus UKL13-2. The sequence goes on from JADCJC010000087.1 coordinate 3,537, forward strand.
TCAGCAGAGGAACGCGACAAAATTCGACAAGAACTAGCCGAGGCGCGAGCCGCAGGCATGATGCCGCGATTCCACCTGAGCATATTTAGCCGACCGAAAATCCTGGCCAAGGCGGTAACGTCCAAGCCAGAACGATAGCCAACAAACGTACAAATACCAAGCCAGCCTGAGAAATCAGGCTGGCTTTTTTTTCGCCTAGTGGGTCACGCAGTTAAATATTGAACGAAAATTGGCCACCGATTTCTCGGTGGCCAATTAGTTGTGTTACTAAACAAAAAGTCCCGCCTTTACTTGCTTACGCTAGACTAGTGTTATTTTTAGACGGCAGATCCTCGGTTATATGGTGTAGCTAACCGTTACTATTAGTGTCTTAAAAAGCCACTCTTAGCCTCATGCTTTGGTAGGAAGTTTGTTGGTATCGTTTGACGCATCCTCATGCTTTGGTGGGGATTTGTTGGCAGCAAGTTCGACAAGAGCGTGCTTCGGTAGGGTTTCGTTGGAGAAAGAGACAAGCCTCGCTTGTACTGAAACACAATACTGGCAGCACAAACAACAACGCCTCCACGAGGGAGGCGTCGTTGTCCGAGGTTTGGTAGTACGCCTCGAGCGCATCCCGTTGATTTTGGATTGGAGCCGCTTAAAGCGGGTCCGTTTCTCAGCGGGAGGTATCGCTGAAGTTTCCTGCTAACGCGCGTTCTTGTCAAGCCCCTAGGCGGTTTGTGGAATACCCGTTTTTTCTTTGAAACGATGGGCAATGTTGATCGCCGCATTCACGTCGGCATTTTCCGCATAACCACAGTCGACGTACACGCAAGCATATTGAGACTGCGCCGAGAGTTTCGTGTGTTTGCTTGCCGGCGGCTGACGCAACGTCTCGCCGATCGCCGCGATGAACTGACGGGTATCCAGGGTGGCTTTCCCAAACGGCAGCGTTGCAAGCCCGTGCTGCTGACGACGCTTCAGCGCGTCTCGATCGCTTTTGGCCGAGGGGCGCTTAAAGAGTTGAATGTCGCCGTTGCCGAGCTTGGCCACGCCGCTCTCATCGGTATGGAACAGCGCATTCGGATTCTCTTTGCCAAACAGCCGAGCCGTCTCAATTGCGTTGCGGCCGCAGCTCGAGCAGCGCTGACTATTGCCGTAGTCGGATACCATCACACCAGGGAACAAATATAGAGGCTTCTTGCCGCCAGACGTTTTATCTGCCTGCGTAAGGGTGGGGTGCTTCCACATTGCCGCCCCACGCCAGATGCCGATGCGCTTTCCAGTCGCTTCGGCGTTATCAGTAAACGTGTAGTGCTCCGTGACCGCCTCGAACACCTTGTAGATATCCTTTGCCGCACCGGGCCGCGACTTCGGGGCAGACTCGATTACGGGGAAAGCCCGATAGTGGTTCATCAACAAGTCGATGGTATGCCGGAAACGTCCAACAAGCGCTTTCCGCGCAAACTCCTGTGCACGGTCGAATTTTGAATTGAATCGCCGTAACTGCTCTCGCGGCTTATCGCCTCGCTCCGCGGCTTTCTTAAATGCCACGGCCGCATTGATGCGAATGAATCCCTTAGCGATGCACTCATTGCCGTCGACACTGAATACAGCCCAACCGACACCGTACTCACCAAGATCGATAGCAACGTACCGGTCCAGCCTTAAGTTTTCCGGATTCTTTTCAACCGACTCTTTGAGCGGCAGTCCGATGCGCAGCCGCAGGGACAGCGGCGTGACTTCGGCGCGAAATCCACCGTCCTTGAACATCACCTGTTGTTTGTAGATCGCGTCACACAAGAAGTTGATGTCGCCGACACTCGTCTCAGCAGTGAGCATTCCTTCGTCGATTGCGTGCTTGCGAGCCGAAGGACCGACAACGCGGAATGCGCCAGTGAAATTCTTACTGTTCCGCGCCAAGCCAGCCTTACCAACCGATACACCCGCTGTTTCTGAACCGCCCCGAAACCCAACGTATCGCCAATCGTGCGGCAGCTGCATGAGCAACGCACGCAACGCTTCTTCATCGTCAGCGCAAGACTTGAGCGCGCGAACGAGCAATTCCGGAGCATCACAAGCTTCACCCGGTGACATACCTAGCTTGGCAAACGCGCGGCCGATCGGCTTTGTGCTCGTCATTAAGCGCGGTGGTATCGCCCAAGTTGTCGGCTTTGGACAATACACCAATGCATTGTCTCCAGACCGCTGGAAGTCGTGCCGAACGAAATACTGCTCACGCGTTACCATTGGCGCGAGGGCTGAGATTGCGGCCTGATGTAAGTTGAAGATACGCAGCACACCGCTCGTGGGAATCGTTGGCGCACGCAACTGGATCTTTGCTGAAACGGGCAGCTCGACTAACTCCGACGACACACCAAGGTCGGCGAGTTCAGAAGGGACGCGTTCAGGCAAACCGGTCAACATAATCGCGTAGTAGCTACGCTCAAGCGACAGCAAATCTACTAGCGCATCGGCTTTTAGCACTGCGTCGGCAAAAACCTCGCGACGAACAACCTGAACCTCATCCCACAGCCGCGAAATAATCG
>JADCJC010000088.1 GCA_020247395.1 Rhodocyclaceae bacterium
CGCTCCTCACTGCCAACTTCACCCGCTCGCGACGGTTTTGAGAAGTTCCCCATTGTTTAAAGCCCCCGCCCGGATTGCCGTTCCGAGCAAAAATGCTTGAAAATGCCCGCCAATAAACGACTTTAGGAAACTACATGCCCGGCGCACTCGATGGAATCAAAGTACTCGACCTCACCAGCGTGATCATGGGGCCGTACTGCACCCAAATTCTTGGCGATATGGGGGCGGACGTCATCAAAGTGGAAACTCACGCGGGTGACAACATGCGCTGGGTGGGGCCGATGAAGAATCCCGGCATGGGCCATATTCATCTGCACTTGAATCGCAACAAGCGTTTCATCGTTCTCGACTTGAAAAAGCCACCAGGGCTGGAGGCGTGTTTGCGGTTAGTGGCCGATGCAGATGTGTTGGTCTACAACGTGCGGCCGCAGTCGATGGCGCGTTTGGGGCTCGGCTACGAGGACGTGAAGAAGGTCAACCCGCGCATTATTTACGTCGGCGCATTTGGCTATTCAGAGAAGGGGCCATACGCAGGACGCCCGGCCTATGACGATCTGATCCAAGGCATCGCCGGTATCCCATCACTGAGCCAGCGCCAAACCGGTGGCTTGCCGCGTTATTCGCCGGTGACCATCGGTGACCGCAGCGTTGGCTTGCACACGGCCAACGCGGTGTTGGCGGCATTGTTCCATCGTCAACGCTGCGGGCCGAACGCAGAGGGGCAGGCAATTGAAATCACCATGTTTGAAGCGATGTCGCAGTTTGTGCTGGGCGACCATATGGCGGGCAAGACCTTTGATCCGCCGTTGGGCGATACCGCCTATGCCCGTCTGATTGCGCCGCATCGTCGCCCGTACGCTACTGCCGACGGCTATCTTTGTGTGCTGATTTATAACGACAAACATTGGGCGGCGTTTTTTGACGCCATCGGACGCCCCGACCTGAAGTCGAATCCGAAGTTTTCCGAGCACACTCAGCGCGCGGCCAATATTGCGGAGGTGTATTCGTTTGTTGCCGAAACTATCGAAGCCCAATCCACCGCCTACTGGCGCGCACTGCTCGAAAAAGCCGATATCCCGTTTGCCACCATGCACACCATTGATTCGCTGCTGGAAGATGAGCATATGCAGGCGATTGGTTTCTTCCCGGAGTTTGACCACCCTACCGAGGGGCGTATTCGTGCTACTGCGCCGGTGGGGGAATGGAGTCAAACACCGACCTCAATCCGTTCACTTCCCGCTAGGCTGGGGGAGCATAGCCGCGCGGTGCTTGCCGAGGTGGGGTATAGCGTTGAAGAAATTGACAAGATGATGGCGGCGGGCGTTAGCGCCGAGCCGAAGAACAGTTGAGCACCTACGCGCTTCGTGGGACAAGAATGCCAATCTTGCGAATGCGAATCGGCACAGAAGTAGGGGGCTTGAAGATTGTCGCCCCGGCGCAACCCTTGCGGTTGTGCGCCGGGATGACAGGCTTAGATCGGTGGCCTATCTAAAGGCCGGCACAAAACTGCGGCACTTGTGCCGCTTTTGCGACAAAGCGCATCAGCATTTCCAAGAAGGACCCCGGTAGTCTTAAACTGCCTCGGTCACACCTTTGAGGAATCCACATGCACAATCGCCGCTGCCTACTCCGCTCACTGATCTGCGCCTCGCTCTTAGGCACGCTTTCAACAATCGCCATCGCACAGGAGTCGGCAAAGCCTGTTGCCCCGGCGGGTGACGCTAAAGACGCACCCAAGAAAAAATGGGACGTGAATAACCCACCCGGAGAAAAAGCGACAGTCAACCTCGATACCAAAACCGGCACGTGGATGAGTGTGGATGTGAGTCCCGATGGCAAACAGATCGTGTTTGATCTGCTCGGTGATTTGTACATCATGCCGATTGAGGGCGGCGCGGCCAAACCACTCACCAGCACGATGGCGTGGGAAATGCAGGCGCGGTTTTCACCGGACGGCAAACGCCTCACCTATATGTCCGATGCCGGTGGTGGTGACAACGTTTGGATCATGAACGTTGACGGTACGGCTGCACGCGAAGTCAGCAAAGAAACTTACCGCATGATGAACAACCCGGTATGGCATCCGAACGGCCAATACATCGCGGCGCGCAAGCACTACACCGGCACCCGTTCTGCGGGGTCGGGTGAAATTTGGTTGTTTCACGCCAGCGGCAGCGCTGAGAAAGAAAAACAAGACGGTGTGCAGCTAAACGAAAAACCCAACTGGCAAAAAGACTTGGGCGAGCCTGCGTTCTCGCCCGATGGTCGCTATCTGTATTACTCACAGGACACCACGCCGGGCACCACCTTCGAGTACAACAAAAATTCCAACACGCAGATTTATCAAATCTTTCGGCGCGATTTGCAGAGCGGCAAGACCATCGCCTTTGTCAGCGGACCGGGTGGGGCGGTGCGGCCCGTGCCCTCGCCTGACGGAAAACAGCTTGCCTTCGTGCGTCGCGTTCGTGAACAAAGTACGCTCTTCCTAAAAGACCTCAAGACCGGCGCGGAAACACCGGTGTGGGGCGAGCTCGAGCGTGACATGCAGGAAGCTTGGGCGATGCATGGGGTATACCCCGCCTTTGCGTGGATGCCCGACAGCAAGGAAATCGTCGTCTGGGCCAAGGGTAAAATCTGGCGCGTTGATCCGTTCAAGACGGGTTTGGCTAACAAGGCCAAAGAAATTCCATTTCATGTCAAACACACCCGCGAGATCCGCAAGGCAGTGCGTTTTCCGATCGACGTTGCACCGGATAAATTCGACGTTAAGCAGCTTCGTTGGGTAAATGTTTCGCCGACGGGTGACCGTGTGGTGTATTCCGCACTTGGACATCTCTACATGAAGGTGATGCCAGCCGGAACACCGCAGCGGCTCACCAAACAGAACACCCACTTCGAGTTCTTCCCAGAGTTCTCGCGCGATGGTAGCAAGCTGGTGTTCACCACTTGGCACGATCAGCAGCTGGGCTCGGTCAGGGTGTTGGATTTGAAATCGGGCAGGGAGACGATTGTTACCGACGAACCCGGCCACTACCTTGAGCCAGCATTTTCGCCTGACGGCAAAAGTGTGGCATTTGTGAAATCGCGCGGCGGCTTTTTGACCTCCCCGCTGTACGGCGCCGAAACCGGCGTGCATATTGTCGCCGCCGATGGTAGCGGCAAATCACAACTCATCACTGAAGACGGCCGCAACCCACAATTCGGCGCGGACAACGACCACGTTTATGTCACGCGTACCGTCTTCACCGGCGAGGTGGATTGGGTGAATAATCTGGTGCGCGTCAAACGCGATAAATCGGAAGAGCAGATCGTGGCGAAAAGTGAATTCGCCAACGACTTTGCGCTGTCGCCGGATGGTAAGTGGCTCGCTTTCCGTGAGCGTTTCCAAACCTTTGTGATGCCGCTGCCACTCGCGGGGCGGCCGGTAACGGTGGGCAAGAAATCCACAACGCTACCGATGAAACAACTCTCGGTAAATTCCGGCGACTACTTGCATTGGTCAGGCGATAGCCAGACGGTTCATTTTTCGTTCGGCGACGAGTTATTCAGCCGGCCACTGAAAGAAGCGTTTGCCTTTATCGACGGCGCGCTGGAGAAACTGCCGACGAACCCGGAGAAGGGCATCAAAATCGGTTTGAGTGTGATGGCCGATAAACCCGCCGCGACAACCGTCATTTCCGGCGCACGTATCATCACGATGAAGGGTGACGAAGTCATCAACGACGGTCGCATCGTGGTGAAGGGCAATCGCATCGTCGCCATTGGTAACGCGGCGGATGTGGCGATGCCGGCGGGGGCGACCCAGATTGATGCGCGCGGCAAGAGCATCATCCCCGGCTTGGTCGATGTGCATTGGCATGGTGGCATGGGCGCGCAGGGGGTGGTGCCGCAGCAAAGCTGGGTGAACTACGGTTCACTGGCCTTTGGTGTTACCACCTTGCACGACCCTTCCAACGACACTGCCACCATTTTTACGGTGAGTGAATTGCAGCGCACCGGGCAGGTGGTTGGTCCGCGTATCTTCTCAACCGGCACCATTCTCTACGGCGCGAAATCGACCTTCACTGCAGAGGTGAATAGCCTCGAAGATGCGCTGACACACTTGAAACGCATGAAGGCGGCCGGCGCCTATACGGTAAAGAGTTACAACCAGCCGCGGCGCGATCAACGCCAGCAAGTGTTGGAAGCCGCCCGCCAGACCGGCATGATGGTGGTGCCGGAAGGCGGCTCGCTGTTTCAACACAATATGAACATGATCATCGACGGCCACACCGGCGTGGAGCACGCCATTCCGGTGGCGAAGGCCTATGATGATGTCAAACAACTTTGGTCGCAGACTCAGGTCGGATACACACCGACCTTCAACGTCGGCTATGGCGGCCTCGATGGTGAACACTACTGGTACGCCAAAAGTGATGTTTGGCTGCACCCGTTGCTGACCAAATTCGTGCCGCGTGCGCTGCTGCAATCGCGCGCCGTACGCCGACCGATGGCACCTGAAGAGGACTACAACATACTTAACGTCGCCAAGACCGCGACCGAACTGCAACGCGCCGGCGTGGCCGTCAACATCGGTGCGCACGGCCAGCGCGAAGGGCTGGGTTCACATTGGGATATCTGGATGGGGGCGAAGGGCGGCATGACGGCGCTGGAAGCCATCCGCACCGGCACCATCAATGGCGCCAAGTATCTGGGTATGGAGAAAGATGTCGGCTCACTGGAAGTTGGCAAACTGGCGGACCTCATCATCATCGACGCCGATGTGCTTGCGGACGTTTATAAAACCGACCGTATCACCCACGTGATGCAAAACGGGCGCGTGTTTGAAGCGGCGACGATGAATGAAGTGGGTGCCACACCCAAAGCGCGCAAGCCGTTCTTCTTTGAGTCTGCGGCGGGCGTGGCGCAGGGCTTTGTGTCGATCACCTCCATGGGTGAGTTGTACGGGCACGATTACGCCGCGTGTAATCACGTGCATTAAGGTCTAGGCGGGACGGGCATTTGCAGGCGGTTTTGCTTGGAGATGCCCGTGGATAGGAGGTTTTGTGAGAAAAACCTGGTTTCTTGCCTCGTAGGCGAGGGGAATCTCAATGAGTCTGAAAATTAATCGTGGTCTGTCCCCTATTATTTGAAAGTGCTGGCCGCCGAAGGCCTGGTGACCATAAAGGTGCGCCGTGGCGCCTATGTGACCGAGGTGTCGCAACAAGACCTGGCCGATGTGTACCACCTGCTCAGCTTGCTCGAGAGCGACGCGGCCGGCGTAGTGGCCGCCAAAGCCACCGACGCAGAAATCAAGGAACTGCAGGCTTTGCACAAAGCGCTGGAGGCAGCGGCCAAACCCGGCAAAGACAAGGCTGCCACGACCGACCAGTTTTTTGCGGTGAATGAGAAGTTCCACATGCGCCTGCTGGAGATTGCCAACAACCGCTGGCGCGACCAGATGGTGGCCGACCTGCGCAAGGTCATGAAGCTCAACCGCCACAACTCCCTGCTCAAAGCCGGGCGCATTGAAGAATCCCTGGCCGAACACTAGGCCATCATGTCAGCCCTGCTGGCTCGGGATGTGCAAGGCACGCAGGAACGCATGCGGGAGCATTTTGCGAATGGGCTGGAGGCGGCGGAATAGCAGTAGCAGTAGTCAGTCGGCCCTACCAGTTCTCCCTGGTTGGACTTTTCAGATCGGCGCTCTCAATAGTTAGTCAAGTGAACTTGCCGTGCCGGCCCTCGCCATGTGCAAAGCGTGAAGAGCCCAAAAAGGTTTCTCCACTTTGAATGGTCGCAAGACCACGGGCAATCTCGTTGGCTATGGCACCGGGTTCGTCGAGGTCCCACTGCTCCAAAACGGACATCCGGTCATTACGCATCGCACTTTGCGGAAATGATGCAATTCTCTTCGCCCATTCCAGAGAAGTCTCAAGCGCAGAGCCATCTTCGACGACCGCGTTCACCAGCCCGATGGCCAACGCCTCTTCGGCCCCAACAGAGCGCCCGGTGAGAATCAATTCCAGCGCACGGCCTTGGCCGATGATGCGCGGAAGGCGTATGGTTCCCATATCCACCAGTGGCACCCCAAAACGGCGGTTGAAAATGCCAAAGACAGCAGACCGTCCGGCGATCCGCAGATCGCACCACAGGGCAAGTTCCATCCCGCCTGCAACGGCCGGGCCTTCGATAGCTGCTATGACTGGCTTGCTTAGCCGAAGGCGGGTTGGCCCCATGGGTGCAAACTCTCCGTCGGGGTTGACCGGCTTTCGCTCTCCTGCGGCCAATGCCTTGAGGTCTGCGCCCGCACAGAATGCTCCCCCTCCACCCGTGAGTATTGCCACGTCTGTATCCTCGTTAGCATCAAATGACTTGAACGCAGCCAGCAACGCTTCAGCGGTGGGCAAGTCAACAGCATTTCGGTGTTGTGGTCTCTCGATGGTCACAATCGCCACCCGATCTTGTATGGAAACTGACACTGTCTGGCTCATGTTTAGCTCCTTATCTGAGTTTGATGGATTTCATTGAAATCACTGATTAAGTTCACAACCAGGCTCGCGTTACCCAGCCTTCAGACGGACATGCACCGTACAGGTAACCTCGCCGCATATCACACCGTTGGCGTCTTTCAACTCGACGAGGTATTGGCGATCTGTGCGCCCATTCTCAGCAATCGCGGCCTTTACTGCCTGTATTTCGCGTTGGGTGAGCTCAAATTGGGCGAACAATGTGCCCTTGCCGGGCTTCAGGAACTTGATGGTCGACAGGCGGTCCAGGCAAAGATAATCAGGCCCCAAATTCTTCATGAGCATTACAAGATAGATGCCATGCACGGCGCTGTACATATTGCCGCCGCACATAGTTCCCATCGGGTTCTTTGTTTTCAGCATGAGTGGCAGCTTCAGCTTGACGAGCTGCAAGTCAACGCTGATATGGGTAATCCAGGCACCCGTAGCCCGGAAGACAGGCGCAAGGTTGAAGGCATACCTCGTCAATCTTGATTTGAGATTCTCTGCCGTGCCCATCGTAGTGCCTTCAGTTTGAGCCATTTTTTGCGAACTCCCGCTTTCGTCGAAATGCAATGGTTTTATCGACGACTGCGACAACCTTGCCACTTAAGTCAGTCACTTCTATCGTCTTGGTCCAGTCAAGTTGGTCCTTTACCAACATCTCTTGGTGAACCTTGATCAGTTCGTCGGGAGTGATCTGGAATACTGCGCGAAGTTGGGCACGCGATGGACTCTTGAAGCGGATGTTTGCCGCCTTGTCCCAAACAAGGATGTCGCGATCCAGGTGCAGGCGAAAAATACCTACAAAAAAAGGATCTGTCATTGCAAAAATGGATCCGCCGAACTGGGTGCCCATTGGGTTCCGTGTCCAGAAGCGGCTCTTGAGATGAATTTCCAAGCCCATCAGATCCTGGCGGATCGCTGTCAAGCGAATGCCAGCGCCAAAAAATGGTGGCCAAAAATTCCACAACCAAAGGAGCCATCGAATGCCGCGTCGCATCAATGGCTCCGGGAGACGGTAGCAAGCTGGGCCTCCAGCAAAGTGGCCATTTGTTCTGCGGCCAGTGTCAATGGCGCAGTGCTGCGCTCCAGACGGGCGAGCATGAACGCGCCTTCAAAACAGGCAATGATCATTTTGGCTAGTGCCAAGGCCTTAGCCTCTGGTAGTGGCGTCAGATGGGCCGCAAGCCGATGCTGCCATTGCGCCATGATGGACAGGCACAACACCCTCATGGGCTCGCTATCACAGTCAAGATCGAGCACGACCGCCCCCACCGGGCACCCGCTTCGGAAGTCGCGGGCTTTCATCATCTTGGCCGCGAACAGGAAAACGTTGGCAATTCCTTGCGAGACTGTTGGCGCTTTGGAAATGGCGTTCTCGCAACCCTCTGCAAACGCTTCGGCATAGATCTGCAAGGCCTCGGCGACCCATTGCTGCTTGCCATCGGGGAAGAAGTGATACAGCGACCCTCTTGATGCACCGCTAAGGGCAATTACATCGTTGAGGCCGGCACCAGAGAGGCCAGACTGTGCGAGTAATTGCAATGTCGCGTCAAGCACCTTTTGGCGGTTGGGATTCATAGTTTTGCGAAGTAAGGTGTTCGTTATGGTCAGACAAATTATACAGATCAGTCTACATATGATCAAGATTTTTCTAACCACCAATGGCGTCTACAAACACCGCTGGCTGCACCCCGTGGCTTGGGTGCTGAGTGCCATGAGGGACAGACCACGTTTATTTTCTGCCATTCTGCCGTTTCCCCAACCTCAGTATCGCAACCATGCCCCGCCGCGCTCGCTTGTCCCTCCCCGGCATTCCTTGGCACATCATCCAACGCGGGAACAATCGCTCCGTCTGCTTCCATGCTGAAGAGGACTACCAGTTCTACCTGCATTACCTGAAAGAGTTCGCCGATAAGTTTGGGTGCGCTATTCACGCCTATGTGTTGATGACCAACCATGTGCATCTGCTACTCACGCTGGCCGAGGTGGATTCGGCTGGGTTGATGATGAAACACTTGGGCCAGCGTTATGTGCAGTACGTCAACCGCACCTACAAACGCAGCGGCACGTTATGGGAAGGGCGCTTTCGTTCGTGCCTTACACAAACCGAAGACTATGTATTGGCCTGCTATCGCTACATAGAGCTCAACCCGGTGCGCGCCGGGATGGTGATGAAGCCGCAGGACTATCGCTGGTCAAGCTATCACGCCAACGGGCTCGGCAAAGCCAACGCCATCACCACGCCGCACGAACAGTACCAGCGGCTCGCGCGCAATGATGCCGATCGCCGAGAAGCCTACCGCGCGCTATTTCGGGCGCACGTCGATGAGGCGCTGACCGATGAGATTCGGGAGGCGACCAATGGCAACTTTGTGTTGGGTAGTAAGAAGTTTCAGGCGCAGATTGCCAAAGCCTTGGGCCGCCGCGTGACGCGCGGGGTCGCGGGGCGACCGGTGGAACAGACGCCGGCCACGGACAAGCGACAGGCGGCACTGCTGTGAGTGTTGTGTTCGCCTTGAAAATGATAGAAATAGTAAGGGACTGGCCACGATTATTCGCGATGGGTGAGTTGCGATTATTTTGTGAGGTGTACGGGCACGATTACGCCGCGTGTAATCACGTGCATTAAAGTCTAGGCGGGACGGGCATTTGCAGGCGGTTTTGGCTGGAAATGACCATGGATAGGCGGGTTGAGAATGGTTGAGGCTATTTCCACCGGGCTGCGCTACTTTGGTGCGATGACCTCGCCCATTGCCTCACAACGATGCAGATGTGTCGCGCAAGAACCCCATTCACGCACCAAGTCGTGGCGCGATTATTGCTCTGGCGCGGTAGTGTAGAGCCACTAAAGCACTGAGGAGAGGCCATGGACAATGAATTGCTAAAGAAACTTGCGCACCTGAAGATTCTGCTCAAGCGAAACGGCGGCATCGCCGTCGATATCACTCAACTGATCGCCGACCGCGAATATGCCCGCGATCTACTGACAAAAGCCGAGGACATCGACTCGGAAGAAATCGTCTTGCTGGCGCTGGACTTGAAGGACAAGCTGGGCCTGTTAGCACCTCTGCCAGCCGCATCAACCGCCTCGGATAAAGCGGCAGACGGAGCAGAAAAACCCAAGCCAACACAAAAATACGTGCTGGGTACGCGCGGCTAGATTGGTTTTGCTATCCCCGGCAAATAAGGATGGCCGGTCCCTGATTTTTCTCTGATTGTTGCTAGAGATTGTCCGCAACCTCTTGCGTATTGCCACCACCGCCACCACCGCCACCACCGCCACCACCGTTGCAGCCCTGCGTGGGTAAGGCACGGCGACGCGCTAAACTGCACCGAACGCGAGCGCAGAAGCGACGGCGATTAATCCCAAGTTGGCAGGACAATCATGGTCAATTCTCTTTCAGTGAAATCATTGTTTTTCGTCGCCACGGGTCTCGTGTTGTCCCCTCTGCTTGCGGGGGAACTTAGGCAATCAAGGCTGCCTTATACCGTACCCGGCACTGGCCAGCTCGTAGCCTATGGCGAGCGAGGCGAAATTCCACGTCCAGCAAAAAATAGCGACTTCTTTGGCCAAGACGCTACCAATAACCTGATTGCGCCAGCATACGTGGACAACAAGGATGGAACGGTCTCGGACTTGGTCACCGGTCTTGTCTGGATGAAGACGTTAGGCACCAAAATGACATTCGCCGAGGCGCAAGATGCCTTGCGAGATCTGAACAAGAAAGGCCCAGCAGATTGGCGTATTCCCTCGGTGAAGGAACTCTATTCCCTGATTTTGTATTCCGGCCAAGTGTTTGGCGACAAGTCTATTAAGCTATTCATCGATTCACGTTTCTTCGAACAGCCACTGGGGGATGTTAGCGCCGGGGAAAGAGAGGTCGATGCCCAAGTTTGGAGCGCCACGCCTTTCAATGGGCTGACGATGGGGCGCGATCGGTCTCAATTTGGCGTTAACTTTGTGGACGGTCGCATCAAGGCCTATCCGCTAAAAGATCCCCGCACAGGTTCTCCGCGCCGCATGTACTTTCGCTTTGTCCGGGGTAACCCGGAGTATGGCAAGAATAACTTCAAGGCTAATGGCGACGGCACGATCTCGGATTTGGCGACAGGATTGATGTGGCAAAAAGGCGATAGTCGACAAGGGCTAAGTTGGAAGAACGCGCTTGCCCATTGCAGAAACCAGACCACCGGCGGATTTCATGACTGGAGGATGCCAAGCGCCAAGGAGTTGCAAACTATTGTCGATTACACCATTTCCTTTCAGGCGAATGCGCGCCCATCTGCATCGGCGCTGTTTGATTTTTCGCGCATAGCGGGCCCGGATTCAAAAGTCGATGTCCCTTACTACTGGACCGGGACAACCCTACTTGACGGCCCTCGCCCGGGTAACATGGCCATGTATATCGTTTTTGGCACCGCGTTTGCCAAACCAGTTGACGTACTCGTCGACGCGCATGGCTCGGGTGCGGCCAGAGCAGACCCAAAGAGTCACAAAGAGGGGGATAGAACGCCGGTCTATTTCGGCCCGCAAGGCGACCTGCAAGTAGCGCTCAACTATGTTCGCTGCGTTAGGCCGATGAACAGTGTTTCCTGATCGGTGCTTGCTGACCGGTGTTTGCTTAGCGCAGTTCATGGTAGGCACCCCGCACCAATTCGCCGAACTCTTCGGCTCGCAAATTTGAAGAATAGGCGCGTTTAACCCCTGCGACTCATGGGTGATGAGTGCCGACCGCGCCGTCTTCGCCGTCTTGGAAGGCGCACGAGTAGCTGTCGTTGCCAGTCGCACACCCAAAAAAACGCCCGGAACCCCAGCGTCAAGGCAGTGGGTTCCGGGCGTTGCCATCGGCGCGCCTGACGGCTTTAGTTCAGCCTTTCCCCTGGGCCGCCATCCGTCGCTACGGGAGGTCTCAATTGTGTTGACTCTGCTCTAGATTTA
>JADCJC010000089.1 GCA_020247395.1 Rhodocyclaceae bacterium
GGGGCGAAGCAATTCGCCCCTTTTTCTATTCAAAGGAGCGCATCATGGTTGAACGTGTTGTAGCCACGCCTGAGGCACTGGCTTTGATCGAACAAATGAAATCACTCTACGGAGAAATCATGTTTCATCAATCGGGTGGGTGTTGCGACAATAGTGCTGCAAACTGCTACTTGCCTAGTGACCTAACTATCGGTCCATACGATGTGAAGCTTGGTGTTGTTGGTGGCGTGCCGTTTTACATTGGCAAACTTCAGTACGATTACTGGAAACATACGCAGCTGATCTTGGATGTGATCGAAGGCAGCGGAGGCACTTTTTCACTTGAGGGCAATACAGGAAAAGCGTTTCACACTCGATCTAGGCTCTTCACGGACGATGAGTGGGTGGAGATTAAGGCAATTGTTGAACATGACTTGGCTTAACTCAGAAATGAAGTTGTGATCAAGAAACCCAGTCACCGATTCGCCGAAGCAAACATCTCTGTGCGGATGCGGGCTAGACTGGCGCACCCGCGCTCCGCGAGATAGATAAATTGCGTGTACTCTCCGAATTTGCGAGAGGCAACGACCACGCGATAACAAACGGAATTTTATTGCGTCGATAGACCCCTGCGACCACTATCTTCAGCGATGCCCTATTGCTTCCCCTCGCCTGGGTGTCTTTGTGCGCCTCAGCGCCGACATCGCAGGAGCGGGCCGCATACGTCATAGCGAAGATTGCGCTAAGGAAATAATTGGGGACAGCACGATTAATCTGGACAACATCGAGCGGGACGTTATCAAATCGGATGTGAGAGCGGGAGGCACCTAACCATGCTATCGCAGAAAAAATCGTCGCTGGCCCGTTTTTTGGTTTCGTTTTTTGGTTTTTTGCGCGTTTTTTGCGCGAGCAAACGGCGCCCAACCGCTGCTCAAAACTGAACAACAGGCAATTTCTGAGCGGCGTTGATGTTGGGCATGTATTTTGATGACCTTAACGCGTAAATTGCGTCGAAGGACAACTAACTCTCGTTAGGAGTGTAATGAAACCTTTGACCAAAACAGTCTTTCAACTTGCTGCAGCACTGATGGTGGTGAGCAGTCACGCGTTGCCGGTGTTTGCGCAGGCGTGGCCGAACAAACCGGTGAAACTTGTTGCCGTGTTCCCACCCGGCGGCTCAGTGGATCAGGTCGCTCGCATTCTCGCCGTGCCACTGCAAAAGGTATTGGGGCAGCCGGTAATCGTCGACAACAAAGGTGGCGCGTCAGGTTCAATCGGCACCGCAGCTGTGGCAAAGGCAGATGCCGACGGTTACACCTTCGCTGTGGTGTTTGACACGCACGGCGTCAACCCCAGCTTGATCCCGAATCTGTCTTATGACACGAAAAAAGACCTTGCACCAGTCATGCTGATCTCGCGCTCGGCGATGATGGTGGCGGCGCACCCAAGTAGTGGGTTTAAGTCGTTCACAGAAGTTGTCGCGGTGGCGAAAAAAGAGCCGGGCAAGTTTGGCTTTGCGAGTATCGGCTCTGGCAGCCTTGCGCACTTAGCGCTGACGCAGTTACAGAATCAGGGCGGCTTCCAGCTTACACATGTACCGTACAAGGGCGGCGGCCCTGCATTGCAGGATGCGGTTGCCGGACATGTACCGTTGATCGCCGGTACGGTGTTCTTGATCAGTCCGCAAGTCGATGGCAAGAATCTGGTGCCACTCGCGGTGACCTCAGCAAAACGCATTGCCAAGTACCCTGACGTAAAGACCATTGCCGAGCAAGGATTTGCCGGCTACGAGTCGGTTGCATGGTGGGGCGTGTTTGCGCCAGCCAAAACACCCCCGGAGATTGTGAAAGCGATGAACGACGCATTGGCGACGGTGCTTGCTGATCCTCTTGTACGCGAGAAATTGACATTGCAGGGCATGGAAATCATCGCGTCCAAGCCCGATGAGTTGGCGAAATTTGTCGATGTCGAGATCGACCGCTGGGCGAAGGTGATTCGCGACAACAAGATCAAGGCGGGCGAATGACAACAACGATTCAGCCGGCATTTGAAGGTGTCGAGCGGCTACCGTTGCCGCCGCGAGACGCATGGACACTCGCCCAGGCCGAAGCGGCGAAGGAGCTCGTTGCCGGGCCGCGCGGCGGGGTGATCGGGCCATTCAAGCCGATGATGTACAGCCCGGACTTAATGGCGCGTGTCCAAAAGACGGGTGAATACCTGCGCTACAACACTGGATTGGATAAACGCCTAACTGAGTTGGCGATCCTTATCGTTGCCCGCCATTGGGGGCAGCCAGTCGAGTGGAACATTCATTATCCGATCGCGTTGCAGGCAGGAGTGACGCAAGCTGACGCTGATGCCATTGCGGCTGATGCGATGCCGCAGGCGTTGGACGCTGAGCAACGCATGGTCTACGAGTTCTGTCGGCAGGTTCTAACCAACAAGGCAGTTGATGATAATTGTTATGCCGCTGTGCTTGCTGCGTTCGGCGCGAAGGGTATTGTTGACCTTACGTCTTTGTGCGGTTATTACTCTTTGTTGGCAATGGTAATGAATGTGGCACGCACGCCCGACTAGCGCGTGCTGATAGCGCGGTCGGTTTCGCCACGCCGTTCCGCGTTCAGGCGATTTTGAGAGTGTCCATGTATCGGCTCCCGCCTGGCGCAACCCCTGTGGCTGTGCGCGCGAGCAGCGGTTGCCTTTTTTCAGGCAACCGCCATATTCGGCAAGGTGGGAGAAATCAAATGAATTGAATCACGGCGTCTTTAAGTATTTGCCGAGCTCCATTTTAGCGAGCGATTGCCGATGTACTTCATCTGGCCCGTCGGCCAGACGCAGCAGCCGCGCCTGTGCGTAGGCAAAGGCGAGTGGAAAGTCATCCGATACCCCCGCGCCGCCATACGCCTGTATCGCCCAATCGATGACCCGCTGCGCAACGCTGGGTGCGACCACCTTGATCATCGCGATTTCGGTTTTGGCAATTTTGTTGCCAACTGTGTCCATCATGTAGGCCGCTTTTAGCGTCAGCAGCCGCGCTTGGTCAATCATGCAGCGGGCTTCGGCGATACGCTCGTGCCACACACCTTGTGTTGAGAGCGGTTTGCCAAAGGCTATGCGTGAAGTCAGGCGTTCACACATCAGTCTTAAGGCGCGTTCGGATAAGCCGATCAGGCGCATGCAGTGATGAATACGGCCGGGTCCCAATCGGCCCTGGGCAATCTCAAAGCCACGCCCCTCACCGAGCAGAATGTTTTCGGCGGGCACGCGAACATTGTCAAAGGCAATCTCGCAGTGGCCGTGTGGCGCGTCGTCGTAGCCAAACACCGGCAGTGGACGCACCACCGTCACCCCCGGCGTATTGGCGGGGACAATAATCATCGATTGCTGACTGTGGGTCGGCGCGGCCGGGTGCGCGTCTTGGTCACTACGGCCCATCACGATATACACCGCACAACGTGGGTCGCCCGCACCGGAAATCCACCACTTGCGGCCGTTGATTACATACTCATCGCCGCTGCGCTCAATCCGTGTTTCGATGTTGGTGGCGTCGCTTGAGGCGACGCCCGGCTCGGTCATGGCAAAGGCGGAACGAATTTCGCCCGCCAGGAGCGGGGTGAGCCACTGTGCCTTTTGTTGTGGGGTGCCATATTGCGCGAACACTTCCATGTTGCCGGTGTCCGGCGCACTACAGTTAAACACCTCGGGCGACCACGGCACACGACCGGTGATCTCGGCGAGCGGGGCATACTCCAAGTTGGTGAGATTCGCGCCTAACTGTCCAGGCATAAAGAGGTTCCACAACCCTGCGGCCCGCGCTTTAGGCTTTAACTCTTCGATGATCGCCGTCGGAGTCCAGCGCTTTCCTGCACGGGTATTGGCCTCGATATCCTGCTGATAGCGATGTTCATTCGGCATGATGTGTTCGGCAAAAAACGCCTCCATGCGCTGCTGTAGTTCTATTGATTTTGCGGAGTAGGAAAAGTCCATCGTGAATTCCTGATCGTTCCTTATTGTTTGCCGACCGATTGCGTCCCGCGTTGGCCGACGCGTTTAGCCACTTTCCAGCCCAATTCAGCCATCGGCCGTGCGGCCTTGCCCATCGCCTCGGCCTGCGCGGATGATGCCGTGCCATTCACCACGCGGCGCATGATGCCTTGCAGGATGCCTGCCATCCGAAACATGTTGTACGCCAGATAGTAGTCAAAGTTCTCGATGCCGTCTGGACGCCCGGTGCGTGCGCAGTAACTCGCCACGTAATCCCGCAAGGCCGGAATACCTAGTGCGGCGAGATCAACACCAGCTAACCCACGAAACGCAGCCGGCGGCACGTGCCAAGTCATTGCGTGATAGGCAAAGTCGGCGAGTGGATGCCCGAGTGTGGAAAGCTCCCAGTCGAGCACTGCCAAAATGCGTGGCTCGGTGGGATGGAAGATAAGGTTATCGAGCCGATAATCACCGTGCACGATCGACGTTTCATCACCTGCGGGAATGTGCTGCGGCAACCACTCGATCAGGTTGTTCATCGCCTCGATCTTTTCCGTGCCGGAGTCTTGATACTGTTTGCTCCAACGGCTGATTTGGCGTGCGAAGTAGTTGCCGGGTTTGCCGTATTCACCGAGCCCGATTGCTGCAAAGTTCAGCGAGTGCAGAGCGGCGATGACCCGATTCATTTCATCAAAAATCGCCGCGCGCTCGGCGTTTGCCATGCCCGGTAGCTGTGGGTCCCACATGATGCGGCCTTCTACCATCTCCATGACAAAAAACGCGCGGCCGATGATCGATTCGTCCTCACACAATGCGTAGGTGTTTGGCACCGGGATATCGCTATGCCGAAGTGCGGTGAGAACTTGGTATTCACGCTCGATCGCATGTGCCGATGACAGCAGCTTGGATGACGGCCCCGGCTTGGCACGCATCACGTAATTGCGTTTAGGCGTGACGAGTTTGAAGGTGGGATTGGATTGCCCGCCCTTGAATTGCTCAACCCTGAGCCCATCGAATTCGCTGCCGAGCATTTCTGACAGCCATTCTTCAAGTGCGCCGACGTTGAACTGGTGTTGGGTGGATACGGGCTTGGTGCCGGCAAAGTGCTTAAACGGGTCGGTCATCAGGGGTTTTCGTTTGTGTGTTGTGTGCGTTATGGATTGCGTGAGCCGGACGACGCATATTGCCCAAACAATACCTCCATCGTCGAGGAGCGTGTGTCGTGTTGTAACCAGTCAGTAGGCGAGAGATTGGTGGCGCGCAAAATGACATCGCGTGGTGCTACGCCGACATCGATCACATTGATGCACGCCGGGCTTTGCTCGAAGCCCCCCATCATCGTCCGTTGGCCTGACAACAAATAACTCAATATCGCGCGATTCACCCCGCCGTGCAGTATCAGCAGCAGGGTTGACCAGTCGGGGTCGCGGCGCAGTCCGTCAATCTCCGGCAGCACCCGATCGAGTAAGGCGCCGACACTTTCGCCGCCCATAAACTTGGTATCGAGTGATGCCGTGCCATGGAGCACGCTGAGGAAACTCTCGCGCAATTCATGCTTGGGGATATCGCGAAGCTTGCCGGCACGAATTTCTTGCAGGGCAGGGCGGTGCTCCATCGTGTTCGTGGATTCGAGCTGCGCCAGTAGTCGCTCCGCAGTTTGGATAGTGCGCGGCAGGCCGCTGACAATGACCCGATCGAAGTTAACGCCGTGTCGCGCAAACAATCGTCCGGCCGCCTCGGCTTGGGTGATACCGGCTGCATTCAACGGCACACCGTCCGGTGGGATGGCTGCTCCCTCTGGCGTGAAGTACGTGACGGCACCGTGGCGCATCAAATAGATGCGACGTCTCACCGCTTTCTCTATTGGGTTACTCGGTGTTGCAGCGCCCATTAGGCGATCACTTCATCGGCACGCGGTGTAAAGCCAATCTTGCCGGTCAATAGCTGCGCGTACATGAGCCAATCACCAGCAAAACTGTAGAAGGGATAGGTGAACGTGGCAGGGCGGTTTTTTTCAAAGAAGAAGTGTCCCACCCATGCAAAGCCATAACCGGCGAGCGGGATCAACCAACCCATCCACCATTGCTGCGTCGTGATCATCGCCGCAACGATCCCCAGCACAATGGTCGAGCCGATGAAATGGAGCGTGCGGCAGGTGGTGTTGCGGTGCTCGGACAGGTAGTACGGATAGAACAAGGCGAAGGTGGCGTACTTTTTTTCCATATGCGGGGCTTAAGCCTCAGTTTTTATAAGAGGAATCAATCCGGTCAAGTTTGCGCAGCAGCGCTGGCCAAGCCAGGTTGGCACCCAGCCCAGCAGTAACGGTTTTCATCTGCGCTCTGGCACCATCCAAGATCGGCTGCGGGATCGGCATCAAGTCGTCGCCAAATCGCCCGCCGGCTTGCGCGCGAATCTGCACGGCGCAACAGGTTTCCAACAAGTACATGGCGAGAAACGCGTCGGCGATGGTGCCACCGACGGTCAGCAGGCCGTGATTACGCAGCATCAGGAAATTCTTGTCGCCAAGGTCGCGAACCAGCCGCGGCTTCTCGTCGTCGTTAAGCGCGATCCCCTCGTAGTCATGATACGCGAGGCTCGAAAGGACGATGATCGATTGCTGCGAGATTGGCAGCAGTCCGCCGCGTTGTGCCGCTACCGCGACACCATTGGCGGTGTGGGTGTGCAAGACACATTTGGCGTCCTCCCGCGCAGCGTGCACGGCACTGTGGATAACGAAGCCGGCAGGATTAATCGGAAAGGGATTGGACGCGTCGAGTTTGTTACCTCCGGCGTCAATCTTGACCAAGGTGGAGGCGGTCATCTCATCGAACAACAGACCGTACGGATTGATCAGAAACTGGCCGTCTGTACCGGGGATCTTCGCGGTGATATGGGTGAACACCAAATCCGACCAGCCGTGGAGCGCGATCAGCCGGTAGCAGGCGGCGAGATCGACGCGGGTCTGCCACTCTTCGGCGGAAACCCGGTGTTCAATCGAGGGAAAAGTGGTGGGGTTCACGCTGTGGCTCACGCTTTGGTTCACATATCCTCCGACGTTCTCATTTTCATGAGGCAGAGTTTACGCCGGATGGTGCGGCTGCGGGGCTGGCGATCGACTTACGCCTGGTCGGCAGCTGGCGCTGAGGGCAGGCAAGCCGCAAGTCGGAGCGTGCGCCAATTCGGATATCTACGAGTGTCGTCCCGGCTTGGCTGCGTTACTGCGCCCAGGCAACAGGGTTAGGGTACCGCACTCTCCATACATCTTTGGCTTTGCTACGCACTTCGAAAGCGCCTCGCCAACTGGATAAAGCGCCGCCGTGATGAGACGTCGCTCGCAGAAGGCGCATAACGCGCCGCAATGTAAGCATCGATGACGTTTTTTGCCTGCTCGTGGTCTTGCGGCCGTTGGCGCTCGATGCGTTTCAAGAAATCTATCGGCCCTTCCGATTTGGCACGGATCAAGCCACGGCGGCCGATTTGGGCACAAAAGCGCTCAAACGCCTCATCCACAGGGGACTTTCGATTTCGGTAGGCGAGCGCCAGCAGGACTAGCCCCATGCCGCCGCCGGCGACAAACACGCCGCCGATCAGCCACATCGCCATCGTCCGCCAATCGACGTCGGGAATGCCGAAGCCTTCAAACATGCCGCGCTGACGGTCTTGGTTAAAGCCGACCACCCAGCGATTCCATTCGGAGTTCACCGCATCCCAGGTATAAGCAAGGCTGCGCAGGATGCCGAGTTTGTCGGCTTCGACCATGTTGTCAAAAACGCCCACTGGACCAAGCGCCGCCGACATGCCGCGATTGATCCGCAGTGGAGACACCGCGAAGGTAGGGTCAACGCGTAACCAGCCCAAGTCAGGCAGCCAGACCTCAGTCCATGCATGCGCCTCGGATTGTTTAACGACCAACATTCGGCTGACGGGATTGACTTCGCCGCCTTGGTAGCCGGTGACCACGCGGGCGGGCACACCCGCAGCCCGCATGATGAGCGCAAAACTTCCCGCGTAGTGTTCACAGAATCCGAGCTTGGTGCCGAACAAGAATTCATCCATCGGGTTGTCACCGAGCAGCGGCGGCTCCAACGTATAAGTGAATTCGCGGTTGTACTTCTTCATCAGTTCTTCAATCAGCGCCTTCGGGTCGGGGTATTTCTCTCGCATTTCTTGGCCAAAAGCGATGGTGCGCGGATTGCTGCGGCGATTGAAATTCAAGTACTTTTGCAGTTCGACGGGTGAGCTGTCCGCTTCGATTCGGTAGTTGAGATGCGAGCCGATGCTGTATGCCTTGAGCGCATTGACAGGCTGCTTGGCGCGCATTTGATAGTCCGCAAGCAGCATTGCATCGGCAGGGACGGCACTCGGAATATCGAGGGCAAACAGCCATGTCTTGTTGTGCGGCTGCATGGTGACGCGATATTTGACTTCGGGACTCAACGCAGTGTATTCGAACTGAGCGACGGCCGGTGAATCGTACATTCGCCAACCACGCCCAGACTGCATGCCGAGTACCGGGCCGCGCCAATAGAGGTCGGTGGTGTTTGGTACCGCGCCCTCAAACTCTACACGGAAGGCCACAGCGTCGGACTGTGAAAGTTTTGAGATATCACCCGGCGACATGCTATCCGATAAGCCGGTGCGTGCCTGCCCATCTTGCGGAATACTCCACAGCGGCCCGCTAATGCGCGGGAACAGAAAGAAAAACACGATCATCATCGGGATGGATTGCAGCAGCAGCCAGCCCGCAGGTGCCAAGCGATCTCGAATAGTGGGTTCGCTATTGATGCGGTTAAAACCGATCAAGGTGGCGATGAACAGCCACACGCAGACCAACATGTAGACACCCATCAAGATGGTTTGTGAGTACAAAAAGTTGGTGAGCGCCAGAAAGAAGCCGAGGAAGATCACCACCATGGCGTCGCGCTTCATGCGCATTTCAAGTAGCTTCAAACACAGCATCACAATCAGCAGCATGACGCCGACTTCGCGGCCAAACAATTTGCGGTATTCAACAAATGCGCCGGCGGTAATCGCAAAGGCGATGCCGCCCATGATCAACCAGCCGGGTGTGCGTAATCCGTTGCGCGCAATCCACCAGCGCCACGCGCCAGCAGCCAAACAAACTGCGGAAGCCCACCACGGCAGACGCTGCACGTGGGGCGCGATGACAAAGCCCATTGCCGCCACTAGCCAAGTGACGTTTGCCAGTGTGAGTGCGCTGCCGTTGATCATGCCGCAGCCCCGTCTTGCAGTCCGTAGAGGGCCAGTCTCTCAAGGCACTTATCGCGATGCTGGCGGCCCATCGAGGGCGGGATGGTAACGCCGGGCAATTTGAGGCCGTAGGGCACAAGTGCGCGTTCGGCTTCGAGTACCCACCACGTGAGGCGCGCGAGGCGTTGCTCGGCGCCGAAGCCAACGAGGGCGGCGTAATCGAGCCACAAATCGGCGCTGGTGGTGGTGCCAAACTCCTTGACGAGCAGCCCTTGCTCCCGGGCCAACGCCTTCCAGGCAATCTGCCGCAACGTATCGCCTGCGCGGTAGGCGCGCAGTGATTGGAACTCTTCGTCGCCTGCGACAGGGATGTTGCCCTCGCCGTTGCCAGTCGCAGAGATTGGCAAGGCACCCGCACCCGGGTCGGGTTTGGGATACACCAAACAGGTCATGTCAAAACCAACGTAAGACCAGGCATGAAACAAACCGACCGGATATTCCGTAAAGATCTCAAGTCTTCCGCAAGGCATGAGCCCGCGTGACTCCGCCATGATGCTCAGCGACAGATTACTGCTGCCGCCGGGGGTGATGTCGCCAAAGGTCGGCTCTGCATCACGCAATTTTGCGCGTTTGACTCCAACGGAAAACCGCGCAACGCCGGGATTGTGTATCACCAGATGAAAGTGGGCAACATCGCCGGCGAAGGTCGGTTCCGTGCGACCGGGGAAAATGGAAAGGCGTGCCAGATTACGAAAGGTGTGCAGCATCGACATGCCGCCCATGCTGGCCAATAGGAATGTGAGCAGGAAGCCCAGCGACAGCACGTAATTCACCGATGCGATGAGCAAAAGCACCAGCACAAACGCAAAGAAGTAGCCAGTGCGCGTCGGGATGATGAAGATACGCTTTTGTGTCAGAACGACGGGCGGCTGCTCCGGGATACGTGCGCGGAAGGTCCAATCAGAGATGCGCTGCCGAAGAGCAAATGAGAAGTCTCCCATGGGCCACCAGCGCCGATTGCCTTTAGTTACTTCGCCGCTGGCTTGGTTGGGCTAGCCACGGGCGCAGGCGCAGCCGCTGTCGATGGTGTGGTATTGGCGGTCGATGATTGAATCACACCGCGTTGCCCACAGCTTTTGAGGCTCGCTTGAAATTTTTGCAGAGCGGCAGTCTCGGCGCTGCCGTTACCGGCTGGCTTGGTGATCTTTCCCGCACGTAGCTGAAAATCGACCATGATGTCGTTGAGTTCGATGAGTTTGTCTTGCTTGCTACGCCAGGCGAGCGGTGCTTTCGTGATTTCGCCGCTACGGCCCGCGCGATCGAGTTCAGCGGCAAGTGCCTCGCGTTCACATAGGCGGGGCTCGAAGTCGGCAAAAAGCTTTTGCAGCTGTTCCATCGGGTTGGCAACAACTTTCGATTGGACCGTCTTGCCGGCATTCGGTTTGTCGAGGGCGGTTTTGGTCGTGTCACAAGCTCGATCCGAATACTCGATCTTGCCATCGGCACCCTGACATTTGAATGCCGCGCGCACACTACCGATGGTCGATAGCAGCAGGACACAAAGTACGCAGGAGAAAAACCGGGTGGGAGAGGCAAGTGTTTTCATTTTCTTCAGGTGCGGGTTATTGCTCTTGTTGGGGTTATTGGCGAAACAAGGCCATCAAGGGATCGGTACCGATTGCAGCAAGTCTTGCGCGGGATCAATCGATTTTGCAGCGCCGCCTTTATGGGAAATCGCGCGAAGTCGATGGCCGACAACCGCAGGTGCGACGGCCTGTACGTCTTCCGGCAGGACAAGCTTGCGACCGGCGAGCATCGCCCATGCTTGTGCGGCGCGCAGTAGTGCCAGCCCGGCGCGCGGGGACAGCCCCATTTCGAAGTGTGACGAGTCGCGGGTGTGGAGAACCAGTGCCTGAACATAATCAATCAAGGCATCTGATACGTGAATTTCCGTCGCTTCCTTTTGCAGTGCCACCAGTTGGGCGACCGACATCGCGGGCTGCACACGCGCGACCATCTCGCGGCGGTCCTCGCCCTTTAGCAAGGCGCGCTCGGCAGATTGGTCGGGATAGCCGAGGCTGATACGCATCAGGAAGCGATCTAGCTGAGACTCAGGCAGCGGAAAGGTGCCGATTTGGTGCGATGGGTTCTGGGTGGCAATGACAAAAAACGGTTCGGGTAACGACATCGTGTTGCCGTCGGCGGTAACTTGATGTTCTTCCATCGCTTCAAGCAGGGCGGACTGCGCCTTGGGGCTGGCACGGTTGATTTCATCGGCCAGAATCACCTGCGAAAAAATCGGCCCAGGATGGAATTGGAAGGTTGAGGATTCACGATCAAAAATAGAAACGCCAACGATGTCGGCGGGCAACAGGTCACTGGTGAACTGAATGCGCTGGTACTTTAGACCGAGCAGGCTGGCGATGACGTGGGAGAGTGTGGTTTTGCCGACGCCGGGTACGTCTTCGATGAGCAAATGCCCACGCGCCAAGATGCAGGCAATGGCCATCCGAATCTGCGCGTCTTTGCCGAGGATGATTTCGCCAGCGCGAGCGATGACTTCACGAATGGCGGCGCGAGCATCGCGCTCCCCCGCAGTCAGACTCTGAGCGACGGTTTGAAGAAGGTTTTTGTTTTCGGTGAGCATAACAGCCAGTAGGAGCGAACAATTGAGTTTACCGTGTGCGATGCCGGCAGTTGAGCGAGATTTTGTTGAAAACTGTAAACAATATCGCCGCCAAACGCCGTCAAAATCCTTACAACGAGGTCGCGACTCCCCGTGATCGCGCTAAAGTAGCGCGGTTATGACAACTGCTGTCCGCAATAGTTTTTGCGCCGAGCCTGAACGTTTCTTGGCGGCGCTCGAAAGTGGATGGGTGAGCGATTTTTCGTCTGGCCGAGCGAAGCATGGCGGGCATGCTAGGCAAGGAGGGCGTGTGTTTGGCAATGTGTTTGCCAGATACGTGGCCGTCCAATCGTGCCCTAGCAACGCGCCCCGCAGCAGCAGGCGATCCATAAAACATTCAGTCTAGGTACCATACCATGTCACAAAATCACGCAAAATCCGCACTGATTACCCACCCGGTGTGCCTGCAACACGAAATGGGCCCGCACCATCCGGAATCGCCGTCGCGTCTATACGCCGTACTGAACGCGCTGGAGAATGCGGGTTTGGCGAAACAGATGCAGCGCGTCGATGCGCCGCCGGCCAGCGAAGCGACGCTTACGTTGGCGCACGATGCAGATTACGTGGCCTCTATTTTTGCGGCGGCTCCCACGCATGATTACGCGTATCTTGACCCAGATACGTCGATGAATATCTTCTCGCTGGAAGCGGCGCGGCGAGCGGCGGGTGCGGTGGTGGAGGGCGTGGATCGGGTGATGTCAGGCATCAATCGCAATGCGTTTTGTGCGGTTCGGCCATGTGGCCACCACGCGACGTACGACCATGCGATGGGCTTTTGTATCTTCAACAATGTGGCAGTTGGTGCACGTCACGCCATCGTCGCGTGTGGGTTGCAGCGGGTGGCGATTTTGGACTTCGATGTGCATCATGGCAACGGCACGGAAGACATCTTTCACGACGATGACCGCGTGATGTTGTGCTCATCGTTTCAGCATCCCTACTACCCCGGGACCGGGGCCGACACGGGGAACGCTCACATTATTCCGACGCCGTTAGCGGCGCGTACTGGGAGCGCCGCTTTTCGCCGCGCGATTGCCGCAAGTTGGTTCCCTGCGCTGCATGACTTCAAACCAGAACTCATCATCATTTCGGCCGGCTTTGACGCGCATCGCGACGACCCGCTAGCCTACCTCGATCTTGTCGAAGACGACTATGTCTGGATCACCCGAGAGATTCTAACTATGGCGGATCTTTATGCCGAGGGCAGGGTGGTGTCGGCTCTTGAAGGCGGCTACAACCTGACAGCGCTGGGTGCGAGCGCGGCAGCGCACGTTAGTGTCCTGATAGGCGCAGCGCCTTAGGACATTTGCCGGGCGGTTACTTGGTGCCGAATATCTTGTCACCCGCGTCGCCTAAGCCGGGAATAATGTAGCCGGATTCATTCAGGTGAGAGTCGATCGCTGCGGTGTATACCTCCACCTCCGGGTGAGCGGCGTTTAGCCGTTGAATGCCTTCCGGTGCCGCGACTAATACCAGCGCTTTGATTTGTCTGGCCCGCGCTTTTTGCAACATCTCAATAGCGGCGATCATCGAACCGGCCGTGGCCAACATCGGGTCGAGAATGATGGCGGTGCGTTCGTCAAGTTTGCCGACGAAGCGTTCGAGGTAAGGCTCAGGCTGAAGCGTGTCGTGATTTCGTGCAATACCGACCGCGCTGACTTTTGCCGATGGGATGATACCTAACACGCCGTCCAACATGCCGAGGCCGGCGCGAAGGATCGGCACCAATGTCACCTTCTTGCCCTCGATGCGTTGCACGTCAATCGGACCGCACCATCCTTGGACGGTATGTGATTCCAACGGAAAATCGCGGCACGCTTCGTAAGCAAGCAGGCGGCCCAGCTCCTGGGTGATCTCACGGAAACTCTTGGTCGAAATGTCTTTTGCGCGCAGTAACCCGATCTTGTGTTTGACCAGCGGGTGTTTGATTTCGATTACAGGCATGAAAGTCGTTTAAGGACGAGCGTTTTCGGGCATAAAACCTTGGAAAGTGCCGCGGATAAGGAAGTTTAGTTGTGCAAAATCTTCGATAGGAAATCTTGAGTGCGTTGTTTCCGCGGGGAGCCGAAAAACTCATCTTTGGTGCAGTCTTCCAGAATCGTCCCACCTTTTTCCATAAAGATAACGCGATTGGCGACCTTCTTGGCGAAGCCCATTTCATGGGTGACAACCATCATGGTCATGCCTTCTTTGGCGAGCTCAACCATGACATCGAGCACTTCGTTGATCATCTCCGGATCGAGCGCGGAGGTCGGTTCATCGAACAGCATGCAAATTGGGTCCATCGACAACGCTCGCGCGATGGCAACACGTTGCTGCTGGCCGCCGGAAAGCTGGGCGGGAAACTTGTCCTTGTGTTCGATGAGGCCCACGCGGTCCAGCAGCTTCAACCCTTTGTCGAGCGCTTCGTCTTCACTACGCCCCAGTACCTTGGTTTGCGAGATAGTGAGGTTTTTGCTGACACTCATGTGGGGGAACAACTCAAAATTTTGGAACACCATCCCAACCCGCGAGCGAAGTTTGGCGAGGTCGACTGTCTTGTCACCAACCGATACGCCGTCTACCAAGATTTCGCCCTTCTGAAACGGCTCCAGGCCGTTCACGGTTTTGATCAAAGTTGATTTGCCCGAGCCGGATGGTCCGCACACCACCACCACTTCGCCTTTGGCGACTTGTGTGGTGCAATCGACTAGTACCTGTTTTTCCCCATACCATTTGCTGACGTTTTTGATTTCGATCATTGCCATGGTTATCCTCTATCGCTGCTATGTGTGGTTCTGGTGGGACGATCAAACGCCCCATTGAGTGTGGAGTTTGGTTAGGGGCGGGTTTAGACGCGGCCGGCATCCATACGCGCTTGCAGATACTTGACAAGTCGCGACGCGCCGAAACAGATAATGAGGAACACGAGTGCCACAAAAATGTAGAGTTCGACAATGCGTCCCGATATCTGCCCGGCCTTGCTTGCTGCGCCGAGGAAATCCTTGAGGCCGACAACGTAAACGAGCGACGTGTCCTGGAACAAAATAATCGCCTGCGTTAGCATAATCGGCAGCATATTGCGGAACGCCTGCGGAAGCACGATGTGCCCCATCGCCTGCCAGTAGTTCATGCCGAGCGCATAGGCTGCCCAGGGTTGACCGCGCGGAACCGATTGGATCCCGGCGCGGATGATTTCCGAGTAGTACGCTGACTCAACCATGATAAATGCCACGATTGCGGAGGTGAATGGGCCGACCGCTTCCCCCTGTTGCCCGGTAATTTTTCCGACCAACATCGGTGTGAGGAAATAGAACCAGAAGATCGCCAAGATGAAGGGGATCGAGCGGATCAAATTCACAAAGCCGGCGGACGTGTACGACAGGACGCGCCAGCTCGACAGCCGGGCGAGCGCGAGTAGTGTGCCGAAGAAGATGCCGCCGACCAAGGCGATGCAGAATAACTTGAGCGACAGCAGCAAGCCGTCCCACAAGAACGGGAGATTGTTGATGATGATCTTGTAGTCAAAATCTCCCATGATCAATGTCCTCCCTGCGAAACAAAGCCGGGAACGGCGACCCTCTTTTCCAACAACCGCATCGCCATGACGACGGTCAGGGTGATGACCACGTAGATGATGGTCACCGCCGCGAACGTGGGGAAGGTTTGGAACGTGTACTCGTTGATTTGCCGCGCCTGTGCGGTCAGTTCGAGTACGCCAATGGTGAGCGCGGTCGAGGAGTTCTTGAAAATTGTCAGGAACTCAGAGGTCATCGGCGGAATGATGAGACGGTAGGCCATCGGCAGGATCACATAGCGATAAACCTGCGGAAGTGTGAAACCCATCGCCAGTCCCGCGTTAGTTTGCCCTTTTGGCAACGACTGGATACCGGAGCGAACTTGTTCCGCAACCCGTGATGCGGTGTAGAGACCGAGACACATCACCGCAGCGGTGAACTCCCACAGGCTGAATTGCGCAAATGGTAGCGTGATCAAATTAGGGTAGGTCTGTTTGAGCCAGTCGCCCATACTCGTCGGTAGTATTTCCGGCATCACGAAGTACCACAGGAACATCTGCACCAGCAACGGAATGTTGCGGAAGATTTCGACGTAAACCGTCGCGCCGCGATTCAGCCATTTCAATGGTGTGGTGCGAAGTATGCCGAGAATAGAGCCAAGCGAAAAGGCGATAACCCAAGCGCAGATGGACACCAACAACGTCCACATCACCCCCGAGCCCAGCCAGCCGAGGTACGTCATTCCCCCCGAAGGAGCTTGTTCTAGAAAAAATTTCCATTCCATGGTGCGCCGTCTCCCCTGGCTTTTCGATGGACCGATGTGAACACGAAGGTAGACGCGAACCCGCGCACTCCGTACCCCATTTCCGCAAAATCACTTACACACGCCGATTTGTTTCCCATTTACCCCGATGACGACAGCCCCTTGCCGCGCCGATGCAACAAAAAGGGGAATCAATTGCTCGATTCCCCTCATCTTACTTGATACCTGCGTTCTTTCTACCAGACGCAAATATTGGCTCGTTAACTCACTCTGGCAGTGCTTGGCTCTGGAATGCGGATTTGAGCAATGGGCTCATTGGCATACCCATCGTTGAGCCGTCAGGCAGTTTGCCAACGAACCACTTGTCGTAGATTTTATTGATGTCGCCCGAACGGAACAAGGCAGACAGGGCGCGTTTCACCGCCAGCGCGAAGTCAGCGTCGTTGCGACGATGCATGATCGCGTACGGGTCATAGGACAGATACTCACCCACCACGGCGAAGTCAGCTGGCTTCTTCGATTTGGCAACCAGGCCATAGAGAAGAACGTCGTCCATCGCAAAGGCGGCGGCACGACCGGATTCGACGGTCAAGAAAGATTCGCCATGGTCCTTGGCCGACAGGAATTTCATGCCTAGGTTCTCCGCGTCGTTCAAGGCTTTAATCACGCGTTCGTTGGTGGTGCCCTGAGTGACAACCACTGTCTTGCCCTTAAGGTCTTTGTAGCTCTTGATTTTGGATGACTTCTTCACCACCAGCTTGGTGCCGGTGACGAAGGTGGTCGGTGCAAAATCTACCTGCTCTTGGCGCTTCAAGGTATTGGTAGTCGAGCCGCATTCAAGGTCGATGGTGCCGTTAGCCATTAGCGGAATACGCGTCTGCGAGGTGACTGGATTCATCTTGACAGCCAGCGTCGGCATGTTTAGGGTCTTTTTTACCTCCTCGACGATTGCCATGCACAGGTCCATCGAATAGCCGATTGGCTGCTGCTTTTCGTCCAAGTATGAGAATGGAATGGAGGTTTCCCTGTGACCAATGGTGATGGTGCCGCTATCCTTGATTTTCTTTAATGTGCCGGTTAACTCCTGTGCAATCGCCGGGGTGATCATGAGCGCGGTAGAGAGCAGTGCCGCGCTAACTTTTGATAGTCGTTTAAGATTCATCATGAGTGGAAATCCTCGCTTTGGTGTGGAACCGAATGGGTGGTGGTGTTGTTCGATGTCGAACCGGAAACCCGGACGCAGCCGCCCAAAAATCTAAGGTGCTGCCGATCTAAGGTGCTGCCGACAGAAAATGCGCTGGACACATTTCACCGGTGAGTTTACTAGTTTTCCGTTGCTTGGGAATGGCTTGTTTGGCTGGGCGGCTTGGCATAATGGCAAGGTAAAACTATCTTGTCGGCGAGCGGCGTCTGGACCAAAGGAGAAAGTATGGAATTAGTATTGTGGCGCCACGCCGAGGCGGAAGACGAAGCGGCGACCGATCACCTACGGAATTTGACGCCCAAGGGACGCCGCCAAGCGAAAAAAATGGCCGATTGGTTCGCCGGGCAGATCGGTGGCCAATGGGCCGACTGGGTGCTGATTGCCAGTCCGGCCAATCGGGCGCAACAAACAGCCGAAGCGCTCGGGCAGCCGTTCCTCACTGAGCCACGGATCGCACCAGATGCCCCGGCAGAGGCGGTGTTGAAAGCCGCCGGATGGCCATCTGGCGGGGCCGGGCAAAAGATAATGGTGGTTGGCCACCAGCCAACACTAGGCATGGTGGCGGCGCATCTCCTCGATGGCAGCGGCGGTTACTTGAGCGTTAAAAAAGGTGCCATGTGGTGGTTTGAAACACGCCATCGTCAGGCAGCGATGCAGACCGTGCTCAAGGCGATGGTGACGCCTGAAACGGTCTAACCGGTTCAGGCCGGTGCAGCCAGCTCATTTCGCTCAATGGCGAGTGTCACCCCCAGCGAACGCCACTCTGCCACTTCTTGGGCAAGCTCATAATCGGTCAGATCGTGGTCAGCCAGCCAGGTGCCATCCACGGATAAGCCGAAGCTGTCTGCGCTCGCCGCTCGGGACAGCATAAAGCGTTTAGTCGCAACTGCGCGCCGACTGCGAGAGAGCACGACGGCGAGTCGGATACACAGTGCCTCCCGGACAAAATCCTCGCCGATGCCGGTGTCCGTGGCAAGTTTGCTTAACTTGCCGCGTTGGGCGAGAACCAATCTTGCCAGCGCCGCCTGTTCGCGTTTCGAAAAACCCGGCATGTCCGCGTTGGCGAGCACATAAGCAGAATGTTTATGGAAGCCTGCTTGCGCGATCGTCATGCCGATTTCGTGCAAGCGGGCCGCCCAAGCTACGCGCTGCCTCGACGACGTAATCAGTGTCCGCTCAAGTTCAGAGGTGGCCGGCGCATGGATCTGGTCGAAAAAATGAAGCGCCAAGCTAAGCACCCGGTCCGCCTGTGCTTGATCGACGTGATAACGACGTCCAAATTGTTCAACGGTCGCTTCGCGCACGTCGCTCTGGTGCGCGCGACCCAACATATCGTATAAAACGCCATCGCGTAGCGCCGCGTCTACCGGCAGCATTTCGGTGAGATCGAGTTCCTCAAAGATAGTCAGCATAATCGCCAGTCCACCGGCAAGTACCGGGACTCGATCTGCCTTGATGGCAAGGCCCAGCCGATCAAAGCTGCCCGCCTTGAGCGCACGGTCGCGTAGCGATTCGAGCCCTTGTCGGGTGATTGCGCCTGCAGACATGCCCTGATCACTGATGATGCCGGCGAGCGCTTTGGCGGTACCCGATGAGCCAAACACCTCTCGCCAGCCTTCCTTCTTGAAGCTCGCACGAATCTGCTCCAACTCTTTTCGCGCCGCTAGCTGCGCGTCTTTCAACCGGCGTTTGTCGATTTCGCCATTGGGAAAGTAGACAGATGAGTAGCTGACGCAGCCCATGTACAGGCTGTCGACCAGTTTTGGCTTGAGGCGGTGGCCAATGATGAACTCGGTCGACCCCCCGCCAATATCGACGACCATGCGATTGTGGCTGGATGGCGGCAGGGACTTTGCGACACCAACGTAGATGAGGCGGGCTTCTTCGCGGCCAGCGATCACCTCGATCGGAAAACCGAGGATGAGCTCCGCCTGGCGGACAAATTCGTGTGCGTTTTTTGCCACACGCAACGCATTGGTTCCCACGACTCTGACGCGATCCTTGGACATACCGCGCAGTCGCTCAGCAAACAGACGCAGTGTGGCAAAAGCCCGTTCGGCAGTCGGTGCATCGATGTCTTTATTGTCGGTAATACCGGCTCCCAGACGCACCGTTTCCTTCATCGAATCCAGCGGGTAGAGCACATCATCCACCACCCGGGCAATTTGTAGGTGAAAGCTGTTGGAGCCGAGGTCAACAGCAGCGAGGGTAGTCAAAGACATTTCTATTGTCGTTCTTTTAACGCCTCAGTATCGCATAGCGCATTCTGCTTTCCGCTATCTCATACCGTCAAGACACTGCATTGTCAAAAAACTGCAATACTAGTGCCTTATGGTTGGGGCAACACAAAAACGAAAGCAAGGATCCAAGATGGGCACTTCGCGAGTCGCGTCGCCTATATCACCACGCGCTACGTCCCGAGCCGTGATGCGCGCATCCGCGAAGTTTCTTAATCGTGAGCTTCAAATGTTGGCGTTTAACCGCCGGGTGCTGGCACAGGCCGAAAACGAATCGGTGCCGCTGCTTGAGAGGTTAAAGTTTTTGTCGATTGTGTCGTCCAATATGGACGAGTTTTTTGAGATTCGTGTCGCGGGCCTCAAGGAACAGATCAAACTCGGCTCTTCGACGCAGACCACCGATGGCCGCACCCCGAAAGAAGTTTACCGTCTTATCGTTTCGGTCGCCCACGCGATTGTCGAGACCCAATATGCACTTTTGAACGAAGTGGTGTTACCCCGCCTGGCCGAAGAGGGAATCCGCTTTATCCGCCGGGCGCAGTGGAACCCGCAACAGCGGGCTTGGGTGAAGGATTTTTTCTTCCGCGAGATGATGCCGGTGTTGACACCGATCGGACTCGACCCGTCCCATCCGTTTCCGCGGGTGTTCAACAAGAGTTTGAACTTTGCCGTGGAGTTGTCCGGACGTGATGCTTTCGGTCGCGACTCAAAGCGGGCTATTGTCCAGGCACCGCGGGTACTGCCAAGGGTGATCAAGCTGCCCGCGGAAGTTGCTGAGGGAGAAAACGACTTTGTTTTTCTTAGCTCCATTCTCCACGCCCATGTCGGCGAATTGTTCTCCAGCATGGAAGTGCTCGGCTGCTATCAGTTCCGGGTAACCCGAAACTCAGACTTGTTTGTAGATGAAGAGGAAGTAAAGAATCTGCGCCTTGCCCTACAAGGTGAACTTCCGCAGCGACATCTGGGGGATTCGGTAAGGCTGGAAGTGGCGGACAACTGCTCTGAAGACATGGTGCAGTTTCTACTTACGCAGTTTGATCTGGCGGAATCAGACCTCTACCGAGTCAACGGGCCGGTCAATCTCGTCCGGCTGATGAACGTACCGGATCAAGTCGCTCGGCCAGACCTTAAGTTTCGAACATTTGTCCCCGGCCTACCGAAGGCGCTACAGAAGGTTGCCAAGGGGAAGGACATCTTTGATGCGCTGAAGAAACAAGACATCTTGCTGCACCACCCGTTTGAGAGTTTCACGCCCGTCATTGAGTTCATTCAACAGGCCGCGCGCGATCCCTCGGTGGTGGCGATCAAACAAACCGTGTACCGGACGGGAACCGATTCGGTCATCATGGAAACGCTGATCGACGCGGCGAGCCGCGGAAAGGAAGTCACCGTCGTGGTTGAATTGATGGCGCGGTTTGATGAAGAAGCCAATCTTAACTGGGCCTCCAGACTGGAAGAGGTCGGTGCCCATGTGGTTTACGGCGTTGTTGGCCACAAGACGCACGCCAAGATGGCGCTAATTGTACGACGCGAGCTTGTGGACGAAGACAGCGGCAAACACGTGCTGCGCCGCTATGTTCATCTTGGAACCGGCAACTATCATCCGCGTACCGCGAGGCTTTACACAGACTTCGGACTGTTGACCGCCAATGAGGCGATTTGCGCCGACGTCAACGAGGTCTTCACCCAGCTCACCGGGCTCGGCAAGGCGACAAAACTTTCGCAGGTCTGGCAGTCGCCGTTTACCCTACACGCCGGTGTGATAAGCTCAATTGAGCATGAAATCAAGTTTGCGAAACCAGCGCCAGCCCGCCGCAAGGCCGTCGGCAAGGCAGCAACGGCGACGCTCCCGAATGCAAAGACGTCGGGACGCATCATTGCCAAACTAAATTCGCTGGTTGAGCCACAAGTCATTGAAGCGCTATATCGGGCGTCGCAGGCTGGCGTAAGAATTGACCTGATCGTGCGCGGAGTGTGCGCTCTTCGGCCCGGCGTGAAGGGGCTTTCTGACAATATTCGAGTACGTTCTGTCGTAGGTCGCTTTTTAGAGCATACACGCGTCATGTACTTTGGCAACGGCGGTGATCCGGTGGTGATGCTGTCAAGCGCCGACTGGATGGAGCGCAACTTCTTTCGACGCATCGAGTTGTGTTTCCCTGTCAATGATCGGAAACTAAAGCGTCGTGTGATCGAAGAGGGCTTAAACGCCTATTTGTCGGATAACACCGAGGCGTGGGAGATGGATAGCGACGGCGTGTATACGGTAGCCGCGCCGCGTTCCGCTAAGCAACGCAATGCCGCCCAGGAAAACCTGCTTCTGTTGTTGGCCGATACGGAATAGTTCGCGGCGACGCGCTATCCGGTGTCGCTTGCCAATTCGCTCGTTGCATCAGTTGTCTTATACGGCTGGTGCTCGTTAAGTTCGTCAACATAACGCTCGATGCCGTTGGATTCACGACGCAGGAAATCCGTGACGGCGCTCGCAAATCGCGCATCTTTGATCAAGTGCGCGGAAACGCATTTTACCGGCACAAACCCGCGCGCAAGCTTGTGTTCGCCCTGGGCACCGCCCTCAAACAAGGTGAGACCATTTTCGATGCAGTATTCAATGGTCTGGTAGTAACAGGTCTCAAAGTGCAGCCCAGAGACAAACTCGGTCGCCCCCCAATAGCGACCGAACAAGGTCGTTTTGTTCACTAAGTTGAGGCTTGCGGCGATGGGCGCACCGTCTTTCTCGGCGATTACCATCAAGACATTTTTGCACATACGCTCGCCAATCAGCGCGAAGAATTGCCGGTTGAGATACGGCGTGGAGCGATGAGCTTGGTAAGTGGATTGATAACAAAGGTAGAACAGATCCCAGTCAGCGCTGGTCAGGTTAGGCCCCGACACCCGGCGTAAAGTGACCCCGGCACCGGTAACGCGCCGCCGTTCCTGCTTAATTCGTTTTCGCTTGTCGTGGCTCATGCGCGAAAGAAAATCTTCGAAATTGCGGTAGTTATCGTTGCGCCAATGAAACTGCACCGCCTGTCGCGCCAGTAAGCCGTGTGACGCGATCAATGCCTGCTCGTCTTCTGCGGGGAACAGAATGTGCAGGGATGACACATCGCTTTGTTTGGCGATTTGTATCGTCGCAGCGAGCAGCAGTTCGCGGTCTTGCTGGTTTGCGGCGAGTAGTCTCGATCCGGTGCAGGGGGTAAACGGTATCGAGCAGAGCAGTTTTGGATAGTAGTCGAGCCCTGCGCGTTGGTAGGCATCGGCCCATGCCCAATCAAACACGTACTCGCCGTAGCTGTGAGCCTTCATATAAAGAGGCACTGCACCCGCCAGTTCGGTCGTGCCGGCCACATCACGTTCGAGCAGGACAAATTGCGCTAGCCATCCGGTTGCGGCAGTAGTACATCCGGCATCAATCATCGATTGCAACCAGGCGTGTTTGAGCGTCGGATTGTCCGCTGTGAGAACGTCCCACTTGTCCGGCGAGACAGCCGCAAGTGAATCAACGACACGAACGGTGAAATTTGGCATTCTCAGATTATGCGTACTTGGCAGTCCTATAATGAATTCAACTCACTTTTGCGGAGTTTTTTTGGGGGCTCTATGAAAATCGCAATTGCACAGGTCAACCTGATGCTTGGTGACCTGAACGGAAATGTCGACCGTTTGATTGCCGAAGCCGTCAAGGCGCGAAATGCCGGGGCGTCGCTGATCGTTACTCCCGAGTTGGCGCTGTGCGGCTACCCGCCGGAGGACTTGCTGTTCCGCCACGACTTTCGTCTTGCCTGTGCCGGGGCGCTCCAACGGCTTTGCGCCGCCATTGATGGGATCGCCATGGTGGTCGGACATCCGCACCTAGTTGGGGTGCCAGAGGAGGGCCGCGAGCGGCTGTTTAACGCGGCGTCCTTGATCAGAAATGGACGTATTGTCCACAGCTACCTGAAGCAGCGACTCCCGAACTATCAAGTTTTTGACGAAAAACGCTATTTTGAGACCGGCCACAAGCCGTTTGTGTTTGAGCTCGACGGCCACAAGATCGGTGTACTGATTTGTGAAGATGTCTGGTTTCCGCAGCCGGTGGCGGCGACGGTGAAGGCTGGTGCTGAACTCATCGTGGTGCCAAACGCCTCACCCTATGATGTTCAAAAGCTTGAGACGCGCTACGACGTGGTTCGAAGCCGTGTCGCGGAAACGGGTGTGCCGATTCTGTATGCGCACTGGACAGGGGGGCAAGACGAGCTCATATTTGATGGCGCTTCGTTTGGCGTTAATGCGGATGGACGTATTGGCTATCAGGAAAAATCGTTTGAAGAGGCGCTGGGTATAGTCGACTTTGTTGATGGGGCGATACAGGGTCCCGTTCATCCAACGCTTGCGCGTGTTGAAAACGTCTATCATGCCTTGGTGGTGGCGCTGAGGGACTACGTCAATAAAAACGGATTTCCCGGCATACTGCTGGGGCTGTCCGGGGGGGTGGATTCGGCGCTGACACTTGCCATTGCGGTCGATGCGCTTGGGGCATCAAGGGTGAGGGCGGTGATGATGCCGTCCGCGTATACGGCGCAAATTTCGCTCGAGGATTCGCGTGAGATGGCCGCGATACACGGCATTACGTACGAGGAAATCACCATTACACCTGTGTTCGAGGCGCTCAAGACCGCGCTGGCGGAAGCGTTTGCCGGGCGCGCCGAGGACACGGCGGAAGAAAACCTCCAGGCCCGGATTAGGGGAACAATGTTGATGGGGCTATCAAATAAATTCGGTTCGATGGTTGTGACCACCGGCAACAAGAGTGAGATGGCGGTCGGTTATTCAACCTTGTACGGCGACATGGCGGGCGGCTACGCAATTCTCAAAGACGTCTCAAAAACACTCGTCTACGAGCTTTGCCAGTGGCGGAATACCCAGTCACGTGTCATCCCCGAGCGCGTCATTACGCGTCCGCCGTCAGCGGAGTTACGACCGGACCAGAAAGATCAAGACTCGTTGCCCGATTACGCGACGCTCGATGGGATTGTCGAGCTGTACATGGAGCAGGATCGTGCTCCATCGGCGATAGTCGCGGCGGGTTTTTTGCCGGGCGACGTTGATCGTGTGACCAAGCTGCTAAAAATGAATGAATACAAGCGGCGTCAGAGCCCGGTAGGCGCTAAGATTACGCGCCGCGGCTTCGGCAAGGACTGGCGTTATCCGATTACGTCGAAGTATTGGCCCGAGTAAAAAAGGCTCCAAACAATCCCCACCATCCCGGAGGAACTCATGAAAAAAATTGAAGCTGTCATTAAGCCATTCAAGCTAGATGAGGTTCGCGAGGCCCTAACCGCGCTCGGCTGTTCAGGGTTAACGGTCACCGAGGTGAAGGGATTCGGTCGCCAGAAGGGACACACCGAACTCTACCGGGGGGCCGAGTACACGGTGGATTTCCTGCCCAAGGTTAAGGTAGAGGTGGTGGTTGCCGATGAATTGGCTGAGAAAGCCATCGACGTCATTATCAAGGCTGCTAGGACGGGAAAGATCGGCGACGGCAAGATCTTTGTTTTGCCCGTGGCACAGGTGGTGAGGATTCGCACTGGTGAGGTCGGCAGTGACGCGATCTAGGGGCGGCAAGCGGGAATTAACTGCATTATGCTATTGTCTCGTTACGCGCGGAGATTGGGGTCTTCCGAATAACAAGGAGAAGCAATGTTGCTCGCAATTTTTTATGTGTTTGCCATTCTTTGTATCATCCTCTACTACACTGGGCATTTGAAGCGCTGGAAATGCGAATGGATCTTGCTTGTGCTCGCGATCGCCGTCTTCCCCGCTGTACTGCTTCTCTGATAAAACCCCCAAAATAGGTTACCAAGGGAAAAAGCCCGCTCTATTAATAGGCAGGTAGTTCTGACTTCGGTTTGGTGGTAGGACTGGCCGAAGGGAACTTCTAATAACCGTCGCGAGCGGGTGAAGTTGGCAGTGAGGAGCGGA
>JADCJC010000009.1 GCA_020247395.1 Rhodocyclaceae bacterium
ACGTTCGAGCAGGCTCTTACCAAGTTGTCCCAAGCGGTGGGTCTCAACTTCAGTTTGTATACCGGTGATCGCGTTCTCGTGGTCAATGACTCATCGACAGGTAGCTGCAAAGGATAGATATGAAACGCTTCACACACAGAACCATCGTCAGTCTCACGGCCGCAGCACTGCTTGCAGGTTGCGCCGCCACACGCGTAGCGGACGAACGCATTGAGCAGAATGCCAAGCTCGCAAGCGACTATATTGCGCGCGCTGCGGCGTCGGTTCAACCCCAGCCGCCTGCCGTAAGTAGTCATTCTGGCAGCGACAACGCGCCGCTTGTCATCAAACAAGAGTCTTATCGCAAGACACCGGCGGTAGAAGCGCCGAAGGTCGCGCCTGTATTAAAAGAAACCGTACTGGTGACCCGTCAGTTTTCCTCACTATTGGAAGTCACCGACTGGATTCGAGAGCGGTATGCGCTTCCAATTCGCGGGAGTTCAGATATCACCGAACTGAACGTGTCCGCTGATCGCCTACGGTTCATCAATTTTCAGGGAACCGTTGAGCACTTTCTAGATGCGCTGGCCATGCGTACGGGCGTTGTATGGACCTTTACGGACGGCGCCGTATTCCTTAGCACCAACGAAACGCGCGTTTACGCGATTGACGCGTCGCCGGGCGATATCTTCCTTACTACGGCTCTTAGCGCGCAAGGAACATCAAGTTCAGGTGGCGCGATATCAGCGGGCTCGCAGCCAGGGAACATGACCAGCAACACGCAGTTGTCCGCCAACATCTCAATTTGGACAGGCGTCGAACGCGCCGTTACAGGGCTTTTGTCCAAGGCTGGACGCATGAATCTGTCGCAAGCAACTGGGCTGTTAACGGTTACAGACCGCGCCGACGTCCATGAC
Source organism: Rhodocyclaceae bacterium (assembly GCA_020247395.1). GTDB lineage: Bacteria > Pseudomonadota > Gammaproteobacteria > Burkholderiales > Usitatibacteraceae > UKL13-2. Next base: position 897 of record JADCJC010000009.1, read on the forward strand.
AAAGTCAAGGAACTTGTCGACCGTACGAATGCGCGTCTCAACACGCAGGTGATCGTCAATGTGAGGTCTTTTGTAGTCAAGCTGCGTGGTGGTGACAGCTACGGAATCGACTGGAAGGCGGTCTACAAGAACCTCGCGAATCAGTATGGCCTGACTGTAAACAGCACATTTGATGCGTTGGCCACCGGTACAAACGCGGTTTTCAGCATTCTTCCAAACTCGACATTGAGCGGTGGCCGATTCAACACCTCCGAGGCGGTTTTTCAGGCGGTCTCCCAGCAAGCCGATACCGTCAACGTTTCAAATTCCACCATCAGCACAGTTAACGGCACGCCATCGCCGCTTCATATCGGTACTCAGCGCACCTATCTGGCAGCAGTGAGCAGTTCACAGACCGCCAACGTGGGTTCGCAAGTCACCCTGACACCGGGCGTGGTCAATAGCGGGCTCGTCATGAATGTCACGCCGGTCGTCTTAGAGAACAAAGACATCAAACTACAGTTCAGCCTCGATTTGTCCAATTTACTCGGCATTACACGCGTTTCCTCCGGCGGCAACAGCATTGAAACTCCGTCGCTTGATCGCAAGTCTTCGCTCCAAACCGTCATCGTGAAGAACGGTGAGGCCTTAGTGATAGCCGGGTCCGAACAAACGGCCGACACCAACGACCGCAAAGGTGTTGGCTCGCCAATGAACTATTTGTTCGGCGGCGGAGTGAACAGTAGTACTACGCGTGAGTCGCTGGTCATCATAATCACTGCGCGTACGCCAGAGCGGAAGGTGGGAGCCTAGATGTCGGATCCGAGGCGCTACCAGATAGGTGACCACTCGGTTGTCGCCGGGCTGTCGTGGCACGCCTTCGCAGATCAAAAGGACTTCGCACGCACTTTTGCGTCGGTGGCAAAAAAGACCTACGCGGCGAAATTCGCTGTTAAGCGCAGCGGTAGCGGCTACTTCAACGCTGGCTTTCTTCCAGACACGCGCGCTGCAGAAATCGGAGACAAGAAAGCGCTAGCGGAAACAGTCTCGTTGGCCGCAGCAATTGCGTCCGAACTACGCGCGACGAACTGTGTATGCGCCGTCGACATCCCCGGTTCCTCGGACATGATGCTGCTTGAGATCTCGTCGGGGAGCATCGACCCAGAGTTTGGGGACTTGGTTGGCACCGAAGCGGATATCCGTGCGAAGTTCTTCCAACGTGCAACCGGCTATTCGGGAACTGACGGCATCTTTGCACCAGCACGCTGGAACGTGACTGAAGCGAAGGATATTGGCCCGATCGACGCGTTTTATAGCCGAGTTCTCTCGAAGACGAATGCGCGAAAAGCACTACTTCAGCCTACTGTAAAAACGCTGCCGTGGATTCCGATCGCCGCGTGCCTTGTTGTGGTCGGGGCCGGTGCTACGGCATGGCAGATGTACGAAAGCGTGAAGCAGCAAGAACTGGCATCTGTGCGGCAGGCGGCCGCTGCAGTCATCGCAAAGAAGCAGGCAGAAGAATTAGCAGCAAAAGCCACTGCTGTTGAGATGCGCCCCTGGTTTGACAAGCCTGTGCCGAGGTCGATAGTCGCCGCGTGCGGGGCGGTGTTTGCAGACCCCAAGTATGAATCGATTAAAGGCTGGTCGCTCAATGATGTCGAGTGTACGAGTACGCGAACCAGGCTGAAATTCGGCCGCACTAAATCCGGGGTCGTTGCCGCGATGGTTTCCGCGCTACCAACCGCTGCGGTTTCGGTCGATGGTCAAAATGCCCTCTATACGGTCGACCATCCAGCGAAGTTCGACGTCACGCACGAACCTGCCGTGGCGACCGCAGAAGTGGTGCGCGCGTTCGTATCGGCGTGGCAAGGAATAGGCGTACCAATCACACTGCAAGAAGTAGTGCCGCCTGCGCAAAACCCACCACCCAAAGATCCGCCGCCTCCGCTGCCCTACAAAACATACAAGTGGGCGGTCGTGACGAAGTATCGCCCCGCGACCTTGCTCCCTGTGGTCGAGTTTCCGTCTGCTCGGATTGACTCGTTTAAGGTCAAATTCGCCGAGGACGGCACCGCCGAGTTTTCAATTGAAGGATTTGTGTATGGCACTTAACAACACGTCTCGTATCGTCTTAGGTTTCACATTAGCTTTGGCGGGAGCCACTGCTCATGCGCAAGTGCCCGACGCGCTGAAGGCGATATCAAAAGCGAGCGAAGCACCAAAAGCGCCCGCGGCAGCGCCTTCAGCGTCGAAAGAGCCACCGAAGCTACCGTGGGAACCAGCACAGCCGCCCCAGGTCGCGAGCCCAAGCCCAAAAACGCCTTCGCCTGCCGCTGTCACGCCTAATGCGACCAAGGGTGTAGTTGATTCAGACAAGGTAGAACGTATCGACGACAAGATGTATCCCGGGAAGAAGCCGCTTAAAGCGACCGCATCCGTAAAGGAATCATCCGTAATACCCCGCACGAGCTGGGCGGACCAGATGACGGCCGCTACGGAAGAGTTGGCATTACTGGAGAAGCAGGCGGCACTACTTGACCGTCAAGCCAAGGTTGACGAAATGCGTAAAAAGCTCGGCGTTAGTACGCAGCACTCCGGTGGTAAGCAATCTGCGCCGGCTGAGATTCATTTGCCGCCGCCCGCAGTCCGCAGCATCGATATCACTCGAGGCCGCGCAACGGCGATGGTTGATAACGGCATTGAACAAAGAGTCGTATACGTCGGCTCAACCATTGGCAAGTATCGCATTCAGGAGATACACATCGACCGCGTCGTATTTGCCGACAGCAGAGGTCCACTGGTGGCCGCAGTATCGTTTCCTGCACTTCCGAGTACGTCGGGTGGCCCACCATCGCAGCAGGCCTCGATTCAGCCATTTCTGACGCCGCCGCAATTGCCGGTGCCGCGCGTAAACGGCGGCCTTCCTGCTCCACAAGGCGCAGCAGCGCCAACTTTTCGACCACCAAACGCGGTGCCAGGGCACTAAGAGAGAGTATCGACTAATGAGAGCGTTGGCGACAGCCGATAGTTCGCAGGCCTCATCGAAAGAGATCGATGTGATCCTGCGCGGGAACCAGACACGATTTCACTTGTCAGGCACTCGTCTTTACACACTTTTATCCGACGAGCGCGACGCAGTGATCAAGTCGTGCGTCAAACGAATTCTCACAATCGCAAATCAGTCGGGAGTACAGCTGGAAGTTGTTCCAGTGCAGCCGCAGCAGTTGGTCAAGATCCAGCAAGGGCAGCTTTCTCAAGCCGAGCCGACGCAGGACACAGACATTATGGAGAGCGCCAAAAGTCTTCTCCGGAAGGCGGCGTCGGACGGCGCATCCGACATTCATCTGATTTCGGCCGAAAGCGAGTTGCGCGTCATGTTTCGAGTCGATGGTGACCTAGTAGCAGAAGATTCCTTGGCAAAAAAAGCGGACGATGGTTTGCGCCTGTTACAGAGTTTCTACGTTTCGATGAGCGATGTCGCAGACCCAACGTTCAAGCCGAAACAGGCGCAGGACGGCAACATTGCGAAGAAGTACCTGCCGGCAGGTGTGACTTCGGCAAGGATGGCAACACGGGCGTTGCCCCACGGGCCACTGATGGTGATTCGTCTGCAATATCCTGGCAAAGAGATTGAGTCGTTCAAAGATCTCGGGCTAGAAGACAGCCAAGTGCAATCCCTCGAAAGAATGGCGAGATTGCCCGATGGCATGGTCATCCTTCTTGGTGCCACCGGTTCCGGCAAAACAACCACCTTACAAAAAATTCTCGCCAGAATCTATCACCTTTGGAACGGCCAGCGTCACGTCCTCACGATTGAAGATCCGGTCGAGGTACCAATCGCTGGCGCCAACCAAACAGCCTCAACAAAAGAAGATTTTGCAAAGGCCATTAGCCAATCCATGCGCCTCGACCCAGACATCATCATGGTGGGCGAGATGCGCGACGAAGCCACAGCAAGGGCGGCGACGCAGGCAGCGCTAACCGGACACCTAGTGTTTGCAACTCTGCACGCGAAATCGCCGGTGCATGCGCTACCGAGACTCAAAGAACTTCAGGTCGAAGCAAGCTCTCTGCATGACCCCGAAATACTGGTTGGTCTTGTGAGCGTCAATCTCATCAAACGCCTATGCCAGTGCGCGGTGCCGATTCAAAACGCCGATTGGGACGAGTGGCCTGCGTGGAAAGAGGCAATGGGTAAACACCTGCCACATACCAAGATTTTTGGAAGGTCGAAGCAGGGATGTGTGTCTTGCAAGACGCGTGGCACGAAAGGGCGGTTACAAGTCTGCGAAATCATTGAAACAGACGAAGAATTTCTCGCGCTCGCTGCGGAGTCGAAGCGTAAGAAAGCTAACGCATACATTCGTTCTAAAGGGGTTCTGACTATTTACGACCACGCGCTCCTGCGGATTCTTCGCGGCGAAGTCGATCCTCGCGACGTCGAGGCGGTATTGGGAAGCCTCCCAGAAAGACTTGGTCGACCCGCCGACGAGTTGAACCGAGATACACAACAAGCGTGCACGACCGACCCGCTCGGCGCAGTAATCCGTACCTTGGACGAACGCGGCAAGCAGGATATCAACCAACTCCAGGCTGCCGCGGCCGAGATAAATCGGCGACTAGAGATGCTTAACCGCTCTTCCGATGCAAACGCCTCGATTGCCAATACAGGCTCCCCGCACACCAGCCCACAGCATGGCTCGCTCCTCGCAGCCAAGCTTGCCGAGAGTGGGGCTAGTAGACCAGCCGAGAACGCTGCAAGTCTTGCCGTCGTAGGGGGTTCTCGATAATGTCAGCTGCAAACCTCCTCAAACCGTCGCCTGTCGCAAGTGCAACCTTCAAACCGCAGAAGGCAAGCGGACTCAACATGCTTGCCGCCAAGCTGTCTTTCTCGGGCGAACATCGAGCCGACACCTACGATAGGCTCGCAAACTTGTTGCAGCGCGTCAAGCTAGATGTTGCGCTGAGAGCGTTATACGACGTCGCGTCTGAGGGCGGGAAAAAGCCCAACGAAGGGAAAGCCGTTGTTTTCGCGCACGCCCTCGCTGGGCTAGAGAATTCAGATCTATTGGGTGATGCGCTCGAACCGTTTATTCCGCAAGCCGAATACTTGCTCTTGGTTAGCGGGGAGAGAGCCGGTGACCTGCCATTGATGCTCCGCAATGCGTCTGCTGTCGTCCGAGCGCGTTCAGACATGATGTCGGCCGTCATTTCAGAAACGCTTACCCCAGTCATCCTGTTGGCGTCCGCCATTGGTTACGTCTGGTTCTACGCCATCAAGGTTGTACCCAAACTCGCTCTCCCCACCATGAAGCCTGACAACTGGGAGCCGATGGCGAAGATACTTGTCAGCACCTCTAAGCTTTTAGTGGCGCATGGTTGGATCGCGCTTCCGTTGATTGTCGCGTTTGCCGCAGCAGTAATTTACTCAGTACCTCGCCTAACCGGCCGCGTCCGCCTTGTGCTCGATTACGTTCCACCATATTCGATTTATCGAGTGGTCGTTGGCTCGTCGGTGATTCTGTCGCTCTCTGCGATGCTGAAGTCACGTTACAAACTGCTTGAATCACTTGAGCTCATCCACGATTCGGCCAATCCGTGGCTCACCGAGCGCATCGACGGCATGATTTCGGGCATTCGTCGCGGTTACGGCCCAGGTGTGGCGCTGCGCATGGCCGGGCACAATTTCCCCGACGCTCGCGTGATCGGCGACATCATCATTTTTTCAGAGTCAAGCGACTTTGACGTAGCGATGTCGCGGGTTGCCGACGATCTATTAGTCAACTCGGTCAACCGTGTCGTGCGCATGGCAGCAGCCATCAAGTACTTCGCGTATTTCAGCCTCTTCGGCGCGATGGTGTTCATCACCGTTGGCACCACGTCGATTACTTCCAGCTTGTCGTCCGCAATAGGCTAGTAGCAATTTCACTTGTAGAAACAGTAAAAAGGAGATTCAAATGAGAAGCACGAAAAAGCAGTTAGGTATTTCCGTATTAGAAGTCGTAATTTCGCTAGCCGTCATTGGTCTGATCGTTGCAGGCGCTGTTGGCTTGGGCTCCGGCGCGTTTAGCTCCCAGAGCACCGTGGGCATGACACAGGAAGTGACATCTATCCGTAACAACGTCAAGGGCCTGTACTCCAAGAGCACTAGCTACGGCACGGCAAGCTTGAACTCGCAGCTCATCGACACCAAGGCGTTTCCAGATTATTTGAAGATTGACACCACGACGAGCACCGTCACGAATTCGTTTAACGGAACGATTTCTGTGACCGGCGCTTCCTCCAACTTCACCATTGCTTATACGCTGGTACCAAAGGACATCTGCGTCAAGCATATTGC
>JADCJC010000090.1 GCA_020247395.1 Rhodocyclaceae bacterium
CGAGCGTCCCCAGAAAGGCCGCTATCGCCAATTTCACCAGTTCGATGTTGAGGCGATGGGCTTTGCCGGGCCGGACGTGGATGCGGAGCAAATCGTGCTACTGAAAAGGCTATGGGACAGGTTGGGCTTTAAGAGCGTCCGGCTAGCGATTAACTCCATCGGTGATGCGCCGACCAGGGCGGCGCACCGTGAGGCGCTGGTGAAGTACTTCGAGTCGCACAAAGACAAACTCGACGCGGACGCAACGCGGCGACTCTACACCAACCCGCTGCGGACGTTGGACACAAAGAACCCGGCGATGCAGGCGCTGGTGAACGAGGCCCCGCAGCTGGCCGACTTTTGGGGTGAGGCCGAACGACGTCACTTTGATGGGCTAAAGTCCCTGCTCGACGCGGCCAACGTCGAATACGCGGTCGATCCCCGCTTGGTGCGTGGTTTTGATTATTACAACCGCACCGTGTTTGAGTGGATTGCCAAGGCGGACGATTGGGAGCTCACCATCGCCGGTGGTGGGCGCTATGACGGTTTGATCGGGCAACTGGGCGGCAAGCCGGCACCTGCCTGTGGTTTCGGCCTTGGCGTGGAACGCGTCATGCTGCTCATCGAAGAAAACGCCGCCAAGTCTGGGCTGCGGTGGGATGCGCCGCTTGACGCTTATATGGTTTACGGTGCGTCTGAGCGCAGGGACGCATGGACCATAAGTGAAGCACTGCGTGATGCCGGGTTGAAAGTCGCGCTGCACGGTGGTGCGGACGAAACTGTCGCCAGCTTCAAGTCACAGATGAAGAAGGCGGACGCCAGTGGGGCGCGCTTTGCTATCATCTTGGGTGCGGACGAAGTCGCGCGGCAGAAGGTCACCTTAAAACCCATGCAGGGCGGTGAGCAGATGACCATAACGCTCCCGGAAGCGATACGCCATCTCGCTGAAGCTGGCCAAAAACGAGACTGCTTGGCCGGCTAATAGAGGCTTGCAGCGGACGGCAAATCAATTTGAACCGTAACTGACGAAGGTAGTAACAAAATGTCTGTATATGACGCAGAAGAGCAGCAACGAATTGACGCACTCAAGGACTGGTGGGCGCAGTGGGGCAATCTAGTGTACGCGATGGCGATGGTGCTCTTGCTTGGCATCGCTGGCTCACAAGGTTGGAAGTACTACCAAAAGAAGCAGGTTGTCGAGGCCGAAACGTTGTTTTTAAGTGTACAGAAAGTCGCGCAGGAGTCTGCCGCTAGCAAAGACTGGAAGAAGCTTTCTTCTGCGGCGATGGCGCTTGCCGACAAGTATCCCCGCACTTTTTACGCAACCGACGCACAACTGATGGCGGCGAAAGCGGCCTTCGATGCAAGTGCACTCACCGAAGCGAAAGCGCATCTACAGTGGGTGGTAGACAAGGGACAGGCAACACATCAGGCGATAGCGCGGGTAAGGCTTGCGGCGGTGCTTCTCGATGAAAAGAAATACGACGATGCGTTGAAGACGTTGGACGCGATCAAAAGTGACGCGTTTTCATCACTTGCCGCCGACGTTAAGGGTGATATTCTTGTCGCACAGGGGCGAACCGACGAAGCTCGTGCGGCGTTCCAGATGGCGGTTGACAAAGCCGACTCACGAAGCCCGCTTAAGCCGATCTCGCAGGCGAAGCTCGACGCCGTCGGTGGAGCGGTCGAAAAACCGGCGGAAACCAAGGCCGATGCCAAGAACGATGTCAAAGCCGCCACGGGAGCAAACAAGTGATGGGTAACCTGATGGTGCGCTCGCAATCAGGTGGCATACGCGCGTCGAACGTATCCAGCCGCATTGCGCTGCTGGTGATACTGGTGAGCCTGTGTGGTTGCGCCTCGGTTCGGGACTGGTTGCCATCGCCGCCGTCCTTCGGCTGGCTGCCATCTTGGGCGGGGGGTAGCAAGAAACTGCCACCATTGGCCGACATTCGCGACTCGGTGATCTCCGTGCAGTGGACGGCCAGTGCCGCAAGTCCAAAGTTGTTCATGTTTTCGCCGTCGGTCAGCGAAAGGGTTATCTTTACTGCCGCACACGACGGCACGATCAATGCGATTGAAGAGCAGGGCGGCAAGAGCGTCGCCCGCATTGATACCAAGGCAAAGCTGACCGCTGGCGTTGGCGCGGCCGAGAATCTTGTCGTCGTTGCCGACACGCGCGGTCAGGTGCTGGCCTTTGATGCAGCCGGTCGATCACTGTGGAAGACTCCGCTCGACGGTGAAATTCTGGCTTCGCCAGTCGTTTCACAATCAACTGTCGTGGTCCGCACCGCCGACGGACGGCTGTTTGCGCTCAACCGTGCTGACGGCAAGCGGCGCTGGGTGTTTACCCGTGCCACACCGCCGCTGACGCTTCGTACCGGGGCGAGCGTAACAATCAACCGGGGCATTATCTATGCCGGGTTCCCCGCAGGCAAAGTCGTTGCCGTGGAATTGGAAAGTGGTCGGCCGGTTTGGGAAGCAACCATTTCGTTGCCACGCGGTTCAACCGAGCTTGAGCGGGTTGCCGACATTTCTGGCGTTCCCGTGTTCGACGATACCCGCGTTTGTGCAGCCGTCTATCAAGGCAGAACCGGATGCGTGGAAACATTGAACGGTAACGCCTTGTGGACGAGAGATATATCGAGTTCAGATGGTGTGGCGGTTGACGGCAAGAACCTCTACGTGGCTGACACCGACGGCAATGTAAACGCGTTGGATAAGACTTCCGGTACAACCGTTTGGAAACAAGACAAACTGGTCAAGCGAGATTTAGGAACGCCGATAATCGTTAAGGGGCGCATATTAGTCGGTGATCGGGCCGGGTTTGTGCATGCGATTGCGCCAGATTCCGGGGAACTCGTCGGTCGAATTGCCACCGATGGCAGCCGTGTCATGTCACTGATTGCCAATGGTGATCGCGCCGTTGTGCAAACCGAGCGCGGCGGGGTGTTTGCCATTGCCGTTCGTTAACGTGTTAGCGCGACGCGATACATCACGGGCACGACAGTGCCGTTTTCCGCCGTCGCAAGTCGTTGAACGTACCTCTGCCAAGGGTTCAGACACAATCGTAATGCGTCGCTAGGCGGTATGCCCCGTCCGCAGTGCAGTCGCTGTTGATAGTCATTGATTTTTATGAAACCCACAATTGTTATCGTCGGACGGCCAAACGTCGGCAAATCCATGTTGTTTAACCGACTGACCAAGTCGAGGGACGCGTTGGTTGCCGACTTGCCGGGGCTGACGCGCGACCGGCATTACGGACACGGCCGGGGCGCGTCAAAGCCTTTTTTAGTAGTTGACACTGGCGGTTTTGAGCCTAAAGCCACCGACGGTATCTTGCATGAGATGGCTAAGCAGACGCTACAAGCGGTCGCGGAAGCAGATGCGTTGCTGTTTGTGGTTGATGGGCGGCAGGGATTAACGCCGCAGGACAAGATAATCGCCGAACGGCTCCGCCAGACCATGCGGCGTGGTACCGGCACCGTTGCCGCGAAGCCGGTTCCGGTGATTGTCGCGGTCAATAAAGCCGAAGGCATGGATGAACAGATTGTCACGGCAGAGTTCCATGAGCTTGGCCTCGGCGCACCCGTGGCGATCTCTGCCGCGCACGGGGAGGGCGTCCGGCAACTCATCGAGGATATGCTGGCGAATTTCCCGGACGAAGAAACCGAGGAAGTCGATCCAAAGCATCCTAAGATCGCTATCATCGGCCGACCAAACGTCGGCAAATCAACACTGGTGAATAAGCTGCTTGGCGAAGACCGTGTGATCGCTTTTGATGAGCCCGGTACAACGCGAGATTCCATTTTTGTGCCGCTGCATCGTCACGGCAAGGATTACACGCTAATTGACACTGCAGGTATCCGACGACGAGGCAAAGTCTTCGAGGCGGTCGAAAAATTTTCTGTAATCAAGACCTTACAGGCGATTGCCGATTGTCATGTGGCGATTTTGGTGCTCGACGCCCGCCAGGAGATTTCCGAACAAGATGCGCATATCGCGGGGTTTATCCTTGAGTCGGGACGTGCGCTGGTGGTTGCCATCAACAAGTGGGACAACCTCGATGAGTACGCTCGTGAACGCGTCAAATCCGACTTTGATCGCAAGCTGCATTTCCTCAGTTTTGCGCAGATGCACACGATTTCTGCCAAGGACGGCATGGGGCTGACTCCCCTGTTCCGGTCGGTCGATGCCGCGTTTGCCGCCGCGATGGCAAAGTTATCCACACCGAAACTCACCCGCGCCTTGATTGCCGCTGTTGCCGCCCATCAGCCGCCCATGAGTGGCCCGCACCGACCGAAAATGCGTTATGCGCACCAGGGTGGCCACAACCCGCCCCTAGTCATCGTGCACGGCAGTGGACTGGATAACGTTCATGAGAGTTATGTCCGCTACCTGGAAGGGCGCTTTATGGAGACCTTCAAGTTGCGGGGTACGCCGCTAAGGGTTGAACTGAAAGCTGGCGCAAATCCATTCCGCGACCGTAAACCCGCGCCACTCACCAAAGGCCAAGAGGACAAACGTCGGCGTGGCCGCATTCGTATGAAGCGCAAGTACGGTTAGCCCGATGGCTCTTGCATCTGCTGGTGCCATCCCCATGTATTTGAGGTGCAACGGAGCGCCCGCCGGGGGTACTGCGTCAGGGTGCAAATCATGAGCCTAACATCGGTTGGGACCAATCAGTGGAACAAAAGCACGCGGCATCTGTCTCTATGTGGCGTTCAATACCTGCCTACCCGGTTTGAGGCGCATTTTTTGGTTAAAGTACATAATCGGCGTGAGTCGTCTTTTATCCCCGTCGCTGGGTCAAGTCGCAAAGTTGGACGGGGCGATTCCGCCATAACCCCTGCTGGAGAACAAGAATATGAGTGCAAAAGGGCAACTGCTACAAGACCCGTTCCTGAACATCTTGCGCAAGGAACACGTGCCAGTGTCGATTTATCTGGTGAACGGCATCAAGCTTCAGGGGCAAATTGAGTCCTTTGACCAATACGTAGTGCTGCTTAAAAACACCGTGACACAGATGGTCTATAAACACGCCATTTCAACGGTTGTTCCGGCGCGCGCAGTGTCGATTCCTTTTGATCCGCCGGCAGGGGAAAGCTAGTCCCCACAGCGATCGTGCGGCTGGCGAATCACGGGGAATGCGTTGACCAGGCACCGATGCTCGCTGGTGTTCGGTCGATGGCACCCCGGCAATGCCTTTCTGCGCTAGTCCTTCCATTCCAACCCGCCTTTTCTATGCGCTATGCGCCGGATGATCGCTTCCCTGGTAACTTGATTTGAAACCCCCTTTCCCCGCAACATCCCGCAGTCGTACTGCCGCATTGGCCCTCTTGCTTGATTTTGGTGACGGCCAGACCGACACCAGACTGTCTGAGGTTCGCGAACTGATCAGCACGGCGGGGGCGGATGTGGTCGGTTACCTTACGGGCAAGCGCCAAAAGCCCGACGCGGCCACTTTTGCCGGCAGCGGCAAGGTAGAAGAGTTAAAGCAACTTGTCGATGAGACTTGTGCCACGCTGGTGGTAGTCGACCATCAGCTCTCTCCCATCCAGATTCGCAATCTAGAGGCAATTCTTGGTGCCGACAGAGTGCGCGTCATGGATCGCACCGACCTGATTCTTGAAATCTTCGCGCAACGTGCGCGATCAGCTGAGGGGAAGTTGCAGGTTGAACTGGCACAAATGCAGCACCTTCTGACACGCTTGGTAAAGGGCTGGACGCACTTGGAACGTCAGCGCGGCGGTATCGGGGTACGTGGCGGACCCGGCGAAACTCAGCTTGAAATCGACCGACGCCTGGTCGGTGAGCGCGTCAAAAAGCTCAAAGACCGGCTCGCCAGGCTAGAACGCCAACGGAAATCGCAGCGCGCGAGCCGCCGCCGTGCAGGAGCATTCACCGTTTCCATTGTGGGTTATACCAATGCCGGAAAGTCGACCTTGTTTAATCGTCTCACCAAGGCGGAGACCTATGTCGCCGACCAGTTGTTCGCCACACTCGACAGCACCACGCGGCGGATTTTTCTCGCGCCGTCATACAATCTTGCGCTGTCTGATACTGTGGGGTTCATACGCGAATTGCCGCACGGTTTAATCGCCGCCTTTCATGCCACTCTCACGGAAGCGTTGGAAGCAGATGTATTGCTGCATGTCATCGACGCCTCCAACCCCGCCCGCGATCAGCAGATTGCCGATGTTGGAAGTGTATTAGCCGAGATCGGAGCGGGCGACATTCCTCAAATACGCGTTCTCAACAAAATTGATCGGCTGGAAACCAGCACCATGCCTTCGGTTCTCAGGGGCGAGAATGGTAAAATTTCGGAAGTTCGGGTCAGCGCGGTGACTGGTGCTGGCTTTGATCTACTCCGTGATGCGCTTGCGGAGTTTGCTTCGGTGGCTTCGATGCCGAAGGCCGGTGGAATGCCTGGAAAGCTTCCTGTCGAATCGACATCGACGGAACCTTTGGCTGGCGCTGACACACAAACATCAAACTCTGCGGTGGCGAAGCTGGAGCAATCCGCCGTCGCGACGCACTTTCCTCGAATCAATCCCGGAGTCATTGTATGCGGTCGAATATACGATCAATGCTGATCGAAGTGTTTTCGGTAGCCGTCGCATTAATCAGTTATCCCTTGTATCGGCTGCGGCATCGATTGTTGGTCTGGCGCCTGCGCAGAAGTGATGTCGCCGCGCATGGTGCACAGGTCAGCGAGATGTCGCTCAACGATCCACAGTGGGGTAAACGCGGAAGCGGCGGCGGTGGAGGCGGCAGCAATGACGGCCCGCCCGATCTTGACCAAATCATCAAGAAGTTAAACCAAAAGCTGGCTGGACTGTTCGGCCAGAATTCCGCCGGTAACAGCGGCAACAACAGCGGCGGTGCGGGTGGTGATACGCCGTCTGGCGCGGCGCTGGGTGGTGGCTTTGCACTGGCCGCGAGTCTTGCACTCGCGGTTTGGCTTGCAACGGGCTTCTACATCGTTGAAGAGGGTAGCCGGGGTGTGGAATTGCGGCTGGGCAAGTATTCTCAGACCACCGCGCCGGGGCCGCGCTGGCACTGGCCGTATCCGATCGAGACACACGAGGTGGTGAATATCAGCCAAGTCCGGGCTATTGAGGTCGGGCATCGCAATAGCCAGAAAACCAAGGTTAAAGAAGAGGCGTTGATGTTGACGCAAGACCAGAACATTGTGGATGTTCAGTTTGCGGTCCAGTACACCTTGAAGAGTCCAGAGGAATATCTGTTCAACAATCGTGGGCCGGACGAAGCGGTACGCCAAGTTGCGGAAACGGCCATGCGCGAAATCGTTGGCCGCAGCAAGATGGATTACGTGCTGTATGAAGGACGTGGCGAGATTGCATCCAGTGCGAAGGTGCTGATGCAAAAAATCCTCGATCGCTATACGACGGGTATTTTGATCTCCACCGTGAACTTGCAAAATGCGCAACCCCCGGAACAAGTACAAGGCAGCTTTGACGATGCCGTCCGTGCAAAGCAAGACAAAGAGCGGTTGAAAAACGAAGGAGAGGCTTACGCCAACGATATCTTGCCGAAGGCGCGTGGCCTAGCAGCTCGTTTGATCGAAGAGGCGAACGGGCATAAACAACGGGTCGTTGCCAATGCGCAAGGTGATGCGTCGCGCTTCTCGGCAGTTGTTGCCGAGTATGAAAAGGCTCCGCAGGTAACACGTGAACGTATGTACCTCGAAACTATTCAGCAGGTGATGCAGAACACCAGCAAGGTGTTGGTTGACCAAAAAGGAGGCCAAAACTTGTTGTATCTACCGCTCGACAAGATTATGCAGATGTCTGGTCCGAGCGTGCCGGCTCAGAGTGCCGATCCGGTCGCCAAGTCTGTGACCCTTTCCGATCCGCCTGCGACGGCGGCACCTGACCCTGTTGCGGCGCGACGCGACTTGCGTTCGCGCGACGGCCGTTAAACGAGGAGCAAAAACATGAAAAAAAACCTCCCTCTGATCATCATGATTCTGATGGGCGTGCTCGTGACCATGGTGCTTACCGCGTTTACCGTAGACCAGCGCCAAGCGGCAATCCGTTTCCGCCTTGGTGAGGTAGTGGCATTACACACGCAGCCGGGCCTGTACTTTAAAGTGCCACTGATTGAGAACATCCGCATCTACGACACGCGCATTCAAACGCTGGATACCAAAGACGCAGAGCGGATCCAAACCAGCGAGAAGAATAACGTGCTGGTTGATTCCTTTGTCAAATATCGCATCATCGATGTGAAACAGTTCTTTGTTTCGACACGTGGCGACATTACCGCTGCGGAGGTGCGCCTCGCCCAATCGATCAACAACGATTTGCGCGACGAGTTCAGCCAGCGCACGCTCGCGGAGGTGATTTCCGGTGAACGCGACAAGATCATGGACAACCTGCGTTTAAAGGCCGACAAAGACGCGCGTAGCATCGGCATTGAAGTGCTCGATGTGCGCCTGAAGCGAGTCGATCTGGTGCCGGAAATATCGGCTGACGTTTACAAGCGCATTGAGTCAGAGCGTAAACGGGTGGCCAACGAACTCAGGGCAACGGGTGCCGGCGAGGCGGACAAGATCAAGGCCGATGCAGAACGCCAGCGTACGATCATCTTGGCCGAAGCTTATCGTGAGGCGCAGAAAACTAAGGGTGAAGGCGATGCCCAAGCCGCCCGCGTTTATGCACAGGCGTTTGGTCGCAACGCCGAGTTCTATTCGTTCTACCGCAGTATGGAGGCATATAAAGAGAGCTTCCGCAACAAGTCTGATGTGATGGTGGTAGACCCTAGCTCGGATTTTTTCAAATACATGCGCAATCCGGGTCGCGGCAAGTAGATTTCCGCCGTGGCCGGGTTGTTGCCCGAGCGATCTACCGCGATCGCTTCGTGCAGCAACCGCAGCCCGAAGTGCGTATAATTCTTTAACGGCGTGTTCTGAAAAGGGCGCGCCGTTTTTGTTGCCTGTAAAAAACGGAATTGGCGCGTGGAAATGGGATTCTGGGATGTGATTTTGGCCGGTGGGGCGCTGATGCTGATTTTTGAGGGCATCATGCCTTTCGTCGCGCCGGATGCTTGGAAGAACACCATGCGTCAGGCGATCTCGTTAACCAGCGGACAGCTGAGATTCATCGGTATGCTGGCCATTGCGGCGGGGCTTGTTTTGTTGTCCTTTTTATCTGCGGCAAACTGAGCTGAACTGAGCAATCTTTATGGCCACTTGGGCGCTTCCGGAAAACATTGAAGACGTGCTGCCTGCCGATGCGGCAAAGTTAGAACTCATGCGGCGTATCGCCCTAGATACATTTGCCGCGCACGGTTATGAATTGGTCATTCCGCCGCTACTAGAGTACGTCGAGTCCCTATTATCCGGCGTTGGCAATGACATGGATCTGGCAACGTTTAAGCTCGTCGACCAGTTATCCGGACGCATGATGGGGCTACGAGCAGACACCACGCCGCAAGTGGCCCGGATTGACGCCCACGTGTTAAACCGTCGTGGCGTGACGCGGCTTTGTTACGCTGGCAGTGTGTTGCATACACTGCCGAGTGGCCTTGGCAAATCCCGTCAGCCATTCCAAGTCGGCGCCGAGCTTTATGGCCACGCCGGGCTTGAGGCGGATATCGAAGTCCAACAGCTTATGCTTGATACCTTGTCTGCCGTTGGTGTACGTGCTGTCCGGCTCGACATCGGCCAGCCGAGTATTTTTCGTAGCCTGGCCGACGCAGCCGCACTGGCACCAGCGGAGCGCGAAATGTTATTCACCGCCGTAACCGGTAAAGATCGCGCAACCCTCGCCGAATTTACGGCTGACACAACCAATTTAACCTCGGAGGCGACGGCTATGCGCGACGCGATTGCATGCCTGCCGAACCTTTATGGCCAGGATGCGGAGGCCGTGATCGCAAAAGCGCGTCGGGTATTGCCGAACCTGCCGCAGATCAGGCTTGCGCTTGAGCAACTGGGGCATGTTGCCGCGCACTTTTCCGCACAGGGCCTGGCCGTCTCGCTGGATCTTGGCGAACTCGGCGGTTTTAACTACGAAAGTGGTATCGCATTTGCGGCATTTACCGACGGCGCGGCGGAGGCAATCGCGCGCGGCGGCCGCTACGATGACATCGGCTTGGTGTTTGGCCGGGCGCGACCAGCGACTGGGTTTTCGATGGACCTGAAGTCACTACTGGCGTTTGTAGAGGAAGTTGCGCCAACGAACAAGGTGGTACTCGCGCCCGCATCGCCTGATCGTGCGGCGCGAGAGGCAATGGCGATGGTGCGAAGCGAGGGCTATGTGGTGGTGGGCAGGCTCGGTGATGCGGATGACATTGATGGATTGCAGATCACCCACGTCATGGAATTCGCCGATGGCAAGTGGCAAATTAAAGCTAAAGGAATGTAATGCGCAAGAACGTGGTGGTAGTCGGCACACAATGGGGCGACGAGGGCAAGGGCAAGATCGTTGATTGGCTCACTGAAAGAGTGGCGTGCGTTGTGCGTTTTCAAGGCGGCCACAACGCCGGCCATACGCTGGTAGTCAACGGCAAGAAGACCATTTTGCGGCTAATCCCTTCGGGCATGCTGCATCCCCACGTGACGTGTTACCTCGGCAATGGCGTGGTGCTGTCTCCGGAAGCCTTGCTCAAAGAGATCGATGAGCTGACGGCGGCGGGGCTTAACGTGGTTGAACGCCTGCGTATTTCCGAGGCGTGTCCGTTAATTCTTCCCTACCACGTTGCATTGGACCAAGCACGCGAAATTCAGAAAGGTGATGCCAAGGTCGGCACGACTGGACGCGGCATAGGGCCGTGTTACGAAGACAAAGTGGCGCGGCGCGCGATTCGGGTGACGGACCTTATGTCCCCGCAGCGCTTTAGGGACAAACTGGCCGACGTGCTCGACTATCACAACTTTGTGTTGACCAAGTATCTGAATGCCGCGCCGGTCAGTGTGGAGTCGATTTTTGAGCCCACGCTTGAGATGGCTGAGCGTTTGAAGCCGATGATTGCTGACGTATCCGCAGAACTGCATCAAGTGATGGCGGCTGGTAAACAGTTGATGTTCGAAGGTGCACAAGCTGCCCTCTTGGATGTTGATCACGGCACCTATCCGTTTGTGACCTCGTCGAATTGTCTCGCGGGGCAGGCCTCGGCCGGTGCCGGGGGTGGTCCTAACGCGCTTCACTATGTCCTTGGTATTACCAAGGCGTACGCCACGCGCGTGGGTTCCGGGCCGTTCCCGACGGAGTTAGAAAATGATATCGGCCAACGATTGCGTGATCGCGGATTTGAATACGGGTCCGTCACTGGTCGTCCGCGCCGGTGCGGGTGGTTTGACGCTGCCGCCCTCAAGCGGGCGGCGCAGATTAATGGTCTCTCCGGACTCTGCATCACCAAGCTCGACGTGCTCGACGGTTTGGAAGAGCTGAAGGTTTGCACCGGCTACCACAAGCACGGCGAGGTAATCGATATCCTGCCCTACGGCGCAGAGTCAATTTCGGCCTGTACGCCGATTTACGAAACACATCCGGGTTGGTCTGAAAGCACAATTGGTATTCAGTCCTTCGACAAGCTGCCGAAGAACGCCCAACACTATCTGCGCCGATTGGAAGAATTGGTCTGCACGCGCGTCGCATTGGTATCCACCGGGCCCGATCGCAACGAGACAATCGTGCTGCACCATCCTTTTGACTGAAACACAAACTCTTGGATTGGCGGAAGTTTCCAACCTTTTCGCTAGATTCGCCTTGGAAACGTCCGTTAAATAGCGGCCTTCATCTTTCAAGTGGCGGTGTCAGCATATTGGTGTAATGACTGCACTACCCGATCTGGTGCGAATACTTCATGCGTCACGCGCTGTTTGGGGGCTGGTTGTGTCTAGGCGATTGGACGGTGCCGTGTTAGTCAAGCAAGAGCCCGCCCCCGATGAAATGATCAGGCTAGCCGATGTACCCGGTCGGGTTCTGCGTCTGCCAGTTCCACGAATCGCGGCACATGTCCTCGAGCGAACGCGTGGCCTTCCAGCCTAGCGTCTGCTCGGCGCGGGTCGCATCCGCCCAATAAGCGGGTACGTCACCCGGTCTGCGAGCAACGAATTGGTACGGGATCGGCGTGTTGTTGACACGAGCGAACGTAGTCACCACATCGAGCACGCTGTGGCCGCGTGAGGTACCGAGATTCGCGATCGTCAGCCGTGGGGCATCACTGCGCACCAAGTAGTGCAACGCGGCAAGGTGGCCTTCTGCCAAGTCCATCACATGGATGTAGTCTCGCTCGGCGGTGCCATCCGCAGTCGGGTAATCGTTACCAAAAATGTTCAGGGTCTTATGTCGGCCGCTTGCCACTTGGCAAACAAACGGCATGAGGTTATTGGGAATTCCGGCAGGGTCTTCACCCATCATGCCGCTCGGGTGTGCGCCCACAGGATTGAAATACCGCAGCAGCGCCACGCGCCAAGCGGGGTCAGAGACGGTAAGATCAGTGAGGATGCTTTCCACCATCGCTTTCGACTTGCCGTAGGGGCTGGCGGGACGGAAGGGTGCCGACTCGGGGATGGGTGAGAAATCTGGCTCGCCGTACACCGTGGCACTGGAACTAAAGACGATGGTCTTGACGTTTGCCTTTGCCATGGCCGACAGTAACGTAATGGTGCCGCTAACGTTGCAGTCGTAGTACCGAAGTGGCTCGCGTATGGATTCAGCAACTGCCTTTAGACCGGCAAAGTGAATCACAGAATCGATATCGTGCGCGGCGAAAACGGCGTCAAGACACGCTCTGTCACGGACGTCGCCTTCCACGAGCACCGGCGTTTTGCCAGTGATTTTGGTGATGCGATCAACCACTGCCGGGCGGCTATTGGCGAGGCTATCAAGGATCACGCATTCATAACCGATTGATTCTAATTGTACAACGGTGTGTGAGCCGATAAAACCGGTGCCACCGGTGATGAGGATTTTTTGCATGTTCGAACTATATCTTGTGCCTAGGTGCACTCGTCGAGTCGGGTGTTGCCCAGGTTGAGAGGCGGCAGCCAAGCTGTCCATCCATGAATACGCATCAAGAAACTCGAAGATGCGGGTACTTGGAAACGTTTACACGGTGCCAACCTCAAGATTTACTTGATAAGTTCTTGGTGCGGAGGTGTCGGCCCACCATTTGGCACTCGCCCATATTGATCGTCGTACCGTGTGATATCGTCCTCGCCGAGATAACTTCCTACCTGAACTTCAATGATGGCGACTGTCTCACCTCCGCTATTCTCCAGACGGTGTTTGGCACCTTTGGGAATAAACGTGCTTTCGTTGGCTTTGAGGTCGGTTACGCGTCCATGACAAGTCACCGTGGCCACACCCGCAACGACGATCCAGTGTTCGCTGCGGTGTTCGTGGCTTTGCAGGCTGAGTCGACCGCCGGGTTTGACTTCTATACGTTTGATTTTGAAGCCAGGCATGTCTTCTAGAACGGTATAGCTACCCCAAGGCCGCTTCACGGTAAGGTGTTCAATATGCTCGGTGCCAGGTCGCAGTTGCAAGGCTTCGACAATGTGTCGAACCCCTTGCGATTCGCCACGACGGGTAACAAGCAGGGCATCGGGCGTGTCGATAATCGAAAGGCCTTCCAGACCAACTGCCGCAATCAGCCGTCTGCCGCCCTGCACTTGGATATTGCGGCTACCGTGTGCGAGCACGTTGCCGCGTAGCGTGTTGCCGTCCGCGTCCTTGTCAGATAAATCCTGCACTGAGTCCCACGAGCCAACGTCACTCCAGCCGATGTCGGCGGGGATCAACCACAACCTAGGACCACTTGTGGCTAGTGACACCTTTTCTAATACGCCGTGGTCAATTGAGATTGAGGGGGCTTTGGCGAAGTGAGCCGTGATCGTCGCGTCGAAGCTTACGCCATTGGCGAGTTCTGACTGCATGATGGCAATCACATCTGCCAGCGCGGGGAGATGCTGGCGGATGGCGTCCAAAATCGTGCTCGCGCGCCACACAAACATGCCGGAGTTCCAGTAGTAATCTCGGTCGGCAAGAAATTGTTTGGCCGTTGTCAGGTCCGGTTTTTCTTTGAAACGGGCAACCGGCAAGGCACCTTCGGCGGTGCTAACCCTGCTACCAGCGGCGCACTGAATATAGCCATAGCCGGTCTCTGGGCGGGAAGGGGCGATACCGAAGGTTACCAAGTCGCCCGCCTCCGCTTGGCTTATTGCCTGCCGGAGGATACGCTGAAATCGCGGGACGTCAACGATCATGTGATCCGACGGCAGTACTACCATCACGGGGTCCAGACCACCTTGTATGAGTTTAAGGGCGGAAATTGCGATCGCCGGAGCAGTGTTCCGTGGACACGGCTCCAGCAGTTGCGCGAAGGGTGCGAGGTGGACCATTGGTTCGCCCCGGGCTACGGCTTCACTTGTCACAATCGTGATGTCAGCCGGTTGAAGAATCGGCGCTAGGCGAGCGACTGTCTCTTCCAGCAGTGTTTTGTTGGAAAAAAGCGATACAAACTGTTTGGGTAGCGCCTGGCGTGAAAGTGGCCAGAGGCGCGTACCGGAGCCGCCAGCGAGGATGACGGCGTGAACGGGGTGGGCGGCGGTCGAGGGTTTATAACTCATTGTGTCTTGGGTCTCGTGAAGTGGCAAGCTGAGCGTTGCGACCGCTGGCAACAATCTCAGCCGAACTGGGCCTTACTACGACTACGACTACGGCAAAGGCCACGGGTGGAGTTTATTGCAAAAGGAAAGTCGCTTGCGATCTTTGTCGAGCACACCGCCTCTGAATGGAAAGATGTGCCAGTAGGCCGCGCGAAAGAGTCGGTGAAAGAAAACGACCGGATGCAGGTACTGCTGAGAACGATTGGGTACGATTTTTTTTCGCAAAACATGGAAACCGCCGATCATCTGAAACGCTTCGTCTGCAAGGGCGAGTATTGGACAATACTGTCATGGTACAAAGGTACCTGAGCGACCCAACAAAGAAGCCATTGAAGGCAGGTCGGATGCGGCTCGCGAGCAAGGGCTGCGTAGAAGTCGCCAAAGCCTCGGGCGTGGCACGGCAAAAGGGCATGCACGTGGAAAGGGCGGCTTGATGAAGGCGGCATCGATGCCCGGTGCGCCGTGCGGGAACAAGACCGCCCGTTCCCTCCAGGGTCAATTTCAATTTGCAGATTCCAGCCAACACCATGTACTTCATGGTGTTGGATCGTCGTCCGGCGAAGCCCGAGCAGATTGATCCGGGTGCCTCGGAAGCGTTGGTCCATCAAAACAGCGGGGCGAAATAGCGCGGTTTCTCGCGAGTGCGCGGCAGTGCGCAATCCTGTGCAAAAATACACCTCGGAGTCGCGGCTAACGCACTCGCACCTTGTGAGGAGTCAAAGTTATGTCTGGCGGTAAATTTCACGTACACGGTCCGCATGATCACGCCGTTGAGCACGCTAGTGGAGAGCACGGGAGCGGCGGGCGGCTCACGCAGAGCGTCGCTATTTTCACTGCGATTCTCGCGACCATCGGTGCGATTGTCAGTTACCAAGGTGGTCACACCCAGAATGAAGCGCTGTACTATAAAAATGAGGCGGTGCTGAAAAAGACCGATGCAGCCAACCAGTGGTCGTATTACCAGGGCAAGAGCACCAAACAAAATCTAGCCGAACTTGCCGAGGCGCTGGCCGCAACACCTGAGCAAAAAGCCAAGTACGCTGCTGATATTGCACGCTATAAAGTCGAGAAAGACGAGATCAAGAAAAAGGCGGAAGGCCTTGAGGCGTTATCGCTTGCAGCAGATAAGAAATCTGAAACCGCGTTAAACCCACACGACAAACTTGCGCAAGCGATGACGTTTATCCAGATTGCGATTTCCCTCGCTGCGATTTGTGTATTGACGCGTCGGCGCTGGATGTTTGGTTTATCTGGGGCCGCCGCTGCGGTTGGCATGGTGTTCTGGGGGCTGGCATTTTTTGCCCACTGAGTGGCAGACTGGAGCGACCTACGATGTTGAGTGCGTCAGGGCAATATGGCGCAATCTGACCTCGCATTGTTGTTCGGCCCCAAAGGCGCGCTAGCCGAACGCATCGCCGACTTCCGGTTTCGCGAGTCACAGGTGGAAATGGCGTTGGCCGTTGAGTCTGCCATCAACCGCGCCGACGTGTTGATCGCTGAGGCTGGCACGGGAACGGGCAAGACGTTCGCCTATTTGGTGCCGGCACTGCGCTCCGGCGGCAAGGTCATCATTTCCACCGGTACCAAAACGTTACAGGACCAGCTGTTTCATCGCGACATTCCGACCGTCATCAAGGCGCTTGGTATCGCCGTCTCTACTGCGTTGTTAAAAGGGCGCGCAAACTATGTTTGCCTGCATCACTTGGAGATAGCGGCGGCGGACGGGCGTTTCACCAGCCGTGAGGACGTGAAACACATCCAGTCAATAAGACGCTTCGCCAACCGCAGCCTCGACGGCGGCGGTGCGGGTGTGGGAAGTACGGGCGACCGCTCCGAATTGCCCGAGGTGCCGGAGCGCGCCGGTGCATGGAATCAAGCGATCTCCACCCGTGAAAACTGTTTGGGCTCGCAGTGCTCGCGCTATGAAGAGTGTTTTGTCATGAAGGCCCGCAAGAAGGCGATGGAGTCGGAGGTGGTGGTGGTGAACCATCACTTGTTCTTCGCTGATTTGGTGCTGAAGGATGATGGTGCGCAGGATTTATTGCCCGCTTGCAACACGGTGATATTTGACGAGGCGCATCAATTACCCTCGACCGCGACGATGTTTTTTGGCGAGTCCGTTTCGACCTCACAGTTAATTGAGCTCGCGCGTGATACACGGCTGATGGGTATCCAACATGCGGCGGATTTTAAGGACTTGCAAGATGCCGCCGTTGCGTTGGATATTGCGGCGCGTGATTTAAGATTGGTAGTGTCGGAAGACTTTGCCAAGTTACCCGGTCAGGCGGTGGTCAGCCGTGATGGCTTCGACGAAGTCTATGCCGACGCGCAAGAAAAACTCAGCGAACTCCGCGAGTTGCTCGAGTCACAAGCCGACCGTGCGCAAGAGTTGGCCAACTGCATGACCCGCGCGGATGAGTTTGCCCAGCGCATGACGAGCTGGCAAGATAAATCGATTGAAGGATATGTGCGTTGGAGTGAAGCGTTCTCACAGTCGCTCGCGTTTCATCTCACGCCACTTTCGATTGCGGATATTTTTCGTGCGCAAGTCTTTGGCCAAAAACGTGCCTGGATATTCACCTCTGCGACCCTTGCGGTGAAGGGCGATTTTGGCCACTACCAGAGCGAGATGGGTTTAACGGCACCGGCAGCAGAAGACGATTTTGAAGACAATGCTTTTGACGTGCGCCGGGTGGAGACGGCATCGTGGGCGTCGCCGTTTGATTATCCCAATCAGGCTCTGCTCTATTTGCCTGAGAGTCTGCCTGCACCAAATACACCAACGCACACCGAAGCGATTGTGGATGCCGCGCTGCCGCTGATTGATGCCGCCGGTGGGCAGACCTTTATGTTGTTCACCTCACTTAAGGCGATGGATCGCGCCTATGAGATGTTGAAAACGAAATTCGCCGAACGTGAATACGCATTTCCGTTGATGGTGCAGGGTGAAGGTACACGCACCGAACTGCTGGAGCGCTTTCGTAAACTTGGCAACGCCGTGCTCGTCGCGAGCCATTCGTTTTGGGAAGGTGTGGACGTGAAGGGGAGTGCGCTCTCGGTAGTGGTGATCGACAAGTTACCGTTCGCCGCACCGGATGATCCGGTGCTCGCAGCACGCATCGCTGCCATTGATGCCAATGGTGGTAACGCGTTTATGCAGTATCAAGTGCCGCACGCGGCCATCACGCTCAAACAGGGTGCGGGCCGGTTGATTCGCGACGAAGCCGACCGTGGTGTGCTGATGATCGGTGATACCCGGTTGGTGGATAAGCCCTACGGCAAACGCATCTGGCAGAGTCTGCCACCGATGCGACGTACGCGGACCGAGGCCGAAGCAGTGGCGTTTTTTGCTGTCGCATCCCCTGCGGACTAGCCCGCATAAATCGCAGGCAAAAAAATCCCGGCGATGTCACCACCGCCGGGTCAGTTCGTACCGTTATGAGTACGAGGAGGCACATAAACATCATATGCGCTCCCGTACAACGTCATTTCTCGGATAAGCGGGCTCTTTAACCGCCACTTTTGAGCGCTGGGTGCTACCCCCGGGTCTGGACCCCGCAACCGTTACCGTGGGTTGCTCATTAGCGATTGGATAATTGATGCTGCCTCTTCTTCGTCGCGTTCGGTTTCGGCGAATGTCCCCCTAGCGTTCAGTTTGGTGACAGGCGCACGGTCGCTAACGCCGCCGAATGCGGCTGTCAGATCCTCTTCTTCGGCCTCTTGCGACCTCAGTAGCTGAGGTGGCCCGCGCAACTCAGGCCGGGCAGCGGGCTTATCCGGAACATCCCGATAGACCAGCACCAAAGCGGGGAAAGCGATGAGTACACCAACCATCATCAGTTGCATGATGACAAACGGCACCGCCCCCCAGTAGATTTGCGCGGTTGTGACTGGTGCCGTTAGTTTGCCTGTGACACGATCCAAAAACGCGCTGGCGGGTGCCACGCTACGCAGATAGAAGAGGGCGAAGCCAAATGGCGGGTGCATAAACGACGTCTGCATATTGACAGCCAGCAACACACCAAACCAGACCAAGTCGATGCCAAGTTTGTCGGCAACCGGGCCGAGTAAGGGCACGATGATGAAGGCCAACTCAAAAAAATCGAGAAAGAACGCCAAGAAAAAAATCAGCACATTGACGGCGATGAGAAAGCCCGTTTGTCCGCCGGGCAGGGCGGTCAACAGGTCTTCGACCCAGACATGGCCGTTTACGCCATAAAACGTCAAGCTAAACACCCGCGCGCCGATCAGGATAAAGACAACGAAGGTGGTGAGTTTTGCGGTGCCGTCGAGTACGTCTTTCAAACTTTGAAAGCTGAGTCGCCGCCGCGCCCAAGCCATCAGCAGCGCACCGGCCGCACCCATTGCGCCGCCTTCGGTTGGTGTGGCGACGCCGAGAAAGATGGTGCCCAGCACCAGAAAGATCAGCGCTAGCGGTGGCACCAGTACGAAGGTGACTTTTTCTGCCATCACCGATAACCAGCCAAGTTTTAGGACGCGGTTGCCGAATGCTAGGGCAAACGCCACCGAGACACCGGCTGCGACGGAAAGAACGATACGTTCATCTAGCGGCCTTTGGCCGAGCCATTGCGCACAGACGATGCTGACCAACAGGGCAACCGCAAACAGTACCGCGAGTGACTGAATGCCGCTCGTGCTGTTTTTGCCATCGGGCTCGCGAAAAACACGCGCCTCGGGCGGCAACGCCGGCACCCACTGCGGTTTGACGATGGCGATGATGCCGACAAAGACGGCGTAGAAACCTGCCAGCATCAGCCCCGGCAAGATGGCACCTGCGTACATATCCCCGACGGATTGGCGCAGTTGATCGGCTAAGACAATCAATACCAAAGACGGCGGGATGATCTGGGCGAGGGTGCCTGAGGCGGCGATGACGCCGGAGGCGATGCGCCGGTCGTAACCGTAGCGCAGCATGATCGGTAAGGCGATCAACCCCATGGCAATTACCGAGGCGGCGACAATGCCGGTGGTTGCGGCTAGCAACGCGCCGACAAAAATCACCGCGAAGGCCAAGCCGCCGCGAATGCCGCCGAATAGCTGGCCGATGGTGTCGAGCAAATCCTCGGCCATGCCTGATCGTTCGAGTACCAACCCCATCAGGGTAAAAAATGGTACGGCGAGCATGGTTTCACTCGACATCACGCCCCAAATGCGGGCGGGTAGCGCTTGTAGCAGGCTGGGGTGTAAAAGGTCGAGGTGGATACCGAGCAGGCCAAAGACGATACCGTTGGCCGCGAGCGCGAAGGCCACCGGGTAGCCCAGCAGCATGAACACGATGAGGCTCAAAAACATCAGCGGCGCGATGTTGTGGATCAGGAAGGCCGTCATCTCGCCTGACCTTCAATCGCGGTCGGTACCGCCGTGGTTTGTTGCGCTTCGATGGTGTCTGGAAGGTCACCGCGCAGTATTGCCACGCGTTTAATGAGTTCGGAGAGACCCTGCAAGCTCAGCAGCGTGAAGCCGATCGGCACCAACAGTCGCGCCCACCAAAGTGGCAGGCCACCGGTATTGCCGGAGACCTCACCGCTGCGGAAGGCATCCACAAACACCGGCCAGGAAAGGTACACGAGCAGCAGCGATATCGGCATCAAGAAAAAAACCGTGCCAAAAATGTCGATTTTTAGCTGTGTACGGCGCGAAAAGCGGCTGTACACAACGTCGATACGCACGTGTTGTTGTTTCAGTAGGGTGTATCCGGCGCAAAGCAGAAAGACGGCTGCGATCAGGTACCACTGCAATTCCAACCACGCGTTTGAGCTTTGTTTAAAAGCATAACGGGCCACTGCATTACCGGCGCTGACCAGTACCGCCGCCAGCACCAGCCAGCAGATGATACGGCCAATCCGTTGGTTAAGCCGGTCAACTGCATCAGAAAACGCGAGGAGTCGCGCGAATACGGCCTGCATCCAGTCTTTCCCGAGGTTGGTAGTAGCGAAGACCGCATTGTGGCACAGGCGTTTGCGGTCTTCAGTCTTGCAGGGCCGAAACTCAGGGGAGATTGTTGCGGTCGGTGACGGCAATTCGGGTTTGTCTCGTCCGCCCGACGTAATTACCGTATGAATTGTTGTAACTTGTGACAACAACGGTCATTCAATAGGTAGACTCACCCTGCTAGAATTTTTGTTTGTATGGGTTAGCGGCGCTTCGGTGCGCTGCACTACTTTTGTTCAGGGGCTAAGAGATGGGTCGTGTCAGTCAATTTTTTTCCAAAGGCCGCCTGACAATCGCCGCGCTTGTGGCGATGTTTCTTGTTTCTTTGGCGGGCCATGTGCATGCCCAAGGCAATGTTGCTGCGGGCCAAACGTTGTACATGGGCGATGCACAGTGTGTGGCTTGCCACGGCGCACCTCGAGGCAGCAGCGCCGGCACGGCGACGACCGTCGCAAAATTGAATGCCGCGATGAATAGCGTCAACTCGATGCAGTTCCTGCGGGCGTTCTTGACTGCAGACGACGTCTGCAATCTTGTCACCTATATTGCCTCGCAGGTTAGCGCACCCGCTCCAGCATGTGGAACCGGCGTGACCAAAAACAGCATCGTGCTGCGGTCATCCTCAACCACAAATCCGCAGATGCAAGTCGGAAAGCTATCCAACAACGTCTTGCAGTTCAGTTCGATCACCGACCCGGGCCCCGCGTATCGGATGCTCGGGTATTCAGACTTCAATCGTAACGGCACGCCCGACTTGGCGTTTCAAAACATTACACAGGGCGAATTTGGCGACGTGAACGCGTGGAACGAGTTTGATTCTGCCGCCCCCGTGTTTTGGCGGCGGGTAAAGCAGGTGTGGGATGTGCAAGCGGTTGGTGACCTTGACGGCGATGGTGTGGACGATTTGGTTTGGCGTTATGTGGTGGTCGATTCGCCCGATACCGGGGTGTCCTACATCTGGTTTGGCAGTGGCGGTACGACCGCGCCGGTGGTGAGCCAAGTCCGGAAACGCGGTGGCGCGCCGCTCGATTGGCAGCTGCTTGGCGCGGCGGACATTAATAACGATGGCGCAGCAGATATGCTGTATCTCAGCCCCGCTGGGCAGTTGCGTGTATTGATGGCGACGCCAAATCGGACCTGTGCAAATCTGGTAAGCGGCAATATGCCTGTCGGCTTCGCACCGTTGAGGTTTGCCAAGTTCCGCGGAGGAGCCACCGGAGAGGTGCTGGTACGAAACGCGACAACGGGTGAAAATCGATTACTTTCGTTGAACGCCGCCGGTCTGGCGTTGCCGCCCTACACGGGTGCACCCGACGACCAAAATGCGTCGTGCACTTCGAGCGCACTGACCGTGCCGATGACCACCATTACCCTGCCTACTGCAGACCCGACGTGGACGTTTTATGCCGCGGCGGATCTAGACAACACTGGTACGGTCGACATCATTTGGCGTCGCCCGACTGGCCAATTGACGGTATGGTTGATGCGCGCTGATGGTACCTTGCTGACCGCGCTGAACAACGCGGGTACGGCACCAGCCAACTTCAGTCCGTTACAAAACGGCGGGCCGAAGCTGTTCTAGGCTGAGCGATTGTCCATCACTACGGCTACAATCCAGCGCAGGGCGTAATGCTTGAACAGAGGGGACGTTGCAAGATGAATTCATCTACACGATTGGCCGCAGGATTGATTCTTATCGCCGCTGTTTCCGGCTGCGCCAATGTCTCCCCGACCCAGCGCGCCATTCTCGCCAAGCCAGATATGCAGTTTGATTTCGACCGTGCTGCCGGCGCGATTGCCGGACATACCTACGCCAGCAAAGAAGGCGCTTCCGGCGGTAAAGCAGTTGGCGGCGGTGGTTGTGGCTGTACGTAAAAAATCCTAAACACTAATAAGGACGGGGCGTTTCCGGCATTTTCGCTTGGAAACGCCCATGGATAAAGGGCTTTTAAATTTATGAAGTCGCGCGAACACCCGCTGTCAAACCTGTTCGCCGCGGCGATGGCCTTGCCGATTGTGGCCATTCCGGTGGTGGTGAACGCGCAGCCTTCGACGCCACCTTCGACGTCCTCGACGTTACTGCCCGCCGGGGCGGTGGTTGGTGTCCGCTCCCTTTGGTATTGCGAAGACGGCAATCGAATGAAAGTCACCGAACCGGTTGTCTGGATGAAAACGCCCGTCGGTGAAGAATGGGAAATCGGCGGCAGTGCCACGATTGATATGGTCAGCGGCGCGTCGCCCATTATCACCTCGAACGCCACTGGCAAGCCGGCACAAATCTACACCGGCGCTTCCATCACGGATCGACGCAAAGCCTACGACGCGAGCGTCACGAGAAAGTACGGCGAGCTTAATGAAAACACCATTGGTGTGTCATTTGCGCGCTCGGACGAAAAGGACTACGAGTCAAAAGCCTATGGCTTGAATGCGACTTTTGATTTCAACGAACGCAACACCACACTGGCGTTGGGCATCGGCAGCCGCAATGACCGCGTCATGTCGGTGACCGATAAAACACTCGACCGTGCGCGCGATGCAAAAGAGTATCTGGTCGGTGTTACGCAGATCATTGATCGGCGAACACTGGTGCAATCAAATTTGGTCTATACCAAGCTGACGGGCTACTTGAACGACCCGTACAAGTTAACCTTTTCGCTGTTCCGCGACGGCCTGTCGCCACGGGTTGCGTCGGTGCGTGATTCACGGCCGGAATCACGCAACCAAATTGCGTGGCTGACACGTGGCAAACGGGCGCTCACTGGTTTAGATGCCGTTGTTTCAGCCGAGTACCGCTTCTATCGCGACGATTGGGGTATTCGCTCCCACACGCTGGTCGGCACTTGGTTGCAGACGGTCAGCCAGACCTGGCAAGTCGAAGGTGGGTTGCGTTATTACTCACAATCGCAGGCGGATTTTTATCGGCGTGAAATCACCCAACGACCGATCCCGACGATATCGTCGAGTGACCAGCGGCTGGCGGGTTTTGGGGCGTTCGAGCCATCACTCAAGGTGATTGCTAAAGTGGGCGATCATGTATGGGTGGATCTCGGTTTTTCCCGCTATATGCAACGCGGTAGCTGGAAACTCGGTGGCGGCCAAGGCGAATACGAACCGCTCACCGCGCGCTTGATCAACGCGGGGCTGGTTTATCGGTTCTGAGCCGGACGCGACTAAGGCGATTTCTTTTTCGCCGCAGCTGGTTTCTTGGCGGCAACGGGGGCCTCTTTCAGCACCTTCTCCAGCTGCTCGTGCACCGCCTTTTCGATCGGTGCCTTCATCATCTTCAGCATAAAACCCAACGTGACTTCGAGCACCATCTCTGTTTCGCTGACTGTCAAATTGCCGGTCACGCCTGGGCGGGAGAAACTCAGCGTATTGCCGCTCCAGTCGCCGCTGAGGTCGAACTTCTCGTCCAGCGTGGCGACCATTTTGTCGGCGGCCGCCTTGGCACCTTTAAGTCCGAGATGATGCTGACGGATGAGAGCGATGTCGGGCATGTGTTCTCCAGCGGTTGCAATCGGGGATGAGTGTATTGGTGTTGCGTTGGCAGTTTACCTGATGCATTCACAAACGTTGCGTTCGTCAGCGGCGCGGCGAATGTGGCAAATCACGAAACGCGCTAAAGACGCGATGTTTCGGGCGATGCTCCCCATCAAGTCACGTGAACGGTTTACGGATTGCGTTCGAGCGTGGCTGAGAGCGCGGCCGATTCTTGCCTGGCCGACCGATAGAAAGCGAGCTATCCTTCGCAAGGAGGGCGCTAGCCTGAATATTTCATGGGTCGCCCGTTGCTTAGAAGGACGTTGCCTCTGGGCAAGCGGTAAAACATTCAGGCGCGTGTTTATGGGTTGCGGGCTAGTCTCCGGCGAAAATAGGTATATGTCGCGTCAACTTGCAATTCGTCGCGCCTGACTAGCCCTAACTGGCACCGCTCAGTATCTTGTAACCATGAAATCATTGACAGACACGATTCGCCATTGGTGGCGCGAGCTTGTGGCGCGTAAGCTGGCGAGCCTGCCGCCGGATCAGCGTGATGATGTTATCGCCTTTGAGCGGCAGGTGCGCCGCTACAAATGGCGTTGTATCGGGGCAGTGCTGGCCGTCTGGCTGCTTGCCGCAGTGTGTTTTCGTGTGTATGCAAAAGACGCTTCGTGGCTGGAGTCCTTTGTTTTGATGTTTCTGCTGCTGGCTGCGGTGGCTTGGGGCGTGATGTCAGTGTGGTTTGATCATCCCAAGTTTAGAGGGGGGTGGCGAAGCGCGATTTGGATTACCGGGTTGACAGTCGGCGGCGCAGTTTGTGGTGCCCTACTCGCCAGATACCAGACGGTTGGCTCATTAGGCGCTATTTTTGATGATCCGACCGGGCTTGGCGGCCGGGTGTTGCGTGGTGGATTTATTGCCGGCGTTATCTACTCGCTTGCGTTACTTGCTGTCCTCCATGTCAGACGGCGCACCTTGCAAGCGCGAAACGAAGAGCTACGTCGGCAGGTGGAATCGGAGCGGCTGGCGCGGCAACTTGCCGATGCCCGACTGCGCTTAATGCAGGCTCAAGTCGAGCCACACTTCTTGTTCAATACGCTGGCGAGTGTGCAGCAGTTGGCCGAAGGCAAAGCGCCTGAGGCTGCGCAGCTGGCGCGTGAACTGATTGCCTTTCTGCGGGCCGGGCTCGCCGGGTTACGGGATGACAGCGTCACGTTAGAGCGGGAGTTCGCGATGGTCGCGGCCTATCTGGCGATTATGCAAACGCGCATGGGGGAAAGGCTTTCATTCAGGCTAAATCTGCCCGAGGCATTGCGCAACCGGGCCGTCCCCCCCGCCATGCTGATTTCCTTGGTCGAAAATGCCATCAAACACGGGTTGGAGCCATCGACTTCTGGCGGAACGCTGTCGATCAGCGCGCGTGAGGTGCTGGGCAACGACAACACTACCCTGATCATCGAGGTGCGTGATACCGGCCTCGGGCTGGGGGCTGGCATGGGTACGACGCCGGGGGGCGGTGTGGGATTGTCAAACGTTCGCGAACGTTTGGAGGCAATCTACGGCGAACGTGCTCGGTTGCAGATCGAGGAAAACTTACCCTGCGGGGTTATTGCCGTGATCGAAATTGCCGAATTTAAGCCGCGGGAGGCGAGCACGGATCGGGTGGCCAGTTCCTTTCGGAGCGTGATGTGACAAAAGCCTTGATCGCCGACGACAGTGAGCAGGGGATTTCGCTGAGCCAAATAGTTTTGGCTCAGTGCCATGCGAACCGGAAGTCCACGCAGGGACTTCCGTGGATAGTAGGAGCGTGATGTGACAAAAGTTTTGATCGCGGACGACAGTGAGCAGGGGATTTCGCTGAGCCAAATAGTTTTGGCTCAGTGCCATGCGAACCGGAAGTCCATGCAGGGACTTCCGTGGATAGTAGGAGCGTGATGTGACAAAAGTTTTGATCGCGGACGACAGTGAGCAG
>JADCJC010000091.1 GCA_020247395.1 Rhodocyclaceae bacterium
CGACGGCGACTGTATACACACGTTATCCGGCATCAAGGCTGCTTGGCAGATGCGGCTCATGGCAAGTACAGGGTAATCGGCCGACATCACCGGATACAAGTCCACCAGTCCGCGTGGCTCATGCGAAAACGTGCCTTGCAGCATGATCACAGGCGCAATGGCTGACGCCTGGTGCACCCGCCGCGCCAATGCCGCGAAAGCAGGGGAGTGGGCGTCTACCGCATGGTCAGTTGCATCCCCCGTGCAAATGATGACGTCCGGTTTGCGATTTCTCGCCTCGTCAAGCACCATTGCCATGCACGGCTCCACCTTGTGCAATGTGGTCGGCGCGTAGTGCAGGTCCGAAATATGAAGTACGCGTATTGTCATTTCATCAACTCACAAAATCTTTGATCGTTTTCTTGTATGCATCAGGCGACGCTTTTGCCTCGCAGACCTCTTCAAGCAATACCCCTAGTGCATTCACGTCGGCTTTCCAGTGGTCGCCAAAACGCCGTGCGGCATAAAACTCGAAATCATTTTGCTCCAACGTCATGTGCGTCAAAACCGTCGCAATCTCTTTATGGATCGCCGTCAGCTCGTTCAACAGGGCGTGCGCAGCATCAATACATTTGCCGTCGAATCGCCACTTATCTCCCCAGCGGTGACGCGCTTCCTTCGTGAACACCTGACTGGGGATGGTGGTCGCGCGTAGATCTTTCGCCAATGCCTTCATTGCCGTCTCGACAGCGGCCGCTTCGGGGTCTGGCTCCGCAGCAGGCGTCGTCGTATTGTCCGTTGCGTTGGGCGCGTCAGCCCCGGCCTCTGCTGCTGCCGTCGGCTCACCCGCCGGCGCGTCATCGTCTGCCAGAGTTTGCGGGAGGCCGCTCAGAATTGCGGCGGCATTCGCCGCTTGCGCCGCCGCGAGCGATAGGTTCTGCTGGTCAATCACCATCTGCCCAACGTCAACGTCGGCATCCAGCCAAATCAGATGCTGTTCGCTCTTAACAGGCTTCCCATCCACGATTTGCGTGACAATTCGGGTTTTTTTGCTGATCCAGAAGTACCCGCCGTTATGCACCTGACCGGTGACAGTCCCCTTAATACTGGCAACTTCTGTGAGAACGTCGGTGACATCCTCACGGCTGTAGAAGCTTTTGGTCGGAATGACGAAGGGACGAACGCTGGATACCCCTTTAATATGGAACACCAGCGCACCGTCGTTATTGCAAGCCCGCGACTGATACTCTTTACATTCAAGCGGCTTGCACAACCCGCCGTTATCCGGGCGGTCGATGATGTCACGCCCGCGATAGAGTCGAATCGGTACCGCGCCGCTCTCAAGTTTAGGCATCACCCGTGTTTTGCAATGCGCGACCCCGTTGATCCCGATTTCTTGCCAATATTTCTTTTCCGCGCCCGTCCAAACCGCGAGTCCTTGCGGCATCACTTGATCAGGACTATCGGAGACAAAAACGACTGGGAAGCGGTACAGACGACCATCCTTCTTGTCGGCGTATAACTCCATAATCTTGTCAGCAACCGAGGGGTCATGGAAATCCCCGCCGCGCACAAAGAAGTACGGCATATTCTTCGGTACAAGAGCATTCTTCAGCCCCGCGTGTTTTTCAATGGCGTAGCCGATATCGCGGAAACGCAGACCGGCCTTCACACCAGCGTCGTAAATTTCGACAGCCTTTGGGTTTTTCTTTGCTGTCGCCGTAAGCACCATAATCCCGCCGCGAATTTTGCCGCCAACGGAAAGTGACTTGCGTGGCGCGCTGGCAGCGGTGGCGAAGGTGGAAGGGCGATTCGACGGTACTGGATTTGTGCTCATTAGAATTGACTCCAAAAAGTGGTTGATGTGTTTCCAAACTACCTTCTCACAAAGTCAATTTGTGTCAATAGGGGTCGCCAAACAAAGGCACACTTGCACGTTTTACCCGCCGCGCTTCAAGTTGGGGTGTCAAAGGGAGCCGTCAGCCAGTGGGAAACGCGCAAGGGGGTTGGGATCAGTGCTGAATCTTTTCTGAAGCTCGCGCCGGCGCTCCACTCAAACCCTTATGAATTGATGGGGATAGCTCCTGCATTGGCTGTACCCCTTGATCCGCAAAGGCTAGCGATCGCGCTCGAAACCGTTGAGAGTTACCAAGGGCGAAAAAAGGCAACGCAGACGGCGAAGCAAAAAGCAAAGGTGCTCGCCTATCTCTGCGAGGGCAACAATCTTGAATTTTCAGATGCGGAACTCGGTCGGCTGATCCTTCTCGCAAAGTAGGCGATGCAGGGCGAGAACGCCGACGCCCATCACTGCGAATCTTCTGAGTACTTCCGAGCCAGTTCAAGAATTTTCTGGCGCTGCCTAGCATCGCAAAGCATGAAGTCTTCGACCAGTCTGGAAACTTGCTTTGCAAGCAAATGCGGAGGGTCACTTTGTTTGTAAACGCTTGGATCAAAGCCGTCATCTATCAATGACGCAGGCGACACACCAAGTGCATCTGCCAGCCCAGCGAGAGTGTCTAGAGTGGGGGCGGTATCGCCTGACAACACGCGACCAATCGTAGTCTGCGGCATGCTGCCCCTACGAGCCATCTCGTTTTGAGTTAATTTTTGCGCAGTCATTGCCGCCTTCAAATTGGCAACAAGAGTCTCGACAAGCGACTGCGAGCTTTGCGCTGTGGATCGCGGGGATAATTTTTCGTAATCCCCGCTCATTATTGACGTATCGTCGCTCGCTTTAGGCGCAGCACGCTCGATCAGCGCTTTAGCGCCGTCGAGTCCTCCTTGTTTGGTCAGGCCGGTCAATTTACTCATCATCACCGCTCAATGAAACAACGTAGGCTGATCAGCTAAATCCATCACCCGCACGCCAACTGACGCTGCCACCTCTCGCAGCAGAGCCTCTGCCGATTCCGCGCTCGCCAGCGGCGTCACGCAATCGACAAGCAGGTTTCGAATACATGCTTCTACTTGCCATTCGTCATCACCACGTACCGCGTAGACATGAAGGTCGTTCACGTTGCCCAAGCCCGGCTGGACTTGATACGCGATCACCGCCTCGCCGTGTGGCGCTTTGGACTTCGCCGCCCACGCAATATGCGACAAAACCGCCCGATTCCGAACATTGTCATGGTCGAGTATTGCCGACATGAACGGCATGATCGCAAGCGCTCGCGCGGTGAAGACGTCCGGCCCTCCCGCAACTGAGGCGCTCGCCAGATGCTCCGTCAGCGCAAACGTAAGAACCGCATCCAGCCGCTTCGCTGCCTCACCCTCAACTGCGATTTCTTCTTGTTCCAGCGGTTCAGCACCCGCCACACGGATATAGATATGACGCAGCCCCGCGCTTCGGTCTAAGACCTTAGCGTCTCCAGTCCAATGACCATCGATGGAGCCATCGGGAACGCTTGCCCACTCGCCGGACCGCGCCAACTCGATCGAGCTGCAATCATCCTCACCGATC
The DNA here is from genome assembly GCA_020247395.1 of Rhodocyclaceae bacterium. Classification (GTDB taxonomy): domain Bacteria; phylum Pseudomonadota; class Gammaproteobacteria; order Burkholderiales; family Usitatibacteraceae; genus UKL13-2. Next base: position 3,440 of record JADCJC010000091.1, read on the forward strand.
CGGTCCGCATACATCAGGTAAGGCGCGACTTCGACAGCTCGCCCTACAAACGCCGGCATCGCGCGAAGGATCTTGCCCAGCGCAAACAAGCCGGGCATTTCAATTGTGGACGAAGGCTTTAGGTGCGCGGCGGCCGATTCCGACATCGAAAGCACGACCGGAAGCGTATAGATTTGCCAACACGTCCCGTCGCGTGAAAATACTTCAGCGCGATTCAAGGGCCCCAACGTCTTGTCGTTTGATATTGTCATTGTCACTTTGTCGTTAACCGCTTTTCGGTTGTTGCTGGTTTGCGTGTCGTGTAACCAATTCTGGTCAGAAACTCAATTCGTTGATCATCCGCAAGCTGTCTAAAGTTCGATAGCGCCTTGGTTACATCCGAAGAATGATTGAATTCTTCTCCACGTTCAAGTGTGGCCATCTCCATGAGGAACAGATCGCAATCCCGAGCAGACAGTGTTAGCAAGGCAAAGACCACGTCAACCTGATTGTCTTTGGTAATCATCTTGGCCGCGCGGTCCAGTTGCGACATTCCAACCAAGGCAAGCTCAGCGCGCATGTCTTCGCTGATTTCAAGCTCGAGGAAGAATTTGTTGGCCACACGCATGTACTGGCGTGCGCCGCTATCGTTGATATGCAGCTGCTCCAAATATCGGCTGAATGACTCGGCCTTGCCTTCCCACAAATTGCCTTCCTTGACCGCCAAAAGATGTAAACCCATCTCAAACCGGAGCAAGCCATATTGGCGGCGAGACTCGTTAAGCGCCACCCAATGCGCCTCGGTCGCGTTCACCTTATCCACATCCATCATTGCGCTCCGCCTTTTGCTGGTTTTGGCGGGGTCTTTGCAATCATTGCCGCTGCGCGGTCGATCGCCTGCAACACCGTCACCGCCGGCACGTCAGCGTGATGCCGAAGAATTTGCTTGAATACATACAAACCGAGGTCTGCGCCGTACATTCCGCCTACCTTAAGCGCGTATCCCTTGTGCGTCTGAAACTGAACGTAAAACGCGCTGCCTTGTTCTTCAATTGAAAAGACCTTGTGCTCACCGGCGTGCCGATGCACGAATTCGGCTGATGGCAAGCTGCCGCGAAGTACCGCGTAGAAAACCATCATCTCCACGACGGACAACCGGATCGATACTTTGTTTGCCCAGTCGTACTGCTTGGATGCCTTCGCAATCGCCATCTCCACCATCAGCGCAGGCTCATCGCCTGCCTTACGGTTGGCAGCCTCAACCGATAGCCCCGCTTTCGCGCCAAAGACCTTCCTGCCGGCGTCATATTGGGCCGACTTCGAGGTGTTCTTGGGTTCTTCGTTCGCGTTCATGACCTACAATTTATGAGAATTACAACCAAGCGCAAACTCTTGCGGCCTGCCGGACAAATTGGTCTGGAAAAACGCATATAAATCAGTCATCTAACCGCGAGTGATACTTGCTTGTACTGCCCGCCAATTCCACCGGTGGCGCCTGCTGCGGCAAGGTTGACAGACTCGCGCCTCGGCGGTAAATTACGAGTGCTGGAGAAGTCTTCCAGCTCTCATAATCGCGCGATATCCCTTTCGCGCCCCGATTTCCGGTTCTCGGCAAAACGGGTTGAAACCCAAAATCCGTCTGTTGAAATCGTCTACGTCGTGCGTTTTTGCGAGCGTAGTGCCTAGCTGATTTCCAGCGACGTGATCATTTGACCGAAAGGTCATCCCACGGTACTCCGGTACCGTTTCCATAAACGCGCTCAGCGCATCAAAGTGAGGCTGGTGTTCGAACACGGCTTCAACATAACCCTCGCGGGCGTCCCTATCCCGCTACGGGATAGAACTCCTTGCGAACTTCATAAGGAAATTCTATGGCAAGCCCATTGCTGCAGGCAGTGCTTCTGCCCGCGAACGCAACAGCAGATGCCCAGGCACCTGCAATCGAGGCGCTCAAGGCGATCCTCGAAACGGTATTCAGCAAAGACGCCAACATCGAAGAACTCGTCTACGACGGGACAAGCGATGACGGCGTCACCACATACCAATTTGATGTCCAAAGCCACGAGCGTAGTTGGAGCTTCGGGACGGCACGCTATTACTCAAGTGATAACGTCGGCGACAACGGGTCGTCGTACGAAGAAAAAGTCATCGCAATTTCGATGCGGGATTTGTTTGGCGAGACCGCCACTGACCAGTTGGTTGCCGTCATCGACGTCAATGAATCGTTTCCAGAATACTGCGACGACGAATCAGACGGAACGGCTTACGGCACGATCAGCTTCGGTTCTCCTGAAGCTCTTGCTGCAGAGTTGCTACGAACCACTAAGAAACACAAAGCTGACCGGGTAACTGGCCGGTTTCACGATTTCACTAGCGCGTTTGAGCAACTAGACGATAACGAAAAAGCCACGACATTGGCGGGGCTGTTATCGAAGGAGTCAGCACTGGTCTCCGGCTTGGCATTGGCGGTCGCCGATGTAACGGCGCAAGCAATGAATGCGAGGAATTGAAATGTACAGTCATCACGCATTTCGTCCGCAGCAATCTACGAACCTCATCGCCATTTGCACGGCACTGGCTGCGGCAGGCATCGTCAAGCTGCAGGCCTACTACGGCGGCAGCAATGACGAAGGGCATGTCGGCGCAATTTCGGCGCTCGACAAAGACAACAAGGCAATCTCGATCCCTGCGGTAGACGTCACCGTCCACTATGCCGGTTCCGCTCAGACTGCCAAGCTAGCCGATGCGCTCGATGAGGAGGTCTACCAACAGATCGACAACCGCCACGGCGGCTTCGAGATAAATCGCGGCTCAAACGGGACCTTCGAGTTGGACGTTGCCTCACGCAACATCAACGTCACCAACGAGCCAAACCCATACGAGCTAGATTACGACGACGAAGGCAAATTGGTCGAGTGGTAATCGCCCGCTGAAATCAACAATACAACGCCCGCTTCATGCGGGCGCTTTGATGGACGTATCAAAACATGAGTGTTTTTTCTACTACGACACACGACAGCAAACCCAAAGCGATCCGTCGCTCGAACATTGTTTGCCGCATTGACGTACCGCGCTCACTCAAAAGCGAGGCGATCGAGATATTGCGCTTGGAATTCGAAAAAAACGGCGGGATAACGTACGAAATCATCCAGCACAGCGGAACAGGCGGTCAACATAACCTGTGTATGACGTCGAAAGGTGTCTATCCAGCCTTATCTAGGGCATTTGAAGTCGCCGAGGCGTTAGTGAAGGACAATACTCCATCGGCATTTCACCATTTGTCAGTAGAGCGACGGGCATGGTTTTAGCAGCGGTTTCCCCAGCTTAGCGACGTCGATTATCACTGCCGTCGGGCAGTCGAATCAACAGCGCACCAAAATCAACAATACAACGCCCGCTCGATGCGGGCGTTTTCATGGAGTTCGCAAAATGAGTTCACTTACAAAAGCGCAACAGCGCGCAAATTTGCTCGCCGTCATCGCAGCGTTATCAGCAGCCAACATTGCCCGCGTTGACCTCGAATACGAGGGTTGCGGCGACTCAGGCCAAATCGAAAGCGTTTACGCCTTCGATGGCAAGGGAAGCGAAGTCACACTACCAGACGTGAAGGTCAGAATCACTACCGCACGGTACGAACACCCAGCGGGCTACGTTTCAGCCCCCGAAGACGCCGATCTTGAAGATGCGATGAAGCAAATCGCCTACGAAAAGCTTGAGTACCACTACGGCGGATGGGAAATCAACGAAGGCAGCAAGGGCTCGGTGGTGTTCAATATGGAGTCACGCGAACTTGAGGTTCGCAACATGCCATACGCCGAGGAACTGTGCGAAACCATTTCGTTTGACGAAAACGAAGAATCCTCGGAGCCAGCATGACGCCATGCATTTCGTTCGCTTCCTACCCTGGCTTACGCCACGAGGTAGCGGCGGCTATGGCGCTTGTTAACCCGCCAACGGAACCGGTCTTCGGCACCCTCAGCACAGAGCACGTGCAGCTGGTGCCCCAGAGTTTTGGGCAGCTAACGGAAGAACGGGCAACCGCTCTCCGGGATTCATGGCCTCAGACCTCCTTCAGGCTTCATGCAAATACTCGTGTTCTCAAGCAACACTTGTTTGCGGATCTCTCGAACTTCGTAGAAAACGCCGAGTACTTTACGCAGGCAGCACGCATCAGCAAGGTACTGGGTGCGCCAGCCTACACGGCGCACTCTGGCTACCGCGCGCAAGCAGACATGGCCACGATGCTCGATAACGCTCGCCGGTGCGCCGATCTATTCGGCTGTCCGGTGGGAATCGAGGGGCAATACCCTAACAAGGAAGCCAATTTGTTGGTGAGCTCTTGGAGCGAATACCAGGAGGTGTTCGAAAGCGGCTTGCCATACGCGTTGGATCTCTCGCACCTGAACATCCTGGCGCACAAGACAAAGCGTCAAGAGATGCAGCTGGTAAAAGAAATGCTTGCCAGCGATCAACTGTTGGAATGCCATGTGTCTGCCAACAACGGTACTGGTGACTGGCACCAAATCTGTGACGACAAACCGTGGTGGTACGAGTTGCTTCCACACATCAATCCAAACGCGGTGACCTTCTCCGAAGGTAATCATCGACGTAGCCGCGACCCACAAGTCGCCGCGGCCAAAACGGAGCATTAAATGACCAACACAGTAAATTTCCCTTTGCCCGACAAGATGTTTTTTGATCCGTTGGCGCGTGAAGTGAAAGACTTCGCCGCCATCGACCGGCTAGGGGAAGCGGTCGACAAATATCGACGCGAGCTCATCAAGCAACAAGGCATCGCCTTTATGGTCGAGCCGTTCTTGGCAATGCCAGGGCTAGACGAGCTGATCGTGTCGGTAGAAGCCTACGAGGGATACGACGACCAAAGTCACTTTACGGACTACTCCTTTCGCTTTCAGGCCGTCTTCTCTGAACGACCGGCCGAGAGCGTGAAGATGTGGGGGAGTGTAGTTGACCCTCCGCAGCGTTGGGATGACGAGCCGCTAGTAAAGGGCGAGTCTGACACGCTCGACGAGTGGGTAGAACAGATCGAACAATGCGGGACGCCGCACCAACTCATCGACTTTGTGACGGCGGCGGTACCGTACGAAACGTATCCAGCCGTTCAAGTCACGCTCACGCGGACAAAAATGCACGATCTTCTATCTCAGTCACCGATTGATTTGGAAGCCGTGCTCAAAGCTGCAACCGTTCAGCGGCAATGAGTAGCAACGTCAGCCTTTAGAAGGCTGGCGACGTGAACTGGGTTCACACACAGCAAAGGGTGCTGTGTCATGGTCGCGCCATGACAGAGCATCTTTTCATGTTGAGGCAACTCAACCCGCAGCCCTAGAGGCTGCCTTTCATAAACGCGGGCTACCGCATAGGAGTTAACAATGGCAGCACCACTTCACTTGAAGCGGTGGCGGGTCGTCGCGGGCAATTTTGCTCGCGAGTACTACACCGACTACCACGCCACACAGATGGCGACGGCATTACGCAGAAACGGCATGGTCGTGTCTGTTTCAGAAATCTGAGTCCACGCACTCACCTAACAACGCCGCGCAAAAAGTGCGCAGCAACAACGCGGGAAACCGCAAGGAGAATAAATATGGCGTCGAAAGACTGGCCATGTAGACGGCATTTCACCACAGGAGCTGAAATGAACAAAGTCAAATGCGAGGAAGTTGTTTTAGCGTTGAAGCGAAACAAAAACAGCATGACGGCAAAGAATCTTGCGAAGGTGCTGGGCACAAGCTCACGCGCCATCGCCACAGCCTTGCGTACCGCAGTCGAGGACGGGCGAGTTAGCATCAACTACAAACTGTTGAGAAACACCGCTTTGTATCGTTTCGTGCGCCTAACAGCAAAGCCAGCACAGGAGCCGAAATGAGGCGCGAGGCGAAAGAGCGAAACAGTCACAGACGGAGGGGTCCCCGCATGAGCAACACGACACGAATCGCAATTGAAGTGCCGGAGCGCATTTCACTCAACATCGTCACAGGCCAGTCCCAAGGGACGATTCCTTGGAATGTGTGGCACGAGCTCAAACAAAAACTTGAGGGTCTCGAACTACAAGCGATGCTTGCTCAATGGATACTCCTGTTTGCACGCATGCCAGAGCTCGCCGCGATAAGCGCCAAGATAGATCCGGACTGGACGACTGATGACCAGGGCGGCACTTTTCGATACCTAAGCCGTCCGTTCTGGTTTTCCTTGTCGGCCCCCGTTGATCGGGTTATCAACATCGGCGATAAGTCGCTTGACTTCACCGGAATAGGGATGGGCGAGACCATCGTGGAAGAAAAGATAGGGATATATTTTGAAGACATGCTCGGAAACTTCACCGACGCACTTCTCGCCCTAGACGATGAGAACGTGTCTAAAGTGACCTTGAATCGCGCCGACATAGCCGAGCTACTCTCGTCTAACGAAGTCAATCTCGACGAGGTCGCTAAGCGACTAATTCGGGAATGACCGTCACGACTTTCCTGAAGCGTGCAGATATCACCGAGCTCTTGGCGCAACCGGAAGTGGATCTCGAAGAAGTCGCTAAAAGATTGGTCAGGGTCTAAATGAAAATTTTTTCGTTTCCCGACACAGTCGACTTCGACTTGAAACGATGCAGGCTGACTAACCGAGTGCCCGCACAAGACATTGCGTACGCGAGGAGAGCGGTCAACAATCAAACAACGGTTCCCATCTATGCGGTGATCGTCGAAATGTTCCTCAAGCTGCCAGCGCTCGAATATCTGGCGCTGTCGGCCAGCACGTCGACCATCTATGACGGCAAAAGCCCTGGGCACGTTGTAATCAATACCGCCATCGACACGGAATGGTCAGACCGTCAGTCCGGGTTAGTCGTCATAGACGGGGAGCAGGTCGATTTCGACCAATTCCCGGATAGCGATTACGTGGGGGACGACACGCGCGTAGTGAGCAGCGCACTAAGTGACATTTTCCTAGACGGACGTCTTGAGCAAGCTTGGGAAGTGATCCTTGCCTCCAGTCGCTCGAACAGAGCAACGATTGCATTACGTCGAAGCGCTCTGTCGCAATTCAATGATGCGCAAGTCATCGATTTGAATCAAATCCGTGAATTAGCCGTGTTATCGAAATAGCAGTACGAAAAAGGACTCTGTCCATAGAAAAGCCGCCCGCTAATAGGGGCGGCTTTTTCTATTTATAAGAACCCTTTTTCTGAAAGAGGTGGCAGCGCGCCTAGTCGCTGTAGTTGCATATAATCTGCGCTTTACGCACCAATTAAACGCACCAACTAAAATCGAGGCTTTGATGTCAAACGTAACGTTACATCGCCGGGATGATGTGTCGGCACTGCTGGAAGAGTGCAAAACATTGCACAATATTGGCGACTATGAGCGTGCATTGGCAGTCGCGCGACAG
>JADCJC010000092.1 GCA_020247395.1 Rhodocyclaceae bacterium
AAGTTGACCTGCCCGCGCAGGCGGGGACCCAAGTTGACCTGCCCGCCCACAACCATAAGGGTTGCTCCGGACGGGGACCCATTAATTTTGTTCAGCGCGGGTGATTCCGACGTTAGGCTCCCGCCTTCGCCGCAGCGTGGAGATTCACCATATTTACTTGCCGGATCAATAGAAGTTCCCCAATTTTAAAACACCAATGTCGGCGGGCATTTCCAAGTGGTTTAGCTCGAAAACGCCCGTTCCTATGAGGGTTTGTATGATGATAGTGGCGGCGCTGTCTACGTGTTAGGTTTCTTGGTGCGTGCTTGATCCCACAACGCAAAAGACCCAAAGCCCCATGCTACGAGCGAAACTGCGCCGGTCACACAAAAAATGATCACCAAATAGCGGGTGGCGCTACTCGGTGTGGTGCGGTCCAAGCCAAGGGCAACAAACATTAAAACGACCGAAGCGACGAATCCGCCAACGGCGAGGCCAACGACTTTTGATGGGTTCTTAAACATACGGATTCCTTGTGTTGTAGAGAAGTACGCCCCGGTCGGATTCTACGATACTCTTTCTTCAGTTCTGCCCAAGCGAGTCGTGGCGTCTTCTGGTCGTTCGCTGGTTACCGCACCACCAATGTATAGTTTATCCGACCGCGCTGCGGGTGCCACGGTCAGTGTCCCATCGGGCTGATACCCGTGGTGTCTTTCACACACTTCATGAACTCACGGCCCTGTTTTGGCTCGCAGGTCTTGAAGGCTCTAACCTCTGCTTCACACTCTGCGCTCGCTGCGCCGATGAACGGCTTGCAGCTCAGCGTATTGGCCAACAGAAACTCACGGTCACAGACAAAATGCGCCTCACCCTTTAGCGGTCCGCATTTTTCTGCCATTTTCTCGTGCCGCTCGCAGCGCGCCTTCTCAACAGCAACTTTTTTTGTGCAATCGCCGACATGCGACTGCGCAAACACACTTGATGCGAATAGCGTCGGAATCAGGATCGAGACGAGGCGTTTCATCAGTTTAGCTCCTAGGTGGTTGGGCGATAAGTTTGGTGACGATCTTGCGCACGATTGGCCCTGAAAGCAACGCGGCAAAAAACGCGAAGAACCAAGCGATGGGAAACGCCTGCATCCACCGCTGCAAAAACAAGCCCGGCGAAATCGGTCGCAGGTTTATAAATGTCAGCACGCCGGACATCATGAACGCCATCAACATTGACATGAAAAATGCGAATACCAAGGTAGTGTATTTCGCGGGAATCATTTATTCGCTCCATGTATCATTCCCGCCGCAACCGTGCGGTTGGTCGTATCGTCGATGAGGATGAAACACCCCGTCGCGCGGTTGTCGGCATATGCATCAAACACCAGCGGCCGCTGGCAAACCACCGTCACCCGTGCAATATCGTTGGCTTGTATTTTTGGCAATGTCTCCACCGTCTTATCAAGCGTCTCCACATTGAGCCGATACGCGATTGATTCGACCACCGCCCGGGTCGACCGTGTGGTGTGTTTGATCCAGTAGCGGCGATTCAAATCAAGTGGTGTCGTATCTAGCCAGCAAAGGTCGGCGACAAAGCGGTCCGCGACCACCGGTGCGGTGCCGAGCCCAACCCCGCCGTGACCCCCAACGCTTGGTTTCACCAGCATATCACCCCGCGATACGTCGATCTGTCGATCTAAGACGATTGTTACCGCCTCGCCTGCGTTCGCGCGAGTGATTGGCCCTGCGTAAGTTTGGATGGAATGAATCTTTGCTTGCGCCATCGACGGCAGGACTACGACATCTTCACCAACCGCGAGTGCGCCACCGTCGAGCCGCCCTTGGTAACCGCGCAAATCACTTTTTTCGCCAAATTTAGATCTTGCGACACGTTGCACCGCAAAGCGAAACGGTTGTTCGACGGCCTGATGCGCCTGAGTTGTTTCCAGGGTTTCCAGCAATGTCTGCCCCTTGAACCACGCCATCGACGTGCCACGGTTGGCGAGCATCTCCCCCTTCAGCGCAGAGACGGGAATAAACGTCACTTCAACAAACGCGAGCTGGGCGAGAAACGGGGCAAATTCGCCACGCAAGCGCACAAACGTATCTTCGGCATATCCCACTAAATCCATCTTGTTGATTGCCACGACCACATGCGGAATCTTGAGCAAACCGGCTATTGCCGCATGACGGCGCGATTGCATGGTCAAGCCACGGGTTGCATCGACCAAAATGATTGTCAGGTGGGCGGTTGACGCGCCGGTAACCATATTGCGCGTGTATTGCTCGTGCCCGGGTGTGTCGGCAATGATGAAGCGGCGCTTCGCGCTGGTGAAGTATCGATAGGCCACATCGATGGTGATGCCTTGTTCACGCTCCGCGATCAAGCCGTCCGTCAGTAGTGAAAAATCGATGGGTTCACCTGCGTCGACATGGCCGTGTTTGATGGTCGCACCCTTAAGAATCGCCAGTTGGTCTTCAAGAATGCCCTGCGCATCAAACAACAGACGACCAATCAGCGTACTCTTGCCGTCATCCACCGAACCCGCCGTGGAGAACCGCAGGGTGTCGATCGAGGTCGTCAAAGAAGTGACTTCAGCTGACATCAGAAGTACCCTTCTTTTTTGCGCAACTCCATCGAGGCTTCCGCCGTCTGGTCATCGAGGCGTGTGGCACCGCGCTCGGTCACCCTGACCGCTGCCGTTTCCAGTACCACTTCATCCAGCGTAGCGGCATTCGAAGCCACCGGACAGGTACAGGTCATGTCACCCACCGTACGAAAGCGGACGCGTCGCCTCACCACACGTTCGCCCTCACGCGGCGGGGTGACTGCTGTCACCGGCATCAATAACTTGCCGCGTTCGACAACCTCCCGCTCGTGCGCAAGATAAATCGTCGGCACCTCGAGCTGCTCGCGAGCAATGTATTGCCAAACGTCGAGTTCAGTCCAGTTGGAGATGGGAAAAACACGCAGGTGTTCGTTTGGCTTCAGGCGGGTGTTGAAGAGACTCCAACATTCCGGTCGCTGGTTTTTCGGGTCCCACTGCCCCCACGCGTCGCGATGTGAAAAAATGCGTTCTTTGGCGCGTGATTTCTCCTCGTCGCGGCGGGCACCGCCGAACAAGGCATCAAATTTGTGTTCGGCGATGGTATCCAGCAGTGTGATGCTTTGATGTGCGTTGCGGCTTTCGCCAGGCTCGGCCAACACCACACGTCCGCGACGAATGCTCTCTTCCATTGATCCGACGATCAGGCGCTCTCCCAACTCGTCTACGCGCCGATCACGAAACGTCATCACCTCTGGAAAGTTATGCCCCGTATCAATATGCAACAACGGGAACGGAAACGGATCGGGTCGAAACGCCTTTTCTGCCAAACGCAGCATGACGATAGAGTCCTTGCCGCCTGAAAACAGCAGTGCAGGGTTGGCGCATTCGGCAGCCACCTCTCGCATGATATGGATGGCTTCTGCTTCGAGCCAGTCAAGGTGTTTCAAGATTAGATCAACGCAGCGGTGGGGGCTAAAAGTAGCAAGATCGGTTCGGTCAGGGCTGAACGGCGGCTTTTGTTTACTGCCCCAGCGTAAATGCTAATTTTAGCAGTAGCGCGCCAGACAACCTGAATCGCAAGCCGAAGCGCTAGCCTGCGCCTCAGAAACACAGCCGGCTCAGTCGAATCGACTGCCAGCCTGCACGGCCGACTGTCGCGGCCGACTTGTATAGGCGGGCAATTTTTGGCTATGTATAGGCGGGCAATTTTTGGCTATGATAACCATCATTGCGGGAATAGCTCAGTTGGTAGAGCGCAACCTTGCCAAGGTTGAGGTCGAGAGTTCGAGACTCTTCCCCCAGCCAATCTTGGTTAGACATCTTCTCTCGGGGGATTCCGATGCACATCAATTTAAGTGTGATTTATCGGTCGCGACACATCAAACATCAGGAGATCGCTTCCCAAATCTTCAGTGTTTTCGTTGCCATGTCAACATTTGCATTCGCATTAGCACTGGACGCTTCAGCTCGAACGACGTCAGTCCAAGAGAGTGGGCGCACGTCAGTCACCGCTAAGGCCGGGGTAGCATCCGATGCCAGTGCGATCTCAAAGACATACCTGCAAGATTCCCCAAAATCAGAAACGGAGCCGCACATTCTGATTGGGCGATTTGACGAGAAGTCTGGTCTGGTCGCCGGCTTCCAAGCGTCTTCCGGAAAGCGAATATTGTTTAGAGCGCGATTTAGTTCAGGCGGAGCAGTTATCGCCCAAGCGCTTCATTTCGATCCGTCGACAGGCAAGATTTACAACTTGATTGAGCGTTCGCGATCTGTGGATGCCACCGGTGCGCCAATCAAGTCAATCATTGTTGGCGGGATTGATTTGGCTAGTCTACTGCGGGGCGCGAAGGACAAGAACGATGGATACGCAGCGCGGAAAGAAAGAGCGATGCAGTTTCTAAATCAGCCTGAGGGGAAAGCACTGCTTGAGGGGATACCTGCACTTTATGCAGCGCTGGATGGTGTCGCCGACAATAGTGCGGCGCAGCAGTTGAAACAACCATTTGGCGCAATTGTGATGGGCCTTCAGCTGGGAGCCAATGTCTACTCCGGGCTGGATGCGACTCGACGCACTACCGGTACTGAAAAACTAGCTGCGATGTCTGCGCGCTGTTTAGGTGAAAAAGAATGCGTGTATAGCGGCAAGGATTTTTCGATTTACCAATCAGGATTGTTTGACGCACTGAGCAAACGCTCCTTGAACGTGAAGCGGATCGCCGCTGCATCGGATCTGCCTCGCCTTGTAAGCTCGCCGGACAGATCAATTCTATCGCAGATAAATTCGACATCGCCGCAGCTTAAGATCAATTCTGTCGCAGATAAATTCGACATCGCCGCAGCTTATTTTGTCGCCAAACTCGATTCCACTTAAGAATGGCGACGGAAACTGCACCGACCCCGGCGCATGCTTCGGTTATTGTGGACCAGGATGTATTGCGCCTGGGATGGTTGCGACCGCAGAATGCCTCGGACACGATTTATGTGTCTGCAAGTACGGGCATGCGGCATGTGTGAACTCTGTTCCAGCGGGTTGCAGCGGCCCAAACGTACAATGCTATGATTTGATCGAGGCCGCACTAAGCTGGGTTGGAGGAATATGGGAAATTCTGATGGAATTTTGGGATTGGATCATGAGTTGGTTCGATCAGGAACCGGAGGATCCGTACGATCCGTGTTCGGGTGGAGGCGCTCTTTGCCAGACTTGAATCCAATCTGGGCAGGGCATTCAAAGAATTTTGCTGCCCGCATTAGAGCCGCGCTCATTGCTGCTCCGCTAGTGCTCTCGCTGGTCGGCTGCGGCGCAATGAAAACGGAAGGCGCGAATTTCGCGCTGGACATTCGCGTGAGTGGAACCGACAGCAACGGTGCCAAATGGAAGGCGACGCCGGAGCAGGTCACCGGCAGCGATACGGGCCAGCAGGTAGCAAGCGCGTTCCAATCAAAAGTCTTTTCTAGCGATGTTTTTCGCTGGAAGTTTGCGATCGGTGCAACCGGCATCGGCGGAGATTTTGAAAATCGAACTGGTACCCCACTCTGTATTCGCTTTGATCAGGCACGTTTGTCTTCAAACTTTCGAACTGAGCCGGTACCGCTTAGGGTGTCGCAGGTCATACACGCGCCCCATAAACGCGAATGGTTCATTCAGAGGCGCAAACCTGGCGAGCCTGCACAATTTGTGCCTCCGAAGTTGTGCTTCACCTCGGGGCAGCCAGAATATTTCTCGTTGGCACCTGACGCGTCTGAAATCTTTCCAAGCAGCAAGCTATTTAACGTCAGGTTTGATGGCGCGCAATCAGGTCAGGGAATCGGTAACTGGGTAAAGTTGAACGTTCCGGTAGATATTGATGGGAAGACTGAGGCTCTTGAGATTGTGTTTACCGCGAGGGACAGCAAGCTTACTGTCAGCTACCACTGAGCGGCAGGTACCAATGCCCATGGGGCGATTGTCCACTAATGTCGATGGGTTGGGACGCTTATGAGTTGCTTGCATCGGCCGCATCAAGCCTGTCCAGCACCGCTGCCCCCTTTTCCACATCACCCGCGGCCGCCGTAGCACGGAAGTGGTTTTCTGTGTACCACGCAGACAGCGCGTGGGCGCTGAGCTGCTCCAGCAGTTTGTTCATGTAGAGGCCCCGGCTTTGCGCAAGCGTCTTGAGGCGCTGGGCCGTGTCATCAGGCAGTCGTATTTTCAAAGTGCTCATGTCCATTCCTCCAAACATTGCCCGGGTGTCAGCACCCGCAGATTATCTGCTGTGCAGGCCATCGACCTCATGGCTGTGGGTGCAGACAGACTTGTACAGGCGGGCAATTTTTGGCTATAATGCTTACCATTGCGGGAATAGCTCAGTTGGTAGAGCGCAACCTTGCCAAGGTTGAGGTCGAGAGTTCGAGACTCTTTTCCCGCTCCAAGTTTGCGGTTAAAAAGGGGAAGCAGCAGCTTCCCCTTTTTCCCTTCCGGCTCCCAGTTTTGGGAAACGGACTCGGCGGGTTAGCAAAGTGGCTATGCAGCGGATTGCAAATCCGTCTACGTCGGTTCGATTCCGGCACCCGCCTCCAGAACGCAAAGAAAAAAACACCCGCATTTGCGGGTGTTTTGTTTTGGTGCCCAGGACCGGAATCGAACCGGTACGAGGGGATTAGCCTCGACGGATTTTAAGTCCGTTGTGTCTACCTATTTCACCACCCGGGCGGAGGAGAAGACACGTATTTTCGCTTATTCCTGTGCCCAAGAACAAACAGAAGAACTTTCAGCTCAGCCTGCGGGCTGCTGAAAAGCTGCCTTTAAGTAATAAACCATCGACCAAAGCGTCAGCCCCGCCGCCACCCAGATGAATATGGTGCCCGCCACGCGGCAATCGATCACGCCAAACAACATGTCGTTATACAGCAAGAATGGAATGGCCACGAGCTGGGCGACTGTCTTGATCTTGCCGATCATCGACACGGCGACACTCTTCGATTGCCCTAGTTGCGCCATCCATTCACGTAGTGCGGAAATCGTGATCTCGCGGCCCACAATGATCAGCGCAACCGCTGCTTCTGTGCGCCCAAGCTCGACCAAGACGATTAACGCGGCAGCCACCATGAGCTTGTCGGCGACTGGATCAAGGAACGCGCCGAATGCGGAGGTTTGGTTCAGCTTGCGGGCAAGATAGCCATCAAACCAATCCGTGACGGCGGCGGCGACAAAAATTGCCGTCGCGGCGATATTGGCCTGCTGTGCCGAAAGTAGTCCCCATGCCGGAAAGTACAGGACGGCAACAAATAGCGGGATGGCGGCAATGCGAAGCCACGTCAGGATAATGGGAATGTTTAGCTGCATACCGGCATTATGCGGGCCTAATGCAGCTGGTTGTAAATGACTTCCGCCAAATCACGCGAAATGCCGTCCACCTTCGATAAGTCTTCAACACTCGCCGATGCCACCCCCTGCCACCCGCCAAACTGCTGCAATAACGCTTTGCGGCGTTTCGGCCCCACGCCTTTCACGTCCTCAAGCCGCGAGGTACTGCGTTTCTTGCCGCGCCGCGCGCGGTGGCCCGTAATAGCGAACCGATGCGCTTCATCACGAATTTGTTGGATGAGATGAAAGCCGACGTTATCCTTTTCAAGATGTAGCTCTTCTCTTGGCCGGGCGCTGTGCGCACCGAAAATGAGCGTCTCCAATCCCGGCTTGCGCTCTTCGCCTTTGGCAACACCAATCAGAAGGATGTCGCTCAAGCCCAGTTCGGTCATCACTTCTTCTGCCACACTGAGCTGACCCTTGCCTCCATCAATCAGCACGAGGTCCGGTCGCGGGCGTGGCGCGGCTTGGTCCGCTGCTTGTTCGGCAAGTTTTTTATAGCGCCGTGTCAAGACGTCCCGCATCGCCGCATAGTCGTCGCCGGGCGTGATGCCGGTGATGTTATAGATGCGGTACTGGCTCGATTGCATGGCACCCTGATCAAACACCACACAGGACGCCACGGTTGCCTCACCCATGGTGTGCGAGATGTCAAAACACTCCACGCGCTCAATCGGCGAAGCATCGTCGGCACCAAGAACGTCATTCAGCGCACGAATTTTGGCGTCCTGCGACGCGCGATCGGCCAGGCGTTGCGCAATCGCATAGGACGCATTCTTGGCCGCCATGAGCATCCACTGCCGCGCCTCGCCAATAGGCCGCGATGCCACCCTCACCTGTCGTCCTGCCAGCGCACTCAGCGTCTCCTGCCAATCGTTGGTTTCAAATTCACCATCGACGATGATCGACGCGGGCGGCGATTGGTCGGCGTAGTGCTGGGTGATGAATGCCTCGAGCATGGAGGCGTGATCCGGCGCGTGTACGTTTGCGGGGAAAAACGCTTTGTCGCCCAAGTGCCTGCCGCCACGCACCATTGCCAGATTGACGCACCAGGTGCCGCTGGATTCCGCCACGGCAATAATGTCTGCGTCGCGCTCAGAAGTGGTTTCGACAAACTGCTTGGACAAAATCCGCTGCAACACCCGAACCTGATCACGAAAGCGCGCCGCCAGTTCGTATTCCATGTTCGCCGCCGCCGCATTCATCTTACGGTTGATCTCCTCGACAACATCGTTTTCCTTGCCGTCGAGGAACAGCACAGCATTGTCAATATCCCGCTGGTAGTCTGCCTCACTGATCAAGTCAACACATGGCGCGGTACATCGGCCAATCTGATGTTGCAGGCACGGCCGCGACCGATGCGCAAACACGGTATCGTCACAAGTGCGCAGCCGGAACACTTTTTGCAAGTGCGAAATCGTGTCGCGCACCGCCCACGCGGACGGAAACGGTCCGAAGTAGCGATGTGGTTTGAGGTGCGGCCCGCGATAGAAGCGTATCTGCGGAAACTGTTTAGCCGTCACCATGATGTAGGGGTAACTCTTATCGTCACGAAATAATACGTTGTAGCGCGGGCAGAGCGACTTGATGAGATTGTTTTCCAGCAACAACGCTTCGGATTCACTTGCGGTAATCGTCGTGTCAATGCCGGCGATTTGCGAGACCATCATCGTCGTGCGTGGGCTGACATGTTCCTTGGCGAAATATGAAGAGACGCGCTTTTTCAGGTCACGCGCCTTGCCGACATAAATCACCTCGCCTAGGGCGTTTTTCATCCGGTAGACGCCGGGCAGATTCGGCAACTCGCCCAGGATCGGTTTCGGGTCAAACATCGGCGGTGCTGCGGGATCGCTCATCGGCAGTGTTTATCAATCAAACGGAACACATGGTGAAATGTTTCTTCGGTGAGACGGCGGGTATTGGTGTTGTAGCGCGAACAGTGATAACTGTTAAACAGCGTTGCGCCGCTCGGCAGCAGGTGTTGTGCGCCGTGACTGAATTTAGCAGCCCCCTTTTTGAGGCCCATGCTCATCAACACCGCATCGTGGGCGATACTGCCCAAGGCAAGGATGGCGGTGCTGACGGGTAGTTCTGCAATCTCTTGCGCGAGGTAGCGATTACAGGTCCGAATCTCTTCAGGCGTGGGTTTGTTCTGGGGAGGCAGGCACTTCACCGCATTCGAAATCCGGCAGTTGATCAGTTTCAGTCTGGCGTCCAGCGCGCCATCGGGCGTCACCGCCGTCGGCTGGCTTGCGTAGCCAAACGCATGTAGCGTGCTGTAAAGCAACTCACCGGCAGTGTCACCAGTGAATGGTCGCCCGGTGCGATTCGCGCCGTGCATTCCTGGTGCCAACCCGACCACAAACAGTGTTGGCTTGGCCGCACCAAACGCAGGCACCGGCTTACAAAAATAGGTTGGGTACATGGCTCGCGTTTCATCAAGAAACGTCGCCAGACGCTTGCAGTCGCGGCATTGCGTGGTGAAGGTCGGCTTTGGCATTTTGCTCGCTTTGGTTGACGATGACCGGTTTGAGGCGACTTGGGAGAAGCAAACAAAAAAGGCACGGAACCCGTGCCTTTTGAGTATGGCGCAAATCGACCCCGGATTAGACGCGGCGACGATACTCGTTGGTACGTGTATCGAGTTCAATTTTGTCGCCAGTTTCGCAAAACAGGGGCACTAGGATTTCGTGGTTGGTTGGCTTGATGCGCGCAGGTTTCATGACTTTGCCAGAGGTGTCACCACGAACCGCTGGATCCGTCTCGATTTCACGCACGATCGAATTTGGTAACTCAACAGAAATCGCGCGGCCTTCGTAAAACACCACTTCAGCGGTCAGGCCTTCATCCAGATACTGGAGTGCATCACCCATGTTCTCAGACTCAATTTCATACTGGTTGTAGTCCGCATCCATGAACACATACATTGGGTCGGAAAAATAGGAATAGGTGCATTCCTTTTTCTCCAACTGAATGACATCAAATTTGTCATCCGCCTTGTAAACACTTTCGGTACCAGAGTTTGAGAGCAGATTCTTCAACTTCATTTTCACCACGGCAGAGCTGCGACCGGATTTGTTGTATTCGGCCTTCAGAACGACCATGGGATCCTTGCCGATCATAACGACGTTGCCGGCGCGGAGTTCTTGTGCGATTTTCATGAGTTACCTTGAGTGCAAATTGCGATACGAGTGATGGGATAGTGATACGAATGCGGTGCCTCGTTGCCCGTGTTCGTGCCCGCATTCGCGGGCGGCTCAGCAAAGCCTTATATTTTAAGGATTTTTTGTACTTTTTTCAACCCAAGCGACCAGATTAGACGCCAGATCGGGCTGCTTCATCTGTGCGGTCGTCCAGCGGTGCGCGTGAACCGCGATCTCTGGAAGATGCCTCAAGTAGTCATCCCAGAGGCTGGCGGGAGACTCTGAGGCAGCCGGGTTGGCCTGAATCCCATTCGCAAGGTGCCACATCGCCCTTAAGCTGCGGGCGGTCGGCGCTGCAAGGCCGACGCAATAAATGTCGAGAAACGCTTCCAGCTTTGGCCAATGGGCGCGATCGGCCTGCGGATAAATCTGCCAAACGAAGGGTTTACCCGTCCACATCGCCCGGATAAACGAGTCCTCTCCACGCACAAGCAAGAGGTCAAAGGAAGTCAGCAGCGCGTCAAATTCCCTTTGCGGGACAAACGCCGCCACGTCAAGCTTTGGCAATCGGATGGCAAGCAGACGTTCGGCGAGAGCGCCTGTTGGAACACTCACCACCGCCACGCGAGTCGAATCCGCCAAGACTTTTGCCACCGAGGCGCTCGATGGCAAGTCGTAGGCAAATAGCAGAACCTTCAACGGTGCCTGTATCAGGATGGGCGGCGGAGGGGGTTGCACGTCCCGCTCACGCAGCAGCCCTCCCGTTCCCGCCACAAACCCCGGGAAAAAAAACGTCTTCGTTATGCCCAGCTGCGGATGTTGTGAAGGGAGCAGGTGATGTTCAGCCACCCAATTCTCCGCACTCAGATATTCAAGATTCAGCCAATACGGCTTGGGGTGCTGGGCAGCAATGGTGCCTACCACGCCCTGCGGCAGTTGACAGCCGAACCCCTCGATCACCACATCAACGAAGTCCCCTATCGGCGGATACTTCCAAGCAAACACTTCTATTTTGCCGCACCACTGCTGGGGTTTTTTATCGTTGATGGTTGGCTCTATCGTGTGAAATGCCGTCAGATCGTCCACCACAAGTCGGACGCGCCATCCAAACTCGTCGCCCAATTGACGCGCCAGACGCCACAATACGCCAATATCGCCAAAGTTATCGACGACGCGGCAGTAAATGTCGCAGCGTTGCGCCACACCCATGGTGATGCCCCTACGTCGCTACTTCGCTTTACCCCTAAGCCCCGACCGCTGCGGCAACAATCGCTTTGGCTTGCAGGTAAGCCGGATCGTTCAGTGAGACGGCGCGCTTTGCGTGCATACGGGTGAGGTGCTCGGATCGGGTCGCCTCGGGCGACACCCCTTCCGCCACCAGCCCGGCCAACAATGCGCTGCAACGCGTCTGGTCGTTACACAGCAAGGCCATGTCGCAGCCGGCACCGAGTGCCGCCATCGCTCGCGCCACATCGCCACCGACCACCGAGGCACCTTCCATCGTCAGGTCATCGGAAAATATCACCCCGCGAAAACCAAGTTGTTCGCGCAACACGTTCTTCAACCAGTGTGAAGAAAACCCCGCTGGCATTGCATCCACTTGCTCAAAAATAATGTGTGCTGGCATCACCGAATCAAATTTATCGGCGAGCAATTTGAAGGGCGCCATATCGTCGTCGGCGATGTCGTTGAAGCTGCGCGTATCTCGTGGAATCTCGTGATGTGAATCTGCCTTGACAAAGCCGTGGCCGGGGAAATGTTTTGCACACGACGCCACACCAACCGCTGCCAACCCGGCGACAACCGCGCCAGCCAACGCCGCGACGGTTTCGGCATCTCGCCCAAATGATCGGTCACCAATGACCGTCGACCCCCCCCAATCAAGGTCAAGTACGGGCGCAAAAGAGAAATCCAGTCCGTGAGCAACTAGTTCAGTGCCGATGACAACTCCGACCGCGTGGGCAAGTTTTCTGGCCTCCGCCGGATTGGCTTTCCAGCGCTGACCCAACAAGCGCATCGGCGGTATCGTTGTGAAGCCTTCGCGAAAGCGCTGCACACGGCCCCCCTCGTGATCAACTGCAATCATCAGATGCGGTGTGCGTAGTTCACGAATCGACGCCGCAAGCGCGGCGAGCTGCGCCGGATTGGCATAGTTACGGGCAAAGAAAATCACGCCTCCCATCAACGGGTGCATCAAGCGCTGCCGATCCGCCGCGGTCAAAACCAGCCCTTCAACATCGCCCATGATGGGCCCCAGCAACATCTGCGTTGTCATAACTTATTGATCTCCAATCGTTGTTCCTAAATCTAAAGACTCCAAGACGACGAACGCGATCGCATGATCTTGTTCATCGGAAATGGAAAGATGTGTGCGTCTGACACCGGCCGCGTCAAGGTGGAGTTGCAGCGCAGGGCTCACCGCAATAAGCGGCTTGCCATTGGTATCGTGTGTTACCCACACGTCATGCCAGCCAACCGCCCCGCCGATTCCGGTGCCAAACGCTTTGGAAAACGACTCCTTCGCCGCAAAGCGTTTTGCCACAAAGCGTGTGGCGGCATGTGTATTGACCGAGCTATTGAGTTTTGTATACTCGGCCAATTCGGCGTCACTCAAAATCCGATGCAAGAACCGATCACCGTGTTTGAGTAATCCATCTTCAATACGTTTGATGGCAACAATATCAGTGCCGATTCCAAAAATCACGAAGCCATCCTTCTCCACCTAGGCCGCGTCGAGCGGAACATTGCCGGTGGCCTCGAGATAAAGGTGCACTGTCTTGGCGAGGCCAAATTCAAGTGCATCGGCGACTAGCGCATGACCGATGGAGACCTCAAGCAGCGCCGGGATCGCAGCGACAAAGTGGCGCAGATTATGTAGATTCAAATCGTGCCCGGCGTTAACGCCAAGGTCGGCAGAGATGGCGGCGGCGGCGGCGGCAACGTAAGCATCCAACGTCACACGACCCGCTGGCTGCCCGAAAGTCGCCGCGTATGGCTCGGTATAGAGCTCAATCCGATCTGCGCCAAGTGCTTTGACTTGTGGCATCACCGCAGGCAGCGGATCCATAAACAGGCTGACCCGCACCCCAAGTGATCTGAGTTCATCGATGATGGGTCGCAGGCGAACACCATCCTTCGCGATGTCCCAGCCGTGGTCAGATGTGAACTGCCCCGCTTCGTCGGGCACCAACGTGCATTGATCCGGGCGCGTCTCGCGGACAAAGTCGAGCAAATTATGGAAGGGATTGCCTTCGATATTGAATTCCCGTCCCGGATATGCCTGCATCAGGGTCGCCAATCGGGACACATCGTCTGCTCGAATGTGCCGCCCGTCGGGGCGCGGATGGATGGTGATGCCGTGGGCTCCGGCATCAAGCGCGATACGCGCAAATTTTTCGACGTCCGGAATGCCCAAGGCGCGGGTGTTACGCAGGAGCGCAATTTTGTTTACGTTAACGCTGAGTTTTGTCATGCCGGTATTCTACGAGATGCTGGAGCCAGGCGTGTCTGGCAAGCGCGAGCCCAGCCGAAGACGCTGCAAAATGAATCTAGGCGGGCGCGAAGCGCGTTTCCAACAGGCTTTCTAGTCCAAACTCCGCCAGCAATGCCGCCAGGCGCACTTTCGCCGCACGAGACTTGCCGGATTCACCAATATGACGGGCGATGATGAGTTCGTTCTTCAGGCTATGCTCCCAACCCACCAGCTCCGTCACGGTGACTTGATAACCTGAGGCCTCAAGGCCCAGACACCGCAGTACGTTAGTTAACTGACTGCCTAACTCACGCGTGTGGAGCGGATGACGCCACAACTCGGCCAACGGCGTGCGCGACAAGGAGCGCGCCTTGTCGAGACTGAGTGCGCGTGAGACTTCTGCCTGGCAACATGGCACGAGCACCATAAACTTCGCACGTTTTAGTCGCCCAAAACGAATGGCGTCATCGGTGGCAGTGTCGCACGCGTGAAGCGCGGTGACCACGTCAATTTGCGCGGGAAGTAGGTTGGATTCGGTTGCCTCGGCCACACTTGATGCAATGAATGACATGCGGTCAAAGCCCAACTCCGAGGCCAGCGCACGTGACTTTGCAACTAACTCTTCGCGTGCCTCAATGCCATAGATGTATGCGGAAGGGCGCGCCTTCATAAACAGGTCGTAGAGGATAAAGCCGAGGTAGGACTTACCTGCGCCGTGATCGGCCACCGTCAATGATTGGTCCGATGTCGTCAGCTCGACTAGGATCTTCTCGATAAATTGGTAGAGGTGGTAAACCTGCTTTAGCTTGCGACGCGAATCTTGATTGAGCTTGCCGTCACGGGTCAGGATATGCAGCGCTTGCAGCAGCGCAACGGACTGTCCGGGCCGGAGTTCTGCGGCGAGAATTTCCGCATCCGTCGGCCTGCAACTCTTGCGCATCTCGGTAGCCCTCAATTCGAGTCACCGGCAGCGCGTGCCGACGGCTGCTGCGACGGCGCTGTGGCCAATTTCGTAACGCCTTCGCGACCGAGTGATTTCAGCGTTTCGATGTTCCGCAGATAGATTGATTCTGTGCCGGGGAATGCCTCTATCGCCGCGTCAATACTTGCCTCCCGCAACAGGTGAAGCGTGGGGTATGGTGAGCGGTTGGTGGCATTGGTGATGTCGTCAGGCGATGTTCCGGCAAATTGGAAAAGCGGATGAAAGCTGGCAATTTGCAGAATACCGTCGAGTTTCATTTCAGCGACTAAAGCCTCCGCCATCGCCAGGAAGTCGTTGAAATCCAGGAAGTCACAAAACGCAAGCGGCGCGACTAACAAGGTTGTGCTTCGCTGCTCCGCGTCACAAGCGGCAAGCGCCTCAAGTTCAGCCGCAAGGTCGGCGAGTAGCTCCGCAGCGTCATCCGCCAAGGTCACTGCGTAATGAATCTGCCCCTTGTTATGCACCGACTTTGCGAATGGGCACAGATTCAAGCCGATCACTACGCGCTCCACCCAGCGCCGGGTATCCATCTCAGCCGACGAGCTGACGACAAGATCGTTGATCATTTCATTTCCCGAATAAGTTGGCGCGTGTGCAGCGACTTGTCGCCAAGGTGATGGTTGATGACACGACGCATGAGTTGTTTTGCTTGAGCGAGTGTGAGCGCATCAGAAAGCTCACCCCTGGCGAGCGCCAATATCGTGCTGCCAGCCAATTTCACGGGTTCGACGGCCCCAACCTCTTGCTGGCTGGTCAGACGTACCGGGCCCCGCTCTACTACGTATAAATACTCCGCTTGCGCATCAATGGCTGCATCAGAATCTGCTTCGCGGGCGAGTGTCAGACCGTATCCGAGCTCTTCGAGCAGCTTGAGTTCAAAACGGCGCAGCACAATCTCAATTTCCCTTGATAACTGGCTGCTCGTTTGTAATCCCGCCAGTGCGCAAATTGTCTCGGAGTATCGTTCAAACAACTGCTCATGCGCATCATCTTTTGCAGCCAGCTTCAGCAATAGCTCATTCACGTAGAACGCCGCCATTAGCGCTGCGCCACGAATCTGCGGATTGATACGCTGGTGATCGGCCGCTTTTAACGTTTTCATGTCCGCCTTGCCAAACCACTCAAGCGAGAGTGGTTGAAAGGCGTTTAAGGCGTACTTGCTGGCTGAACCACGCTTCGCGCCTTTGGCGACCATCGCCACACGACCGTGCGACCGCGTGAATGTTTCGAGGATGAGGCTGGTCTCTTTGTATGGATAGCTGTGAAGCACAAAGCCATCACTGGCGAAGCTGCTCGACGTTCTCATCCCAACTATTGATAGCCGTATTGTTTAACCAGCGCTTCATCGTCGGCCCAGCCTTTTTTGACGCGCACCCAAAGTTCGAGATAAACCTTGCCATCAAACATGGCTTCCATGTCCCGCCGCGCATCGGTACCGATTCGTTTTAGCCGTTCACCATTTGCGCCGATGATCATCGCTTTTTGCGTCTGCTTTTCGACAATGATCGTCGCAAAAATTCGTCGCAGCGTACCCACCACCTCGAATTTTTCGATCATCACACTGACGCTATACGGAAGCTCGTCGCCGACTTGACGGAACACTTTTTCACGAATGAACTCCGCTGCGATAAACCGTTCGGACTTGTCCGTCAGCTCATCTTCGGAGTGGATGGCAGGCTGCGCAGGAAGCAGTGGACGTATGACCCGCTTGAGCTCCTCGATACTGCCAGGGTTTTTGATACTGACCGGCACCACTGCGGTGAAGGCGAAACGTTGCTGCAGATCAGCCAGAAAGGGGAGCATCCTTGATGGTTCCTTGACACGATCGGACTTCGTTACCACGAGCACCACTTTCGCTGACGATGGCAGCGCCTTGAGCACCGCCTCATCGGCTTCGCCAAATCTGAGTGCCTCGACCGCGAACACGACAACATCGGCGTCATCGGCAGTGTTAGAAACGGTTCTATTCAACACCCGATTTAACGCGTTCTGGTGGGTCTTCTGAAACCCTGGCGTGTCGAAAAAAAGAAACTGGGTGTTTGCATCGGTGAGGATTCCGGTGATGCGGTGGCGGGTGGTCTGCGCCTTGTTCGACGTGATGCTCACCTTTTGTCCAACCAGATGATTCAGCAAGGTTGACTTGCCGACGTTCGGCCTGCCCACAATGGCGATCGTGCCACAGTGAAACTCCTCGCGCGACCCAATCATGCTGTTCGTCACGCGATGCCTTTGGCTTGAATTTTGGCGATAATTTTTGCTGCGGCGTCTTGTTCGGCAGTGCGGCGTGTGGCCCCGCGCCCTTCCACCTTGAAGGCTGGTCGCTCTGTTACACACTCGACGTAGAAGATCTGCCGGTGCGCCGCGCCTTCAATTCGCTTCACCATGTACTGCGGCAATTGATGCCCACGCGCTTGCAGCCACTCTTGAAGCGCGGTTTTGGCATCCTTCGAGGGATGTTCTTGTTCCGGCGCATCAAGCCGGGAAGCAAACAGACGCTTGACCAGCCCTTCTGCTGCAACAAAGCCACCGTCAAGAAACACCGCGCCGATGAGCGACTCAACAGCATCTGCCAGAATGGAGGGGCGCAACGCCCCTCCCGTCTTGATTTCTCCAGCGCCGAGTCGGAGAGAACCGCCCAGCGCGTTTTCTTCGGCAATCGCGGCGAGTGATGTTTGATTGACGAGGTTGGCTCGCAGCCGACTAAGCTCTCCCTCCGGCATTGCGGGAAATTTTGCGAAGATAAGCTCGGCGATGGCCAAGTTCAGCATCGCGTCGCCAAGAAACTCAAGGCGCTCGTTGTGAGGCGTGCCAAAACTGCGATGGGTCAACGCTTGCACCAACAAACTCTGGTCCCGAAATACGTAGCCAAGCCGCTCCGCCAGCGGGGATGCCGACGCGCTCACGGGCTGTTACTTGCCAGGCGCAGTACTCACCGCGAAGTCGATGAGTAATGTGTACCCAGGGAACAGTGCAACTTGCGCCTGCCAAGCAGCACTCACGACGGTGTCGTTGTTTTCTTTAGTAATGTCTAAATCTGCGCCTTTAAGCACCTGAATGTTTTCGATCACTCGGCGCTGGTCAAAATTGTTTCGGATCTCGGCTACGCTACCAGTCTTGACCTGTTCACTGGTCGCCATCGCCTCCATGACCTTCTTTACCGAGAAATATTCGATGTAGTGGGGAAATAGTTTTAGGCCACCCAATACCATCACCCCGCCGACAACGAGATACAAACAGAGGGTGATAAAGCCAACGCCGCGCTGTTTCGAACGTGGCGCACGTCGAGCCGCCAGCAACGGACGAATCCGCAGTAGAGGGAGGGTAATCGTGGCTGGTTTCATATCCATATCTGTCTGTTGCGTTCGTAGGGCGTTATTCGATCGCGGTACCGATACGTTTCAGGCTACCGAAGTTCATCCAAACCAACACCGCTTTGCCAACGATGTTTTCTTCCGGCACAAATCCCCAATAACGGCCATCGTCGCTGTTATCCCGACTGTCGCCCATCATCAGGTATTGGCCATCTGGAACTTTGCAGGTCAACCCCTCTGCATTGTAAGTGCAATTCGACCTGTTTGGAAACTGCCTGACCCGAGCCAGATCCAATGATGGCAGGCGGGGATCAACCATCATTTGATGTGGCTTTTCCGCTAACTTCTCGGTAAACGTCTCAAAAAATCGAACGCCGCCGCTCTCGGTGTCCGTATAGGTGCCGCTCGATTGCGTCAACACCGGTTTGCCGTTGACGGTCAGACGTTTTTCCTTGTAGGAGATGGTGTCGCCTGGCGTGCCAATGACGCGCTTGATGAAGTCCTTGGACATGTCTTCCGGATAGCGAAACACCATCACGTCACCAGCTTTGGGCAAATTAACATCAACAATTTTCTTGTTCACCACCGGCACACGAATGCCATAGGTGAACTTGTTCACCAAGATAAAGTCGCCGACCAGCAGCGTTGGGACCATCGAGCCTGACGGAATTTTGAACGGCTCGAACAAAAAAGAGCGGAGTAAAAAAACGATGAGTATCACCGGGAAGAAACTCTTGGCCATTTCCACCAGCACAGGATCCTGGGTTCCTGCTTTACGTTGTTTGCGGAAGGCCAATGAATCGACCAGCCAGATCAAGCCGGTGGCGGCGGTTGCGGTCAACAATACCGCGGCAAAACCCATCACCTCCTTAAAGGTAAGCATGGCCAGCGACGCGATGAACAAAACCGGCCAAGCGATCTCAAGCAAGGTGTGAATCACCGATGTCGACCGGTCAGGCGCACTAGTGGTCTGCCCCGAAGACGTTGTTACCACCTCTTTGCCGACAAACAAACTTGCCACGACGACGACTAGGCTCGCTGCAATCGCCAACCATCCAAGCATTTCCCAATTCATAGATTACTTCCAACTCATTTAACAATGTGTACGCATCTTTACAGCAAATTGTGCGCTACGACAGCCGGTTGCGACCAACCCCCAACGTGACGCCATCGGTGACACTGGGCCGGGTACCAACTACTTATCCCCAATCTGCAAAACCGCGAGAAAGGCTTCTTGCGGAATCTCAACGCTGCCAACCTGTTTCATGCGCTTCTTGCCAGCCTTCTGTTTTTCCAGCAGCTTACGCTTGCGTGAAATATCTCCACCATAACATTTGGCGATTACGTTTTTGCGCAACGCCTTAATGTTTTCACGGGCGATAATATTCGCCCCAATCGCCGCTTGCACTGCAACATCAAACATTTGACGCGGAATCAACTCGCGCATTTTTGAGGCAAGTTCGCGACCGCGATACTGACTGTTTGCGCGATGAACGATCAGCGATAACGCATCAACTTTTTCACCGTTGATGAGTATGTCCAACTTAACTAAATCGGAAGGACGGTATTCTTTAAACTCGTAATCAAGCGATGCATAGCCACGCGATACCGACTTCAGTTTGTCAAAGAAATCCATCACCACTTCATTCATCGGCATTAGGTAGGTGAGGATCACCTGTCGGCCGTGATACTGCATATCGACTTGCACGCCGCGTTTCTGGTTGCACAAAATAATCACCGATCCCACATATTCCTGCGGCATCATCATGGTGGCGGTGATGATCGGTTCGCGAATTTCTCGAATCTTGGACAGTTCGGGCAACCTAGACGGATTCTCGATTTCAATCACCGTGTTATCCATCAGCAGCACTTGATAAATCACAGTTGGAGCCGTGGTTATCAGGTCCTGATCGAATTCGCGTTCCAAGCGCTCCTGCACAATCTCCATGTGCAGCAATCCCAAGAAGCCGCAGCGGAAGCCAAATCCCAACGCCTGAGATGTTTCCGGCTCAAATCGAAGGCTGGCGTCGTTCAACTGCAGCTTGGTCAGTGCATCACGCAGGCCATCATACTGATTCGATTCAACCGGATACAAACCGGCAAAAACCTGTGGCTTGATCTCCTTGAAGCCCGGCAGGGCAGCCGGCGCGGGCCGATCTTGCAAGGTTATGGTGTCGCCTACCTTGGCCGCCTTAAGTTCCTTGATGCCGGCGATGACGAAACCGACTTCGCCCGCCTTGAGTTCCGAGCGCGGTTGTGACTTTGGTGCAAACACACCGACCTGCTCACATAAGTGCTGCGCCCCCGTCGCCATGAAAAGGATCCTGTCTTTCGGCCTGAGCACACCATCTATGACTCGCACCAGCATGACCACACCAACATAGTTATCGAACCACGAATCGATAATCAGCGCTTTGAGCGGCCCGGATGGATCCCCTTTCGGCGGTGAGATACGCGTTACAACGGTTTCAATCACATCGTCGATACCAATACCCGTCTTGGCGCTGCAACGGACTGCATCGTGTGCTTCGATACCGATAATGTCCTCGATTTCGTCGATCACCCGATCAGGATCGGCTGACGGCAAGTCGATTTTGTTGAGTACCGGAAATACCTCTACACCCAGGTCGGTCGCGGTGTAGCAGTTGGCAACGGTTTGTGCTTCGACTCCTTGTGAGGCATCGACCACAAGTAATGCGCCCTCGCAGGCAGACAATGAGCGTGAGACTTCGTACGAAAAATCGACGTGCCCGGGCGTGTCGATCAAGTTCAACTGATAGGTTTGACCGTCCCGCGCCTTGTAGGTCAGGGCGGCTGTCTGTGCTTTGATGGTGATACCGCGTTCTCGTTCTAGTTCCATCGAATCAAGCACCTGAGATTCCATCTCTCTGGACGACAATCCACCGCAGCGTTCGATAATGCGATCGGCCAAGGTGGACTTGCCATGGTCAATGTGGGCGATGATGGAAAAATTGCGGATGTGATTCATGGTGGGCATAAGCCTGTGATGCAGGGATTGTGGCGTGACCATCCGGTCGAGTTGCGGGGTATGGAGGCCGTGGGGGGCCGCATGAAGAACAAAGGCACCCGTGGGTGCCTTCAAAGCGAAATAGCTCTAAATTTTAGCCCAATACCGGGGCAATTACGAGCGGTCGCTAAACGCCAAACCCGTAGCGGATGTCCATCGGAAGCGGTCGAAGTGATAATGGCAGATTTCTACGCCCGTCTCCGGCTCGCCAAGGAGCAATACCGGCACTAATTCTGAGAATCGATCTTCGAACGCAGGATGAGCATCGAGGTCGATTTCAACGATCTCGACCGATTCCCCCGCCCCCCCTGCTGAGATGAGCGCCGCATTTAACTCGGCACGCATCGCCTCGCAGAGGTGGCAATAGCTACGGCCAATCAGGGTTAGACGCATTACTTCGCGTCCGGCCTCAACGTCAGATATCTTGCCGGTGTATCTTCGCGTTTGACCAACAAAGCCACTGGCTTCTTGTCTTCAAGCTTTGCGACCAGATCGTTGAACTGGGCGGGAGACTTGATTTCGGTGGTATTGAGCGAGAGGATGGCGTCCCCCGGGCGGAGACCAATCTTAGCGGCCGGTCCGGAGACCTCGATGATGATTACCCCAGAGGTGATCGACATTGATTTGCGATCATCCTCATCCACTTCCTCGACAATGAGGCCTAGTCGGTTCGGTTTTAACGCGGGCTTATCCTGTTTATCTGCGTTCGGTTTGGCCGGCGTTGCTCTTTGCACACGCGGCGCGTTCGCGTCTTCCGGCGCTTCCACCACAGGTAACGTGATTTCTTTCAGCGAGCCGCTTCGCCACACCGACAGTGTTACCTTGGTTCCGGGCACCTTCGGGAAGATGATGCGTTGTACGTCGACGGCCGACTTTACGGCCTTCCCGTCAACTTTTTGGATAATGTCACGCGCCTTTAACCCCGCTTTTTCCGCTGGCGTGTTTGGTTCGATACTCGCGACCATCACACCCGCGTCTTTCTTGGGTAGTCCTAGCGCCTCAGCAAGATCTTCCGAAAACGGCGTCGGGTCGAGCGCGACACCGATGCGGCTGCGGCGAACCTTGCCCGTCGTCATTAGCTGGTTGGCAACTTCCATCACCGTGTTGATCGGTATGGCAAATGAAATTCCAAGGTACCCGCCGTTACCCGTGAAGATCTGCGAGTTGACCCCGACGACTTCGCCGCGGGTACTAAACAATGGACCGCCCGAGTTACCCAAATTGACGGCTGCATCAGTTTGGATAAAAGGTGCGAAGTCGCCTGTATCGCGCGACTTAGCACTGACAATTCCTGCCGTCACCGTATTTTCAAAGCCGAACGGTGAGCCGATGGCCAGCACCCATTCACCCACTTTCAGCTTGTCTGAGTTGCCGATGTTCACCTTTGGCAGCCCGGTAGCGTCAATTTTCAACACGGCCACATCCGTGCGGTCGTCGGCACCAATCACCTTAGCCTTGAATTCACGCTTGTCGGTGAGGGTTACCGTCACTTCGTCGGCGAACGCCGGCTGGGGCCGACCAGTTGCATCCACGCCGCCGTTGATCAACACCACGTGCCGATTGGTGATGATATAGCCATCTGAGGAAATGATGAAGCCCGAGCCCTGGCCGACGTCGCGCAGCGGCGCGTCTGGCGAAGGCGCGCTCGGCGCGCGAGGATTACGGCGCGGATTCTGCGGGTTTTGCGGACTCTGCCGAGGCAGTGGCAACGCATCCGGCGGCATGAATCGCCGGAAAAACTCGTAGAACTGTTCGTTGTCTTCAGGAGATGCCGCGCCGCCGCGTCCAGCGGATCGCGCCTTGGTACTGACATTGACTACCGAGGCACCTTCTTTTTCAACCAACTCAGAAAAGTCGGGCAACATCACGCCACGCCCGGAACCCGCGCTTTGCGCGAATGCGTCTGGCTGGCCGCCAATCAAACCAAAAGAAAGAACGCCTGCACCAATGAAACTAGCAACAGACACTGGCAATAAAGCGAAACGTTTTGACATATTTTCCTTCTTACAAGTTGAATCGCCGGGTGACCCCGGCGAGCATCAGATAACAGCACATAATCACGCAAAGCGTCTAGCGGCGACGGGACACGCTTTCTGCTATGGCTTGTACCGCACCAATCGGAACTTCACCCATCACGGTAACCTGGTAGTCCGCTACCGGCCTGATGACCACACTGATCGGACCATCGTCACTGACTTTGCTGCTCGGCTGGACAATATTGCCACCGTTGCCCTCGACAAACACGGACACATGCAAAAGGCCATCAGTATAGACGAGGTGCGTAACCGGCTCTTTGCGACCAGTCAAATTTCGCACCATCTCCATGACTTTCCTAAACCCCGATGGAAGATGCCCGACATGCCATCCTGTGTCGGCCGACTTGACGCCATCCTTTACCGAGTAGTCCTTCTGCCAGCCAGACGACTTTTCCCAACGAGAACGTACGTCCTGCCGCGACACCGCTCCGCTCACATCGACCTGCGTAAACATAAATTGTTCCAGCAATTGGCTCTTTTCATTGAAGAGCTTAGCCCGCAAAAGTAATCCAGTACCCAATTCAGCGCACAATTTTTGCAGGTAGCGCATGTTGTCCCGCGGCTCAAGGATCACCCACTGGCAGTCGTGACCGGCTACACGCTCAATGTTGCCAAGCTTAACCTTATAGTTCTCGGCTATTGCGCTGGGCGAACCTGAAACCAACGAGGGGAAAAAACGTCCAGTGGAACGGCGGTCCACCCGAACCATCTTTTGCTCAGGGTGATAGCAAAATAGTTCTTCGTTGCGCCGAATCACCTCAAACAACGGCCCGTCAAGCATTTCGAGCTTTTCGTGCTCGTTACCTTGTTTATCGACGACATGCGTAATACGTGAAGTTGCCGAACCATCAGTGGTTTGGTGAACGTAAACCCCCGTGTAAGGCAATTCGCGAGCCGACTTTGCCATCCGTTCTAACCATTCTCCAGCGCTCTTCGGCTGCGCAACGGTCACAGTTGGCAAGATCAAGCAGAAAATGCAGAGGAGCAATACCCTTGCCTCAAAGGCGTCAAAGAAGGCCTCAAAGGACCGCGCTGACCTGCCCTGCCCGCTAGTTCCCGCAGGGCAATTCAATTTCAAGTTTTCCAACATTGCCACGCTATTTCTTCACTATTTCCGTATCGACCTTGTTGTTACACATGCCACCACCATGCTACCGGCCTGCCTCGCGCTTGGTGGAGGCTGCTTGAAACGCCTCCGGATTCGTAAACTGTCGATGAATTGCCAAATAATCGTTAACTCGCACCTCGGCAGGGTCAGGCCCGACGGCGACTGGCCGCGGTGCCACCTTCTGCACAAGTTGGACAGGCACGACCGTTCCACTCTGCTGTTTGAACGCGACCACGGCAATCGCCGACACGGTCACCACAGACGCCGCCAGTGCCAAGGCCATGCGGGTACGTTTGTCAACCGGTGCGACTCTGATCGCCGACGGGGCTAACACCGTGGGCTCATGCGCAAGTTTGGCAAAAATGGCGGCCGCGCAGCGCTGCTGCCTATGTACCTCACCAGACGTCGCACCCCGAAGGGTTTCGCCGATCAGGTGGTAGTGGTTCCAACTCTCGCGTTGCTCGGCATCGGAGCCTAAGCCACGGATTACCCGAAGGGCATCTTCTCGGTCAAGCTCGCCATCCATCAATGCGGAAATCTGTTC
This sequence comes from Rhodocyclaceae bacterium, assembly GCA_020247395.1. Taxonomy (GTDB): domain Bacteria; phylum Pseudomonadota; class Gammaproteobacteria; order Burkholderiales; family Usitatibacteraceae; genus UKL13-2. Next base: position 24,986 of record JADCJC010000092.1, read on the forward strand.
GTTCATTACTAATTCTCCGATACGCTTGGTGTGCTCATTTGGAGTTCTCGTTGCTTATACCCTGAAGTTCCACGAAAAACCTTGCCCCAAGTTACCAACGCCGATCCTTATTGATGCCCAGCTGCGGCCGCAATTGCTCGGCAACCGCCTCGCGCGCACGGAAAATGCGCGAACGCACCGTGCCGATCGGGCAGTCCATAATTTGCGCAATCTCTTCATAGGACAAACCTTCGATTTCGCGGAGCGTGATCGCCGTACGCAACTCGTCGGGCAGCGCATCGATGGTGCGATTGACGATTTCACCAATTTGTTTGCTCATCAGTTGTGCGTCAGGGGTCGCGATGTCGCGCAGCCCGGTGGCATCTTCGAAGCCCTCTGCTTCTTCGGCATCAAACTCAGTAGAAGTTGGCGCGCGCCGACCCCGACTGATCAGATAGTTCTTTCCGGTGTTCACCGCGATGCGGTAAAGCCAAGTGTAGAACGCACTATCGCCGCGGAAGTTGCCGAGCGCACGATAGGCCTTGATGAAAGTTTCCTGTGCCACGTCTTCGATCTCGTCTTGATTTCGGACAATACCCGACAGCACCCGCTCCACCTTGCGCTGATACTTGATGACGAGCAACTCAAAGGCGCGCTTATCACCTGATCGTGCCCGCTCTACTAGCTGCAGATCGATCTCTCGATCACTCATTGACGCTTTTTCATCAGTGCGTTGTGCCTTCCCACTCGCCGCGATCTGGGTTGCCGAAGGGTTGGTAAGGACTGGCGAGCCCATGCGTCGAGGAGCCCCATTGTTACCTGTGCCACGCGACACACCTGTAGCGAGCCGGGAACTGTCAGGTATTATAAACGTCAAGTCTGCCATCGTGCCTCTCCTAAACCCGTAAGACCTACTAACATATTGATTTAAATATTGTTTCAGCGCACAACCTGCGGATAGCGCAAGTGTACCTTTGCGAACATCCAGCGAAATCAAGCCCACAATAAACTTCAAAATGGCACCGGAAACGCCCGGGAAATACTGCGGAATACTGCGGCGCACCCCGCGACCCATGCTAAAGACCCAGCCCGCGCAAAATAGTTCATCAGGGTCGAGACTAGTTTTGGCGCGACAAACCAATTTTCAAGAACCGATATTTCGTTATGTCCAAACGTATCCCGGCTGAGCCGGCACCGATCGGCATCGGACAAGCCAGCGGCCAAACGCAGTTCGACGTGCTCATCATCGGCTCGGGCTTGGCCGGCATGTCGCTCGCGCTGCGCTTGGCTGAGAATCAACAAGTTGCCCTGCTCACCAAGGGCGAGGTGCTCGATGCGGCCAGTGCATGGGCGCAAGGCGGTATCGCAGCGGTGTTAGACGGCGCCGACTCGGCCGAAAATCATATACGCGACACCCACATTGCCGGCGCGGGTCTTTGCCACGACGATAGCGTTCGATTCGTTGTGGAAAACGGCAAGCGGGCGGTCGAGTGGCTGATCGAGCAGGGAGTGCCGTTTACCAAAGACTTGAACAATCAGGCAGAACTTCATCTGACGCGCGAAGGTGGTCACTCCCACCGACGAATCGTCCATGCGGCGGACGCCACCGGGCGCGCAGTACAAAAGACCTTGGTCCAACGGCTGAAGTCGCATCCCAATATTCAGATATTGGAGCATCAAATTGCGGTCGACCTGATCACCTCAAAACGACTCGGTCACCTGTCTGGCAAGCGCTGTTATGGTGCCTACGTCTTTGACAAATCGTTGGGACGTGTGCTGACCTACGGTGCCCGCTCGACCGTATTAGCGACCGGCGGTGCCGGAAAAGTCTACTTGTATACGACCAATCCCGATGTTGCGACCGGAGATGGTGTGGCGATGGCGTGGCGCGCGGGGTGCGCCGTTGCCAATATGGAATTCATGCAGTTTCATCCGACCTGTCTGTACCACCCTGCAGCAAAATCGTATTTGATTACCGAGGCAGTGCGCGGCGAAGGCGGCTTACTCAAAATCCCTCCCGGCTACGACGGTGCCGGTCACCGTTTCATGCCCGATCACGATCAGCGTGCTGAATTAGCGCCGCGCGATGTAGTCGCACGTGCCATCGATTTCGAAATGAAGAAGCGCGGGCTCGATTTTGTGCACTTGGATATCTCACACAAGCCCGTGGAATTTTTGCGGGCGCACTTTCCCAACATTTACGAAAAATGCCGCGGCCTCGGTATCGATATCAGCAAAGATCCGATCCCGGTCGTACCGGCAGCGCACTACACTTGTGGGGGGGTGGTGACCGATCTCAACGGCAGAACCGAAGTCGAACATCTATATGCAGTAGGGGAAGTGTCGTGTACGGGTCTTCATGGGGCCAATCGTCTGGCTTCCAACTCGCTACTTGAGTGCCTGGTATTTGCCGAAGCGGTGCGCAACAACATCGCCGTGCATGGGGTAATTGAACTGCCGCCGTTGCCGCCGTGGGACGAAAGCCGTGTCTCTGACGCGGATGAAGAAGTTATCCTCTCGCATAACTGGGATGAGCTGAGGCGCTTTATGTGGGACTATGTCGGCATCGTGCGAACCAACAAACGCTTGGAGCGTGCCATGCACCGGATCCAACTGTTGAATGCCGAGATCAATGAGTACTATGCCAATTTTCGTGTTACAAACGACTTGGTTGAACTTAGAAATCTATTGCAGACGGCTGAGCTGATTGTGCGCTCCGCCATGCTGCGTCAGGAGACCCGCGGACTCCATTACAGCCTTGACTACCCCGAAACCCTGTCCACCGCGCTGGACACGGTTCTGAAGCCATGACCACCCCGAACAGCAATTTTTACAGCGTTGCCGCTATCAAAGAAATGGAGGCCAATCACCTCGCAGCGCATCCCAAGATTTCCTTGATGCAGCGGGCTGGAGAGGCAGTCGCCGAGATGGCATTGGATATGCTGAAACAAAAGAAGGCGAAAACAATTTTGGTCATGGCCGGACCGGGTAACAACGGCGGTGACGCTTGGGTAGCGGCAGAGGCGCTTCGCAAAGCGAAAAAATCTGTCACGGTGCTCGCATTGGGTGAAAAGCGCTGGACAGAACCTGTGGCAAAAGATGCGTATGCCACGTTCAATGCGAATGGCGGCGCAGTGGTAAAGGCTTGGCCAAGATCAGCTGAGTTTGCGGTCGTCATTGATGGGCTATTTGGTACCGGGCTCAGCAAGCCGCCGACGGGCGCATTTGCCGATGCGATCCGGCTCTGCAATGCGCAGCGCGCTGAAAACCGCTGTGTCGTCATCGCCATTGATGTCCCCAGCGGCCTCAACGCCGACACCGGCGTGGCGTATGAACCGACTATCATCGCCGACCGGACGCTGACGTTCGTCGGCGCAAAGCCCGGATTGTTTACCCACGACGGCAAGGACTTTGCAGGATTGGTCAACATCGAGACGCTAGACATCGAACCGCCAGACTCGCTCGCCTCGCTACTGACGCGCGACGACGCGCGTCGGCTGATACCCAAGCGCCGCGCCAACAGCCATAAAGGCAACTACGGCAGCATTGGTGTAGTGGGTGGCGCTGAGGGCATGACCGGTGCAGCCATTCTGGCTGCGCGAGCGGCATTACACATGGGCCCGGGTAAGGTGTTTCTCGGCTTATTCGATAAGGACCGCCCGAGCTTCGATCTGCTGCACCCGGAGATCATGGTTCGTGACGCCAAGCTACTAGTCAAGGACCACCATATGAGTGCGTTTGCGATTGGCATGGGCATGGGGGAAACTGGTGCCGCCTCGTTGCTTGCCCTGCTATCGCTCAACAAACCGACGCTAGTAGATGCGGATGCGCTGAACGTCGTTGCAAAAAACCCCAGTATCCGCGCGGCTTTTGAAGCAAAAAAAGCTGAAAACACCCGTCCTTTCTTGCCTTTCGTTCTCACACCCCACCCCGGCGAGGCTGCAGGACTGCTTGGTTGTAGCATTGCGCAAGTGCAGATGGATCGGCCCTCGACGGCAACGAGACTCGCGCAAGACTTCGCCTGCGTCGTGGTGCTTAAGGGGGCGGGCAGCATCATCGCGCACCCGGATGGCCGTTATGTGATCAACACGACGGGCAATGCGGGAATGGCCTCAGGGGGCATGGGCGATGCGCTCGCCGGAATGATCGCCGCGCTAATGGCGATGGGCTTAGACACTTGGGACGCCGCTCGTTTGGGTGTCTATCTGCATGGCGCTGCGGGTGACGCCGCGTTGCACCACGGTATGGGCCCCCATGGCCTGACCGCCTCGGAAGTTATCTTCGAGGCTCGTACCCTGCTCAATAGTGAGCTAGACGATCATCACAACGACGCTACGGAGGAAGACTGAAAATGCACAAAACGAGATCCCAACATTTGCAAGTCCTGGCGGCGTTAATCGCCGGCGCCTTTGTCATCGTTACTGGCAACGAAGGCCATGCACAAGCAAACTACCCCGAGAAAGCCGTGCGCTACATCATTCCGTTTGCCCCAGGAGGCGAATCCGACATCGCGGCGCGCTTCCAGCAATTGGTATTCAAGAAAAAGTACGGTCAGGATTTCATTGTCGATTCCAAGCCCGGCGGCAGCGGCGCGCTGGCTTGGTCTCAGGCAAATACGTTTCCCGGTGATGGCTACACTTGGGTCAGCACGAACCTGCCCCATCTCGTGTTGCAGCCGATGGAAGGCAATGTCCAGTACAAGACTGAGGACATTCATAACGTCTACTTTTATCACTACACGCCGGACGCCATCGTCGTCCGCACTGAAAGTCCGTTCAAGACCTATCAGGATCTGATTGCGACCGCCAAAGCCAAACCGGATAGCGTCTCGATCGCGGGGTCGGGACTCAATTCCGCAAACCACGTGGCAAATGTCCGCCTTGAAGGTGCCGCAGGCATTAAGCTCACCTATGTGCCATTCAAGGGGACAGGCGATCTGGTCGCCTCGCTCCTAGGCGGGCATGTTGACGCCGCGATGTCATATGTGACCCTGGCCCTGGCGCAGAAGGGGCGCACCCGAATGCTCGCCATTGCCACCGAAAAGCGGCATCCTGCCTTTCCAGACACGCCGACCTTCAAAGAGCTTGGTATTGATTGGGTAGACGGTGCATATCGCGGTGTGGCGGTGCCGAAATCAACCCCTGCCGAACTGCGCAAGAAAATATCGGACATCTTCGCCGAAATCAACAAAGACCCGGAATTCCGCAAACGTATGGCCGACGGCGGCTTCGAGATCATCGACGTGCCTGTGGACAAAGTGCCTGCCTTTATGGCTGAGAGAACCAAGGTTTACGCTGAAGTCGCAAAACGAATGGGACTGGCAGGCAAGTAAATTACGCCGTTGCTTCCTAATTCGTAGGGTGGGTAAAGCACAGCGTGCCCACCTTATCTATTCCCAATTCGTAGGGTGGGTAAAGCGCAGCGTGCCAACGCCCATTCCACACGCCATCACTCGCCAAACGGGCCCTGCGGCTCATCACCGGCATATCCCCAATTCGCTGCCAATATGCCATTGCGCACGTACCGGTGAAATGATGAATGCGGCCAATCTACGACACGTTCCACATAGCCATGTTTGACAGGATTGTGATGAATGTAATCGACGTGGCGTTGCAGATCAAGCTCGTCGCGAATTTGATGCTCCCAGAATCGGCGTTGCCATACGCCTTTTTCGCGTTTGAGGATTTTGCTTTCGCTTAGACGGGGCGCTGCGGGAAGTCCAGAAGAAAACAAACGCTTGATCGCGCGCCAGCGACCGCCAAAATTTGCGTCGCCCGTCGGCAGAGCCCAGATGGCGTGAAGGTGTTCGGGAAGGACGCAAATGGCCACAGTCTCAAATGGATGGCGGGACTGCGTGATTTGGAAAGCGCGCCTCAATCGATCAATTTCGCGTACGAGAAGGTTGCTCTTCCGGTCGGCAAGATTGACCGTGAAGAAAAACGTTGCGCCATCGGCGAGGCTGCGACGGTATCGGGACATCGCCCAAAGATAGCATGTGATAGTTCGCTCGTGGGCACGCGATGCTATGCCCACCCTACGTGGATGCGGGATTTTGTAGGGTGGGCAGGCTGTATCTGCCCACGCTGACACATCTTTGTTATGTAGCCGTATCAGTGAATGGTGGGCACGCGATGCTTTGCCCACCCTACGCGGGTGTGGGATTTTGTAGGGTGGGCAGGATTCTTCTGCCCACGCTGACACATCGTTGTTGCGCAGCCGTATCAGTGAATGGTGGGCACGCGATGCTTTGCCCACCCTACACGGGTGTGGGATATTGTAGGGTGGGCAGGCTGTATCTGCCCACACAGGAGTTGCGCGAAGAGTGAATGGTGGGCACGCGATGCTTTGCCCACCCTACGCGGGTGTGGGATTTGTAGGGTGGGCAGGCTGTATCTGCCCACGCAGGAGTTGCGCGAAGAGTGAATGGTGGGCACGCTTTGCCCACCCTACGCGGGTGTGGGATTTTGTAGCAGTTTCTTCCAATGTATCTCAGCCCGCCGTCAGCAGTAATCGACCCAAGTAAAGCCCTAGCGCAGTCAGTATCAGCGAGACAAGTAAATGCGAAGCACCAACAGCCAGCGCCCAGCCGATTTGGTTTTGTTCTACCAGCGCAATGACTTCGGCTGAATAGGTGGAAAACGTGGTCAAGCCACCGAGGAAACCGGGGATTACCAACAGCCGCCACTCCGGCGACAAAAACGGATGCTTGACAAAGTAGGCAATCGCCAGCCCCACTAAAAAACCACCAACAGCATTTGCCACGAACGTACCGATCGGAAATGCGGAGTGGCGGGTGTTTAGCCACAACGTTAAGCCCCAACGCGCCCAAGCGCCGATTGCGGCACCAACACCAACTGCGATAAAACCGACGAAGGATATATGGGGCATCACAGTGAAATTTGTCCGGACAACTTTTGCGGCTAGTGAATCAAGCCATCTATAATAACGGGCGCAAGATCGAATTCGCATCAGGACGCCAAATGACCACTACCGCACCACAAGAACCGCGTGAATCAATGGATTACGACGTCGTCATCGTCGGTGCCGGGCCGGCAGGGCTCGCCGCCGCAATTCGTTTGAAACAACAAGCGATTGCAGCCAATCACGATGTCAATGTTTGCGTGGTTGAAAAGGGCTCTGAGGTAGGCGCACATATTCTCTCTGGTGCGGTGATGGACCCGCGCGCGATCACCGAACTGTTCGAGGATTGGAAAGAACTTGGTGCCCCGCTCAACCAGGCGGTTACCGAAGACCGCTTCCTATTCTTGTCTGAAAAGGCGGGACGGCAAGTCCCCAATTGGATGTTGCCCGCTTGCTTCCAGAATCACGGCAATTACGTGGTCTCTTTAGCCAACGTCTGCCGCTGGCTTGGGACCCGTGCCGAACAACTCGGCGTAGAAATATATCCCGGCTTCGCGGCGGCCGAAGTACTATTTAACGAGGATGGCTCCGTCCGAGGCGTTGCCACCGGGGACGTGGGCATCGGCAAAGACGGGCAACCGACCGAGCGCTTTCAACGTGGTATGGAGCTTCACGCCAAATACACGTTTTTTGCTGAAGGATGCCGTGGCCACCTGGGTAAACAATTGCAAACGCGCTACCACCTCAATGATGGTCGTGACCCTCAGGTATACGGCATCGGGCTTAAGGAGTTATGGGAAATCAGGCCGGAAAAACATGTGGCAGGACTGGTGGTACACACGGCTGGCTGGCCGCTCGACCGCGACACCTACGGTGGCTCATACCTCTATCACATGCAGGACAACTTGGTCTCTGTCGGCTTTGTGGTCGGCTTGGCCTACACCAACCCTAACCTCTCGCCATTCGAGGAGTTCCAACGCTACAAGACACACCCCAGTATTCGGGGTTTCTTCGACGGCGGCAGACGTATCGCGTACGGTGCTCGCGCCATCGCCGCCGGCGGCTTGCAATCGCTGCCTAAGCTAATCTTTCCAGGCGGGGCGCTGATCGGCGACGATGCAGGTTTTCTCAACGCGTCGCGCATCAAGGGCAGTCACGCGGCGATCAAATCGGGCGCGCTAGCAGCAGAGGCCGCGTTCAACGCGCTACGCGCCGGTCGGTCGGCAGACGAACTCGCCAACTATCCAGAGTCGTTTGAGAAAAGCTGGTTGTATGACGAACTCTACCGCGCGCGCAACTTCAAACCACTTATGGCAAAAGGGCTATACGCCGGCACGCTGATGGTAGGTTTGGATCAGGTCGTGTTTGGCGGCAAAGCGCCGTGGACGCTCCACCACCAGCACGCTGACCATGAAACTCTGATGGACGCAGCTGACGCAAAACCAATTAGCTACCCCAGGCCCGACGGCGTACTGACGTTTGATCGATTGTCGTCGGTGTTCATTTCGAATACGAATCACGAAGAAGACCAGCCAGCGCACCTCACACTAAAAGATGCCAACGTGCCCGTGTCGATAAACTTGGCCAGATACGATGGGGCCGAGGCACGCTACTGCCCGGCTGGTGTTTATGAGTACGTAGATGTCCCACCAGGCCACGACGCGATATCAAGCGCTTCAGCCGCCGAGACGAGTGCAAGGCGGCAAGGAGCCAGCAACGAGATAGTACAAGACGTACAGCGAGGCGCTGGCGACACGGCCAACACCGCAATCGCTCGGCCGCTGAAGCGCTTGCAGATAAACGCGCAAAACTGTGTCCATTGCAAAACCTGCGACATTAAAGACCCGACGCAAAACATCGTTTGGGTAACGCCGGAGGGTGGCGGCGGACCAAACTATCCGAATATGTAACGTCGGCCAATTACTGCGACGCCATAAGCTGGTCGACAAGCGCGGATTCAAGTAATCTAGCCGTTTAGCCATCCGCAAGTGGAGTTCCGCCATGAAACCTGTCGCCGAGCTACTCAAGAAGCGCGCCTATACCGAAGTCTATTCCGTGCCCCCAACCGCGACGGTATTCGAGGCGATCACATTACTTGCGGAAAAGGGCGTGGGCGCACTGATGGTCATGGAAGGCGAAAAACTGGCGGGCATCTTTTCCGAGCGGGACTATACCCGTAAGGTCGCCATCGTTGGACGCAATTCCCGAGAAACGCAGGTTTCCGAGATCATGACCACGCCGGTTCTGTACGTAACCCCAACCCACCGCACCCGCGAATGTATGGTACTAATGTCGGATAAAAATATCCGCCACCTACCGGTGCTCGACCACGGCAAGGTGGTCGGCATGCTGTCGATACGCGATCTCATGAACGACATCATCGCGGATCATGAATTCACCATTGCCCAACTCGAAAGTTACATCAATCAATAACCCAACTTGGTCGCTACGACGGGCTACGATCGCCGATATTCCCGCAATCGCGCGCCTCATTGAAGCATCTGCTTTCGAACTGTGCGGAAAGGACTATGCCCGCGAACAGATTCACGGTGCCCTGCAAGGCACTTTCGGCGTCGATACGCAGCTGATTCGCGACCAAACCTACTGGATGGTGGAAGGCCCGGGCGGACTAGCAGCTGCTGGCGGTTGGAGTTTTCGCGCGACCTTATTCGGCAGTGACAAACACCCCGAACGCGCTGCTGAACCCGCCGAGCGGCTTGATCCTGCTCATGACGCGGCACGGATTCGCGCATTTTTTGTGGCTCCCACCGCCGCCCGGCAGGGGCTTGGACGACGACTCCTGCAACATTGCGAAGGTCAAGCCACGATGCACGGCTTTCAAAAATTGACGTTGTTCGCCACCCTGTCAGGGCGACGCTTGTATGAAACCTGCGGTTTTGTTGCCGACCCGCCAGTCGACTACGAGGTGGCGGCAGCAACGTGGATGAGGTTTGTGCCCATGCATAAACTGATCGACAAGCCGCGAAGTGCTTAAAATCGTTGCATGAACCCCAATCACTTCGACGCCATTGTCGTCGGTGCCGGAGCAGCCGGAATGATGTGCGCTGCCACGGCGGGGCAACGCGGTGCGCGAGTGCTACTGGTAGACCACTATCACAAGCTCGGCGAAAAGATTCGCATCTCCGGTGGTGGACGCTGCAACTTCACCAACCTGCACACCACGCCAGCCAATTTTCTCTCACAAAACCCGCACTACTGCCGTTCGGCACTGGTGCGCTATTCGCCCGGCGACTTCATCAAACTCGTCGAATCCCATCAGATCCAGTATCACGAGAAGACTCTCGGGCAGCTTTTTTGTGATAACAGCGCCACGGATATCATTCAAATGCTCAAGACTGAATGTGATCGCGGGCATGTGTCGTGGCGCATGCCGGCACAAGTATCATCAATCACCGCAGTCTCGTCCGGTTATGAGGTTCGGGTCGGCGCTGAGCACTTGACCACCACGGCATTAGTGATTGCAACCGGTGGGCTGGCGGTGCCCAAAATCGGCGCAACCCCATTCGGCTATCAGGTGGCCGAGCAGTTTGGGCTCGGCATCATCGCGCCAAAACCTGCGCTGGTACCACTCGCATTCGAGCCCGACGCTCTGGCTAGGTTTGGTGATCTTTCCGGGTTGTCGATTGATGCAACAGTAGCCAGCGGCGAGGGCGAGTTTCGCGAAGCGGTATTGCTGACTCATCGAGGGTTATCCGGGCCAGCCATTTTGCAAATTTCATCCTATTGGCAGTCAGGTTCTGCAAAGGACCCAATCCGCGTCAATGTCTTGCCTGGAGCAAAACTGGCCGCCCTGAAAGATAAGCGGCAATCCAAAGCGCAATTGCATAACTTGTTGGCAGAGGTATTGCCCCGGCGTTTTGCGGATAGTTGGTGTCAGGCCCATCAGTTGACCAAACCTGCCAACGAACTGACCGATTCCGCGTTTAACACCGCACTCGAACAGTTGTGCGATTGGCGCATCAGGCCCTCCGGCACACTGGGCTACAACAAAGCCGAAGTCACCCTTGGTGGTGTCGATACCCGTATGCTTTCGTCTAAGACAATGGCCGTTATCAAGCAGCCCAACCTCTACTTCATCGGTGAGGTTGTGGATGTCACCGGACACTTGGGTGGCTTTAATTTCCAATGGGCGTGGGCCTCGGGCCATGCCGCCGGCATTGCGATCGCGATGGGCCGCGTGTGATCGCAACACGAAACCAACCTGAAGTCTGCAGCACAGCACCCCGCTGGATACTAGACACTAATGTGGTGATCGATTGGCTGATGTTCAATCACCCGTTCGTGGACCCACTGCGCGAGAGGGTCGCTGATGGCCGTCTGGTCGTCCTGACGCATCAACCTGCAATCGTCGAACTGAAGGCGGTGCTTGGCTATCGCCAACTCAAGCTCCACGCCGCGCGACAGGCGGATATCTTTTCGCGCTATATGGCCTTGACCACCGAGGTGACCTTACCCGGTGGGGCAAGCGATAAGAACCTGATGCTGCCGGGCGGTTTTCCCCGCTGTCGTGATCGAGACGACGAACACTTTATCGCTCTTGCGTACCACCACAAGGCTGACGCGCTGGTATCGCGTGATAACGCCGTGTTGGGAATGGCGTCGCGCGTTGCCAAGTTTGGGCTGACAATCTTGAACGTGCCGCAAGCCATCAGGCAACTGACGGTCAACTGAGGGCCACCTAACGGCAACACTCAACCGTTCTTCCTGAAGACCACAATATGCTGCCAAGGCAACACGTTCGAGGTGCGCTCCCAGACTAGTTGATGTACCTCCGCTTCACGTCGAATCTGACGTTCACTCATCTTATGCAGATCCCTGATGGGTACATCGGGGTCCTCAGCCCGATATTCTACAAACACCATACGCCCACCGGGTTTGAGTGCGTCCACCAGAGAACGCATCACCTCCAGCGGGTATTCGAGTTCGTGATAGACATCGACCATGATTGCCAAGTCAATACTGTCGCGCGGCAGCTTGACGTTGTCCGGTGCCGAAAGAATCGGCTTAATCGTCGCGTAGCGCGGCGCACGCGCGAGTTTTGCCAGCATCTGCACCATCTCAGGCTGAACATCTACCGCGTAAACCATCCCGGGTGCCACGCCAGCTCCCACAATTTCAGCCATCCGCCGAGAGTGGTATCCCGACCCGGCACCAATATCTGCCGCCACCATACCAGGCTTTAACTTCAGCTCAGCCAACAGAAGATCTGGACGTTCCTCACGCGTACGTTCCGGACGTTCCAACCAATCGGCCGCTTGCCAACCCATCACGCGAGCGATCTCACGCCCCATATAAGATTTGCCGATGCCGTCCGCACTGGAGCGGGTTTTTTTATAGGGATTATCGCTGGCGACCGCTTGCCGGATCGTGGCAAATCCCAATGCCAGCGCAAGCACAAGAAAACCCAAGCACAGACGCGCACTTACAGACAAAATGGCTTCAAGATGCCCGCCGATAAAGGACTTTTTCATCTAACTCTTGGATGTCCGTGCCACTGACCAGGCAGCCACGATGGCACATAACAACGACAATGAAATACCGGCAAATACCCAACGCGGCTGATGTGCATCAAGCAACAAGCCAAAGGCAATCGGCGCTGCCGCAAGGCCAACGTCAAGGCCAGAATAGACCATGCCATAAACGCGGCCGAAAGCGCCCTCACCGAGTCTGGCTTTGGTCGCGGTGCGCACCAACAAATCCCGCGATGGTCCCGCAATGCCAACCGCAAAACCCATGGTTGCCATGAGGGGCAAGACGAGCCACACCGGCAGGGGAAGCAGCGCGAAGCCTAGTGCGATTGCCGCACCACTGCCAAAGGCGACCGCCACGTATCCTTCATGCACGTTGGCCGGTTTGGCGAGGAAGCCGCCAACCAACAACCCGCATCCGCTGCCGATCAGATAGACCGACAGTGCGGACGTCGCCGCACCAAGCGAGAGAGCGAATACCTCGCGTAACAACGATGGCATGAAATTTTGCATTGCGCCAAATCCAAACGTGGCAAAGAAGAAAAAGCCAAACGCCGCCCACACCATCGGCTGCGCAAGGATTGCAGCAAAACTCAACTTTGTCGGCTCCGCGCCGCTGGCACCGCTTGCAGTTGCCGTCTGTAATTCGTATCGCAACAAAGGCCGCTTCCAAAAGAGCAGACAGAGCGACGCCAACCCTACCGCTGCGGCGGCCAGCCCGGCTGCCCGCCAGCCGAATGTAGTTGCCGTGGCGAGCATCAGAATCGGTGCGCACGCCCAGCCAATGTTTCCCGAGATGCCGTGGATTGAAAAGGCATGACCAAGCCGCGTTGGCGATACACGTCGATTAATCAAGGCAAAATCAGCCGGGTGAAAGATACTGTTCCCACAACCAGCGACAAAGGCAGCAAGCATCAACCCCTGAAAATTCGGTGCAACAAAGACCAATACACCGGAGAACGAGAGCAATCCAATGCCGGCAAATAGCACACGATCGGCACCGTATCGGTCCACCCAAATTCCCGCGATGGCTTGGCCGATACTCGAGACGACAAAAAATATCGTCATCAACGTGCCGACACTGGCATAACCAAGCGCAAATTCCGCCATAAAAAACGGAAACAGCGGCGGGATCATCAAATGAAAAAAATGCGACGTACCGTGGGCAAATCCAACGAGCGAAATGATGGTGGCGTCGGACTTTAAGGACGCTGCGTGTGGAAGGCTAGATGCGGTGACTGACATTGGGGCTCCGCCACCTGAAGCGTGATCGAGCAAGAGGCTCGCGCTTTGATGACCTGAAGCGAAATTATAGGGCAGTCACCGGGAGCGATTGTCACGAGCCCGCGCTACGTTTTTCCTGCTTTTCCCCGAAAATGACGGATGATCAACCACGGGGACTGATTGCCCCTTTTAACGTCAAAACATGAACGCAAGCCACCACCATTGATGGGGCCTGCGCTCGTGAGCAACCCGTCAACACCGTTGCCGATAAAATAAAAAACGCCGCATCCGGAGGGCGCGGCGTTTTCGTCTTCGACTATGGTTGGGTTAGTGCCGTGTAATGGCTACTCCCGGCTACTCACCGAACATGCGCTGTTTCAATTCGCGCCGCTCTTGCGCCTCAATGCTGAGGGTGGCCGTCGGGCGTGCCAACAACCGCGGAATGCCGATCGGCTCTCCGGTCTCCTCGCAGTAACCATACTCTCCTTCGTCGATACGAAGAATCGACGCTTCCACCTTTTTTAACAACTTACGCTCTCGGTCGCGCGCGCGAAGTTCCAAGGCGTGCTCTTCCTCGAGGGTCGCCCGGTCCGCTGGATCCGGCACGATGGCGAGCTCGCGCAGGTGTTCGGTCGTCTGACCAGCGTTTTCACGCAATCGCGACTGCAACTCGAGCAGACGTTGTTTGAAAAACGCCAGTTGCTCCTTGGACATGTACTTTTCCTTGGGCTGCTTGAGTATTTCCGCTTCCGACAGGTAGCCCTCCACAGCAACGGTCTTCGGGTTAAACGGCAGGACGTCGCTAGTATGCGCCTTGACCGTCATCGATTTTGGCAACGCCCGCGTCGGCACGGGAATCGCGACCAACGGCGCAGTTGGCGTTGCGGCGACTAACGTAGCGCGCGGAGGAGTCTTCCCCGCGGGTGCCTTGGGTCGCTCTAGCGAGGCGGGCACAGATGTGGCTACCTTCGCCGACTTGGCTGGTGTTATTGGAGGATGCGCAGATGACGCCGCGGCTTTCGTACTCGATTTAGGGGCGGCCTTTGGAGGCGCGGATTTTGTCGCGGTATTTTTTGGTGTCACTTTTGGTGGTACTTTTGAAAGTTTAGACGTTGATGGCTTGGCTGCCTTTCCGGCGGCTTTTGGTACTACCTTGGCTTTTGTACCCTTCGACGAGGCATTTGGGCCTACTGCGGTTGCCCTTGTTCCTTTGCCTAGCGGCTTCGACCCCGGCGCTGCCTTAGGATGTGCGCTCAGCGATTTGGCTTTCACCGCCGTTTTGGACTGGGCAGCGGTTGATTTCGTCGACGGCTTCGCCTTCGTCACCGCCTTGCCCTTCAAAGCAGGCTTTGTCGGCGTTTTTTTCTTGGCGACTTGGGTCGTCTTCGTGACCTTTGTCGATTTCCCGCCTACCTTACTTTTGGTCGCCGTCTTGGCTTTTTTTGCAGTGGCCAACTTGATCTCCTCAGCAGTTTTTCTTCAATTGTCGCTACCACCCGTGGCAGGCGGCGGAATTTCGAAAACGCGTAAGTCTACTGAATCTATAGGCCAAAGACAACGAATCATTCGCTATTTGCAACTGCTTGAATACAAGCACTTTTCAACCGAGGCCAATTTGTTCGCAGCCATCGGCTTGAAGCTGCCAGAAGGCCGCGCCAAAAGTCACAATCGAACCTGACTGTCTGCCGCAAAGCGCATCGGGAAGCAGTGCAAGAAGCGATCCGCCGCCCGATGAACGGTTTGTGCGAAGAAAGCGGACTACCCGGCATTTTCCTCGCCCGGTCGCGTCAGCCAGCTCGCGATGATTGCAATGGTGAGAATTCCACCGACCACCCCCAGCGACACAAATACGGGGATCTTGAACCAATCAACGATCAACATCTTCGTGCCGACAAACACCAAAACCAGCGCCAGCCCGTAGGACAGCAGATGGAAGCGATTAGCAAGATCCGCGAGCAGAAAATACAGCGCGCGCAATCCGAGGATGGCAAAGATATTCGACGTCATGACAATAAACGGATCTTCCGTGATGGCAAAAATCGCCGGAATTGAGTCCACGGCGAACACGATATCGGTGACACCGATCATGAGCACCACCACAAACATCGGCGTGAAATAACGCGTGCCATTCTTGATGATCGAGAATTGCTCGCCGTGAAAGTCGTCAGTCAGCTTGACATGTTTGCGAATGAACTTCAGCAACGGGTTCTGATCCAGGTCAGGCTTGGAGTCCGCAAAGATCAACATCTTTACACCCGTGGCGAGAAGAAATGCACCGAAAACATACAAAATCCAGTGGAACTTTGCGACCAACCAGGCACCGATTAAAATCATGATTACCCGTAGCACAATCGCGCCAATCACACCGATCACGAGCGCCCGGCGCTGTTGTTCCGCAGGGACGGCAAAAAAAGTAAAAATCATCAGAAAGACAAAAATATTGTCAACTGACAGCGATTTTTCAATCAGATAACCGGTCAGAAACTCGGTCGTTTTCAGGTTCGCCAGTTCGCGCGTAAATGCGCCGTCAAGGTAAACCCATAGAAGCGCGGCAAAAGCGAACGAAAGACAGATCCAGAGTATTGACCAACCCAGTGCTTCCTTTACAGTCACTTTCTGACCGGCCTTTTTGTCAAGTACAACGAGGTCGATTGCGAGCGCAACCACCACAAATAGCGCGAATCCGGACCACATCCAGACGTTGCCGATTGTTTCAAACATGCAGCTCCCTTAGTTGGATTAAGTAAACACTGATCGCCAATGACCACCAGGACCCCTTCGGACCCGCCTAGGCGAATCAGAACACGTCAAATCCAGACCAGTCTCCTGCGAGAGCGGGATCCTTTGCGGCGTCGATGGGACGTGCAAAGGTCTCGTTCATGTCTATACAGCTCAGACATTGTCCGCACCGGAGTCAAATTGACTCGTATTGACGATGCGGTCGATCCAGTAGGCTAAAAAAACCACAAGCCGGACGAACTACTCCCCTTTGAAGGCACCCAATGCCGACGCATATGTCGAACACGTGTTGACGACGGCCATGGGTGGAGGAGTGACCCAAGTTTGTGCAGAAAGTTCAAACAGTCGTCGCGATGGCGGGCTTGCTTCGGCTCAATCAAAGCACACTTGAATTTAATCGAAACAAGAATCATTCTTGTTAAAATGAGGTCAGTACATTACCCCCCAGCATACGATTGACTCGACTACCGGCTTCAACCGGAACCACCACGTGCACCTGACAATCCCGAACCGCAGGTTGCCTATGACAGCGCCGACCCGTCGAGCTGCGACTTTCTGGCTTGCCACTGGAGTCGCAATCACCCTGCTGCTGCCCGTCGCAAGCGTGCTGACCAGCATCGTCCAAGCTGATCAGGGTGCCTGGCAGCACATTCGTTCAACAACGCTGACAGAACTCGTGGGCAACTCGGTGATGTTGCTCACCATGGTAGGCCTCGGTGCGGCTGCCATTGGAACCGGCGCGGCTTGGATCACTGCCAGATACGACTGGTGGGGACGCAGAACTCTGGAGTGGATGCTGGTATTGCCCCTCGCCATGCCCGCCTATGTCATGGCTTATACCTATACTGATCTGCTGCAATACGCTGGGCCCGTACAGAGTGCGTTGCGCGAAACGTTTGGTTGGCAGGCAAAAGCTGACTACTGGTTTTTCGACATTCGCAGCCTTGGCGGCGCAGCCACGATGCTAACCTGCGCACTGTATCCATATGTTTACCTGTTGGCGCGGGTTGCGTTTCTGGAGCGATCCACCTCATTCATCGAAGTTGGCAGGACATTCGGCTATGACCGCCGGAGCTTGCTCTTCCGTTTGACATTGCCGCTCGCCCGCCCCGCCATCGTTGCCGGAACAGCGTTGGTGATGATGGAGACCTTGGCTGATTACGGTACGGTATCCTACTTCGGTGTAAACACCTTCACGACAGGCATCTTCAATGCCTGGTTCGCACAAGGTGATCGCATCGCTGCGGCCAAACTCGCCAGCATGCTGTTGGGTTTTGTTGCAATCGTACTGTTAATGGAAAGCCATGCGCGACGTAGGGCTCGTTTTGCCGACGCCGAATCGCGTCCGGCAAGACGAACGCAACTTCAGGGACGCGCAGCATTGGCGGCATTTGCGGCGTGCTCGCTGCCACTCTTGGCGGGCTTTTTGTTACCTGCCACGTTGCTCGTGCGTTTGGCGGTAGGCGAACTGATGTCGGATACAGACAGCACAAGCGACACCTTTGGTTCGTTGTTTCACCCAAGCGATTTTGCACAGCTGGCTTGGAATAGCTTTTCAATTGCGACCCTGACGGCTGCTATCGCCGTAGTGCTGGGCCTGTTGCTTGCCTATGCGAAACGCCGCACTCCTGGTATGGTCATGACCGTTGCCAACCGAGCCGTCGGGTTGGGCTACGCCATCCCGGGAACGGTGATCGCGGTCGGCGTGTTGATTCCCGTCACCGCACTTGACCATCAACTCGCGGACGCCATCGGCATCGTACTCGGGCGGGATGTCGGACTGGTTCTCACCGGCGGATTCGCGGTTCTCGTCTACGCCTATCTGATCCGTTTCCTTGCTATTGGCATGCAAACCTGCGAAGCTGGGTTCGCCAAAATTACCCTCAGTATGGATTCGGCCGCCCGGTCGCTAGGCGCGAGTGATCGAGAAGTCGTCCGTCGAATCCACTTGCCTCTGCTTCGCACCAGTCTTATCACCGCCGGACTCATGGTGTTTGTAGACGTGATGAAGGAGCTACCCGCCACGCTGGTCATGCGACCATTCAATTTCGACACCCTGGCCGTCCGAACTTACCATCTTGCCAAGGATGAACGCCTCGCAGAAGCGTCAATTGCAGCACTGGCCATCGTATTAGTCGGCTTGATCCCTGTCGTCGTTGCCTCAAGGGCAATTACCCGACCTACTGGGGCTGAACCGCGTTGAACTAGGCTTAGGGAACTTCTAAAAACCTACTGCGGGCGAATCTGTCAGTTCCGGTGCTCGCCGTACACTGGGTACGTGTCCGCTCCTCTCACTGCCAACTTCACCCGCTCGCGACGGTTTTTAGAAGTTCCCCTTAGTGTGGTTCATGCCCCAGTAAAGATACTCAAGCTAATCCGCGAATTGTGGCAAGCGGCGGCGAGTCGACCGCCCTGCGTGTGCCAAGCAATCCAGCCACGGCGATTCCCAGCCCGCCACCGAAAATGCCGATAACCGGGATCCACCAGTTGATGATGTAAGGCACACCCAGCACGCGATCAGACAACACGGCAGCAAGCGACATGGCACCGATAGTCGCGATGAGCCCTGCCAACAAGCCAATTGCCATAAATTCCGCCAGCTGTAAAACCACCATTTGCCGACGGTTGGCACCCAATGTGCGCATCACTGCGGCGTCGAACACGCGCTCATCTTGCGTTGTGGCAATCGCCGCATACAAAACAACCAAGCCCGCGGCAAGCGCAAACATAAACACAAACGAGACCGCGTTAGCCACTTGATCGGTGATGATCCGAACCTGATTCATGATGGCCGTAAGATCAATTACCGAAAGATTCGGAAACTGCCGAATCAATCCTGTGACCAACGCCTCATTGCCAGGTGCCAAGTGAAAACTGGTGATGTAGCTCGCGGGATAACCGTCCAGCACCCCACGGTTCGAAATCACAAAAAAATTCGCTTTGAACGAATCCCATTCGACCTTGCGTAGATTTGTTACCGTCGCCGTAAATCGCGATCCGGCGACATCGTAGGTCAGCACATCACCCACCTTGATGTTTAGCGAATTGGCGATGCCCTCCTCAACCGAAAACTGTGGCGTTTTGTCCTGGGGCGTCCAAAACTTTCCAGCCACAATCTTGTTGTCCGCTTGCAGGGTGTCACTCCATGACAAGTTGAACTCGCGTTCGGAAAGGCGTTTGGCGCGTTCATCGGTATAACCGCGTTGCGCCACCGGCACGTCTGAAATGGCGACTAAGCGACCGCGGATCATCGGGTACAGAGCCGGCGTTTGCATCTTGCGCTCAGCAAAAAATGCGCGCACTTTATCCAGTTGATCACTTTGAATGTTAATTAAAAAACGGTTCGGCATATCGCCGCTGACAGAGCCCTGCCAACGCGAAATCAAATCAGCACGAACCAGGGTGAGCAGCAACATTGCCATGATGCCAAGTCCCAGCGCCATGATCTGAACAAGGCTCGCCCCAGAGCGCCGTTTCATGTTTGCCACGCCGTACCGCCATGATCCACTTACTGCGCCGCGCATCCGCGCCGCTAAGTGAATCAACAGCCATCCTGCCAGCGCGGCAACACCGAGCGCCGCAGCAAATCCACCAAGAGCAATGCCGCCTAGCTTGATATCCCCCGAGCGCCAGACAATCAGGGCGGCAAGAGTGACAAAACCGAGAAAATACGCAAAGGTTGCGGCACCATCAAATGGGTCGAGGTCGCGCCGCAGCACCCGCAGGGTTGGCACTTTGCGCAGCGACAGTAGCGGCGGCAAGGTAAACCCGAGGAGCAAGACCATGCCAATTGCGACCCCCTGTAGGGCAGGGACAAATGTCGGAGCCGGTAAACCGACTGTGAAGAACCCTGTGAGTATGGCCGCAAGAGCACTTTGGGCACCAAAGCCGGCCAGAGTACCCATCAGGCACGCCAAGAATCCCAAAATGAGGAACTGCAAAAAGTTAAGCGAGAAGATCTCTGCCTGGCTGGCACCAAGGCATCGCATCATGGCGGCGCTATCGAGTTGCCGCTGGGAAAAGCGGCGCGCAGCCAGTGCGACCGCAACGGACGCAAGAATGACAGACAATAGCGCGGCCAACCCCAAGAAGCGCTGCGCGCGCTCCAGCGCCACCCGTACCTCAGATCTTGCGTCGCGTACGGTTTCCAGTCGCTCACCGCGTTTGAGCTTACCGGCAAAGGCAGTTGCGAATCGATCCACGGCAGATCGTTCACCCGCCACAAGAAATGCATAATTCACGCGACTGCCGATTTGAATGAGATTGGTCGACGGAAGGTCGTTGATGTTGATCAGGACTCGCGGTGCGATGCCGAAGTAGTCGAGCACGCTATCCGGTTCCTTCGTCAACACCTTTGTGATTGTCAGCTCAGTCGCGCCTAGCCGAAGGCGGTCGCCCACTGAAGCGCCCAATCTGGTCAACAAGATGTCGGGTATCCACGTCGTGCCGACCTCTGGCACGACCTCGGCATCACGCTCCAACCCGCCCGGCCTATCGGCGATGCGCAGTTTTCCTCTTAGCGGAAACATACTAGATACCGCCTTGATCTCTGCAAGATTCACGCCTTGTCCTCTTGCAGCATCCCCGGAGACCATACTTGGGAAGGTAACAGTCTGGGCAGTTGAGAGTCCTTGTCGGATCGCCTCTTCGACAAAACGGATGTCGATGACTTTATCCGAGCGGACAATGGCATCGGCGGCGATCAGTTCATTGGCTTGACGATTGAGCGCCGATTCGACACGGTCGGCGAAAAATGAGACCGTTGTCACACTGGCCACCGCTATCAGCAGCGCCGCGAACAACACCTGCGCCTCGCCTGCATGGGCGTTCCGGCGAAGCAACTTAAACGCGAGTGACAATTTCTTCATTAGCCCTACCCTAACCAGATTTATCTTAACTCTAGTAATGACGAGATACTTCAGCCATTAATGCCCGAAAACGCCCGCCAATAAACGACATTAGCTCGACGCTACGATCTTGCTATGGTGTCTTGGTCGGCTTCGTCAGTGACCACGCCCGCATCGATGGTTAGGCGGCGTCCACAGCGCGACGCTAAGCCGGCATCGTGCGTTACCAAGATCAGCGTGGTGCCGCGTTCTTGATTCAACTCAAACAGCAACTCGATCATCCTCCGCCCCGTCTTCGCATCGAGGTTGCCCGTGGGTTCATCCGCAAACAATAGCTTAGGCTCAGTGACAAACGCGCGCGCGATGGCCACACGTTGCTGCTCGCCGCCTGAAAGTTGTTTCGGATAGTGCTTCACCCGATCCTTCAGTCCGACCCGATCAAGGATCACGCGAGCCCGACTCTCGGCATCCGCAGCACCCGCGAGTTCCAAGGGCAGCATGACGTTTTCCAGTGCCGTGAGTGAGGGCAAAAGTTGAAACGACTGGAATACGAAACCAACCAAGCGCCCTCTTAATTTGGCTCGACCGTCTTCGTCAAGCTTGAACAAACTTTCACCGTTGATCGCAATATCACCTTCCGTCGGAGTGTCTAGGCCGGCCATGAGGCCGAGCAATGTCGACTTACCCGACCCCGACGCCCCGACAACGGCGACCGCTTCGCCGCGCAGCACGCTAAAATTAGCGTTGTTTACAATCGTTAGCACGCCGTCTGACGTGGCCACCCGCTTGGTAATATTCGCGACCCGGATAATTTCCGCGTCGTCGATAAGCAATTTGGCTGGCTCCTGCGTTGATGTTCCAGCGTCCGTAACCGACGCGTATTCGGCGGGCGCGGCTTTCAAATCCGCTAGATTTGTTGGGAGAGAAAGGGCGTTAGTTGCATTCATGAATAAGCTCGAAAGAGATTGTATGGAAGCCTTATTGATTGAGGCGTTGGGTCCGATTTGACAAGGCGCGGGTGACACGTTCGAGACTACCTGCATTTTTACGAGGATGAATCACGACTTTATGGCTGCATTGACAGGAGCAGAATCATTATTGCCCGATTATCGGCGCGTGCCGCACCCGTGGCGCGGCTACTTCCTTTGGCTAGCGCTGCTTTTGACATCGCTTTATTATGTGTCGTTCCCGGTACGAGCATCAAACACCGCTTCGGCGGCGGCCGTAGTGATGGTCTATGGCGACAGCTTATCTGCCGCTTATGGCATCAAACCTGAACAAGGTTGGGTGGCGCTCATGGAAAAGCGCCTCGCAAGCGACGGCATCCGTGTGATCAACGCCAGCATCTCAGGCGAGACAACGGCGGGCGGGTTAGCACGTATCCAAACGGATCTGAATCGACACAAGCCCGGCACGGTTGTGCTTGCGCTGGGTGCCAACGACGGTCTGCGAGGCTTACCGGTTGCGATCATGCGCCGCAATTTGGAGGGCATGATTGACGCCATCGAGCGCACTGGTGGGAGGGTGATTCTTGTGGGTATACGGATACCTCCAAACTACGGGATCGAGTACACGAGTGACTTTAAGAATGTCTTCGCTGCTTTAGCCGCGCAACGGCGGCTTGCACTTGTGCCCTTTCTACTCGACGGTATCGCAGAGGATCTGGATAATTTTCAGGCTGATCGGTTGCATCCGGTCGCGGCGGCGCAGGCGCGCATTCTGCAAAACGTTTTGCCGGTTGTCCAACGAACGCTTGGTCGCCCGCCGAGGCCTGCGGCCGCAGCAGCCGCGGCAAAATAATGATTGAAGACAATTCGGCAAACCGCAACCAAACGCGTTTTCAGCCGAAGCTAGGTTGTGTGCGACTACCACTGTCAGCTGCCGACCTCGCTAACTACAGCGAAATCATCGATACTCGCAGCCCATCGGAGTGGCAGCTCGATCACCTACCCGGCGCAATTTCCGTCCCGGTGCTGGAAGACGCGGAACGCGAGCATGTGGGTAGGCTGTACAAACAAGTGTCGAGCTTCGAAGCAAAGAAAGTAGGCGCAGCACTCGTCGCACGCAACATCGCACGACACCTGGAAACGGCGCTCGCCGCCAAGCCAAAAAACTGGCGACCGTTGATCTATTGCTGGCGCGGCGGAGCGCGTTCAGCCGCGTTTACCCACATCCTTCGGCAGATTGGTTGGGATGCCACGCAACTTGAGGGGGGCTACAAACGCTGGCGGACACAGGTTGTTGCTGATTTGCAAGAGTTGCCGAGGGCATTCTCCTTCCGCGCCATCTGTGGACGCACCGGCTCAGGAAAGAGTCGCTTACTGACCAGCATGCATGCGCTAGGCGCACAAGTACTGGACTTGGAGGCGCTCGCCGGACATAGAGGTTCCGTGCTGGGGGACATTCCCAATCAGCCCCAGCCAACGCAGAAAATGTTCGAGTCAAGAATCTGGGTAGAACTTTCAAAATTTGACCCGACACGGCCAGTGTTTGTCGAGGCTGAGAGCAAGAAGATCGGCTTGCTTCGTGTGCCGGAAGTGCTGATCGAAAGAATGTGGCATGGCGAATGTATCGAACTCCTCACCCCTCAGTCACTTCGGGTGCGATTATTGGTCGAGGAGTATGCGCACCTTATCGCCGATCCCGCGCTTATGCATTTCAAGATCGATTGCCTAAGCCCCCTTCACGCCCGGCAGCGAATCGATGGCTGGCACCGACTGGTGGATGCAGGCGCTTGGGATCACTTGGTGGCGGACCTGCTTGATTCACACTACGATCCGGCATATGATCGTTCAATGTTTAAAAATTATCAGGGAATTCGCCGTGCGCGCAACGTATCTTTGACAGCGATTTCATCCGAGGGATTTCGCAGTGCGGCATTATCTACCCTTACGATGGGTTCTACGGTTGGTGTTGCCGTCCCCACTTCTGTTCCAAACTTTCCCTAGACGTCGCGCTAGGTAAGTTTTGTGCGCTGAATATTGGCCCTCACGTATCTTCAGCTAAACTTCTTCCAACTTACCTCGCCTTTACATTTCGCACCGCGCGGGTTGGTAGTAGCAAAAAAAGGATCGATCGAATGAACATGGGCCGACCGCAGAGGCTCGGTAAGTACGAGTTGTTATCCGAACTTGGACGCGGCGCAACCGCCGCCGTCTACTTAGCGGATGACCCATTTTACAACCGCAAGGTGGCCATTAAAGTACAGGTCAAGGACGAATCAGCAGGTCCGGATGAGGCTCGCCGTTTCGAAAAGCTGTTCCTGAACGAAGCTGCAATGGTGGGCAAGCTGTCACATCCCAATATAGTGGGCGTCTACGACGCGGTTGTTGAGGGCGAGAACCAGTACATCGTCATGGAATATGTCGGCGGTGGCAGCCTTAAGAAGTTCTGTACTGAAACAAACCTCCTGCCTGTTCGTCAGGCAGTACTGGTAATTTTCAAAGCCTGTCGTGCACTTGACTACGCTTTTCAGAACGGCGTCATTCATCGCGACATTAAAGCGGCAAACATTTTGCTGTCTGATCGCGACGAGATAAAGATCTCCGACTTTGGCACGGCGCAAATCTCGCAGGCAACGCACACGCAGATCGATGGCTTTGTTGGCTCCCCAGCCTACATGGCACCGGAACAAATTCACGAAGAGCCGCCGTCCGTCCAGACCGATATCTATTCACTCGGTGTCACTTTCTATGAGTTGTTGACCGGTAGACTGCCGTATCAAGCTGCGAATTCGGTTTCAATGATCAACAAGATCCTTAACGAAGATCCTATGCCACTGCGCAGTATTCGACCTGATCTGCCGGACGAAATCGTCAAGATCGTTGAAACAGCGATGGCTAAGGACCCAGCGAAACGATATCCGGGCTGGTATGCCATGGCACGCGATCTTGCCGACACGTTTCCGCAACTTGAAAAATACTCATTCGAAATTTCGTCGGTCGAGAAATTCAACGCACTTCGCAAGCTTGAGTTCTTCAAAGATTTTCGCGACTCGGAACTCTGGGAAGTTCTTCGCGGGTCGGTGTGGGAAAACCACGCGCGCGAACAAAGCCTGTTGCTGGAGGGGGATATCGGCCATGCGTTCTACATCATCATATCCGGGCAGGTGAAAGTGATGAAAGACAATAAGTTGCTCAATGTTCTCAAGGACGGCGACTGCTTCGGCGAAATGGCGTATCTTTCAGGTGACAAATCGCGGCGCACGGCGACGATCACGGCTGTTTCAGAAGTGCAGCTGTTGAAAATTCAGGACGTGCAACTCGAGCAGCTGTCAGAGGCCTGCCAACTGCGATTCAATCGTGTCTTCCTTAAAACTTTGATTGATCGCCTGACTTGGACGAGTGAAGTGTTGGCCCAGGTCAAACCCCAGTCTTGACCGGCTGTCGGCGCGTTTTATCGCACCGAGTAAATCAGGCAGACCGCCTCAGCGGCGATCCCCTCGCCGCGACCGGTAAATCCCAGTTTTTCAGTAGTGGTGGCCTTGACGTTGACCGCAGTGATATCACACTTGGCATCGGTCGCAATATTGCCAACCATGGCGGCGATATGGGGGGCGAGCCGCGGCGCTTCTGCAATTACCGTCGCATCGATATTGCCGATCTTGAATCCATGATCATTGAGCAGTGCAACCACGTGGCTGAGAAGTTTGCGACTGTCGATACCGTTGAAGCGCGGATCTGTGTCTGGAAAGTGCTTGCCAATGTCGCCAAATGCAGCGGCACCTAGCAGCGCATCGCATATCGCGTGCAGCAACACATCTGCGTCGGAGTGCCCAAGCAGACCTCGATCGAATGGGATCTCTACGCCACCAATGATGCACTTACGGCCCACAACGAGTTGATGAACGTCAAAGCCGTGCCCGATTCTGAAGGTGGGTGTTGAAACAGTCATGTCGTCGATTCGCTTTCCGCCAATAGAATTCGGGCGAGTGTCATATCCGTCGCGTAGGTCACTTTGAGATTCGCACTTTCACCGATGACGAGCTTGGGCCGATAACCAATCGCCTCAATTGCCTGCGACTCGTCAGTGGCATCCGGCATCGCGGCCAACGCCTTAGCCAACAAGTCGACCCGAAACATTTGCGGGGTTTGTGCACGCCAAAGTTGCTGACGGTCCACGGTTTGCTCGACTCGCAGGTCCGGGCTCGCCCGCTTGAGGGTATCTGCGACGGGCAAGGCCAGCAGTCCACCAATAGGATCCTCCTCAAGCTCGTCTAAAAACTGTTCGATGAGTTCGCTTCGAATGCACGGTCTGGCGGCGTCGTGGACCATGGCTCGGTCAGTCGGGCCAAATACTGGGGAAACCGCCCGTAGCCCATTGAGTACACTCTCAGCCCGCGTCTTTCCCCCGACGCGAAACACCTGAAGGCGATCGGTAAGGCTGCTTCCCCGCTCTTGGCAGTTGCGCGCAATTACGTCATCCCAATAGCTATCGTCGGCAGTGATCACCACCGCAATCGTCTCGATCCGCGCCACCCGAGCCATCGCCGTCAAGGTATGCAAGATCATCGGTAAGCCGTTGATCGGCAGGTACTGTTTCGGCAGAGGGTCTGCCATCCTCGTACCACTCCCTGCGGCAGGCACGATGGCGAAGACTCGCCCTTTGGTTGAATTTGTCGTCGGCATTAGGTGCATTATCGCACCGCGCAGACAGATGCAAAAGCCAATAAACTCGTGACATGCAAGCGCGCATTGCCATTTTTATAGCAATCGCGGTGATCGCTGCCATTGTCCTTTTGGGGCTTGGCGTCCGCCGCACCGAGTTCGCGCCAGATTGGCTCGTCGCGCCGTTGGCCGCGCCCCGAACGTCGGGCGAGTTGGTGGTGCTAACTCTGCGCGGACCGACCACCACCCAATTACTTGTCAAGGCGACCGGCCAGGAAAGTGACGCCCAGACTGGGTTTGAGCATGACCTAGCGACCATGTTTGCAAATGAACTTGGCATTGCAATTAGGTTTCGCGTCATGCCTAGTTACGCCAAGTTGCTTCAGCAACTTGAGTCCAATCGCGGGCACATTGCCGCTGCGGGGCTTTCTCCCACCCCCGAATTGCGACAAAAATTTGCCTTCGGCCCGGCTTACAAGACCACCCAATATCAGCTCATCTACCGCACGGCGGACAAGCGCCCACGCAGCATCGGCGAGATTGGCGGGCGGACGCTGGCCGTCATTGCCGAGACACCGGCCCATGACATCGCACGGGACTTGACCGGAAGCACACCAAGTCTGATTCTAGAAGTCTTGCGCCACGAAGCAACCGCAGATGACTTGCTCAAGGCGCTAGACGCTAAGCGAGCAGATATGGCGTTGGTTGACACGTACGGGTTTGCGGTGGCCAAGCGGCTGCACCCAGATCTGAGTGCGGCCTTCAATGTCGGTCAGGAGGCAAAAGTTGCTTGGGCCTTTTCGAGCGCAGCAGACTTTGACCTGCAGCAATCTGCCGCGCGGTTTTTCGAAAAAATCCGCGCCAATGGCAGTCTCAATCGCTTGATGGATCGGTATTACGGCCACATCAACCGCATCCAGCCAATCGATGCCGAGGTGCTGCTGGAGAAAATGCAAACTGAATTACCAAAACTGAAACCCTTCTTTCACGAGGCCCAACAACTTACTGGGATCGACTGGCGTATCCTTGCGGCAGTTGGCTACCAAGAGTCGCACTGGAACGCTCTGGCAACATCACCGACCGGCGTGCGCGGACTGATGATGCTCACCGAGGAGACTGCTGACCGGATGAAGGTGCAGAATCGACTGGACGCAAAACAATCTATCGTTGGCGGCGCAAAATACATTGCGCTGTTGCGTGATACGGTGCCGGCAAGAATTCAGGAGCCGGATCGGACTTGGCTGGCTTTAGCCGCATATAACCAGGGATATGGGCACCTAGAGGATGCACGCATACTCACGGCAAGGATGGGGCTGAACGCAGATTCATGGCTGGACGTACGCAAAGCCTATCCCAAGCTGCGCGATCCTGAGGTCTTTGAAACCGTCAAACATGGCTATTGTCGTGGTGACGAGGCGGTACAGTTCGTCGAGAACGTTCGCAATTACACAGATATCTTGAATCGTCTCGAAAAGCCATTTGAATCAGAACTGGGCGGTGATTCGCGCCTCGATGAGGCTGCCCAACTTCACGAAAAGCGCCGGGCAAAGCGCTAGATCCCCTCGCTATTTGTGCGATCCAGCAGGTGATTAACATCACCCCACTTTTGAATCCGCCAAATGTTGCCATCGTGTACCAAGCGGTTGTAACCAGCATTAGGGATATCAATTTTGTGCGGACTGGCAATCGGCAGTCCGTTAACTCTTCTATAGATCGCTGCAAGTACTCCGCCGTGTGTGACGACCAGCAAAGACTTGCCCCGATGACTGTTGGCGTATTCATCCATGACCAAGGATATGCGCTCGTGGAAATGTCTGCGCGACTCTCCTCCTGGAGCCGCGTATTCCGGGTTAGTCTCGCGAATGCGAGAAAACATCTCTGGAAACTCAAGGTCAATCTCGGCATAAGTTTTACCCTCTGCAATGCCGAATCCCCGCTCGCGGAAACGTGGCTCGATGCGAACTTCGAGCCCAGTGTTGGGCGCGATCAACCGCGCCGTTCGCAGAGCACGACCGAGATCACTCGAAAGCAGATAATCGAATCGTTCTCCAGCAAGCATCGCGCCCATTGCCAGCGCCTGCCTAATTCCGATGTCGGTCAGCGCGCTATCGGTTTGCCCCTGAATACGCCCTGCCCTGTTCCAATGCGTTTCACCGTGACGCACCAACACCAATGACGTCGTCACGCCGTGGCCATCAGGCAGCGAGGTCAATCTTGGCCGCGCCAGCCATATAGCAGCGCAGTGCGGACGGAATGGTGACACTGCCGTCTGCATTTTGGAAGTTCTCAAGAATCGCAACCATCGTGCGGCCGACCGCGAGTCCCGAGCCGTTAATGGTATGCAGCAGTTCTGTCTTACCCGCAGCATTTTTGAATCTCGCCATCATGCGTCGGGCTTGGAAAGCCTCGAAATTCGAGCAGCTCGAAATCTCACGGTAGGCATTTTGCGCCGGCAGCCACACTTCAAGGTCGTAGGTCTTGGCTGAGGAAAATCCCATGTCACCCGTGCAAAGCAACATCGTGCGATAGGGCAACTCCAGCTTCTGCAAAATAGCCTCGGCGTGGGCGGTCAATTCCTCGTGGGCATCAGCGGACTTCTCTGGCGTGACAATCTGCACCAGTTCAACTTTGTCGAACTGATGCTGGCGAATCATGCCGCGGATATCTTTGCCGTAGCTTCCAGCCTCGGACCGAAAACACGGTGAATGGCAGGCAAACTTGAGCGGCAACTCCTTCGCATCAACAATCGTGTCGCGCACGAAATTCGTCACTGGATATTCGGCGGTCGGAATCAGATACAAGTCGCGACCCTCTATCTTGAACAAGTCGTCCTTGAATTTCGCTAGGCTCGAGACGCCGTCGGCGGATTCAGATCCCACCATGTAGGGAACGTACACTTCGGTGTATCCGTGCTGCGCCGTGTGCGTATCGAGCATAAACTGGGCGATCGCGCGATGTAGCCGCGCGACCTGTCCTCGCAACACCGAAAATCGAGAGCCAGATAGTTTGCTCGCGGTTTCAAAATCAATTCCTTTGAGCGCTTCACCGATGTCGGTGTGGTCCTTAGGCGCAAAATCAAAGGTGCGGGCCTTTCCCCAGCGCCTGACTTCAACGTTGTCATCCGCCGACTTGCCGGCGGGTACATCGGCGCGCGGGATGTTGGGAATTTGTCGAAGAAAACCATTGAGTTGGTCCTGCAGGGCACCCAGCGCAGTTTCATTTGCCTTAAGCGCATCGCCTATACCAGCGACCTCAGCCATTGCAGGCACCGTATCCAGCCCCTTGCTTTTGAGGATTCCGATTTGTCTGGATGCCGCGTTGCGCGTTGCTTGCAGTTCCTCTGTTTTCACCTGAAGCGATTTCCGTTTTGCCTCCAACGCGCAAAACGTCGCCTCGTCAAGCGCGTAACCACGCCTTTTCAGCCCCTCTACAACTTGAGGTAGTTCTTTGCGGAGTTGTTGGATATCAAGCATGGTACGAACCTTAAATGAATTTGGAAGATTGGCGCGACGGTGGAAGTTGGGAACTCTCGTCGCGGCCGTTGCGCTCAGCGCATCTAGCGGCTCGACAATCGCGTACGCTGGGTGAATCGAACGCTATCGGGATCGCGAAAACACGCTTCTTACCGATCTCCGAGAGGAGCGGCTGGCCTTTGGCGCATAGACGAACGCGACCGTCCCGACGTGAATCGCCGGAAAGCCTGTTCTGGCAGTGGAACGCAGGTAAACCACCATCATTTTAATTTTCCATCAAGTGCACTGAGGTGCGCAAGTTTCTCTCGAATTTTGGCCTCAAGGCCACGATCGGTAGGCTCGTACCATCGACGCCCCTCCAGCCCAGTAGGCAAATAGTTTTCGCCTGCGGCGTAGCCTTGCTCTTCGTCGTGCGCATAGCGATACCCCTTTCCCATGCCGATCTCTTTCATCAGCTTGGTCGGCGCATTTCTAATATGCATTGGAACAGGCCGTGATTCATCTTGTTGGACGAGCGCGCGGACGGCCTTGTATGCGTTGTAGACAGCGTTAGATTTCGCCGCGATCGCGAGATACACTACCGCCTCGGCTAGGGCTAACTCACCTTCGGGTGTGCCCAGTCTTTCATAGGTTTCGCTTGCGTTCAACGCAATCTGCAGAGCTCGCGGATCAGCGAGGCCGATGTCTTCCGTCGCCATACGTATCAACCTGCGCGCAAGGTATCGCGGGTCGGCACCACCATCGAGCATGCGGCAAAACCAATATAGCGAGGCATCGGGGTCAGACCCGCGAACGCTCTTGTGCAATGCCGATATTTGGTCATAAAAATTGTCACCCCCTTTGTCGAAGCGTCGCGACGTGCGCGCCAATACAGTGGTCACGAATTTTTGATCGACCCGTTGAATATGCTCGGCATCGATTGCGGTTGCCAGCTGCTCCAAAAGATTGAGCAGCCGCCGTCCGTCGCCATCGGCGATATCCAGAAGAAACGCTCTAACTTTGTCGCCTTCATCACCGTCAAACGCAGTGTCCAGTTTTAGCGTACCAATCGCATGGCTAAGCATTCGGGCGAGTGCGTCGTGTGCCAGTGGCTTGAGGATGTAGACCGCGGCGCGCGAAAGTAGCGCATTGTTCAATTCAAACGATGGATTTTCTGTGGTGGCCCCGATGAAGGTGACTAGGCCGGATTCAACGTGCGGCAAGAAGGCGTCTTGCTGGCTTTTATTAAAGCGATGCACTTCGTCGACAAACAGAATGGTCTGACGTTTTAGCCGATCACGATTTAGCCGCGCCCGTTCAATCGCCTCGCGAATCTCCTTGACACCGGAAAGCACCGCGGAAATCGCTACAAAATCCGCATCGAAAGCGTGCGCCATTAATCGCGCGATTGACGTCTTGCCAACGCCTGGGGGTCCCCATAGGATCATGGAATGCAGTTTTCGCGCATCGAAGGCAATCCGCAGCGGCATGCCATCGCCGGTGAGGTGTTCCTGTCCGATCACGTCCGCCAGTTCCATCGGGCGCAGTCGCTCCGCAAGCGGCACATTGCCGTCGTTCTCGTCGGTGACTGGTGAGTTTGCGTTGATTGAGAAAAGGTCTGCCACGCGGATGGAGTTTGCAGGTATCGTACGAGGTGGACACAAAGTGTCGAGTTAATCCGTGATTCTAGTCCCCGGAAGATGGCTTGACGTACCGGCCTACGCTTTGTTTTCATTCCTCAAGTCGGTCATGAGGTGCTCTAAAAACAAAACCCCTCACCAGCGTTGCTGGGAGGGGTGTTGTTTTGATGGGGTCTTGGCGATGACCTACTTTCGCACGGGTATGACCGCACTATCATCGGCGCAACGCTGTTTCACGGTCCTGTTCGGGATGGGAAGGGGTGGGTCCAACGCGCTATGGTCGCCAAGAATTCGGTGTGTTGATCGTTTGCCGGTGTTGACTGGCGAACGCGCAACCGCATTCTGGGAGGAAGTAAAGACAATCAGTATTCGGTTTCTCACCGAATACTGACGATTAAATTGTATTGCGTTGCTCAATCTCTAGGCGTGTTGGCTTCAGGTGACGCTTCGCCTTTCGGTTCTGCGTCCCCAAGCAAGCCGGCTTCGCCGGTTGCTTGACCTGAATAGCCCGAATCAAATCGAGGATTTGATTCGATTAACTCTTACCGTTATAGAGTCAAGCCTTACGGGCAATTAGTACACCTTAGCTTAACGAGTTACCTCGCTTCCACACGGTGCCTATCAACGTCCTGGTCTCGAACGACCCTTCAAGGGGGTTAAACCCCCGGGAAATCTTATCTTCAGGCAAGTTTCCCGCTTAGATGCTTTCAGCGGTTATCTCTTCCGTACTTAGCTACCCTGCGATGCTTCTGGCGAAACAACAGGTACACCAGCGGTACGTCCACTCCGGTCCTCTCGTACTAGGAGCAGCCCCCGTCAAATTTCCAACGCCCACGGCAGATAGGGACCAAACTGTCTCACGACGTTTTGAACCCAGCTCACGTACCACTTTAAATGGCGAACAGCCATACCCTTGGGACCGGCTACAGCCCCAGGATGTGATGAGCCGACATCGAGGTGCCAAACTCCCCCGTCGATATG
>JADCJC010000093.1 GCA_020247395.1 Rhodocyclaceae bacterium
GACCATTCTCCAATGAGTTATAGGACGCGATACGCCCTGCCGGTCGGAATTGACCGGCAGGGCCATTATCGCAACCCATAAAGTTAATTAACTTGGATTGATTAGTTAACTAACCACGAGGCTCCCAAAACATGCGATGCCGAAGTCAACAACACCCTCTTGACGCGCAAATCGGAGCATCGCAACGCGTCAGCAATAGCGCCGAAGATCGCGCGGGGAGAATTGCCGAAAGAAGTCTGGGGCGGTCGATAGACCCGACACTCACGGTTTGGTTGCTTGATGGCGCCGACATGGAACTTCTGCATGCTTCGGCAAGGAAGCATACGGAAAAATTGGCTTCACAAACCCTGTTCCAAAAAATGATTGAGGGCGTTGAAAGGCTTGCCGTCGCGTCGGGTCTGCGAGAAGATGAGGCTGGCTCGCTGGTTTATCGAATAGGGGAACTTGCCGGCTTACTCGCCAAAGAGGCTGGGCTAAGCGAAGACGCTGCACTCCACATTGGTATCTCGGCGCGTTTGCACGATATTGGCAAAGCGGCGATCCCGGATGGCGTGATGCTGAAAGCGACACCATTGAATGAGCGCGAGCGATCGATGGTTGAGTCCCATGCTGAATCAGGGGCGGTGATGCTGCAGTCCAGCAAGATCCCCGACATCAAGATGGCCGTCGATATTGCCCGGCACCATCACGAGCGTTGGGACGGCGCCGGTTATCCGTCGAGGCTGGCTGGCGAGGATATACCGCTGGCGGCGCGGATAGTTGCCATCGCAGATGCGTTTGACGCGATGACGCATGATCGTTGCTATCGTGACGCCGCGCTGTCGGTAGAACAGGCGTTGGTTGAAGTGGAGAAGCAGTCGGGCGTCGCGTTCGATCCAGTTCTGTGCGTACACTTCGTTGCGCTTGTTCGGCGATTAGCCGCAGAGCATGACGACCTAAATGAATTAAACAAATGGCTCGGCCGAGAGGCCGAGAATTCCAGCTTCAATCGAGCGAAGACATCGATTTGGGCGAGCTTGAAAGCGCCGCTAAATTGTGTGGTCTGCGGTGACCAGTTACTTTGGACAGCCGTCAGCAAGTACAGCCTAAGGTACTGCGGCAACGAATGTCGCGGTCGTGCGATGCAAGGTAAGGGTACGTTAGCCGATAGAGCCCCTGCTCACTTATCCGAGGAAGACAGTCGCCTGTTACTCGCAAAGAGCTTGGTACCGGTAGTGCCTGAAGAGGTACAGCACCAAATTACCGGCCCGGCCGTGTGGGCCACACAGTATGTTGCGCGAACCTCGCTCGGGCTCAACCATGCGCAATACCCTGAAGTCTGTCTGCTGCCAACAGAGATTCGTCGGCTTGAGCAAGCGTTGCAGACGCTTAACCTTGACCGCGTGATGCCGTTTCAGCCGAAGTTAAACGGGAGCGACGCACAACGTGCAAACGAGAAGCTTGGAACCACATGGAATCAATTAATTGTGGCTACACAAATACTGAATGAACGTGTGTTTATGGACAAAGACGCAACAAGTCTCATTGTCCAGCTTGCAGCGAATTGGTTTCGGTACGTCGTTAATCTCAACGGCCCGTTGCTGTTTGACCCTACGTCTCACATGCCAGCACTGCTGAAGCTATTCGACGCTTTGCGTATTTCAACTCAAGATGTGCGTGTTTACCTTTCTGACCAGGATACCGAGCATGTTTGGTTTTCTGAAGCGTTGACTATTGCTGAGACGGCGAACATATCGGTCGAAAGAATTCGGCAACTACCCAGGCCCGCGGCGCAATGCCGGCTCAATTGGCACTGGCCACGCGCAGCGGTCATGGTTACGCGCAATTCGAGTTCCCTGGTCCGAAATAGCAAGCAGTTGAATCGTCTTCTGGCGATGATTTGGGTCGCCTACGGCACGCCGACAGCCGATGTCTCCACGACCTAGCCAGAAGCACCCGATGCTGTGCTTCCTTCCCGCGCCGTTACTTCTTGGCGATCAAGTCGCCAAGCGTTTGGCCGGCATCAATCGATTTAGGCAAGCGGCCATCGATTTGCATCTGTTGGATGCTGTTGGTGACCATGAACTGGATCACGGCCGAGCGATTCGCGCCCATGAGTCCAGTTGACGCCAAGTGGTCAAGGACCGCTGCCATGGGCGTGGTCAAGGTGACTCGGGCGGTTTCTGTTTCCGCTAATGATTTTTTGCGAGGCATGCGCTAGTCTACTTTTTTTCAAAATTACTTGCAAATGGCTTAAAAAAGCCATTAATATGTTCCTTATGAACCAACCCCTCATAACAGCCAGCATCCATTTGACGACGCAAGCCGAAGCTGATTACATGCGAGAGCGTATGATCGCGTCCGGTCAAGATGTGACAAATGTCGAATGGCTCATTGACGAGCTGGCAACAGCGATTGATCCCCTTGCAATCGCAAGTGGCCAAGACCTAGACCGTAGTTATGCTGCTGCACAAGCGGTTCTCAAAAGACTCATCTAAAAAAGACGTTTCTACGAGCGCCCTCGTCGCGCCATAGACTTCAAATAGCACCTCTTTTAAGACAAACCGAAGAATAGTCTTAGTACGCGTACGCCTACCGTACTACCCTAGGCCGCAATCGGTACTACGGTAGTTCAAGATCTGAACTACCGTAGTACAAAATCCGGACCTCAAAGACCGATATCCCACAACTTGCTCAAGCCTGAGTTCGGATTCTGGACGGGGGTGTGGATAAGTCGATGCCTTTACGCTTCCGCGCCCTCGTGTATCGCCGCGCAATTCCGACTTCACTGAAATCTCCGCAATAAACGCACGTTTTGTGCGCGATTTCTGACGGGCACGTTTGGCTGGCTACGCTATCGTTCAATCAGCAGGCGCGACTTCGTGTGCAGCCACCAGGAAACGGCAGCCGAGCGTCATTTCGACAATCCAGCGTTGCAAATTTGCGGCGGATGGGGGAAACTCCCAACCACTAGCTGTAGCGACGCGAACCAAATAAAAACACAACCAATAGTGGAAAACACCGAAAAAACGAAACCGCCGGCATCTATCGACGCCCATAGAGTGCTTTTCTTCACGGGCGATATGCGTTTGCTTCGCTGGGCGAAGCTTAAGCCAGCACAGTTCATGATACTCGCCTGTATAAAGGCACACCAAAACCGCTTTACCGGCGAGAGCGAGGCAGGGGCCAAGCGACTATGTCAAGTTTCTGGTATCGGTCGGACGACTGTATTCAAGTCGCTTAAAGTACTCGAAGAGAAGGGATGGATCGAAATTGCCAATCCGACCCGGGAAGAGCAGGCCAACACCTATCGACTGTTCGATACGATCGCCATCGTAGTCAACCGGGTGCGCGTCGGTGTGGTGCGCGCCACCTTCACACCGCAAGACCAAGAAGCGCAGCTCGACGCTTTGCGGATCCGACTCGCCGTTGCCTACAAAACCGCAACACAGGACGGGGCAAAAGTGAGCATTGCGGTCGAATTGATGACCGAGCTTCAGGCCCTCGCGGGCAGCCCGGAAGGTAACTTCATCCATGGTTTTGCGGTGCGCGAGGGGAATTCCACTAAGACA
The DNA here is from genome assembly GCA_020247395.1 of Rhodocyclaceae bacterium. GTDB lineage: Bacteria > Pseudomonadota > Gammaproteobacteria > Burkholderiales > Usitatibacteraceae > UKL13-2. Next base: position 3,552 of record JADCJC010000093.1, read on the forward strand.
TCGATTGTTCGAATCACAGCCTTCGCACAAAACGCCCCGCGTGAGCCAGAGGTACAAAAAGACATGCTCGCATCGGCCAGAAAGCATCTTGTCTCTGCTCTCGACACGATCTGTCCAGTCAAGCCTTTGCCGGTTCAGGTCGCGTTACCGACAGTAGCGGAAGTCGAAGATATTACGAACGGGCTCGAAGTCGAAATAGCCGTTTAGGTGGATCGTCGCCTGCTTGCAGGCGCGATGGCGGTGTGGTATCTTTTATTTAGTTTTACAGCCTTCGGGCTTGGCGGTCTTCGGGTCGCCTTTCATAAAGCGCTCAAATTCTTGGGCCCGTTTTCAAAATTTTGAAAATGAACCACGGGACAACTCCGTCCTAATTATTTAACTTTGAACGTACTGCATGGCCGAAGAGAAATCTTTGCCACGCATTGTCACGTCCATTTTCAGGAGAATTACGATAGACCTAAATTCATCAACACGCCAGTTCACGATCAATCCCGCACTTTTATTTGATGTGATCAAGGCACAAGCAGGAACGCTTGGCAAAGCGATATCTGAAGGCATCGCAAACAGCCTCGATGCCGGCGCGACGAAATGCGTCGTGACATTGACGCCTACGTCATTCTCGATCGTCGACGACGGTCGCGGATTCGGCGAGGGAGAAGAGGGCTTCGAACAACTCAAGAATTTTTTTGAATGCTTCGGTGCTCCTCATGTTGCGGGCGACGCAGTACTGGGTCGGTACAGAATAGGGCGTGGACAAATGTTTTCGGCAGGCGTATCGAAGTGGCGAACCGGCACATTCCAAATGTCTGTAGATATCCAGCACAAGGGGCTCGATTATGAGTTGGAAAAAAACTTGCCATCGGTGCCAGGCTGTCACATCGAAACAACGCTATACGAACCGCTTTCGGCGTATCAATTCACGCAGGCGATTCGAGAGGTCGAGCAGCTTGTCGAGTTCGTCGGGATGCCGGTAATTCTTAACGGCAAACGGATATCTAAAGATCCAGATAAGCAAAAGTGGGACCTCGTAACGCCAGAGGCTTACTTCAATTTTCGCGAGTCCGGCGCAATGACGTTGTTTAACTTGGGATTTCTCGTCCGAAGTTATCCGCATCACCAATTCGGCACTGCAGGCGTCTGCGTCAGTCGCGTCAGGCTCGATGTGAATTTCGCTCGCAACGATGTTTTGGTATCCAAGTGCGCGGTTTTCAAAAAAATCGCCAAGGAGCTTGAACAACACGCAGGACGCGAAGTGAAAAAAAAGAAGTCGCTCACCAACGAGGACCGCGAATTTTTGGCCATGCAAGTCCTCTCAGGCCAGCCCGCCCAAGTGTACGAAGCGCAGAAGCTCAAGCTTGTCACCGATGTGATGGGACGACACTATCCCCTAAGCAAACTGTCCTATGGTGCGCCGTACGGCATCACCGTGGCACCAAGCCTGCACGACCGGTTAGGCGAAATGGCACATTCGCAAGGCCTAGCCTTCGTCTTAGCGCCAGTGACCCTCGAAAGGTTCAACGTTGGATCTCTTGAGGAGCTCTACGCCAAGCTGAATAAGGCGTATCGACACGGCTTTAGTGAGCAAACCATTGTCGATTTTGACAAAGTGACAGCAACCCTTAGCACGAGCCATCGTATCCTTCAGCACAAAGAACTCAGCGCCGAAGAACGTATCTCGCTGCGCGCCTTAAACGACGTGGCCCATTGGCTTTGGTCACAATTTCGCGACGCGCACGAGAACAATGGAATCGAATTCGGCGATAGCGAAGGGAGCTGCGTACGATTGTTTGAGGCTGGCGAAGCCCACACCCTCGAAGCTTGGACCGATGCGGCAAAATGGGTCGCAATTGAACGCCGACTGCTGAAACAAATGCATGGCGGCCTAGATGACATCTTCTATGTGTTGATGGTTATCGCGCACGAGGCAGCGCACGACAGCGCTGACACAGAATCACACGACCACGATGCCGAATTTTTTTCTAGGTTTCATGATTTAGTCACCAGTGCGAGCGTGCGCTGGGGACACTTTGCAACCCGCATCGCCGACCGCATCGCCAAGCTCAATGCGGAAGAGGGAAGGAAAGTCAAACTGACCCTCACTAAGGCGACAGCCTACGCACAGCCGGAAACATCCCCGGCCGAGTAGCGACACCAACATGAAGGGAGAGGGCGTTAGCCCTTTCCCTTCGCACACAACAGGAGAATTCCCATTCCCTACCCATCAGTAGATGAGGTCAGGAGAATTTTTGCTGCCCGCGCCCGCGCCATTGAAAAACTCAAGTTCAATGGCACGGTTACGCAGGAGGCAATATTCGCGCTTGACCGAGGCGGCCGCTTCTTAGTGGCCACCGAACTTTGGAACCAATGTAGTGAACAAGCGAAGCGTGATCTGCTCAACGATCCGCATCCACACATTCGCTCAACTGCCTTCATTGCGCAGCGCGAAGCTGACAAGGTGTCGTCACCTTAGAAACACGTCGGCGCAACCAGCAATTCGGTCCATTCCTTTAGCGGAATCCGGACCGTCAAACGAAAGATACACAATGCAAACATTTACGATTGCCGCACCCCAAGAGCTTTGCTTTTCCATCGCGGATAGCCGTGTCAACGAGAACGTGCCGTGGGCCGAGTTCAGCCAGTTAAAGGAACACCTGCTCAAGCTGGAAAAGCAGGCCTTTCTCGGCGAGCTCGCGTGCTGGTTCTCGGCGCTGCCGTCGCTTGTCGATATGACCGTTGGCCTTAGCGTCGAGCATGAATACAACGACGAAGGGGGCACATACGAGTGTTACAACTTGTCTGTGACGGCGAATTTCTCTCAGCCGCCAAACTGCAAGTTCGACTGGCAAGGAGTCGAAGTTGACCTAACCGACGCGGCAGATAGCGACGAACTCAATAGCCTCATCGAAGACGCTTTCCGCGACCAAGAGGTAGGTTTTCAGACCGCGCTTCGATCCCTGCTCAATGACAACAAAAACGCGAAGTTCACCTGCAAGCGCGAAGTCATCGAGAAGCACATCAAAGGAGACCACATCCACCTAGCCGGACTACTGGCCGACGTGGAGGCAGGCCTTACTCACTAGCAACAAGAAAAAAACCCCTGGCGTTCATCGCTGGGGGTTTTGCATTTCTGGAGCCGTTGACTTATCAACGACCTGTGCGACGATGATTGCGCTTCACAAACATACTCCGCCACACAAAGAAAAGTCAGAGTCAAACATGCAGCCAGTGAATTATTGCGCCCACATCATCGAGCAGACAGCCACGCAGTTAGGCGAAAATCCCGACAATCTCGTCATGCGAAATATTGCTGCCGGCTTACAGCGCGCCCAAAAGTTCTTGCTTCCCGACTGTGCGGATATGATCGAAATTCGCGACCTAAAAGACGCGCACATGGATCTATTGCACCTGCCGTATCCGCTGGTCGCACTTGAAATCCCATGGCAGCACCCAAACCACGGCAACATCACGGGCGGAATACACGCAACATCCTCCTCGACAAAGCGCGTGGTGCTCGCGTGGCATGTCAAAGACGCGAAGTTCGAACCGTGGCCGGGATTCAACAATGCCGTGATCGCCCAGATGTCGGCCGACGACGCGATCGCATTTATCGCGGTCGCCTACATCGACAGATTTCAGGCGTGGATGCCGATGGTGTCGGCCTGCGTTATCCCAATGGGGCAAAAGCCAGTGCCTGTGAGAGACACTACAGCGACGATTCTGGCAGATGCAATGCAAGGCATCACACCAGCAAAAACGTGGAAACACACACTTGATTACCACTTGATGCCTCTTATGACGGAGACGCAGGCCCGTCTCGAGGAGGCGATGGGCAAGCATGCCGCGGAACTCGACGCGGAACTCAACATTCATGACGAAATGATTGCCGTGATCAAATTTGCCAATGTCATCAATTGCGAGAACGTAACCACGACCAAACTTGGTGCGCCAAAAAGCATCAACAAGAAGCGCCAAGCCAAAGGCAAACAGCCATTTTTCGAATACCACGTGCTCGATGTAACCCCTGAGCAAGGCGAGCGCGAATCAGGGTCAGACGGCACTAGCGACCGAAACGGGCCAAGAGCGCATCTTCGACGTGGCCATATTCGTAGGTTGCCGACCAAAGCTGTTTGGGTAAGGCACGCACTCGTTGGCAATCCCAAACTGGGGGTTGTCGAGAAAGACTATCGCATCGAAACGCCTAAAGGCTAATCCGAGCGCGTTTGCTCTTTGTCCATGCGGCACACCAAGTAGTAGCAGCCAACGGCAATGCAAGCCGATATCAAACCCAGCATCACAAAGGTGCCGCCAGCGTATACACGAAGCAGACTCGCGTGCGCCCCAAAGAACAAGAAGTACGCAGCAAACATTGCGCTAAACCCATAGACTAGGCTTGGCAGAAGAAACCGACCGTCTTTAATCTTTATTTTCTTTGGGCTCTTCGCGGCCATCAACGCCCAATCCGCGCACAGCAGGGATAACCCATAGAAAAAGTCCATTGCCCACCAGCCAAACGCGCAACCGGTAAGCGCGAGACCGCCGTCGATCAGCCGGTTTGTGGACGGTTCGGGTGAGCTCACGAAAAACAGCAATAGCGCCGCGATAGCCGAAGCGCCGACTATGTGGCGCAACGTCGCGAAGAACAACCCAAAATAGCGCAACGCGGCAGCGAAGGTTGTGTTTGTCATCGCATCACCAAGAGAGGAAATAAACCAAGCCTAACACAGGGAAAACTGAGCGCAAACGAGCGAATTAGACGAAATTCAAGGTCGCACCGAAAACGCGCATCATCAAAATCGTTGCGGCGTGAAAACGCCTTTCGTATACTTACAACTGAAAGTTGACCCTTGAGGTCACTGCCATCGGCAGTTTTCATAAATGGTTGCTGTATCGCAACCCCTCGGCGATTTCTTCGCGGAGGCAGTGCGGGGAAGTTGCGCCCTGCATATTCAATTGTCACATCACCCATCGGGAGCCATTTATCCCGATGCGGGATAGGTGCGCGCTCCCGTTTCTAGGAGCAAATCCATGAATAGAAATAGAGAACTAACGCTCGATAGCGTTGGCCTCGCTGCGGCTGAAAGCCGCGAGGCGGTCATCGACGCACCAGAGTTCGTCCGTGTCCGCGCGGAGTGCGAGATTGCACGAGTGTTGCAGGCATCAGCAGCTGTCCGCTGGACGCCGTTCGAACAATTCGTTTTTGAACGCCTGGCGCCAACGCCAGTGAGCGCCTAAGCAATGGCTGGCGCACAACAGAATCAAATTGTCGCTAGTGCCTACTTGGAATTCGTCAATTCCAGTTCAGACAAGTTCTATAGTATCCAAGTCAGAGAATCCTCTGACGGGAAGGGTGGCAAGGTCTACACCACTGTCGCCACATACGGTCGCAATGGCGTGTCCAACCCAGCGCAGGCGCAAAAGTACGAAGGCCCCAGCCGACGTGCCGCCGAAGCGGCGTTGGACAAAGTTCGCAAAGAGAAGCTTGCGAAAGGCTACGTTGAGACAGGCTATCAAACGCTGCTCGATGACCCGCCACCGCAGCCCGCACAGCCACCAGCACCTGCAAAAAAGCCTGCTGCGAAAAAAACGAAGGCCAAGGCAGTGTTCTCGCCTGACGCCATCAAAAAAAGCGCGTTCTTTCTGAGCGCACTTCACTAACCATCCATCATAAGGAAAACGATGCAACGTTCAATTGAACTGTGGGCGAATTCCGGCGGGCCCGGGAAGGTATATCAGGTCTTCCTGATTCCTGAGGGCGACGGATACCGCGTCAACTTCGCTAACGGTCGTAAAGGCGGCACGCTCGCACACGGCACCAAAACAGCGACGCCGGTGCCACTCGAGGCGGCGCAAAAGATATTCGACAAAGTGGTCCGCGAAAAGCTTACGGGATCCAGCAAGTATCAAGTCGTTGAAGGCGAAGCGCCAACCGCCGCAGTTACCGCTGCCGGCGAGCTGGTGCCATCCGGCATCGATCCAATGCTGCTGAACCCCATTGACCCGTCGAAAGTGTCTCTCTACCTCCACGACCCGATCTGGTGTTTTCAGGTCAAGCGTGACGGCGAACGTCGTCCGGTCAAGCACACGCCAGGCACAGCGCCGCAAGGCGTAAACAAGAAGGGCTATCTGGTTCCGCTGTCTGGCGCGATCGCAGCCGCAATTGCAAACATCACCATTGCCGTTGAGTTTGATTCGGAACAGGTCGGTGACACGTTATATGTGTTTGACGTGCTGTCAGTGAATGGGGTCTCTATACTTAACGAAGACCTTGATTCACGGCTCGACGTGCTCAACACCTTTCGGACGGCCGACTATCTCAAGCCATTCTCAGACACGATTGTCTTTGTCGATACGGCGTTTACCGCCGCCGACAAACTCGCCATGTTTGAAAGCGAGAAAGCCAACAACGGCGAAGGCATCGTCCTCAAACGGCGTTCGTCAAAGTACGTTGGCGGCCGCCCGAACAGCGGCGGCGATTGGCTCAAAGCGAAAAACGTCACCACGCTCACCGCGCAAGTTATCAAACACAGCGAAGGCGCTCGCTCGGTCGAGATCGGCGTCTACGATGAAGATGGCAGCATTCGTTCGTTGAAGAATGTCACGGTGCCAGTATCGCAAGCTATCCCAGACGTTGGCCAATTCGCAGAAATCAAGTACTTGTACGCTTGGGCGACTGGCGGATTAGCGCAACCTGTTTTTCTCGGCATCCGAACCGATGCTGACAAGTCGGACGCAAAAGCTTCGCAGCTTCAGTTCAAAGCTGAGTAGCAGATCCACTGATGTTCAACCGCGAAAGCGGTTGGGCATCTTTCAAGCCCATTCACAAAGAGTGGGTTTCAAAGATGTAGTAGCACCACGGCTTCGGCCGATCGCGCAAGCGAACTCTCATAAATGATGAGCTAGTCTCGTCAGCACCAACTTCAACTCCCTCGCGGGCACTTCACCCGCATGGCGGGTTGTGCTCGTCTGCAAACACAAGGAAAGCACAATGCGTAAGAGTTACGAACAAAATGCAGTCTTGGCTAAAGTCAAAAAACACTTTGGCGGCTACATCCCAAAGGCAACTTCGAAAGCGGTGATTGCCGACAACCGCCGCTTGTTGACTTATTTGTCGAATGGTCGCGCTGCGATCGTTTCCGAGCTTATCGTCAAGAAGCCAGATGGAAATCACCTGATGGTGCCCATCGGTTTTGCAGCGATCCATTAGCCGTGAAGCCAACGAAGAAACAAGTCGCCGAATTCATTCGACTACAACAACATCTCGCCGTCGATGCCGGTTTTTCCCTTCGACACGAAGACTCACTTGGTACGCGTGAGTATGTAAATCAGACATCGAAAGCGGGGGCCATCTACTGCACGCCTTTCGGCCACTGGGTAGCCGTTAAGTTTGCCGATGTCGAGGCCGCTAAACGTGCTGGCATCACACCAGCCAACGTCTATTCAGGGAAGCATAATTTCCATGCCACGATGACCGTAGACGGCTCGATCAAGTTTGAAGAATTCATGCTTTGGGTGAAGGCCGACTTTGGCAAATTCGAACCATTGTTTCCCGAGACCGTCGAGGCGTCGACATGACCCGCCTACTAACGGCGCTGACAAAAACGCTCACGCGATTTGTTCCTGTGCGTTCGGGTCGGTTCGTCGTCTTTTCGCTGCAAGAGGCGAATCTAGGCGGCGCAGGGTTTTGGTCAAACGAATTTGGTTGGGTCACAACCCTGAAGTCCGCAACCGAATTCACCGACGCGGAAACAGAAGCATTGAACTTGCCTCGCAGCCAGGGCAACGACGCAATGTGGCTAGAGATTATCGACACGCATTGACAGCAGTACGAACCGTGTATTCCTTCGAGCAAGGCATGCATGAGGGCAGTCCAAGCCCAATAGGTGGCCTCCAAAACCAGCCTATAAAGCAGCAAGTCGGGTCGCGTAAGCGAGGTGTACGTTAGTATCGCAGACCTCAACCCGTGAACTGTAATGGTCACTGTCGTTGCGACACATCTCTTAACGAGATGGTGTCGCAACGTACAGCTTCCGTCTGCCGCTTACCGATAGCGGTCCCAAACAGCAAGGCGATACCCAATGGGTATCTTCAAAGCCATCGTCCTACGGACGGTTGCTTCGAAGGTGATTTGCCTTTCAACCAACGAGGAGTGAACATGGATCACGAACCATCTGCAGCTGCATCATCACCTACGCCATGGGCAAAGGGTCTCGCTGTGGCGCAAGAGAAAATGGCCCAGCCGGGTTATCGCAGCGCCATGTGCAGCCAAACCAAAGCGCATGAAGCCAATGCGGCGGCTCGTCTGGCACGCATGGCCGAGTACAACGACAACCCTGTTCGTTGTCTGCATTGCCACACGCCCATCGAATACGCGGCGCATACCCATCAAAAGTCGAAGTTTTGCGACAGCTCGTGTAGCGCGCGTTACAACAACGCAAATCGCGCTCCGCGAGAGCGAGCGCAACCGCTATGGCGCCGAAACCAGAGGCTCGTCGAAATGGCCGACAAGTTAAAGCAAGTGCCGTTTTGGGCGTTGAGCGTGGAGTTTGTGGCGCCTGACCCTATGATCGCCAAATACAAAGTATTCCGAAATGATTCCACCAACACGTTCGTCGTTGCACTAACGGCTGGCGATGCAAAACAGCAATACCAAGCCTTGCATCCCGATGTGACGGTTCGCAATGTGCGCCCATCAAAGAAGCTGACCGAAGCCTTACCCCTAGCCCAAGGTCTTTGCGACGCGTTGCTTTTCGCCTGCGGCGAAATAGTGACTTGCTCTCAATCGAACAAACGCCTAAAAGCTCGTTTCATTGATGACGCTGCCGCAACGGCTTTTATTCGGTCCGAGGGTTCTCCACAGGCCGCCGCCGTCGATGTTGAGACAGGCAAAGCCTTAACCGTGACTCGTCATGGCGGGCGTATCCGTTGTGAAAATGTGCATGCGCCCACTCCAGAGGAGGTTCTGCGCGTCGCAGAGGAGCACGCCGCCGCGTGCTCTCGATATCGCCAATCAATGGAGGCGAGTCGCACAGTGGAGAGTTGGCTTGAGGCGCTTGGATATAAGGGGGATGACCGTTGGTTCATCATGAATCGGCAACCGCACCAACTGATTGCCATTAAGAAGCAACCGTCGAAATTTACGCGTACCCAGGCAAACGGCGAAGAAGAATCCCGCTTATCGAGGCTTGTCGCAGTCCAAAGAATCGACGGTGCATATCTCGCAGTGCCAGAGTTCTTGATTCGTGACGCGATCGCAAGTCTCGGACTTTTCGGGCGGCACGTCGCTGTCAATGTTGCGACATTTAGTCGCGTGAGCAGGCCTAAGCCACCTGCATACGTCCCGAAGTATCCGGAAGTAACAGGCCCTGAGCTGATGGCACTTGCGCAAGGTGCGGAGCATAGAATCCTGGCCGTTGTCCCGTCCGCGCTCAACCGCTGCGCCCGCCGTCTCATCGAGTGTTTCGGGTGGATAGCGCCAGTTCCAGTTGCTGCCGCGCTCAGCGAGGCAGCGACCGTGTTCTCGTCTTCAAAGAGTTCGATTACTGAGCGCGCCGCCGCCGCGCTTTACTTACACCACCTGATTGGCCCGGGCGGTGCTTTCACGCGGGACACGATAGCCGACTTTCAAAAAGTGATTCGCTACTACGAGTCACGTTGCGAACGGTTAATTGACTCTTGGCATGACCTAGACACAAAAATGCGCGAACTTCGGGAAGTTGCCAAGTCGCTGTCGCACAACAAGTTGCTCACAGATTGCTATGGCAAACGTGCGAAACGCCCGGCGCTGTCTAATGACGTCCGAGTGTTCTCAGTGAGCCAAGACGCGCTACAGACAATCATCTAGGCGGACAATTGGCGGTGGGAAACACTTGCCTTCGGCGGTGGCTACTAGGCGACCGAGAAATGCCATTTTCTCGCAATGTTCTCAGGTAAAGTCAAGGTCGTCGGCAAAAATCAGATGTCACTGCCACATCATGAAGGAGTGCGCCCTTCTGGAAGAGCGCCAACATGCGAAAAACATATAAATGTCAGTGAGCTGGAATGAAATTCGCGCGAGGGCC
>JADCJC010000094.1 GCA_020247395.1 Rhodocyclaceae bacterium
AATGAACTCTCCCACCGCTAAACGCCTTTAGGCGTTGTAGCGGGGGTTTCGCAGGTCAACGACTTTGACTTGGTGCGTTGCCGCGCCAGCGGTTTCGGTCTCGCTGCCACGCCCGTCCCGGGCGTGTGTGCGTCGATGAGTACCACCAACGCACTATTTTGGTCGCGCGGCATCTTGTGGCCACAATGGCCACATACATGCTCACGCTGTGCCAACGTCTTGGGGGTGAGCTCCCAACACACAGCACAGCGTTGCGACGGCTTTAATTGGCGCGTGTTCGACAAGTGCAGGCGCGTACCAGCTTCTACCGCTTTGTACGCGAGCATTTGATGCGCCATGCCGAGCCCCGCCGAGAGGATCTCTCGGTTAAGCCCAGCCTTCTGTTTTACCATCCGACCGGGCTTGTCCATCGTGCCTCGTGCCGAACGGCTCATGTTCTTGGGTTGGAGTTGCTCTGTAGCGAGCACCGCGCAGGTACGGACGAACTGTGTCGTCTGCTTGTGCAAGAAGTCTCGACGCAGATTGCCGATGCGCTCGTAGAGACGCGCGGTTTGTTGGGAGAGGCGCTTGTAGCGGATCGAGCCCTTCGTCTTTCGGGCGCGTTGACGCTGTAAGTCTGCTAACTGCGGCAACTCATGACGCACCCAGCGTGGATTCTCAACGGTCACACCGTTATCGAACGTGACCCAGTCGTTGATACCGAAGTCCGCTCCGCGATGTTGATGGTCTGTACGCTCGCGCGAACAGACGGCCTCTGAGACGCGCAACGTGATCGAGGCGAACCATCCGCCATTTTTGCGGGTGATCGTCAGATCGTTGGGTGCGGCACCCTCGCCAAACCGATGTTTGCCGCGCAAGCGAATCATCATTGCGTCTTTACCGGTGCCAATTCGCAATGTCCCGCCACGCGAGCCGTGCTTTATGAGCTTCCAGCCAGCAGGGTCAGGATAGGCAAAGCCTGAGAAGCGCGCAGCGGCCTTGAAGCGGGGGAAGCCCGGTGTTTGCCCCCCTTTGACGCGCCGGAAGAAGGCTTGAAACGATAAGTCGAGACGACGAAGCGTTTGCTGTAGGGCATGGCTACCGAGTTCGATGAACTCGGGTCGCGCTGCCTTGATTTCCGGCAGGACGTTCTGCTGGTCAAAGTAGCTGATCGATTTGCCGAAGCGCCGGTACGCGTCGATGCGTTCTTGCAGCGCGGCGTTGTAGAGCTCGCAGTGCAACCGCGTCCAGACAGTGAGGCGTTCCGCCTCACGGGCATTGGGATACAGCTTGAACGTGGCCTTACGGCGTTCCATACTGTAATTATGCACAGTCACGCGTCAGACACAAGTATGCAGAACGGTCATCGCACTAGCTCACACGCTGTCTTTAACCTTAAGCTGCACATCGTGTTCGTGACCAAGTACCGCCGCAAGACGCTGACACCTGAGCTGCTGGCCTATTTGCGGGAGGTGCTTGGCGACTGTCTTGCCGCGTGGCGCTGCAAGCTGCTTGAGTTCGGCGGAGAAGAGGATCATGTGCACTTGCTGGTGGATATCCATCCGGCGCTGAATATCTCGGTGCTGATTAACAATCTCAAGACCGCCAGCGCACGACGTTCCCGTGCGAGGTTCGCAAATCATCTGTGCAATTTCTATTGGAAGCCGCTATTCTGGCACCGCGCCTACTTCGTCGGTAGCGTGGGCGGTGCCACGCTGGAGACTGTGCGGGCTTACGTCGAAGAACAAGGTACAGAGCAGCACGCCAGAAAGAAACAGCGGGCGCTTTAGGAGGCGCCGTTCACTTGACCCCACCCTGGCTAACGCCTAGGGTGGGGAATGCGCTCACAGTTGTTCAAGCCCGAGCCGACTTCCTTGACCGCATCGACCACGACCAGGCGGTGCTTAGCGGCGTACGCCGACAAACGCGCCAATTGCCGATCCAAATCGGCTTTCTGATCTGCGCTCGACACGCGCGCATAGAGCGCCACGCCGACGACTGTCTGTTCGGGAACATCAAGGATCACTGTGCCCGTCGCGAGCTGGGTTGCAGGCACCGGCAAGCGACCAGCCTTCCACATACGCCAGGCGGTCTTGTAGGTAAGGCCTTGCTGCTTAGCCCACACGCTCAATTTCATAAGATATATTGTACCTCAATTGGGCATATTTGGTTATGTATCTTGTTACAGCTCGCAACCCTCGATACAGCCTTCCCCGATTTGATTCGTGATTGAAGTTGTCGTCGCTGGCGAGCTTATGGAGATGGCGGTGTGGGCGTCGGCACAACAGACCGACCCCCACACTGTGCGGTAAGCGACAAAATTGCTATCCGCGCCAACGCAAATGTCATCGACCGGCAAAACGGTCTTCGCGAATCCCGCACACCTCGCCGCCAACGGTCATCCAGCAAGTCTCCTTCGCCTTGTTTTCCGCTTGGATGGCTTCGAGGCTCTTCGGGTAGCGCTTCATAAAGGTCGTGTTCGGCGCGAGTGATGCGGTCAGTCCAGCGCTGCCGATGGCTGTCACGATCACACTCAATACCGCCGCGATCTTGATCGCCATGCGCTGCCCTGCCGGTGACGGCGACATTCCCCCGTGCTTGGCATAGACACGATCCGCGTGCGCTTGGCGTTCTTCATCGCGACCGATGTCAAACGAGGCGAGCTTCCTGTTGAGGCCCGACGCAGCCGGCTGGCTGAAACGGTCCCGCTCTTGCGCCACACGCATGACATCCTTCTGCAGTTCCTTCACCCCAAAGACCACATGCGGGGCGTTCTCCGCGTCGTAGCCGGGCTGCGCGTCAGTGAAGCAGACCACCGAATAGACTGCCGCTTCCGGCACTAGACCGCACAGCATCGAGACTTGATTGCGCAGCTGAGAAACAGGATTAGGCCGAAGATATTCGTCGTCGCGATAGAGCGAGTTGTTTGATGCGTTGTAGCCAATCGTTCCGCGAATCGATTTCGTTTCGACCACGTACAGCCAATCACCGCCGACGACGACGTGATCGATTTCGACCGTGCTACCGTCCCCACGACAGAGAAGCACGTTATTGCGGATGTAGACCATCTGCCCATTGCTTGCCAGCTTTTGGCGACAGGACGCCAGCGCGGTCGCGACGTCCTGCTCACCAATAATGCCGCGCGCCATCCAGTCGAACTTCGCATAGCGAAGCGTCAATCGCATGGCGATGTAGAGCATGGCCATGTAGAACATGAAAGCGGGCACATTGCCCTTAGAGGAAAACATCATCATCGGTAGAACGACCCAAGCCATGATCGGCCTTGGGAATGGATTGGCATGTGTCTCGCGTACGCCAAACCAGAACATCATTCCATAAAACATCGCGAGTATCGCGGCATAGGTAAAACCAAGCGTGGCAATCGCAATCAGGGCGATGATCGCCCAATTAAGATTGCGCAGCCTAACGTCGTAGAGCAGCATGCTGCCTCCCAAAAAGAGTTATCTGCGAAGCCAAATTAGCTTGCAGGTTAAAAGTGCGGCCGCAACAAAACGCGTCGCAACGCGTGGCGTCGAACGAAGCGGCAAAAAATAAGGGAATGTGGCCCGGCCGACGCATCGACCGGGCAACCGTCAAACATCGAAAGTACTACTACCGAAAGGACTACTGCAGGGAACTACTGCAGCGGGATAGGTGTGAATCCCGTGGGCACCACGCCGGCATTGGTGATCAGCCGAGGCGCATCGTTCATGCGCAGAAGTGTCACCGCCAGCGTGCGGTCCGGACGCAGCCAGGCGACATCGAACTGGCCGTTGCCATCGAAATCACCGGCAGCGAAGTACGACCAAGACGGATCAATCTGACCGACCTGCACCGAGACCGTGGGCAAGGTGAATTGACTTGCCGTACTGGTGCATGCCGCATTCGCGTCGTCCGGTGTACCGGTGTAAACCGGCAATACCGTGCCGTTGGCGACGATGCTGAGGACACGTAATTCGCCGGTGATGTCGTTCTTGATCAAGATATCGCCGCCGCGACGCGCGCCCGTAAAGTCCGCGTACTTCACCACCGAGAAACCGTCCGGCAAAAAGCCCGCCCGGTAATTGGCACAGGTGCGTGGTACCGCGCTGGTCGCCATCAGCACGCGGATCTCATTCGATGGGCTGAGATAGACCAGGTCAGCCGCACCGTCCTGATTCACGTCCATCGCGCCGAGGAGCTGCCAAGACAATGGCGCACCACCACGCTTGCGAACTTGTTGCACTGGTGTGGTGGCATTGCTTGCATCCGTGAACCAGATATAGCTCACCCCAAAATCGGCATCGCCACGCGTCCAGCGCCAGACCAAGTCGCCTTTGCTATCTCCATCCAAGTCCCCCGTGGCTTGTACCACCCAATCCTTCTTCACGCTTCTGAGCACCTGCACATTGCCAGCGTTAAAGCCGCGCCATGCAGACACAACGCCGAACTCGGTAGTTGACGACATGTCCTGAATCAACAGGTCGCTTTTGCCGGTGGCCATCAAGTCGACCGCCCCCAGCACGCGGAAGTTTGTACCAGGATCGGCCATCGGCGTGAACTGGAACTGGTCATTGGCAAAGCGTCCGACCAGCATTTGTCCGGCGTTGGTGTTGCGAAGCACCAGCGCGTGACGACCATTCCCGTCGACATCAATGCCGCCCCGTTGTGAAGTACGCACCAACGCGCTGCCCTGATTGAAGAGAGCGTTGCCTTGACGCGATACTGCGCTCTGCACGTTTGACGCACTTGGCACCGAACCGTTGAAATTGACCGTGATATTGGCTAAGTTCTCCTCCGCAGCTGGCGTATTCAGCACGTCCGAGGCCGCCCATACAACCGGCGCCGGACGGAAGCGTACGGTGCCGACCGTCGTTGCAGAGGCCGCTTGTGCGTTCCACGCCTGCGTCGGCTCGGTACCGCGCGTCGCTTGCAACGTGCCGGTGAAGGTATTGCGCACGATATTGACGCCAGTGGTGGCTTGGGTCACCCCTTCGTAGGCATCGACGTTGGTTTGGTTGGACTGGCCGAAGCTGGTGTTGCCCGGTAGCGACTGATACCAGACGGGCACACCACTTTCCATCGTCGCCCATGCCGAATAGACGCTGCGATAGTCCTGCGCGACCAATAGCCGCCCGGATCCGGTGGCGTTGCCTTGCCAAGTGCCGGTGAAGTTATGGGCACCCCAATCGGTATTCACCGGACCTTGCATCATGCGCGAGAGCGCTTTCGTGCCAGTCTGGCCGTTCAATGAAAACGTCATCGTTGCCGCCGTCGCGCCGCCTGCCGTGGTGCTGTCGCCATTTAAAGCGAGTGTCGCACCGCCAACCAGCTGCAACGAACCGTCTGCCTGTGTCACCATCAGCTTGCCCATGAAGGTGCGTACATCAGTGAACCGACCGTCCGACAACGTGTACCAGACCGGAGAGCCATCGGCCGCGTAGGTCAACCACGTTCCCGTCAACGTACCTGTAACCGTGTTGGCTAGATGCAGGCCGCCCGTTTCCCCCGCGCCCTGCCATAGGCCGTCGAGACGTGTGGGGGCGAGGATCTTGCCCGGCGTGTTGGCGGTGTTGATGAGCGTCACCGAGTAGTTGTCGTCAGGAAGGACCTCGCCAGTGGTCTTTTTGCGTAGTCCTTTGACGGATACATTGACCACCACATCAGATCCCATAGTTGACTCAAGGAACAACCCGTAGATACCTCGGTTCACCGCGCTTGCGCGTAGCGCCAAAGTCGCCAACAAACTCGGAATCTCGAACACAACCGTATTCCAAAATACGTCACCGCCGACATTCGACGGGGGATTCACCGTCACAGGAATCGTAACGCCGTTTAGTGTTGCCGTTGCCGTCGCGCGTGTCGCGTCACAATCGACGCAACCGACCGACCAGCGCGATGAGGAAGGGTAATACTCGACAGGAAAGAAACCTGCCGACGGCCAACGCACAATTGAGGGCTCTGTCTTTGGTGCAGGCGAGAAATGGCCCCGTACTGCAAGCGAGCTCCAATTACCCGGCACTACATTGGAATACATTCTGAAGTTCTCATCGCCAACCGCGCCAACGCTAGCAAAACGTAACTCTGAGTCGAGCAGAATCTGTCTGTGGCCCACATCGAAGTTGCTTGCCCCCCAGTCGTCAAGGAACGAGTACAGATCTGACCTTTGTCGATCCGAGGTAACAAACAATTGCGACCCTTGGCTACCACGTGCGGCTGCCGTCGAGTAGCACTTCCACGAAGTGCCGGGCGAGTGGCTCAGACCATTTGAGCCATAGTTGGCAAACTGAACCAACGCCGCCGCCTGTGCATCGTCCGTGAACTGCTGCTGCTGCATCGTCGCATTGGCATTGCCTACTAGGGAGCGCGCAAAGTTGAGGCCGCGCAGCATCATGTTTTGGTAGTCGAAACTGGTGGTCCCAGGATTGCATCCATCCAATGCGCCAGTCCAGTTCATGACCGCATTGCGATCAAGCGTGGTGGCGGCGGCCGCATAGTTCTTGTATAGCGCCACAACCTGGTCGCGGTCGTAGTTGTTGATTTGTGGTGTGTAGCCGCCCAAATGGGCTTGCTGCGCGAGCGCACTCGCGGACACCACACCAAGGGCGCTCAGCACGCCCAATGTGCAAATGTTGATTCGCATCATATTGTTATTCCAATCAAAAAAAGTTGCTGATCCACTGCCCGGCGCACCGGGCTAATTGACCGCAGAAGACGGTGGGTCGTTGCCGACTGGCGGGGCAGCGTTCGCTTGCGCGAGAGCCTGGCTGGCGGCGATACGCTTGTCCCGGCTTGCCTTGAAGTCAGCCATTGAGATGACAGGTGCCCGCGGGCATGTCAATCGGTAGGCGCGCTCCATGGCGTCGTAAATGTTTTCCTCGCAATCGGCTTGCCCGTCGTCGTCACCCTCGCGAGGGGAAAACGCACAATCCTTGACCAGTTGCATGATTGCCTGCCGGTCGGGGCGCACCTCGTGCAGCACCTCCGAGACGATTTCTGCATCATCGTGGAGTGCGCCAATCAGAAGTGCTTTGGCATTGCTGATATCGAGTTTCTCTTGTTTCCAGAACGCGGCATCGGTGTTGCCGTCGACGATGTTAATCATCATGTCGGCGAACATATCGACGCTCATCACCCGCTTGAGCGGTGTCGCGTCATAGGCTTCAGTCAGTGCCGAGTAGACATTGATACCATGGCGCGTCAAACCAATTAGGCCTCGGTCGGACATGGATTGCAGCGAAATGCTGCGTTGGGGGGCGTCCGCCTCAGCGGCCAACGCAACGTCCTTGACGTGGTTGTTTTTCAAAGAATGATCCATTTGGAGCACCTTTCTGCTTCTTACTGCGTCTTATTACTTCTTATTGGCTGGGTGGTCGGTGTGGCTCGCAAGCCACACCCTTGTCAGTACCGCCCGCAGGCGGTACCTAGACGATCCGATCGATCCGATGGTGCGACTCGCGACTTATAGTTCGTAGGAGTTCGCAAAAACTGCAGGGCGCGTCGGCAGATACTTCATCAAGCCGCGCTTTTCGAGAAACTCCGTGCCGTGCTTCGCAAAGCCGACCAGATAGTCACCCCAACCATGCTGAATGAACAGCACGCCGGTCAGTACCGAGTTGGCCAGGAACGTCCAGCCCATGATCGGTAGCACCGTGGTGATGTAGTTACGGAGTTCAAACACACCGGCGAACGTAAACACCATGCCGATCCAGGATAGCTCGTAGCCGATTGCGAAAAGCAGCACTGCCACTTTCCAGTAACCGGAACGATAGACGATCGCCGCAGCGACGCTCCACCATACGAACCAACCGGCGAGTCCCAGGCGAACCAAGCCGACCGTTTCAGGGTCGTTGACCACGCTACCGAATGCCAGCCGCGCCATGCCAGCGGCGACGACTTCGAGGCTGTAGCCTTCAAGGACGGGGGTGTTAAGAACGGCGTTAAAGCCGGCAAGAGTCATGCTCATGTGTTTCCTTTCAAGTGATCACACAGACGCCAAGGTTGGGTCTGCTTTTCTGTGGTTATTGAGTTGCGTGAATTTCTGCTCCTTTCTTCGGTTGTGGTGAACAGCCAAGCAACGCGCTGGGCTTGTCAATA
This sequence comes from Rhodocyclaceae bacterium, assembly GCA_020247395.1. Lineage (GTDB taxonomy): Bacteria > Pseudomonadota > Gammaproteobacteria > Burkholderiales > Usitatibacteraceae > UKL13-2. The sequence continues at coordinate 8,056 of JADCJC010000094.1, forward strand.
TCATACATACCCCCCCTCCGAAAAGCGCAAGGGGGTCAGACCGCTTTTTTGAAAATATTTTTTTGCGATTTTGCAAGTCTCTGTTTTTATTAAGAAAAAAGTCTAGCAATTTTCCGGTTTTTTAGTGAATACCCATCATCGCAGTGTGGTCTTTATCACTTTTTTTACGCAATTCCCGCAAAAAACCACGCGCAGACGTTAAAAAAATAGCCGGGATATCCAAGATTTCCGGCCTTTCGTTTTGCCTGGCCGGGCAACTTTCGGATGTGACTGATCAAGTTCCTCGTGCTGGCCAATTAGCGTCGCTGCGCCGACATTGTCGTTGGACGTTCTCGACCGGACTAACGATGTTCCGTTCTCACCACCTTTGGTCGCAAGAAGTCCGTAAAGCGCGAGTTCTTGGATTCTTATACTGCGCTCGCGGCCACTTTTGTATGCCGACAACTCTCGTTCAAGCAGTGTGTGTTGGTGCACGGTAACGTGAAACACAACACGCGGCGAACCGCGTTTGTCACGACGCGGGCCGTAAGGCTCAGTCTCGTCAGCACTATCGCTGGGTCGGTTGATGCTATCCATGTGCTCTCATTTCCTCTATCTGTGAAAATAAAGTGCTGGCAATGCTGGCAACGACATGCTGTGACGGCGGCGGATCCGGAATGTCTGCCGAAACCATAGATTCACCTTGTGTCGCCGACGCCTGCGCATGCGGCGTCGCATGTGATCGCAGCGACGCCGCATATAAAGCTTCACTCGCCAATTCTTGGATGCGTGCAGAACGCTGCCTACCTGATCGGAGCTTTGCGAGCTCCTGCCCAAGTCTTGATTCCCGATACACGGTTACCTTAAATGAAAATGCGCTGGCCTCACTCATGATCGTCCCGCTTACGCAACCCGAGCCGTCGCTTCTTGACCGCCTTGCGCCGCTGCATGCGTTGGCTTGCTGGTCGCGAACGGAATGTTTTCGCCGAGCAACTGAAATCCTCGAACGTTAGCGGTCATTGGCTCGTTCAACACGACGAAATGGCAGCTTGGAAAGCGCTCTTTCAGCGCCGGGGTGAACACCGCAGCACCTCCACCACAAACGATGACGCGGACAATATCGGCCTCCTTACCGAGCCTCACGATCATTTCGTTTATCCTAAGATCGACCACGCCGCGCGCAATGTGCGAATACTTTGTTAAGTCGATTGCTTCCCCAAAGTGCATGAAAGGCTGGCCGTGCCGAAGTGCCGTGTCAATCTCCTGCGTCCCGTCCACATTGCGTCGCGTCTCCTTGGCAACCGCGCGAGCGATGTCGTTGTGGACGCGCGACATGCAACCATCGAGTGCATCAGACCGCGTGTTGACCCAGGTGCCAGAGTCAGACACCACAATCCAGTCGAACGTGACATACCCTGGATCGACCACCAGCGTTGAGCCACGCAGCGACTGCTTGAACTCATCGGTTGCGCGCGCCAACATGAACCCGCCTATTGGCTGCGGCACCACAACGACGTCATTTACCTTCACTTTTCTTGTCTCTTCCGGCCCTCGACCCCTTATAGGAACGTACAGATCCTTTTGGAACCGTTCGACAAGCCTATCTCTTGAAAACAAAAATCGCGAAACGGGTAGCCCCAGCACCAACCGGTCGATCACTGTCTCGTCAATATAAAACAGCGCGCCGAGCATCAACGCTTCGTAGTTTGGCGTGCGTGAGTAGTCTTGGTTGTGTGTCCTGCCAGTACCCCCCAGCAATAGTTGCGCCGCCTCCGGTCCGACGTCGAACGCGCGGTCTTCCAGCACAACCCGAACCGTCTCACACATCTTTAGGTTGTAAGCTGGGTCTAGGTCGATAAATGCTCCCTCCGACGTAACTGGCACGGTGATAGAGGGAAATTGCCGGGTTACCACACCGTTCGCACCGTGTTGTGGATTGCGAGTGGTGTACTTTGTGTAGCCAAAGCCAAGGTCAATTGCACGGACGATGGCATGATGTTGAGAGGGTGCAGCTGATTTCATGGCGAGCCTTTATGTTCGTTCCAAAAGTATCTAAAAAAGCGATAAAAGTCGCTTTATGCGTACGCGCTACCCGTTCCTTGGTGTCGCGCGCATTGCAAAGCGACAAAAGTCACACAAAAAGTATCGATTTCGCGCTTAACGTAAATCATGCAGCACAGCATCCAAAAAGTGTGCGTTTATCTCGGAAAACCCCCCCAGTTGCAGGGGGGTTTTTTGACGTTAAGAACTTGCGGCGCGCGGGAAACTTCGCGTAAAGTCACACGCATAGAAAACCTGAGTCTGAAACGACGTGGCTGGTTTCCATAGCGGATTTAGGTTGAGTGTCACGACGTTTGCAGCCGAATTCGTGACAAATGCTTTCAACGTTGCTGGCCGTCAGTCAGCTTTTTTTGGAACGTACGCAAGTGCGTTCTACATCGAGAGCCCACAGCAAAAGACGTCTGTGGCGCTGAAAGTGACATTGCTTTGCAGGATTTACGACCCTGCGGGCTGAAATGCGCGAGTCTTGTTTGGCTCATTCATGCGCGACGATTGCGACTTTCTTGTTGTGATCGTTCCTAAAGCCTTCATCGGCACATATGCGAACGCCCCTCCCCGCGGAGATATCGTCGGCGCGTTCCACACCCACTCCCCACTCGTCAGTACGTCGGCAGATTGCGCATTGCGCAACGGACGTCGCTGGCGGTAGCTCGAAGAGCCCCTCACCGATGCGCGCGGTTGGCACGCGTGCGAGACGAATCGTGAGGGTGGATTAAGGAGAGACGATAGTAGGGCGCGAGCCCGTGTTTCACGTTTGAGAGATGCCTTGCCGAGTTCAGTGGTTTAGAACTTGGCCGCATCGCGGGCGGAGCCCGTTGCCCCTGTTTGTTGAAAAACGAGCAGGCATGCATTCATACCACGTTCAAGTTAGCCAGCCGATGGACCCTGTAAGTCGGCAGTCATTGGGTCAACACGCGCGGGAGTAAGGTCTCACGAAGCAGCAAGAGCAGACAGTAGGAGTGCAAGGAGAGCCGTAGTCGAAGCAATGCAAGAGCACAACAGATCACCGCGACACCGACATCCCCTTGAAGGGAGGACGGAACACGCCGAGAGAAAGCGAAAGGAGAGCGTAAATGGCAGAGAGCAGACACGAATTAATCGGCCGTGGCGGGCGGCGGCATTACAAGAAGCCAGACCACCACATCAAGGATCAGCGCACCTACGACTGGATTCGTCGAACCTTTGTTGGGAATGCACAAGTCGAAAAAGCGATCAGGGCATTCAAGGCAGGCATCGACGATCAACTCAACTTCCTGTTTGATGAGCTTCTAAATCTCCGCGCGATGAGAAGGGGTTATGTGGGCGACGAGACCGTCGATAGCCGCCGACAAGTACTGTTTCAGGCTTTCAAGCAATTGCGGGAGGACGGGATCAAGTTGCGTTACATCACGGAATTGAAGGGTCGGCACGTCACTCACTTGCTTCAGCGATGGGACCGCGAGGGGCTGGCAAACGGGACCATCCAAACGCGGATCACGCACCTACGGTTCTTTGTTGAAGTTATCGGCAAGCCTGGCTTGATTCAACCGAAAGCAAAGATTGCGGCAAACGGCATTGCGCCGACCCGCGTCACCCGCGAATCGGTCACAAATGTGGACAAGTCGTGGTCTGCAAAGAAGGTGGACATTCCGACCATGTTGAAGCAGGCAGATCTTCAAGACGTTCGCTTGGGCTTAATCCTGCGGGCGATTGCTGCGTTCGGCTTGCGCGTCAAAGAAGCCGTGCGCCTACCACCGCATGAAGCGGACCAAGGAAGCGTTATCGCCACACTCGATGTCCAGGCGTTGGACGTTATTCACGGAACGAAGGGCGGACGCCATCGCCTTGTTCCAATCGACACGCCGGAACTGCGCGCGCTCGTGGATGAGATGAAGCGATTGGTTCCACCTGGCGATTCCCTCTCAGGAAGGCACCGTAAGCTAGACGCGGCGCTTCGCTGGTACTACCGCGAGATCGCGAAGCTCGGCATCACCAAAGACCAGCTTGGCATCACGTCACACGGATTACGTCATGAGTACGTTCACGACCGCTTGGAAATGCAGGGTGTAATTGCGCCGGTCAAAGCGATGAATGTTGATGAGCCAACGACGGCGGCCCGTCCGAAGATGTCGCGGAAGGAAATCATGGTCGTTCGCCGCGCGGTGTCCGAGAGCATCGGGCATTCTCGGCCATCAATGATCACGGCCTACTCCGGAAGTTTTGTGCGCCCACCGCAGCCGTCGGCCGCACCGGACGGCGTGATGGGATTGCCGCAAACCGAAGGGCCGCCGACCGCAGCGGCCGCCTCGTCAGTGGCAATCGGCCAACGACCACCGGCGGCCGAGTAGCGCGCGAGCAGTCAGGCCGCCGATCACCCCCTGCGAGCGCTGCGCACAAAAATGGAACAGGCACTCGCGCGGCAACACGCCGATTGGTATCTTTGGGCGAACGCGAAGAGGGTCAAGTTGCGGAAGGAATGGCTACGAAATTGGCGACGAGCACCTGCAAGCGAGAGCGACATGCTTCCCGATTTGGATGCGCCTGACGCAAAGTTCAATGTGTTGCTCGTTTGGCTGTGTGGATCAACCAGCGACAATTAGACGACGGTGAGGGCGGGCGGGATGCTTGGTCTTTCGCTGGTGGAATACGCGATCGGCGCGTAGGCCGCATCGAGCAGACGTTCAAGCGCCTGCCGATCCGAGATCGCAAGAGCAACGGAATAACCCCGTCCGTAATTGGCCTCCACAGTCAACAAGTACCCATCATTCGTTAGATCAACGGTGCAAAGCGCGCGGTGCAACGGTATCGGCTCCGCGAGGGTGCATTTTCCCTCTTCGAAGTGCGCGACGTGAAGATAGGCTTTGGTTTTATGCGGCGCGTCACGCTCGTCCGTCTCGTAGTCGATTGCCGCCGCGCAGAAATCGAGAACAAACACGCGGCTCGGTGGAATGCCCAAGCGCTCAAACATCAAACCGGCCGCTTGCTTGCGGTCCGTACCCCGGTACAGTATGCCGCTGGTGGTGGCGACGTGCTTACCGCTACCCGACGCGACCGACGCTAACAAACCGTCAACACTATTCATCAGGGCGGACGGAACGGCGAACTCGGAGTCGTCTTGATTGCTCTTAGCATGTGTGGCGGTGAGTTCGATCACCGACGCGTTGAAGTACGGATGCACAGAACCGGATCTGCAATCTTCGTCCAGTGCAACACATAGTTCCACACGCGGACTCATGTTCCCCATGCCATCAGACAGTAAGGTGACTTGCAGCGCCTTGTCGAATAGGCGGAGTTCACGTGCGCAACACCAGATGGCCTCTTCTGGTGTGTGAAAAAAAAGGTCGCGCGAGTGACCGTTGCGGGTGATATACACACGCGATGGCTCCACGTGTTTAGTCGGAAGATTTTGCAACCTTACGAGCTGACTCCAGTTCTGCGCACCAAAAAAAGCGGCAGTCACTTCCTGCGCTTGGCTCAACGACACATCAATCCCAAACGAATCCAGGATATCTCTCATTGAGTGTGCCCAGCTTGACGGGTAGCCAAGCAAGGCTTCGACCCCTTCTTCGCGTCTCTCTTGCTGCAAACGCCAGAACATTTCCGGTCTAAAGCCGGGGAGTGTGCATTTGCGTCAACTGATCGACCAACAAGCATATTTGCGCAACCACGCGGGTCAACGAAACATGCAATTGGTGGCTCAATCGTTGACGCAATTGCACATGCGCCTGGTCAGTACGACGCGTAAGTCTGCCGAAAGCGCAGCTTTATGTGTCGTAGCACAGAAGGTCCAGGATATTGGTGGCGGATGGCTACCTCGCCATTAGCTTCGCGGTGGGCTGTTTCTGGGCTGCATTTGAGGTGGCGACCCTGGAATGGTGGCCGATAGAGTGCGCTATTGGCAAAAGCCGGCGTGTCGTTTCAAGAAACTCTGGGCTCGTCTCGCCAACAGGCCAAGACGTTTCATCTGAATTGACAAGCGTTTCATTAACCGCTATAATTGCTTCATGAAACATGAAAATCGATTCATCAATGAGCTCTCTCGTATCGTCAACGGCGCGTTGCGTCTCGACATCGAGAAGGTCAGAAACTATACGGCCTTTCTGGCGGAGAAGCTGGAGCAGGACGGCGACCCCATGTCTGCGGCACGGCTTCGGAAGATCCTGGCCGAGTCCGACCATCAGCTGCGTCCCACTGACGTGGGATTCGGCCGTGCGCTCCCGGTTGATACCGACACCCGATTCCCACTGATTGAGCGGGTGGAGTGGAGCAAGCTGGAAGAGCCGCCGGTGGCACTGGCGCTCGACCAGTGGGACGTTGTGAACGAATTTCTCAGCGTGGCCAAGAGCTATGCCCAGTTCGATACCCAGTCCACAGTAGGGTCCATCAGTCTGCTCATGTACGGCCCGCCAGGTACTGGGAAAAGCCGTCTTGCCCGCCACATTGCACGTGATCTGGGATTGGATCTTTATGTCGCCCGCCTGGACGGGCTGATCTCCTCCTTTCTGGGCAGCACGTCCAAGAATATTCGGGCGCTGTTCGACTTTGCCGCGAAGACACCGTGCGTGCTGTTCCTGGATGAGTTCGACGCCATCGCCAAACTTCGCGGTGATAGCCAGGAGTTGGGTGAACTGAAGCGAGTCGTCAACAGCTTCATCCAAAATTTGGACGCCTTGGGGCCGCAGTCCATCGTGCTGGCGGCAACGAATCATCAGGAACTGCTGGATTCCGCCGTGTGGCGCCGCTTTGGCTATCGCCTTGAGCTTCGCTACCCCGACGAAGTCCTGCGCAAACAGTTGTGGCATGACTTTCTGGCACCGACTGAAATCGCCGATCGTGAGATAGACCTCCTTGTGGATCTCTCCGAGGGATTTTCGGGTTCAGACATTCATGAGGTCTGCCGGCGTCTACATCGCCGGCACATCACAACCAAGACACCTTCACAGTTGAAGGATGCCTTCGCCGTTCTGCAAAACCTTTCCTTGGGTGAAGGTGAAGAACGCCGCTTCCTGTCCGCGTTGCGCGGCAAGTCGGTGGAGGACATGGCGGGCTTGCTGAGGGAACGCAACGAAAAACTGTATAGCCACGCCTCGTTGGCCCAACTCTTGGGCATATCCAAGGCAACGGCATATCGTCGAAGCCTAGGGAGCAAAAAGGATGGCAACTAAAGCCGCTGCTGCACCTGCCGTTGAACGCCTGCCAATCAAGCTCATACTTCCGAGCCAGGGTTCTGAACGCCCTGTTAAAGGAGGTGGCGGGGAGGTCAAACCGTTCCGGGCGGTGGACGCGCAGTATCGGCAACGATTGGCGACCCAAGTGACCGCCATGCGTGACGCGCTGTTTGGTCAGCAGAAATCACCCGCCGCTGCGCCCATGCGTGTTAAGTTGCTCACTGAGGCCACCGCGAAAACCCACCGGCCCACCCGGCTCTTTGCGCCTGATACCTGTCCCATCGTAGGCGCCGGTACCCCCGGTGAGCTTTTCATGAAGGCGACACCCGCAGGCCTCAACGCCTTGCTCGAACTGATTGAGTCCAACACGTCTGAAAAGGTAATCAAGGAGCTGTCCTCCATCGAAGCCATCGAAGCGATTACGCCCGCATTTCGACGCAAGGGCATGGCTTCCAAAGAAATCCTCAAGCGCAGCCCCCGCAGCGAGGTTGGGTTCGTGACAAAAGTTCGCCTCTTCAATTTTGGCGCGGATGCAGATCAGGCCGGACTGGTCGCTGCATTTGAGGCGATGTGCCAGGCCCGGAACATCATCCTGAAGACTGCGGGCTATTCCGCAGACAGTTTCACCTACAGCGCTGAATGTCGTACCGACGAAGACATCGAGGAAATCACCAAGGTCGTCGGTGTGCGCTCGGTTTCAAACATGCCACTGATTCGCATGATTCGCCCGCAAGGTCATAACGCGCAACCGCTGCCTGCACTGATCTCCCGGGCCGACGTTGCGGGTGAAGTGCCAGTAGTGGTGGTTGTCGACAGCGGCGTCACTGATGCGGTCCCGGCACTGGAGTCCTGGGTGGTGGGGCGGGACTCCAGCGTGGCAGCCCCATATCGCAACACCGACCACGGCACCTTTGTGGCAGGACTCATTTGCTGGGGCGCCGAGCTCAACCCCACTGTCGCCGATATTGATGCCAACCCTTGTGCGATTTTTGACCTTCAAGTGATTCCGAATGCCGATCCTGCAAAGGGAGACATTGATGGGTTGCTTGAGACGGAATTCCTGGGCACGTTGGAGACCGCGCTGCAGCAGCACTCCAACGAATTCAAGGTTTGGAACCTTTCGCTCGGCACCGACGCTGTGTGCTCCTTGCACGAATTCTCGGAATTTGCGCAGGAGCTCGACAATCTGCAAGAACGCTACAAGGTTTCCTTTGTGATCAGCGCCGGCAACTATGGCACGGTACCGCTGCTGGACTATCCTCGATTGGCAGAACAGATGGATCCGGGGCGCATCACCGCTCCGGCCGACAGTGTGCTGGGAATCACGGTGGGCTCAGTGTCCCATGTCGATTTCTTGCGCAATGGGCCACGCATTCATCATCCGGCCGCATTTTCCAGACACGGTGCCGGGCCGAACCACATCATCAAACCCGACATGGTTCACTACGGTGGCTCATGTTCGCTGGATGGCGCTCACGTGGCGGGTGTGCGCTCGATAAGCGGCACAGGCACAGCAGAAGATATGGGAACCAGCTTCGCGGCGCCACTGGTATCCCGAACCTTGGCCCAGATTTATCACCAGATCACCCCCACCCCGAGTCCGGTACTCGCGCGGGCCTTGCTGACGCATCACGCCCGCGACCCACGCACGCGGTTGCGTGTGCCCGACGGTGAAGAGAACTTCTTGGGTTTCGGGCTGCCATTGCCGGTGCCGTATTGTCTGGAGTGCTCGCCCCACATGTCGACGCTAGTGTTCGAAGACACACTTCGCCCTCGCTTCTTCCTCGAATGGGACGACTTTCCCTTCCCGCCATCATTGTTTCGTAATGGGCGCTTCTATGGCGAAATCTGGATGACGGTTGCGTTCTCGCCGGCCCGGGGCGCGCGTTGGGGTAGCGAATACTGCGAAACGCACATTGATGCGAAGTTCGGCGTCTACAAAGACAAGAAGAACAGGGAAACCGGCAAGATCAAGCAGGAGTTCGAGGGACTAGTCCCGCCGGAGCACAAGAATCGCGGTGTGTTGTTCGAATCGTACCAGGTGGAAACACTGCGCAAGTGGGCACCGGTACGCACCTATCACGGTGACTTGGGAGAGAACGGCAAACGCGGCAATCGCTGGCGACTCAAGGTGCAACTGCTCTCCCGGCACGGTATCGATGCCGAAGAGCCACTCCGGGCTCAGCCGTTTTCATTGATCGTGACCATCGCCGATCCGGAGCGGAAGGCCCCCGTTTATGACGAGATGGCACGGCTGCTCCGCACCAAATACAAATCGGAAAATCTGGCCGTGCGTGCGGCCGCGCAAATTCGCGGGCGGCATTGATGAACGACGCCAATGCAGCCTGCATGCAATGCAGCAACAACGTTAGGGCGAATGCGCGCCCGGAAAGGAGGTGATGGCTCTGACGACCAGGACGATCTATCGGCGCTTGTTGATTTTCGTCTCGAATTGAGCCGCGATTTTCAGGTAAAACTGAGCCACCCTTTTGCTGCATAGCCGCCTATGCGGTTGTGGATAAGTCGGTGCTTTCGGTAAGTTTGCCTCCTTTCGGTTTGGTTGTCTTGCGTTTGTTGGTGGCTGTCATTGAGCTATGACTGAATCGCCAGGATTCGTTGCCGGTTTCCACGATATGGCAGTGATGCGTGAGCCGATCCAGTAACG
>JADCJC010000095.1 GCA_020247395.1 Rhodocyclaceae bacterium
GTAACTACATCACCACGGTACTACCGATCATGGGCTGGACGTTCCTGGCCAACTCGGTACTGACCGGCGTGCTGTTCATTCAGCATGGTTGGGGTGAATATCTGGTCGGCTTTGCGAAGCTCGGCACGGGGTTCTTGGAAAAGCGCGGCCTGATGAAGTATCTGCCAGCGCGCCCTGCAGTTTTTGCGAACTCCTACGAATAAAACGTAGCGAGGCGCCCAATCGGATCGTCTAGGTAGCGCCCGCGGGCACTACCGACAAGGGTGTGGCTTGCGAGCCACACCGACGACCCACCCAATAAGAAGTAACAAGAAGAGGTGAGGTACTCCATATGGATCATTCTTCTAAAGGTAGCAACAACGTGGAATTTTCGGTGACTGCTGAGGCGGCCGCTCCCCAACGCACGATTTCGCTGCAATCTATGTCAGGTCGAGGCCTGATTGGTTTGACGCAACACGGCATCAATGTCTACTCGGCACTGACCGAGGCGTATGACGCGACACCGCTCAAGCGAGTGATGAGCGTCGAAACGTTCGCCTTCATGATGATGAACATCGTCGAGGACAACACCGATACCGCTTTCTGGAGGCACGAAAAACTCGACCTTGGCAATGCCAAAGCGCTACTGATCGGTGCACTTAACAACGACACGGAAATCATCGCTGAAGTGCTCCACGAGATTCGGCTTGACCAGGAAGCGATCATGCAGCTGGTCAAGGACTGCGCGTTTTCCCCTCGCGAGGGTGACGACGACGGTGAAGCCGATAGCGAAGAAAACATTTACACAGCGATGGAGCAAGCCTACCGAGCGACGCGGCCAAAGGCGCCGGTAATCTCGATGGCTGAGTTCAAGACGAGGCGGAACGATCACATCGCATCAAGCACGGCGGGCCTCCTCGACGTTTGCAGTCAGTCAGAGTTTAGTTGTTTAGTCGGTTACGGGTACCGGTCGAGCGACAACCAACGTTTTCTTGAACTCGAACGGGTTGAAGTTCGGGTGACGAGTAATCACCCCGCTCGCATACGCTGCATCAATCTCTCGATCGATCGCATCTTGCTCCTCCTTGGACAATTCCTCCCAAGGCACGATTGGCTCAGGTGTCTTCATACTAAGCGTTGGTCTCTGCGTTGGGCACAGGCCGTGCGACGGTCAAAGTCTTTGCAAACTCGACCGGGTTGAAGTTCGGGAAACGACGAATCTCCCCGCTTGCAACTGCTTCCTCAATCTCACGATTGATCTCATCTTGCTCCTCTTTAGACAGCTGGTCCCACGGCACCAAAGGGTCAGCGACCGTCGGAAAATCATCGTCTTCAGCCATAGCATCAGATGCCATTAGATCGGTTGGTGACATACGCGTTCCTTACAGATTCAGACGCCGCAGCAGCGGCAATCCTTAATTGGTTGATGGCGGGAATGCTACTCTTTCCATCAACGCCGTCAAGTGTCATTACGCCGACAATACTGCCGTCGTTTGGAAGACGCAAGGGCGCGCTCACGACGAACGCCAGGGCGGGAGCGCTGGCCACAGCCGCACTGCCAGGACTGATTTCGGCGACGATCTCGTTTTCCTGAAATGCGCGATCGGTGACGAGTTCCCCATTTGGAATTTCCGCACCCTTCTCATCCCTCATCCAATTGCGCGAGAAACCCGCCACTCATCGCGGGGAGGGATAGCGTAATTGGGTGAAATGTTGAACGGCGGCGAATCTTCCGGTGTCGGTCGTGGCTGATCATCGAGCCGTGTTGTGTCGATGTTCGCTCGTCGATCAGCGTGATCGGCTGTCCGCTACCCTCCAGCACTGAGTTCAGAATCTGCTCGGCACTCTTTGGCCGCGTTTAGGACCAGCTTTGATAGACACCTTCGATCATCATTACGGCGATTTACCTGACTTGCGGTAATTGCCGGATCGGCGGTAATTCGCGGCAGTTCGCCGAAATTCGCTAGACTTTTATGCTTTATAAAGCGGAGTCAACCAATCGCTGGCGTTGTGCAATCTCGCCGTGGAGAGCGCTTTCGAAAAAATCATTCTCCAGCGCGAACTGACCGGTCCCAGCATGCAACCGCGCAAGGTCAACGGGTTCGGCAAAAGCGTTGCCTGCACTCACACCGAAGGTCTGCGCAAAACGCTCGACAAACTGCGTCTCCGACTATGCATTCTGGTTAGCGACAACCCAATAGGTCGCGCGTAGCTTCGAGATCGTCCAGTGTTCGTGCAGCGACGTCGGCGTCACCGTGACCTTGAATTCCGCCTTGAGCCCACGCCGCTGTCACTTCGCAACCGGCGCTTTCTTCTTCGACAGCAACACGTCGTTGCCGCCCGATCGACTTTGCCTCGGCATCGCAGATAGCCGAAGAATGCACTGAAATGTTGTGCAGATTTAGCTCGCCACTTTTGCGACGGAGATTGAAATCTACAGCGAGCCCACCGCGAGCTGAAGCGAGCTATTGATGCCGCGCGCGTGGAATTGCTTCATAAATAGTCGCCGTTCGCCAAAAGCACTCTGCCTATGCGCGGAGTATTCGGCAGAAAAAATCATACCTTCCGGCACGGTCGGGTCGATGCCTATCGGCGCCGGTAAATCCGGCAAGCTGAAATTTCCATCGCCGCGGAACCGCCTCGGACATTACGGAATCGCTCAACGATTAGTGGTTCGCCGGGAAACGGTCGGCGTTCAAATCTGGTGATAAAGCTAAGTATGAGCCTTCTCGCGCGTCTGCGCGGCCTTTAGCATTTGCGATTAGCGAGGGGCAAAAAAATTGACTTTCTAGAGGAAAACTCGCCGCGCAAGCTGGAGCGCTGCAAGCGGTAGGGGATTTTCTGAGGCTAGATGTGGGCGGCGTCCAGCTCATCGCGAGCCTGCTGAACACTGACAGCCGCTTCACGCTTGTGAGTAGCCCCAAGCTCCGAGTGAAATCTGGTGCTCGCGCTCGTGTTCAGGTCGGCGCTGATGTGCCTACGCTCGGCCCAATCACGCAGCAAAACGGCGTCTCAACCCAATCAGTGGCCTACCAAGAAACCGGCGTCACGCTCGACGTGCTGCCGACGATTCTCCGTGAGGTCGTGTCGCTAGATGTTCGCCAAAGCATCACAGAGGCTCAGTCCACAACAACCGGCGTAAACAACTCACCAACGCTCACCACACGCGAAGTGTTGTCGCCGCCCGTGTCGGTCGGGGGTGTGGATGTGTCCATGGCGCGATGCTACCATGCTCACTGAAAGCATCGCGTGCCGATGGCTGGATTCGGGCGCCACAAATTGTTTGGTTCGATGATCTGGAACACACAGCGCTATCTGGATCCTCGCGAGGCGGACAAAGTCTTATGCATCGGCAGTTGTGCCAGAACTTCAAACTCGACAAGACTTAGAGAGCCGACTGTCTTTGCTTCTAGGCGAGCAAGGTGAACCCCATACAACCCCGTTCGATCCTCTAGCGAGCTGACAAAACGGAGCATCGCCTCGGTGGACCGCGCCTGCGCCTGGATCGATACAGAACCTGTTGACTTTGTTGGGCTCACCGAGAGTACTTCAATCTCTGCGGTTGCTAAGTCTTCGGCAGCGTCGAACGCCGTCTCCCAGGCAAAGTACATTGCGTGCTCTAGCTTTCTGAGCGCCTCCTTAGCGCTCAGATCAGACGAAGTTCGTGTTCGTGTCTCGATTTGTATTGAGCGTGATTTTGCGTCAGCGCGCGCCTCGATCAGCGACGCGTAGCGATTTCTCTCGTGCGCCACAAAGGCGATTGACCCAACTGACACACCAAACACGAGAACCGCCGCATACAAGGTGAGTTGGTCTGTTGAACGCCCACTCTTAAGAAGATCAGGCTTCTGTCGATCAAAGAATTTCATGAGCGGGGAGCTTGAGTGGAGATATGCCTGGGAACGCGCTAGAGATCCCCTCAAGGGACTCCTCTCGGCTTCCCGGTTGCCAAACGTGAATCGTGTTTGATCTGCTACTCACTGACGTATTGCACCGCGCCGCGAGGCGCGCTATCGCGGCCCTAACGCTATCCGCTTCGATCTCGAACTCGAGGTAATCAAGATTGCCCGCGGTCATCCGAAAGAGACAAATTACACGACCGTCAACTTGCAGGACATTTGCTCGGGATTGCTTCCGCGCCCAATCAATAAGGCGACTGAGCGTTGGCCGCACTTGCACTAAATGCAGATTGCACTGCCTGAAGGCTGATTCAATTGCTTGTAGCTGAACTGCTCGCATCGCAAGTGCGAGCCCCTGTGCGCCGAAAGCAGCCCTGTGCGTGAGAACGTTCCAACTCTCATTGACTTCGGGAATTGCAGCCTCCAGACACAGGCGCGCGTACGCATCCACTTCTTCGCGATCTGAGAGCGCCGGTTGCCACGGGAGGAGGGCAACCCTTGCGAACGCATCACTCAGTGTCAACTCAACTCGAAGATTGGCAGTTTCTGCTTGCCCCAGATACCGTTTGGCTGCCTCGCGCGCCTTTGCTGCGACGCGCCCGAAATCGGAGGTGTCAATGTCCGAAATGATGTGCTCACCTTTTCGTCCAGCCTGCACAAGAACCTCTCGTTGAAACACCCCAACCCTCAGAACCTTAGGCCACAAACGTAACACGGTTCGCCTCCTCAAGTGTTGTGTTGCCACTCTTCACCATATCCAGAGCGACTTCGCGAAGAAATCGCGTCCCTTGCCGTTGGGCAACGGACCGCATTTCCCGAATGGGGGCTCGGTCGACAATCATCTCGCGAAGTTCATCTGTGAGGCGCAGCACCTCGGCTATCGCCCGCCTTCCTCTGAAGCCTGTATGGCGACAATGAGGACAACCACGCCCCGCGCGAAAGGCATAGCTTGCGGGGTCGGTGATACCAGACTCGTCGATCAGGTTTGCGGCGGGTAAGTAATCCTCACTGCATTGGGGGCAGTTCTGTCGAACAAGGCGCTGTGCCAGAATTCCGCTCAACGCGGACACAAAGTGGTAAGGATCCACGCCCATATGCATGAACCGGCTGATAACGTCAAAAACGCCATTCGCATGAACTGAGGTGAAGACCATGTGTCCCGTGAGTGCCGACTGCACTGCGATCTGAGCGGTTTCCGAATCCCTAATCTCCCCCACCAGAATCTTGTCTGGGTCATGCCGCAAAATCGAACGCAACCCAACTGCAAACGTCAGCCCCTTTCGTTCGTTTACGGGAATCTGAAGAACACCCGAAAGTTGGTACTCGACGGGGTCTTCAATGGTGATGATCTTGTCCTCCCCTCGATTGATCTCGGACAATGCCGCATAAAGAGTAGTCGTTTTGCCGCTACCAGTCGGCCCAGTCACCAACAACATCCCATACGGCTCGCTTGCAAGCCGACGAATCGTTCTTGCGGTCGATTCATCGAACCCTAGTGAATGCAGCGTCAGTTGCTGCAGGTGGTCGAACAAAGCTTTCTTATCCAGAATTCGAAGCACTGCATCCTCGCCATGAATACTAGGCATTACAGAGGTCCTAATGTCGATCTCTCTTCCCTTAGCGGCGATGCGGAAACGACCGTCCTGCGGCACTCGCCTTTCGGATATATCCAGCTCCGCGAGCACCTTGATACGCGCAATAGTTTCTTCGGCAAGCGTTTGACTCGCATGTACTGCAACCTCGATGAGCGCGCCATCGATGCGGAACTTAACTCGCATCCCTTGCGCAAGTGACTCAAAGTGAATGTCGCTCGCCTCACTTCGGAGAGCGTCGAATATCGTCGAGTTAACTAAGCGTACGGCGGCGCTGGTTTCAGCATGAATTGAAAGTAATGTCAGTTCATCTTGCCCCCGCGGAGTTGAGTCGCTTAGTCCCGGCTGGACTGACTGCGCGACAGCGCTGAAGGACTTCTCAATCGCTTCAAGGGCCAATTGAAACTCGCGCGGATCAGCTAAGTGCACTTGATGGATGACGATGTCACTCTGGGCCAACCAGAACATCGTGGACGATGGAAAAGGATGGTCCACGATCAAAGCAGTACCGACCGGATCAAGATCGATTAGCAGTAAACGTCGAGATACCATAGCCGGGAAGGGGACATCTTGGAAGCGCGGCCTAAGGGGCTGCACGTCGGCAAACGTCAAAGGGCGATAACCGGTTATCCCGGCTACGTCTGCTAGTAATGTACGACGGTCGGAATCGGCGCAATTCTGATTGAGTGCACTGAGCCAATCCCCCTCGCGTGTCGTCGCATCTACCGCGGATCTAACTTGTTCTAAGGTAATCGCCATAACGACAAGGCTTCCGACTAAATCGCATTCGCAAGGTCGAAGATGGGCGAGTACAGCAAAGCGACTACCATTCCGATCACGATTCCGATGACTACCATGAGCAGCGGCTCCAATAAGCGGGTAGCCCGGTCCAGCCAGATGGACGTTTCCTGCTCACAAAAATCGGCAATTCTGTCGAGCATCTCTGCAAATCGGCCCGTGGTCTCACCCGCGACAATCAGCTTTTGGGCAACTTCATTTGAAAGACCCTGCTGATTCAATGCGACAGAAATTGCCCTCCCTTGCGAGATCGACTCCCGTGCCGCAACCAAACGTCGCTGGAGGATCGCCGGCAGTGCCGATTCTGCAAGCTGCATTGCGTTAGTGACGCTTAGCCCGCTTTGGATCAGCATCGCCAGTGTGCGATAAAGCCTCGCAAGTTGGATCAAGAACACCCGCTCGCCTACCAACTGCGATGCCATTAGTCTTCCCGCTAGGTAGGCGCGGAAATTGGGACTCGCGAGAGCCATTATCGGCAAACCGATTGCCAATAAGAAGCCGCCCCAAGCCAAGACCCAATACTCGTGCACGAAGCTGCCCCAAGCTTGTATCAAGCTGGCGGCGCCTGCTCGGGATGTTGCTATGTCCTCGAAGGCGGTACTGAATTTTGGCGCGACATATAGCAGCAAGAAGCCAATTACAAAGAGGCCAACAGCTCCCAAAATGCAGGGATAGGTTGCTGCCGACCGCAGCTTGGTACGAAGGGAATCAACTTGCGCTTCGTATGCAATGTACCGGCGAAGCGCAGCGCGGACGGTGCCCGTCGTCTCACTTGCAGCAATCATTGCGACAAGCAAGGGCGGAAATGTGGATGGCAGCTGCGCCATCGCAACTGAAAGTTGCTTCCCTTGCTGCAGTGCGGTTACCAAAGATCCATAAACGTGCGCGTGGCGCTTCGAGCGATCGTTTCTACTCAAGATCTCGATCGCATCGGTCACTGTTTGCCCAGAGTCCAATAGGGCAAGGAGTTGTTGATTGAAGATTGCAGTGTTGAGGGGGGCAGGACGAGAGCCGAGCTTTTGCCCGAGTAGTCCATGGTCCGACTGCGCAGAAATCAGCCGGTGACCAAGTGACTCCACGATCTGCACAGCTTCTGCTTTGACGCGTGCCTCAACTTGCATTGATATGACATCCCCACGATGCGACAGGGCCTTTACGTTGTATCTCACGAGCGCCTCTCTTACCAACTGCTGATGTCAGCGTCCTCTCCGCTGCCGCCAAGCCTTCCATCTCGCCCTAAAGACAGAATCTCAAAATCGCTGTTTGGTTGGGTGCCCGGGGACGTGTACTGATAGCGATTCCCCCATGGATCGAGCGGGACCGCTTTCTTCAAATACGGGCCTTTCCAGTTCGCCTCGTTCGCTGGCGCAGCAAACAATGCGTCGAGCCCCTGAGCTGTCGTCGGATACTTGCCCGTATCCAACCGATACTGGTCCAGTGCCTTATCGAACGCTTCGATTTGTGCCTTGGCAACCTGCGCTTGAGATTTACCAATTTGCCCAAAGTACTTCGGACCAACAAACGCAGCGAGGAGACCAATAATCAAAAGCACTATCAACAGCTCCAATAGTGTAAATGCCGCTTGTTTTTCGCTCTTCATGGATAACTCCTTTTCTGAACGGTTTGCTCCGCTCTTTTGGTGGACGAGTGAATTTCCAACGCCTGCTGCCCCGTAACTGGCTGGATGTCCGCGACGAACTTCCAATCTTGGTAAGTCTCTGCATTCCGGAAGCTACTATTCACGGTGAGGAACCCATCGGCCTTGATGGGGCGCCCGATCGCGAGCGAGTGGATCCCTGAGATCCCACCGTCATCCGCCTTTATGAGCCCCCAATCGGAGGACAGGGTCAGAGGGTCGACGTACAACTTACGAAGTGGGCGCGTAGGGCGGGTTGTACGCTCATCAAGAAGCAATGCTTGCAAGTTCGGGGGATATCTCTTTTCGAAACCTGGGGTCGCACGGTAGTAATCCTCAATCGCTTTTCGATACGCGTTACCCACCCAGATCAACTGTTCTTCTTTGGCGCGTTGCTCAACGGTGCTTGCACGCTCGACGGCCCTCGTCGCCAGCAGCGACAGAACGGCGACGGCAAACATCGCGATCACGTAGGTGAACCCACGCTGCCGCGGTCGTCGAGCCCCACCCATACGAACCAGAGGTGCTGTGGTGCCCATCACCAGTCCTTATACCAAGTGCCGTCGCGCGCTTGATTTGGGGCGCTGCTTTTAACGTCTTGAACCGCGCCCGCTGAAGCGTTGGACGGCGGGACGATGATCCAGCTGTTAGGGCTATCGGTGAACGGGTCAGGTGGAATCGTTCGCAAGTACTTTTTGGTGACCAAGTCAGCGAGAACATTCGGGTACTGCCCTTGGTCGGCACGAAACTTATCAATGGCGTCCCGCATGATGTAGAGATTTTCTTTCAGGACGGCCTCCTTGGCCTTTTCCACTGAGGTGAAGTACTTAGGTGCAGCGATCGTCAAGATGGACGCAACAATTGCGAGCGCGACCAATACCTCAATGAGAGAAAAGCCGTAGTTGCTAGCGTGCGCGGCACGCTTACCAGTCTGCATACATCGTCCCGTTGAGCGCGCGCGCATTCGAAAGTGAGTACACGTCAAAAACATCATCGCCTTCTCGAGGGCTGTCGGGTGGCGACGCAAACGAACGCTTTCCCCACGTCTCTGCCGCGGGAGATTGGGCGTCCGGGTGGAACGGGTCGCGGGGTATCCGGCGCAAGAAGTAGAGCTTTGATCCGGGGCGGGCTAAGTCGTCCACTCCAATGACCAAATCTTGCAATGTCGGCGGGTAGCCAGATGCTTGGGGCGTCGTCGCAATGCGACCAGTGCTGGCCGCCATCTTATGCTCATCGATCGCACCGCGGATTTCTCTGAGTGCCCTCCGCAACTGAACTTCTTTGGACCTCGTCGCGCTGGTCTCCGCGAGCGGGATGGCGATCGACGCGAGCAATCCCACTATGGCAACGGAAGCCATGAGTTCAACGAAGCTGAAGCCACGCACAATTCTCATTTCAGTCTTTACAGGATCAAGGTGCTACGCGGATCATGTGAACGACCGGCAATCGGATGTCGGCCGGTCCGCGCCCCGGGACCAAAGGTGAGAAGCTGATCACGGACAAGTTAGTTGCGTCAGATGGGGCAATTGCTCGAGCCGTCAATCGCACTAACGTGCCTGCGCCTCTAGCCCCTGCTGGGGATGCAGCGCCAATAGCCGCTGAAACCCGCCCGCTCGCAGTATCAATAACGTGTCCAAAGGTCGCCTCACCCCCGGTTCCAAAGTAATTACCCTCCGAGACAGAGACGACCTCGACGTAAGCCGGGTCGTAGCCGATCTGTAGCGGAACCGAACGCAGGCTGGTTGGACTGTCCACACGGAGTTCAAGCTCGAACACCTGTCCTGCGCGCACTGAGTTCGGTCCCGACCATTCGAGCTTGATCGTGTTCGCTGGATCAACGGTAGGAGGTAGCGCAGGGACGGCTGGCGACGGTAGCGACCCGTCTGGTCTGACTGCAGGACGCGGTTCAGCGTCCACGGACCGCAGTTGCAAAGGACGCAGCCGCACCATTGACTCAGTGCCAGACCAGAACGTTTCGTGCTGAGGATCTTTGCGTGCCGACGTACGAATCAATCTTGGTGTGATCGACATCACGATTTCTGTTTTTTGCCTAGAATCCGTCTGGCTGGACAGGAGCCGTCCGAGTAACGGAAGTTTGCCAACCAGAGGTAGCCGGTTAGCAGACATGCGATCCTCGTCGCTAATCAGCCCAGCGAGCACCTGCGTCTCACCATCGCGGAGGCGCAGAACGCTGGTGTAGTTCCGTGTCCCAATTTGGTAGGCCTGCGACCCGTTGCTCGTCTTCACCGAGCCGACGAGGGAACTCACTTCAAGCGATAGCTTTAAGCCTACCTCACCATTGATGCGGATAGTTGGCTCGGCCTCGAGCTTAAGGCCAACATCAAGGTATTGGATGCTCTCAGACAAAAAGCCGTTGGGCGTTGCGGTAGTGGTCACCACGGGCACCTTATCGCCAATCAGTATTCGAGCCTTCTCGCGATCTCGAACGCGCAAGCTCGGATTGGCGAGCAACTTTGCATCCCCATCCTTCATCTGGAGGTTGACGGTCGCCGTGGGCGCACTTACCCCGATAAGGTCGGCGTTCAATCGCCGCAGCTGATTGATGGTCAGTACACTTGTGGAGCCGCTAGCGCCAGACGTAGAGGTCACCCTGCCGCCCAGCGGCGTAACCGACAATTGCTCCGGGAACTGAACCCCGAGATTGAGTAGATTTGAGCGATTAACCTCGAGCACCGCGACCTCTAACATCACCTCGGGCTCCTCTAGGTCATGAAGGCCAATGAGCTTTTCCGCAACGCGAATGGTGTCCGTTGGCTCACGCAGTATCAGCATGTTGTACCGCTCGTCGACGTGGACATCCTTGAGTCTCAGAACTGTCTTGAGCATGCCAGCTACTGCCTTAGCTTCAGCATTTGCGAGGTAGAACGCCTTTACGACGAGATCTTGGTACTCCTTTATCTTGGCAGGGGTGTTGGGGTAGATGAGCACGCTGCTTGCACTGAGAATCTTCTTCTCCAGTTGGTTCGTCGCTAGGATGACGTCAATCGCATCCTCCAGATTCGTTTGCTTTAAGAATACGGTCGTACGTTGTTCGGTGCGGACCTCTCGATCGAAAGCAAAGTTGATCCCGTTCGTTCGCGATAGGGCGTCGAACACGGTTCTGATGCTCGCATCCCTGAACTCTAGGTTGATCGGCTTGCGGTAGCCCTCGGCAAGCGCTATTGCGCGCGACGGTTGTTCGATGGTTTGTGCCTCAACAGACATGAGCAATTGCTTTGCCTCGCGGTGGTCCGGGCTGCGCTCTAAAGCCTTCAGGAGGAGCTTCTCAGCGTTCGCGAGGTCTGCCCTCGCCAAGGCACGCTTGGCCTCCTCAACATCGGCCTCCGCACGTTGAACCCGTGCCAACCCCTCCAGCCCAACACGCGCCACTGCATTTCCTGGCTCGACCAACAGAACTTGCTTGAACAGCGCCTCAGCTTGAGCGGCGTCGCCCTTGCCAGACGCGGCCTTGGCGGAAGCCAGAAGCTGACCCACCGCTTTTTCTCGTAGAACCAAGAAGTCCCGCCGATATTCGACGTTAGTCGCGTCGAGCACCGAAGCGCGCTCAAGACTCTGCACGGCCCCAACATAGTCCCCCTTGGCCATTGCGTTCATCCCCGCTCGGTGAGCCTGATACGCCGAACACCCCGACAAGACAGCGACGACTAGCCCAAGAAAGAGGATTTTTTGATACCGACATTGAGACTGTCTCATGTATTAATCAAGTTTTGAATTAGTAAGCAACGGAATCACGCGCCCGGTATGTACATGAACAAACTCAATCTGAGATGGTTCGATCTTTCGCACCCTCCATTGGCCGTCAAGAGTCGCGTCCGTTTTGGCGACCGCCACCTCGTCCCCACGAAGCAGGTAGATAGTCACATCGCCGTCGTCCACAAATCGCCCAGCGAAGCGGTAGGGCAGTGACACCGTTGCCTCGCGTAGTGGCGCAACAGCAGCCACCGGCGGCTGGGTCGAGCTTTGAGGATTGGGTGCAGGGGTATTAGGGGGGATTGGCTGGGCGCCGCCCCACGAGCGAGACGCAAACGGGTCCGCAACAGGGCGGGCAACTTTCGGCTGGACCGGGGGCGTCGTGTTAGTGTCGACCGGCACGTTAGGCGACGCCCCACCAGACTCAGCGACAGCCTCGTGGGAGTTCGGCGCTTGCTTCAAGGGGATCAAAGCAAGCAGAACCGTAATCGCGAGAAACGCGCCAAGAAGGCGTTGCCGAGTTTTCTCGTCACCGAGCACTTTCACCCCGCAAGTAGAACGCGCTCAAGTGGATAGAGCAGCGCGGAAAACGTTCGTCTCGGTCGCCTTTCGAACAGCTGAATTCCTCAAGCGCACCGTGGGGGAGGGCAGTTAGAAGCTTGGACACCATCGCTCGTACAGCGGGGTAGGGAGCGGCGGTTTCAAAGCGGGCCGTGTATTTGAGAAATCCAGCTTGCGGTGGCAACTCAAGCGAGAAGGTGGCGTTCTGAATCTCAACCCCTGCTGCCTTTGAGGAGCTAAGCAACTCCCGGCCGAATTCGCTGCTTGAAAACCTCTCGAGCCTAGGGCCAGATGGCGCTTTGGGAGCGTGGCCGTTTGCCTCAAGTCGTCGCAAACCGTCAAGCCGTGAGTTCGCCTCCCAGATCCGCAACTGGCCGATGCATGCGCTAACCAATGCGGCGAGAAGCGCAGCGGAAAGGGCGAGGATCAGGTAACCCACGATTGGATTTCCTTGGCTGATGCGCCCCCATTGGTATTTCCAGAACTGAAGGTCGAGTGGAGCCATGTCTTATTCCTGAGTTTCGAGAGAGCTATTCAGGGCGCGAAATGGCCTTACGGCTCAGGAGCCGTTGCCGCTTTGGGGCGGGCAGGCCGACCGTCTAACCCAGGTAATGACTCGCCTAAATCGTCTCGAATTTGGTCGCAATTTCGCAACAAACAAATAAAGTCGCAAAAAATGGGCTGATACATTTGTTGACAATTTTTTACATTTCAATAAAGTCTACCGCATATAACGAACAAAGTGACAGTGTCAGTTGACACAAGGGATGGATATGCAGGCCGAGGCTTTCGTTTCGCCAGGTGCGCGCGTTGCTGCGCACGGCAACCACATCGCGCAGCCAAAATTCGCATGCTGGGCAAGGCCTCCAACGGTCCTTCCTCCATTTAGGAAGCCATCTAAAGCCGAGGCCACGCTGCCCCCAACAGGCAATGCAGGCTGGGTTCGGCGCCTACTCTCTCAATTAGCCATTACAGTGTTCGCACTGTTTTCGGTTGCGGCCCAAGCTCAGTTCATCTCCGCTTCACCGAGCTCCGTTACGGTGCCCGCGGGTGGGCAGGGCTCCTCGACCATTTCATGGGCGGCAGCTGAGTTTGGCCCTACCAGCGTGACGGTTAGCACGAATGGCGGGGCGCAAGTACTGTTCGCAACGAGCTCAACCGGCGGTAGCCAGACCGCGTCATTTATTGTGGGTGGCAGCTACTACACTTTCCGGCTCTACGGCTGCATGACGGATTTCTTTGAGCAGGTAATCTGCGACCAGTACTTGGCCGAGACAACGGTCTACGGCGTAAGCCAGCAACCCGTGACGGCATCGATTAGCCAGTCATTGGAAACGACCATCGCGGGAAGCCCGTACACGATTACTTGGTCTAGCGCCAACGCGACTTCGTGCGTAGTCGAAGCGCGACGTGTGCAAATTGAAGCTGGCTTTCTGACGTATTTCACTGGCGTCTCGGGGAGCGCGACGGTCAGCCCGTCCGTGCTGGGTGAACATATCTGGCGCATCACGTGCCAAGGCCCCGGCGGTCCGGCGGTCGACAGCTTCAGTCATCAGGTGGTACCTCCACCCCCACCAATACCGGCGTGCACTCTCAGCGTCTCGCCGCAGTCGATCTTGGTTAACCAGACCGCGACGTTTACAGCGAGCTGTAGCAACGCCGCCACCTACAACTGGTCTCCGGCAGGGGCAGGGCTCAGCGGCACAGGTGGAACGTTGTTTTTCTCGTCATCGGGAAGCTTCACTTACTCTGTGTCTGCCTGCAACGCGTCTGGCTGTAGCGCACCTGCGTCCGCGACCGTCACGGTAACTCAGCCCCCATCTGGTTCTATTTCGGCATCGCCGCAAGTCGTCGTACTCGGCCCCAGTCAGTCCACAGGCACCACAACAATTTCTTGGAACGCCTACAACACAAGCGCTGCGGTGGTCACCGTGCGGAACAACAACTGGGGCGGGTCCGAACAAACGTTCGCGTCTGGCACGTCTGGGAGTGCGGCCGCGCCTTGGATTCAGGTTGGCAGCTCTGTCACGTTCTCGCTACGCGATGGCTCTCAGTTCGGTCCCGTGTTGAGCTCCGTGACTGTGTCGGGGCAGGCGGCCTCAATGCCGCAGTGCACGGTCCTAGCCGGTGCGACGAGCGTTGCGCTGAACCAGTCTGTTGCGCTCACGGCAAGTTGCACGAACAACCCGGAAGGCTACTTGTGGGAGAGCACCAACAATGGACCACTGCCCGTGGGCGCAAGTGGAACGGTGAGTTTTGCCACACCGGGCTCATACACTTACACGGTGCGTGGTTGCGTGTTTGTCTACGGCTGCTCAGTCCCAAGCCCCCCTGTCACCATTACGGTCTCAGCACCATCGGCGACGGCGAGCATTTCGACGCCGGCACCACAACGCACGCTGCTTGGTGCATCTTACGATGTGACTTGGACATCGACCAACGCAACGAGCTGCGTGGTAGACGTCAGCCGCAACGGCGCAGCAGCCGTGCAGATGTCCACGCAACTGACCGGCACGCTCACACAAACGCCTTCGAGTGAGGGTAACTACACTTGGCGCATCGTTTGTCAGGGTGGGGCAGGGCCTGTCACTGCAACACAATCCCATCTGGTGCATACGCCACCGACCGTGGCGATGACCGCGCCGACCAATGGGCAAAGCTTCACCGCAAACGCCGGTGGTCAAGCTTCAGTTACTGTCACCGGCACTGCAAGCGACAGCAATGGCTTGAGCCAGATTGAAGTCCTTCTGAACGGAACCGCAGCCGGTTCAGCAACAGCGTCACCGGTGAGTTTCCCGCTAACGCTTGCCATCGGAACACACACTGTTCAGTTACGAGCCACCGACATCTACGGCGCTCAATCAACATCCGCACTTGCCACGGTAACCGTTACCGCACCAGGTCCAGGCCCAGCCGTCACCATCACCTCGCCACAGAGCGGTCGCTTCTTCAACAATGGCACCGTCATTCCGATCTTGGTCGATGTCTCGGCGGTCAATGGCCCAGCGACAAGCGTACGTTTCTTCAATGGTGCACAGCAAATTGGCGAGGCGAATGCTGCACCGTTCACGTTCAATTGGAGCAACGCACCTAGCGGTAGCCACACAAACGTGTTCGCTGTTTCTCAGAACGCCCAAGGTGGGACAGCAAATTCAGCCCCGATCACCATCACGGTCAATCCGGCAGATAGTGGGGCAAATTTTGTGTCGGTGGTGCAAACCTCGCTTGGTGGGGCAGTCCCAGTCGGCGGTACGCTGAACGCCGGGCTCACGTTCCAAGTACTCGCACTTTCACCAACAGAATGGGTACGACGAGTAGAGCTCCGTTCAGACACCGGGGTTCTCAACAGCGTTTCCTACCCCGTGGTCATCGGCGCTAACGGCCAACCCGCTAACGTCGCACGCAGCGGCTTACTCACGGCACAACTACCCGTCGGTGTCCATCGCCTCTTCCTGCGCGCCTTCGCAGACGCTAACACCGATTCTGCTGTATTCACCGTTGTCGTTTCGACAACGACACCACCATCGGCAACGCTCACTTCGCCAACCGAAGCGCAACAGTTTGTTGCCACGAACGGAGTGGCAACGATCCCAATCGCAGGCTCCGTCTCGACAGGCGGCGGCGCAATCACACAAATCGAAGTGCTTAGCAACGGAAGTGTCATTGCAAGCTATGCGGGATCAGCACTACCGGCAGGTGCTTCGGTCAGTCGTCCTGTGGGAGCACATGCGCTTCGCTTACGCGTGACAGATGCACTTGGGGCAACGGCACTCAGCAATACCGTCAATGTCACCGTCAGCGGGGAGATGTCCGTCAGCATTAGCGACAGCCCCCCAGAAACATCGGCCGGAGATCCGTATACGGTCACATGGTCCTCTGTGAACGCGACTTCCTGTGTGGTTGACTTCAGCAGAGACCAAGAAACGCCGTTCCCGCGATTAGGCACTCCATCCACGGGCACCTTCTTAAACGGCACCTTCGCGGCCACAACGAGTCTCGTCTCAACCGTGGTCTGGCGCATCACGTGCCAAGGCCCCGGTGGTCCGAAATCAGCGGAGACCACCCACAAGATCAATGCAAAGGGCAACGCACCAACCGTGTCGCTCAGCGGCCCAAGTTCGGTCACGCAAGCGGCAACTGGCGCGACAGCGATCTCGCTGACTGCTACCGCTACAGACACAGACGGAACTCTCACTCGCCTCGAACTGTTCGTGGACACTAGCGGAGGCACCAACAACAACTTTGTGTCTTCGCAGTTCGTCACGTTCAACGCGGCTACGAGAACCCAGACATTTACCTACAACGCAGCGACAGCGGGTGTCTACGCCTTCTACGTCCGCGCGACCGATTCCTCCGGCAACGTCAGGCAATCGCCAACTATCCGTGTCACAGTCTCGCCATCGACAATCAGTGGACAGGTAAGCGGTATCCGAACGGATGCAAATAACAATCCCATCTTGTACGGCTTCGTGTGCAAGGTTGGCACCGAAGCACCGATTCAATACTCGGTTTGGGTAGGCGAGCGAACTGTCGCAGCTGGAGGCATCCAGATCGCAACTGGGCAGTCAGCGAATGTATCAACTGAGTTCGATGACGCGACGGTCAGGACTACTTGCCAGACACCCGGTGCGTCACACCACTTCAACTTCAATCTGGCGCCTTTCTTGAGCGCCCACACCGGGAAGCAAGTATTTGTGGTTGCCCGGGTGGATACGTCCGACTTCAACATCGCCTGTGTCGGAAACAATTGTGTGATGCCGGGCACGCTGCGCTTAGGGCTAACCACACCTGCGGACAATGATCGATACCCATCACCAGCAACGGTGTTTATGCGCGCGCGGGTGACAGGCGCGACACCGCCGTATGAGGTTTGGTTCCGAATCGACAATCAAGCCGAGATAAAGGGCGTGCCTGATACAGCCTCGTCAACCAATGACGTCTTCTACGCCTTTAATCCGACCGGGCTCGCCGCAAAGTCGCCCCAAGCACCTTATGTTGTTGTAGCCAGAACGGTCAAGGACGGTGTGACGATTTTCTCGTCGCCGGTTCGTGTCTGGGTCAACGCGCCTGCAAGCACTGCAACCATTGCTCTGTCGCAACCAACCGCCGACTCATCATACGCGCAGGACGCACCCGTCCCGTTCTCTGCAACAGTGACTGGTGCCCCGACTGGGCACACCGTTAGGTTCATCGCCAACGGACGCATCGTTCCCGGCACGCCTGTGCTGACCAACAACGTGTGGACGCTGAACTGGTCGGGTGTTCCAGCTGGGTCTTACGTCGTCATGGCCCAGATGTATGATGCAGCCGGGGTCATGATCAAGCAATCGGCGCGCCGGACGATCGAAGTGGGGTTGATCGGCGCCGTATTGGATGCCACGCCGATCCCTGTAGTGATTGATTTGCCGCACCTGTCCGAGGCAGACGCCGGCACGCTACCTGGCGCGCTCTCGGTGAGCAAAGATGGCGCGGCCAATTACGCGATCGACATCGACGTCCCACCAGGAACGGCAGGGCTGCAACCCAAGCTTTCGATCAACTACAACAGCCAAGGAACGAATGGCTTACTCGGTATGGGCTGGTCGCTTGGCGGATTGTCGTCGATCCACCGCTGCGGAAAGACCATCGCCCAAGATGGCGTAAATGAGCGCATCGCGTTTGCGGTAACGGATCGACTGTGCCTCGACGGGCAGCGCCTTGTTCTGGTCAATCAGGCTGTCACGGATACAACCTATTGGTCGGATTCCGCCGAATACCGAACCGAGATCGACAGCTTCACACGTATTCGCGCACAAGGCTCTGGCTTGGCCGCGCGGTCGTTCATCGCCGAGACCAAAGACGGTCGGACACTTCGCTACGGCAACGCCAGCATCAGCCCATCAAGTGTGGTGCAGGCCGTGGTGCAACCATTCGTGAACCAAGCTGGCAATGCGCCTGCAACTCCAGCGGCCAAGTCCGGGCCGATGTCTTGGGCGGTTAGCGAGGTGTTGGATCGCGCCGATAACTACATCCGCTTTGAGTACGAGCAGGACATGTCAACCGGCGAACACCGTCCGAAACGCATCCGCTACGGTGGCAAGAATTTGCCAGCACATGCGGCGGTGGGCTTCTCATATACATCTCGCAACGACGCGTGGACCCGCTACGTCGATGGCGCGCGCAACGACCTGCGGTCTCGATTGAGCACGATCACGACCTACGTCGGCGCGAATCTTGACGCATCGGCGGGAGCCGTAGTGCGCAGATACAAACTGAGTTACGAGCGAAGCGAATCTAGCGGCCGTAGCTTGCTAACCTCGGTCGAGCCCTGTGCAACGCACCCTAGCACGGGCATAGAATCCTGTTTGCCGCGGACGACCTTTGACTGGGGCAAGCCAAATCAGAACCAGCAACCCGGGTTCGTAAGTCGCGGCACTTGGGCGAATGGTCCGATCTTGACCACGAACGGGAACTTTGGCGGCATCAGCTACTCGGCCCTGCACGCCGAGTACTTCACCTTTGCGGACTTCAATAACGACGGGCGCACAGACCTGCTCGAGCAGCGCGAGACTTCGCCACACTTGTCCGTGCCGGACGACCGATTCATGACGGCAGCTGTGAACGATGCCAACCCGAAAGGCCGCGGTACTTACAGGAATCAGTATCGGTATTTCCACAACACAGGCGCAGGGTTTGCCGGATCCACGTACAGCATTAGCACGGGCGAAGAGTTTGTGGTGCTCGGCACCGGTGATTTCAACGGTGACGGCGCGCTTGACATCGTCGTTGAAACCAAGGTCGGCTCCACGTTGGCGCAACGAATTTGCGTTTCACCACTCGCGTCAAGCATAACGGCACCGTCAAGCCCAATCACGTTCACATGCGGTGACCCATTGCCGGCGTCGTTGGGTATTTCTAATTTCGTGGATAGGTTGCCATTCGTCGTGGACGCTTTGGGAAACGGGCTTTCCTCGATCTACGGTCCTTACAACTACGGCTCCCTTGGCGAACCCCTCGGGGCTACGCTTTGCGTGGTCTCCAACCCAGCCACCGTCACCCAGACGAGTGCTCCGTTGATGTCATGCAGCCTTCGAGCAGACGCGCCAGCGGGTGTGCTGCGGCCAGTCGAGCGCAATGTGCAGTTTATCGAGAACCAAAGGTTCGACCACATTAGCTTTGAGCAGATGGTCGACTTTTCAGGTACCGGCAAACCGAACGATGTGCGTTGGACGAAGCCCTACTTGACCAGGTTTACCGATGATGGCGGTACGACCGTCACCTCACAGTGGCGCTGGCTAAACAAACAACCGATGCTCGTCGCCACTGACTTTGCGGCGAACCTAGGATCATCGACAAACGCGATCGCAAGCTACGCCTATCCTGCGTACGACCTACCTACCAGGCCTAATCCGTTCCTCGCTGAGTTCCCGTACCAATTTGACGTGGGTAAGTACGGTTCGAGCGCCGCTGACTTTAATGGCTCGGGATACTCGAGCACGGCATTCGGCTTCATCGAGTATCAGTCTGGCAGATACAACCCTAACCGCACCGACTTTACGGTCTGCCTATCCACTGGGCGCGCGCTGGACTGCCGAGTGCGCAAGAAGTACAGCGGGCTTGACGTGACCGATGGCTTGACCACGGAGCCGCTGCTGCGCTATCGCCAGCTGCGTAGTGTCGGGCAATTCGAAGGCGACGGCGCGCCAACGTTGCTCATGGAACGCCTCAGCATGGGCCCGGACCAGCTGAAGCCGGTCGGAACGGGAAGGATTCAGTTCTGCCGTCTAATGGGCGATGACACCACAGGTGGGTCTGGTGCAAACGATGACAACTTCAACTGTCGCGACGCATCGCTTCCGCAAGAGATCTTCCGTGGGTACCTGCCTGAAGACATCAATACCACAGGGCGCGCCTTCCCCGTTTTCTTCGCGGATTTCCTCGGCACGGGCCGCACCCAAATCATGTCGTACAAGGGTGGTGCTTACCAAAATGGCGTGTGGGTTGAGAATGGCACATGGGAGCTGCACGAGCCCATTGATCGCTCGCTTCCAGGCCAGGCGCTCGACCGCATCCACCGCGTCACCAATGGCGTCGGTCACGTGAGCTCAGTTGAATACGCTGACGGTGTCGCAAACAGCATCGTTACGCGCTCCGGTTCTAGCACGTTGACCTATCCACGCTACGTCACTAGCGGTGTCGGCAAGATCGTGCGTCGCGTCACGATCAGCCAAGGTGGATATGCAACGAAGTCCACTCGCTACGACTATCAAGACGCGGCGGTTGACGTCTCGGGGCGCGGCTCGCTCGGCTTCGCGCGCGTCGTGAGCACGGATGAGCAATCCAATATCACGACCACAACCACCTATGCCCAGAGCTGGCCTTACACCGGCATGGTCACGGCGACGGCTTCGACCCGCGGAGGGGTAACGTTAAGCAGCACCACGAACGTGCTGCGCACACGCGCTATCCCGCAGTCCAATGGTATTCCCACAACGTTTACATACATCGCAAGCTCAAATACCAGTAAGGCGGACCTAAACGGGGCGAGCCTAGGCAGCGAGGTAGTGGCGGGTGCGAGCAGTGTTGCGCCGTTCGCGGATGAGCCCGAGGTGACGTATGACGACTGGGGCAATTTGCTGCGCATGCGCACAGACTCGATTGGTTCGTCGCTCACGCCAACCGCGAAATACACCACCGTCACGGTTAACACATACCGTACACCTGATACCGCAAACTGGCTCGTCGGCCTCGTGGAAAACGCCCGGGTAGCCAAGAAGGATTCCGTTGGCGGCACCACGATCATTCGCGAACGTCAGTTCGTGTATCAGGCGGGTCGATCCGGCCGGGTTCAATCAGAAACCATCGAGCCCAATGGCACACCAGACCTGAGGCTCGTGCACCAATATGGTTACGATGGTTTTGGCAACCTATCGAGCAAAACCACGACCTGGCGCGACCTTCAAACCGGGGTCGATACGAGCGCAACCGAGTCAACGGGCTTTGATCCGAACGGCCGTTTCCCCGCAACGGTGACGAACGCCTTAGGGCACGTTGAATCCCGCAGCTACAACGAGCGCAACGGTGCGGTGCGCTTACTCACCGGGCCCAACAACCTGAGCACGTCTTGGAGCTTTGACGCATTTGATCGCGTGACCGAAGAACTGCGGGCTGACGGTACGTCCACGCGCAAGTACCGCAAGCAATGCACGTTTGATTGCCCCGTGGTCAATGCCACCTCGGTCGAAATGACCGAGTTGTTTAAGGGCGCAGACCGTATCGCGGTGCCTTCGCTCACCTACATGAACTCCATCGGCCAACCAGTGCGCCTGGCAACGTACGGATTCACTGGCACGCTGATCAGCACCGACAAACAATACGACGGCCGTGGCCGCTTGGAGATCGAGTACCAACCTCGCTATCCAGACGACCAAATCGCCAGAGCGCGTTCGTTTGAATACGACGACCTGAATCGTGTGA
>JADCJC010000096.1 GCA_020247395.1 Rhodocyclaceae bacterium
CCAAGATCAAGTGAGCATTCGGCCTCGAGCTCCGGCATCAGTACGCGTTTTTCCGGGTTGAGAATCTTGGCCGTTTCGCCCATGAATCGGACGCCACAGACAACGACCGTCGTCGCCGCGTGATCGCGACCAAATCTTGCCATTTCGAGAGAATCAGCCACACAGCCGCCAGTTGCGTCGGCGAGATCTTGCAAGTCTGGATGGACGTAGTAGTGGGCGACAAGCACCGCGTTTTGCGCCTTTAGCAGCCGAGTAATTCGCTCTTTAAGCTTTGCTCGCTCAGCAGGCGACGGTTCCATGCCGACCTTTGCCCACGCCTGTCCAGCGGTCATTGAACTGAAAATCGCGTTCACCTTCGGCAAATCGAAGTCGACGTGTATTCGATGTCCTGTCTTTACCGGGGAGGATGATGGCATGGATTGGCTAGGTGACCTGATGGCGTTGTTGATATGCCGGCGAGCGAAAACTCTGTGAAGTCACAACATCTCGGATGACGTTCACTGCGTCCCAGCAATCGGTGAAGCGCGTATACAGCGGAGTAAATCCGAAGCGGAGAAGGTTGGGTTGCCTGAAGTCGCCGATCACACCGCGCTCAATGATGGCTTGCATGATCGGGTAAGCGTCGGCGTGTGCAAATGCGAGGTGTGACCCACGATCTACGTGTGCCACTGGGCTGATGGAGTCAAAGCCTAATGAGCCGCACTGCGCACGCATAAGAGCCAAAAAAAGGTCACTCAACGCCAGCGATTTTTTTCGTAAGCTGGCAAGATTGATGCCTTCAAACGTTGCGAGCCCCTCCCCGAGGGCGACCATTCCGAGTATTGGCGGCGTACCGCACAAAAAACGATCAATACCCTTTGCCGGCAAATAGGCAGTGTCAAAGGCAAATGGAGCCAAGTGTCCAAACCACCCCGATAACGGATTAGCAAGGCCCGCCTGCAAATCGCGTCGGATGTAAAGGAATGCAGGTGCGCCGGGCCCTCCGTTCAAATACTTGTAGCCGCATCCGACCGCAAATTCGGCACCGTCTGCCACCAAGTTCACAACCACTGCGCCAGCGCTGTGACTCAGATCCCAGAGAATCGAGGTGCCCGACTCTGCAGCGTGTTGGTTGTAAGCCGACATATCAAACATTGCGCCGCTACGGTAGTCGACATGCGTGATGAGCGCCGCGGCGATCGTATGGTCGAACGCGCCGGCGAGCGCCTCTCTTTCGACCAGCTTCAACTCATACTGATCGCCGAGCAGGGAGAGCAGACCCTGCGCAATATAGAGGTCTGTTGGGAAGTTGCTGCGCTCAGCAAGAACATAGCGGCGCCTTGTGTCGCTCAGCACCGCGGGTCGGGTCAACATTGCGGACAGCAACTTGAAAATGTTTGCTGACGTCGAGTCTGCAACCACGATCTCGTCTGCCCGTGCGCCGATCAGCGGGCCAATACGTTCGCCCAGGTTGCGCGGCAAATTGACCCATTCGGCGTTATTCCAGGACCGAATCAGGCCGACGCCCCAGTCTGCGTCAATTGTGCTGTATACCGCTGCTGCTGTGGAGGCGGGCAAAGCACCCAACGAATTACCATCAAGGTAGATAGTGTTGTCGGCGATGCGGAATCGCTGTCTCGCGTGCCTCAACTCATCTAATGCGTCCAAGCGTTCACAGTCGGCCCGCGACAGGTCTAGCGGTAAGGCGCTTAACGTGCTCAACGCACCCGGCGGAGGGGTATCGGTACCATTCATCAACAAATTATCGCAGACAGGAGCAATTGTGATCGCAAGCGTGTCCAAGTTTCTCGAATGCAGCGCCACCGTCGGCTTAGTATGAGCACAACTGGCGGAGGGATGTCAAACAATAGGGCGTGATGCGGTAAAATGTACGATTGCGAAATCAGAACGCATATCAGAACGCATAGCAGCGCTGGATTTGCGGCATCAGCCTAGCAGCTTTAAACAGATTGTGGGCGGACCAAATGCCGTTTGATTCGTTGGGTAAAAAGGGCATCTACGTGTGGCACTCCAAAACAATATGAAATCTGACGTGAAACTGCGGGGCAGCATGGTGGCGATCGTGACGCCGATGCACGCAAACGGCGATCTTGATTTTGCTCGGCTAAGGACACTGATTGATTGGCACGTCGCAGAAGGTACCGATGGAATCGTGATCGTTGGGACGACCGGCGAATCGCCGACAGTTGACTTCGACGAGCACCAAAAGCTGATTGCCGCCGCAGTTGAATACGCTGACAAGCGAATCCCGGTCATTGCGGGTACAGGAGCTAACTCAACAAAAGAGTCCATTTTTTTGGCCGACGCTGCGAAGCGTGTCGGCGCGGACTATTCTCTTTCTGTCGTCCCTTACTATAATAAGCCGACGCAAGAAGGGCTGTACCAACATTTCAAAGCAATTGCAGGCGCGTGTGACCTGCCGTTGATCTTGTATAACGTTCCCGGGCGCACCGTCGCGGATCTAGCCAACGACACGGTTTTGCGGCTCGCAGAGCTGCCAAACATAGTTGGCATCAAGGATGCAACGGCGAATATGGCGCGTGGCGCTGAGTTGCTCAAGTTTGCCCCGAAGACTTTTGGTATTTATTCAGGTGAAGATGTTTCTACCTTGGCCCTGATGTTGCTGGGAGCCCACGGCACAATCTCCGTCACTGCGAATGTGGCGCCACGCTTAATGCACGAACTGTGCATGGCTGCACTCGCAGGCGAACGCGAAAAAGCGGTTGTCGTCAATAACCGTTTACTCGGCCTGCACAATCATTTGTTTTTGGAAGCAAACCCGATCCCTGTAAAGTGGGCGTTGGAGCAAATGGGCCGAATTGATTCCGGAATTCGTTTGCCGCTGACTCCGTTTGAGTCCAAATTTCATGAAACACTACGCGCGACCATGCGAGAAGCCGGTATTTTGTAACGCCGCAATCTGCAATACACCAAGGAAGATGTTCAAATGACGTTCAATCGCATCGCACTCACCGGATTCTCCATCGGCGCATTGACGCTTGCCGGATGCGGCTGGCTAAACCCATCGGGGCCGGATTACCGCACTCAGGGTCAAAATACAAAGGTCCGCTCGCTCGAAGTGCCCCCCGATCTTACGCGACCGATTGGCGATGATCGCTTTCTAGTGCCAGATCCTAAAGCAACTACCTTCTCGCAGTACAATCGCGAACGGAGTGGCCAAACGGCGGCTGCGCCGTTGACGAGCTCTGCGGTGTTGCCAAAATTTGAAAACGCCCGGATTGTGCGCTCCGGCGAGCAGCAGTGGCTCGTTGTTAAGGGTGCGCCAGATCGCGTTTGGCCGCAGGTAAAGGATTTCTGGACAGAGACGGGCTTCGTGCTGAGTCGGGAAACGCCAGAGTCCGGCATCATGGAAACGGACTGGGCGGAAAATCGCTCAAAAATTCCACAGGATCCGTTTCGTAATGCAGTCGGGAGATTTCTCGATGGCCTTTACTCCACTGGTGAGCGTGACAAGTTTCGTACCCGTTTGGAGGCCGGCAGCGAGCCAGGTACGACGGAGATTTACGTCAGCCATCGAGGTCTCGAAGAGGTCTACACAAGTTCTGAAAAGACCAGCACCGGCTGGCAGTTCAGACCCTCGGACAGATCGCTAGAAATCGAGATGCTCGGGCGCATGATGGTTAAGTTTGGCTTCGCCACAGATAAAGTCGTTGCCATTGCCGGTGCTACGCCGCAGGCAGTCCAAGCGCGGGCTACCTACGATACCGCCAAGGGCGGAGTGTTGAAGGTCAGTGAGCCTTTTGATCGTGCCTGGCGGCGTGTCGGATTGGCGCTTGATCGGTCTGGATTCACGGTTGAGGATCGTGATCGCTCGAAGGGTATGTTCTTTGTTCGTTACATCGATCCAGAGAATGATAGCGCGAAGGCAAACAAGAAGAGCTGGGTCGATTGGTTGGCCTTCTGGCGTTCCGATAAACCCGCTGATCGCCCCCAGTATCGTATTAAGGTTAGCGATGGCGGCGCAACTTCGGATGTTGAGGTTCAAGCGACCGACGGCAAGCCTGACAACTCCGCCACGGCAAAACGCATCTTGACGCTGCTGTTCGAGCAGCTTCGCTAGCCAACTATGCTGATGTTCGTCGAGCGTGCTGCGACGATCACACAAAGCCCGCTTCTAGCGGGCTTTGCGTTTGGTACGTTGTTACATGCACTGATGCAAGCGCCTGACGTTGATTTGTGCGAGGGGACTTAACCATGCGATTTTGTTCTCTGGGGTCAGGTAGCGAAGGCAACGCTCTGGTGGTCGAAGTCAAAGACGGAGTATCAACTTCGCGTGTGATGATGGACTGCGGGTTTGGACTGGCTGAGACCGAAGCGCGCCTTGGCCGTGTTGGCCTCGCAGCGAACGATTTGGACGCCATCGTGGTGACACATGAACATTCGGATCACATTGGCGGTGTTGCGCGCATGGCGCGAAAGCATCGTATCCCTGTTTGGTTGACGCACGGTACCGCTCGGGTGTTGGGTGAGCATGCGATTCCATCGGCGCTTCTTAGCTTTATCGATCCCCATCAAAGATTTTCTGTGGGAGGCGTGGAAGTGACTCCATATACCGCTCCGCACGACGCGTACGAACCGGTGCAATTTGTTTTTGGCGATGGTGCATCGCGCCTAGGCGTTCTTACCGACGTAGGGTCAACTACAATTCATATTGAAGAAAGCCTCGTTGCTTGCGAGGCGCTAGTCCTGGAGGCGAACCATGATCTGGGCATGCTGCACGATGGCCCATATCCACCGAGCTTGAAGAAGCGGGTCTCGGGTAAATTTGGTCACTTGGATAACGACGCTGCGGCTTCGCTATTGAGTCGCCTGAAACATGCAAAATTGCAGCATGTCGTCGCGGCGCACTTGTCGCGTCAAAACAACACACCAGCACTTGCACGAACGGCATTTGCTACCGTGATGGGATGTTCCCTTAACGATATTGGGCATGCCTGCCAAGACCACGGATTCGATTGGCTTGAATGTTAGGTTGCATGGTGCTGCCCACCGTGGTGCTGCAAGTTGTTTTACGATCAATAGCCGAAAAAAAACGCCAGTCACGAGACTGGCGTTTTCCATTACGGCATTGAGGCGTTTACTTCTTTGGCGCCTCAGCTGGCTTTGCCGCAGCAGGAGCACCGGCAGCGGGAGCAGGAGCGGCGGCGGGAGCAGCAGCAGGAGCAGGAGCGGCGGCGGGAGCAGCAGCAGGAGCAGGAGCAGCAGCGTCAGCTGGTGCAGCAGCAGGGGCCGGA
>JADCJC010000097.1 GCA_020247395.1 Rhodocyclaceae bacterium
GACGCAATTCACACATCTGCAACAAAACGTTGCGATACGACGAATACCACTTGCCGCGCCGCAACAAGCCCTCTGCAATCTATCCCTCGCAGTTCAGCATGATCGCTCGCCGTATCCGCCGCCGCCCGGTGTCTCCAGGACAAATACATCATCTGGATTGACTTCCACCTCGTCGGCGTACGATAAGGTTGTGCGTGATCCATCCGGGTGTTCAATCCAGCTCGCGCCACAGGCACCGGTGCCGCCGCCACTCATCCCAAATGGCGGCACCAAGCGGTGCCCGGCAAGAATGGCTGCTGTCATCGTTTCAAGAAAGCGGATTTTGCGAATGGCGCCATCGCCGCCACAGAATTTGCCGTCGCCGCCAGAGCCACGGCGAATGGCGTGCTCTACCACGATCACGGGATAGCGCAGTTCCAAAACCTCTGGGTCGGTCAATCGCGAGTTTGTCATGTGTGCTTGCACCGCGTCGCAGCCGTCAAAGGTAGGGCCGGCACCCGTTCCACCAGAAACCGTTTCGTAGTACTGGTACTGGTGGTTGCCGAATGTGAAGTTATTCATGGTTCCGCCACTGGCGGCCATTACGCCTAATGCACCGATCAACGTGTCGGTAATGCACTGCGAGGTTTCAACGTTGCCTGCCACGGTCGCGGCCGGGGGCGAAGGGTTCAGCATGGAGCCGCGCGGAATGATAATCGTGAGTGGTTTCAGGCATCCGGCGTTGAGCGGAATATCGCTGTCTACCAACATTCGAAACACGTAGAGTACCGCGGCGAATACAACAGCGGAGGGCGCGTTGAAGTTCGAGGTGAGCTGGGCGGAAGTCCCGGTGAAGTCGATAGTAGCGCTGCGTTTGTCGGCACCGATTGTGACCCGGACCGCAATGATTGCACCGTTATCCATCGCATAAGAAAAGCTGCCATCGTGAAGTTTGCCAATCGCGCGGCGCACACTTTCTTCGGCGTTGTCCTGAACGTGCTGCATGTAGGCTTGTACCGCGCCTAAGCCAAAGTGGTTGACCATCTGTTTCAACTCTTGTGCACCTTTTTCATTCGCCGCAACTTGTGCCCGCATGTCCGCGATGTTTTGGTCGATGTTTCGAGCAGGGTGTTTGGCGGCGGCCAGCAACGTGCGCATTTCAGTTTCGAGAAATACGCCGTTGGACATCAACTTCACGTTATCCAGCAGTACACCTTCGTCTTCGACGGTTTTGGAAAAGGGCGGCATGGAGCCGGGGGTGATACCGCCAATGTCGGCGTGGTGGCCACGCGAGCCAACAAAAAACTGGGGAGCGCTGCTGGCACCATCAAGAAAAACCGGGGTGACGACGGTGACGTCCGGCAAATGGGTGCCGCCGTTATACGGATCGTTTAGTACAAATACATCGCCGGCCTGCATACGCCCAAAGTTTTTGCGATAAACCGTGCTAACGGATTCTCCCATCGAACCCAAGTGCACGGGCATATGCGGTGCATTGGCGATCAAGTTGGCGTTTGCATCAAACAACGCACAACTGAAATCAAGCCGCTCCTTGATGTTCACTGAGTAGGCAGTTTGTTGCAGCCGTGTTCCCATCTGTTCTGCGATTGACATGAAAAGATTGTTGAAAACCTCGAGCATCACCGGGTTGGCTGCTTCGCGCGCTGGCGGGTCGGAAAGACGTTCGATGACTAGTGGTGTCGTCCGTGTCAGGATGAGGTCCCGCGTGGGGGTGAGATTCGCACACCAGCCCGGCTCGACCACCGTCGTCGCGTTCCCGTCCACAATGATTGCGGGGCCAACGATGGGCTGGCCGGGTGCCAAGCTGGTGCGCGAATAGACGCCCGTCTGGAACGATTTGCCGGCACAGACCATCCGCGCCAGCGAGAAGGGCTGGTTGCTTGGATGTTCCGCCGTAGATGATTTGGTCGAATCGCAATCGATATCCGCAGATTGACCGGTGACTTCGACCGATATTGCCTCAACGATAAGTCCGCGCCCGTGCATCAGAAAGCTGAAACGGCGTTTGTAAGCGGCTTCATATGCAGCCTGCATTGCCGACGCATCGCCAAACTCGACGGCAATCGCAGAATCCGTGCCGATGTACTTCAGATGAACGCGTGTTGCGAGGCTGATCCGAGCCGTCTCGACGCCCTGTGAGGCCACCTCTCGCGTCGCGCTGTCAGCCAGTTCGCCGACTCTTTGCGCGAGTATCGCAACAGTAGAGTCAGTGAGCGGCGCTTCGATTGTGCTTTGGCGCATTGCGGTGATGTTCGCCAGACCCATGCCGTAGGCGGATAACACACCGGATAACGCGTGGATGTAGATGGTTGTCATACCGAGTTGATCGGCTACCAGACACGCATGCTGTCCGCCAGCTCCACCAAAGCATTGCAATACATACTCGGTAACGTCGTGACCGCGCTCGACGGAAATGCGCTTAATTGCGTTGGCCATGTTGGCCACCGCAATACGCAGGAATCCTTCAGCAATCTGTTCTGCAGTTTGTTGAACTCCGGTTGCGCGCGAGACATCCTCCGCCAGCGTGCAAAATTGCCGTTGAACGGTCTCCGCATCCAGCGGTGATACACCGTCATTGCCAAACAACGTTGGGAACCAGTCGGGTTGCAGTTTGCCCAGCATGACGTTGCAATCCGTTACGGTGAGTGGTCCGCCGCGCCGGTAACATGCTGGCCCAGGATTGGCCCCCGCACTATCTGGGCCGACACGAAAACGCGCGGTTTTCCCCACTGCGTCGAAGTGCAGGATAGACCCGCCACCTGCGGCAATGGTGTGAATGGACATCATCGGCGCGCGCATCCGTACGCCGGCGACTTGCGTCTCGAACTCGCGCTCCAACTCGCCCGCAAAGTGTGAAACGTCGGTAGAGGTACCGCCCATGTCGAAGCCGATCACCTTGTCAAATCCTGCGGATGTTGCCGTCTTGGTCATGCCGATGATCCCGCCCGCAGGGCCCGACAAAATGGCGTCTTTGCCCTGGAATCGACTGGCATTAGTCAGCCCGCCGTTTGATTGCATGAAATAAATCGGCGTATCGGGAAGCTCTTTGGTTACCTGTTCGACGTAACGTCGCAGAATCGGCGACAAGTAGGCGTCGACCACCGTGGTGTCACCGCGTGAGACAATTTTTATCACTGGGTTTACATCAGACGACGCCGAGACTTGGCGAAAGCCGACCTCCCGAGCGATTGCGGCGACCCGCAGCTCGTGCTCTGGATATCGGAAGCTGTGCATACAGACGACGGCGACGGCGCGGAATCCGCGTGCATATGCGGCCTCAAGGCGGGCTCGAACGCTGGCTTCGTCCAGTGGGGTAATGACCGCGCCGGCCGCGCTCATACGCTCTGCGATCTCAACGACATCTGAATAGAGTAGCTCCGGCAGCCGGATGTGCATGTCAAAGATGCGCGGTCGGTTCTGATAAGCGATGCGCAGCTGGTCACGAAAGCCGGCGGTGATGGCGAGCAGCGTTTTTTTACCTTTGCGTTCGAGCAGCGCATTAGTGGCGACGGTCGTACCCATCTTTACCGCAGCGATGGAGGCAGCGGGAATGGCTGCATCGCGGGCGATACCCATCAGCTGGCGGATACCCGCAATCGCTGCATCT
This sequence comes from Rhodocyclaceae bacterium, assembly GCA_020247395.1. GTDB lineage: Bacteria > Pseudomonadota > Gammaproteobacteria > Burkholderiales > Usitatibacteraceae > UKL13-2. The sequence continues at coordinate 3,608 of JADCJC010000097.1, forward strand.
TGGTACATGCTTGGGTTCTCTGACAACAATTTCGCCGTGACAATGCTGCCGCCCGGCGTTTTGGCGACAATGTCGGTAAACGTGCCTCCCCTGTCAATCCAGAAATGCCACAGGCGAGGGTTTCTCACTTCAGTGTTTGCCATGACGGCAGTTTAATACCTGGGCAGCCGAAACATAGACGGCGCAGTGTCGCGGCGCGGAAGCATGATTTCCACCTCAACACTTGCCGGTGCCGCATAATGCTGGCATTCAAATAGTCGAAGCAAATATGTATTCCACGCCGCTTTCACTTACCTCCGATACCCACTTTGAATTGCCGTCGTTTCTGCACGACGCTGGCGCAGACAACCCTTGGTCACACGCAAATCTAGGCGGACGGGACATACATAGCTTTCTGGACGGTCCGTGTTTCGATAGTAGCGGGAATTTATGGCTGGCGGATGCGCCATTCGGACGCATATTTCGTGTCACACCGAGCGGCGACTGGGATCTCATCACCAAGTATGACGGCTGGCCGAGCGGCTTAGAGTTTCACAAGGATGGCCGCCTATTCATTGCCGATCAGCGGCACGGCATTTTGCAGCTTGATATCAGCCTGCGGAAGTTGGCTCCGGTATTGACCCACTATGTCGGACAGCGGTTCTTAGGCGTGACTCACCTGGCCTTTGCCAGCAACGGCGATCTGTATTTTTCCGATGCAGGCCAAACCGGTCTGCACGCTGCTGACGGTGCCTTGTACCGGATGAAAGCCAACGGTGAGTTACAACGATTGGTATACGGTATCCCGCGGCCAGCGGGACTAGGAGTTGGGGCGAATGAAGATTTATTGCTGATGGCGGTGGCGGGTGATAACGCCATTTGGCGAGTACCCCTGGTCGAGGGCGGCGTCTCAAAAGTGAGCCGATACATTCAACTTTCGGGCGGATGGGGCACCAACGGCGGTCCCGGCGGGATTGCCATGGATAGTGATGACAATGTTTATGTTGCCCATCAAGGGATGGGTTGTGTGTGGATGTTCGATAAACGCGGTGAGCCGAAGTATCGTGTTGATTCGTCGCGCGGCGACAGTACAACCGGTATTGCCATCGATCCGAACGATCCGAGAAGCATTTTGGTCACTGAGGCGCAAACTGGCGTGGTGCTCAAAGCCAGCCTGCCGATTTACTGACGAGGCGGTGCCAATGGTTGACGATGAAACACTTCCCGACGGGGCGTTCGACAATTTTCGTAACGACATGAGTTACGGGGATTATCTGAAGCTCGATCAGCTCCTGTCCGCACAGCGTCCGCTATCAACCGAACACAACGAGTTACTGTTTATCATCCAACATCAGGCGACCGAATTGTGGATGAAGCTGGCGCTGGCGGAATTGATGCGCGCCCGAATTTGCATACAACTCGAAGACCTGTCCCCCGCATTCAAAATGATGGCCCGTGTGTCGCGCATCATGAACAACCTCATCCAATCATGGGACATCTTGTCCACGCTTACACCGACTGAGTACTCTGCATTTCGCGAGTCGCTGGCGCGGTCGTCCGGGTTTCAGTCACATCAAAACCGCATGCTTGAGTTTCTGTTTGGTAACAAGTCGAGGGTTATGCTTAGGCCATTCGCACATCAGGCGGAAATCCATGCGAAGTTAACGGAATTGTTGAACAGCCCGTCAATCTACGACGAGGCCAATCGGCTCCTCGCCAGACGCGGATTCACCTTGGATACGGTCATCATCAATCGGGATTGGTCGGCCCCATACGTCGCAAATGCCAGCGTCGCGGCGGCGTGGGCAGAGGTATATGCCAACACTAAGCAGTATTGGGATTTGTACGAACTGGCGGAGAAGCTGGTCGATCTTGAAGACTATTTCCGCCAGTGGCGTTTTCGTCATGTCACGACGGTCGAGCGTGTGATTGGCTTTAAGCGCGGCAGCGGCGGCACTTCGGGAGTGGATTACCTGCGCAAGATGGTGGATGTGCGATTGTTTCCCGAGCTTTGGGACATCCGTACCGCTTTGTAGAGATCCGAACCTACGGCAGCGCGACCATCGCCGTATCGCCCACCACCGTCGTCCACTCCCGCACTCGCCAGCTTGTGACCAAGCCGTTCTTGACGTAGGGATCGGCTTGGGCAAAGGCTTCGGCTGCCGCGCCAGTTTCACCTTGGAAAACCAATAATGCGCCATCGACGGGATCGGCGAATGCGCCAGCGAGAAACAGATCGCCATTCGCCTTAGCCGCTTGCGCCAGTGCAAGATGTTCAGCACGAAACGGTGTACGACGCTCAACATAATCGTCAACCACTTCGTAAATGAGAACGAAGTGTTTCATTTGAGACCTTTCGCGGTGCTGACGATCGATTCAACAACAAGCGCGCCGGGAGCAGTCCATGGCGCGATGAGTTCAAAGTGTCCAGAATCGTCGAGCGTGAGTAGTGTCACCATCTCGCCCTTGGCTTTGGCGCGCTCACGGTAGCGCAGTGCATGCGCGGGCGCAACGATGCCGTCGTAGACACCGCTGATGAGAGTCTGCGAAAGTCCCAACGGAAGTAACGGCGTCACAGACGTATCGAGGTAAGCGGCGTCTTTGCGCTCTTTGGTGTTGATGAGCAAGTCCACCGTGTCTGCGCCGCAAGCGTGCGCGGATGCAGACTTTGCGTACTGGAGGTCCGCGAGCGCAGCGATGCCGACACTTGCTTTGATTGGCAGCGGCTTCGCCGAGTGGAGGGGCGAGGTGCCGGCGATCTTAGGCCGTGCGGCGAGCCAGAGTGCGAGGTGTCCGCCGGCTGAGTGCCCGCTCGTGACCACACGATTCAAATCGAGTTTGTAGCGCGGTGCGATCTCGCGCAACTTGTCAGCAGCGGCTGCAATGTCAAGAAAGGTATCGGGGTACGGCGAAAAATTTTCGGCCTTGGTACCAATGCGTCGGTAGGTTACGCTCCAAACCGCGACTCCTTTTTCGGCAATCGCTTGGGATAGAAACGCAACCAGCTCGGGCCCGGGCAAATCCGCGCGCCAACATCCGCCGTGAATCAGCACCACCACCGGCAACGATGTACCAAGTGCTTCTGGTAACCACAGTTCGGCGTATTGGTCGGGGTGTGAGCCGTAGGTCACTTTGTGCGGCGGCGCGGGCCGCGGCGTCCGGTCGAGAACGTCCTTGAAAGTCAACGTTTGGGCAGAAGCATTTGTCATGAGAATTGCCGCCAAGCTGGCAAGGATGAGTCTGAGGCGGGCGTTAGAGGGCATGGGGAGATTCGGTAAACACAAGCAAAGACGGACGAGTTAGGACATTTATGCCTGAAGAAGCCCGTCAAATGGCGACTTTCAATTTTACTTAGCGTTGCGCTGAAAACACACTTTGATCGATTCCGTATAGGGCCGCAAGCGCTTTGCTCTGCAACGCGTCCGCCGTCGGGCCGATGCTGACTTGTCCGGCTCGCGAAATGGTCAGCGTTTGGTCGCGGCTTTCACTGCAAACGCGTCGCGCATGATCCGGATCGTGAGTGGTGAAGACCACCGCCATGCCGCGCTGTTTGAGTTTGATCAGGGTCTCTAGCACCAACAATCGGTTGCCAAAATCGAGGCTCGCGGTTGGCTCATCGAGCAACAGATACTTGGCTTGGCTGGCCAGGGCGCGGGCGATCATCACCAATTGCCGTTCTCCGCCGGACAATTCAGAAAACTCCCGATCAATAAACTCGCCCATGCCGACTTGCGACAACGACACCGCAGCAATGGCGCGATCTACCGCTCCGGGTTGTGAAAACCAAGAAAGATGCGGTGCGCGGGCCATTTCCACCACTTCGAGCACGCTGAAATTGAACAAGCCCGCTGAGTTTTGTGGCACATAGGCAATCTGCCGCGCAATCTCGGGGGCGGAAAGTGTGGTGATCGATTTGCCGTCTAACAGAACGCGCCCTGCGCGCGGCGCGAGTAAGCCCAACACAGTCCTAAACAACGTGGTTTTGCCGCTGCCATTCGGCCCGAGTATGGCGATTGCCTGGCCGGCGGCCACATCCAATGAAATATCGCTGGCGATGACGCGACGGGGGTAACCGATAGATAGTCTTTCTACATTCAGTAGAGTCATCTTGCCCGCCTGAAAGTCGCCGCCATCAGCCAGATAAACACGGGTGCTCCGAGTGCCGCAGTGAGCACTCCCGGCGGTACCTCAATCTGCGCAATACTGCGCCCAACGGTGTCGACCAGCAACATAAACGTGCCGCCAATCAGCATCGCCAGCGGCAACAGGCGTGAAAACTCCGCCCCCACCAGCAGGCGCACCGCGTGTGGCACTACCAGTCCGACCCAACCAACAATGCCGCAGATTGCCACCGATGCGGCGGTCATCAAAGTCGCGGCGATGATGACAGTTAAACGCAGACGGCTGGTGTCTTGGCCCAATGCGCGCGCCTCATCGTCGGGCAGCGCCAGCAGGTTAATGCGCCAGCGCAACGCGGCCAAGGGTACGGTGGCGATGATAATGATTGGTAGCGCAACCGCTAGATCACTTTTGGTAATGCTGGCAAAGCTTCCCAACAGCCAGTAGGTGATAGCGGGTAGCTGGTTGTATGGATCGGCCAGATACTTGGTGAGTGCGATGCCCGACCCTAACAGCGAGCCGATCACCACTCCCGCGAGCACCAGCGTCAGCACCGGGTCGTGTCCGCCATGCTTGCTCACCAGGCTATTGCCAATGAGATAGATAGCGGCGACTGCCGCAAGACCGCCGATAAACGCGAGCCCTTGAATTGCGACAATCGGCAACGCCATCATGATGCCCAACACCGCTCCTAGTGCTGCGCCGCTGGAAACGCCCAGGATATCGGGCGACACTAGGGGATTGCGAAACAGGTTTTGGTACGCTGCACCAGCAGCTGCCAGCGCGGCGCCAACCGCGAACGCCGCGACAATACGCGGGCCGCGGATGCTGAATAAGACTAGGTCAGCGTTTTCGGGTGCGTTTGTAGTGCCGCCGTAGAGCTTTGCGCCAAGAAGTGAAAAAAGCTCCCCAATGCTTATCGGGAAGCGACCTACGGACAGTGCCACCAATACCATCCCCACCGCCATGGCAATGGCCAAGGTGTGTATCGCCGCGACGCGAGCGGTGCCGGTGTTCGTGATGGCGGGGATGGAAGTGCTTGTTGACACGGAATGGGTTGGTGATCGCGTTTTGCACCAAGGGAACGGGGTTGCGCTATTTTGGCAGCACGCCGGGTTCGCCAAGAATCTTTCCTATTTGCTCGCGAGTCGGCTTTTGCTGGTAGAGAAGGCGGTAGACGTTTTCGATCTCTTTGGCGAGATCAAACTTAAAGGTTTCGGGATACAACAAATTTGCCAGCCACTTTAAGCCGATCAGTCGATTGGCCCCGGGCGGATAGTCGAACCAGCCAAACGGGAGATTGGGCGAGAGGAACACACGTTTGTTGCGCACCGCTCGAATGGTCTGCCACTCGGCGCGCGTCCATACCTCGCGGTAAAAGGCCGGGTCATTAGTGACGATGAAATTGGGATTCCATAACACTACCTGCTCAAAGCCAACCTGCGCCAGATTGGCAATGCCGACACCGCCGGTGCCGACGCCTGCGACATTTTTAGCGCCCAGGAACTCCAGCATCTCGACATTGATCGAGCCCGGCAGCCCTGTGGTGAGACCATTGTTGCCGCGTGCGTAGTAGGCTTCCGGTCGTTGTTCGATGGGGATGGTGGCGATACGTGTCTTTAGGTCGGCGAAGGTGGCGTTGACGTAGTCGAGCAGTGGTCTAGCGCGGGTGCCCTCTCCCAAAATGCGCGCAATTTTTTCGATCTGCAATGGCAAGGTATCAAGCCTGCCGTCGAGCAGCACATAGGGGATTTTGGTTTCTTGGGTAACACGATCCGCGAGTGAGGCAAAGTTGGCGTTCACCGAGCCGATGTCGATGATGATGTCGGGCTTGGCTTTCAACACCACCTCGACATTGGCCGTGTTGCCACGACCGGTCAGTCGGCCCAATTCGGGCAGTTTGACCAACTGTGGCGGCAAGAACGGCGCTTCATCGGGTCTCATCGCACGCGTCCAGCCGATAAGTTTCTCCGGCGCAATTGCCATCACCAACACCGAGGCGGGTGGCCCGGCAGCGTACACGCGTTCAATCTTGCGCGGCAGTTCGACTCTCCGCCCGGCGTCATCGATGAATGTTTGCGCGCTCACGGCGCTCCCTGCCGCGCTCCAGCAGAGCGCCATAACTAGGGAGACGACCGTGAAACGCCGCCGCTGTCTTCTGGATTTACCAAAAATCATGTTGCCTCCGATGACCCATTCGTGTTTGCCGTGCAAGAATGTGCGAATGAAACGCAATATGTCCAGTCCCGATCGCTCCGCCGTGCCAGATCTAATGGAGCTAAAGGAGGTTGCGGCGTATCTGCGGATCGGTGAGCGCACCGTGTACGACTTGGTGAAACAGAAAAAGATACCGTGCTCGCGCGTCACGGGTAAGTGGTTGTTCCCGAAACGGTTGGTGGACTTGTGGATTGACCAAAACACCGAAGCCGCTGCTCTGGGCCGCGTGAGGCCAACCGCGAGCCGTGTTGTCGCGGGAAGCCACGATCCGTTGCTCGAGTGGGCGGTTCGTGAATCTGGTTGCAATATGGCGATGTTATCCGGCGGCAGTCGCAGCGGACTGGATCGTTTGTATGCGGCCGAAGCGGTGATAGCCGGTATCCATCTATACGATCCGGCGGCAGAAGATTTCAACGTGGCCGCGCTGGCCGCCGCCCCCTTGGGTGAATGGGTCGCGATCACCATGGCACAGCGCCAGCAAGGCTTGGTTGTCGCCAATGGCAACCCGCTGCAGATTGCGACGATCGCCGATCTTGTTGCTGCAAATGCCCGCGTAGTGCTGCGACAACCCGGCGCGGGAAGCCGCGAATTGTGGGATTGCCTGCGCGAACAATCCGGGTACGCGCAGCACCAGTTCACGACGTTGAATGCGCTTGCCTTGACGGAGACCGATTTGGCGCTTGCCATACGTGAAGGGGTGGCTGATGCCGGACTCGCCATCGAATCGGCCGCTCGCAACTTTGGACTCGGCTTTATTCCGCTTAAGGTTGAGCGGTTTGACCTCGTAATGCTGCGGCGCGAGTATTTTTCGGCGGACGTACAGCGACTGTTTGCTTGCATTATGGGGGAAGCCTTTGCTCTTCATGCCGCATCACTCGCCGGCTATGACCTGGCCAAGCGCGGGCAGGTCGTCTTCAACAGCTAGCCAACACACCTGCCCTTTAAGCGGCCTTCTTCATCGGCGGCTTTGCGTTCGGAAAGAACAGTTGTTCGCCGCCGATCTTGTAGTCGGCGATGGCTTTTTGGCCAGCGACCGAAACTAACCAGTCGATGAAGCGTTGGCCTAGGTCTCTTTTGACGTGAGGATGTTTTACAGGATTTACCAGCATCACGCCATACTGGTTGAACAGTTTGGCGTCGCCTTCGACTTGTATTGCGAGTTCACCGCGGTTCTTAAATGACAGCCAAGTGCCGCGATCCGTGAGGATGTATGCGTTCATGGCAGAAGCGGTATTCAATGCCGACCCCATTCCCGAGCCGGTTTCGCGGTACCACGCGCCTTTGGTCGCGTCGAGATCGACGCCGGCCGCTTTCCAATAACGCAACTCCGCTGCGTGGGTGCCACTCTTGTCGCCGCGCGAAACGAAGGCGGCCTTGCTGTCTGCAAGCCGCTTAAGTCCGAGAGAAATGTCGCGCCCGTTTGCCTTCGCCGGATCCGCCTTTGGTCCAACCAGCACAAAGTCGTTGTACATGACTTCGATACGTTCCACACCAAAACCCTCGGCAACAAATTTTTCTTCGGCAACCTTATCGTGGACAAAGACGACGTCGGCGTCGCCACGACGACCGGTATCAAGCGCCTGCCCGGTGCCCAACGCGACCACGCGGACATCGATGCCCGTATCCCTCTTGAATATCGGCAGCAAATGGCCAAACAGGCCGGATTGTTCCGTCGACGTTGTTGATGCGACGGTGATGAATCGCTCTTGCGCATTTGCAGCGCTGATGCCGAGTGTGGCAACACACGCCGCAACGATACCTATTACGTGCTCTTGTCGCGTTTTCTTCATATCGCTTCTCCATACAGAAATTCTCGACCTTCGGTCGATTGGGGTTGTAAAAAAAACACTTGGGCGGGTGTTGCTTCCGTGATCCTCCCCTCGTGCAGGAAGATGATGCTTTCGGCGACCCGTTTGGCCAGCGCCAAGTGGTGGGTGCTCATGACAATGGTCACGCCGGATGAAGCGGCGCACTGGATGCAGTCTTCAATTTGTCGTGCGGAGCGTGGGTCCAAACTCGCCGTTGGCTCATCCAAATAGAGTACCTCTGGGCGGCGAACGAGTGCGCGCGCAAAGGCGATGCGCTGCTGCTCGCCACCAGAGAGCACCCGTGCCGGGCGGTCGGCGATTCCTTCCAGGCCGACGGCTCTTAATGCCTCCCACACGGCCTGTGGCTCGCCATCGCCATTACGTTTTGTGGGCGATAGGTGTTGCGTGGCATACAGCACGTTGTTAAATGCACTGGTCCGTAACATCACCGGGCGCTGGAAGAGCATCGCGTCGTGTGCGCGCAGCTGAACATCGCCGAGTGGCGCGCCGCGAACGCTGGTCGCGACGCCCGACGACGGCTTCACTAGGCCGTGTAACACTCGTAACAATGTACTCTTGCCTGCGCCGTTCGCACCCAAGATCACCGTACGCGTACCGCAGGCGATCTCTAAATTGATATCGCGCAGTATGGTTTTTTGGTTTGCAATCACGCTGACGTCGCGTACCGTGACCGGCAGCAGATTTGCGATCATTTTTGGGGATTCAACCATAACGGCGTTCGGCGAATGACTTGAGTGACTGTGCCAAGATATTGATGGCGAGCACAATCAGCACCAGCACGATGCCCAACGACATCGCCAGAGGAAGGTCGCCCTTGGTTGTTTCCAGAGCGATGGCGGTCGTCATGACACGTGTTACGCCGTCAATATTCCCGCCGACGATCATCACGGCACCCACTTCCGCGCAAGCCCTGCCAAGCCCCGCAAGGGTGATGGTCACTAGCGAGAACCGCGAGTCCCAAAGTAGCGTACGGGCAGCCGATACACCCCGGACGCCGAGTGAGGCTAACTGTTCCCGGTAGTCGCGCCACGCATCCTCGATGGTCTGGCGCGAAAGGGCGGCGATGATGGGGCTGATCAAAATGACTTGTGCAATCACCATCGCGGTTGGCGTAAACAGTAGCCCATAGGAGCCAAGCGGGCCGGCACGGGATAGCAGCATATAAACCAACAGACCAATGACCACCGGCGGCAGGCCCATCGTGGCATTAAGGATGGCGATGACCAAACTTCGGCCCGGAAACCGACTGACGGCGATGAGAGAGCCAAGCACCAAGCCGAGTACGCTTGCCAGTGCGACTGCCGACACACTCACTTGCAGCGATAGCCCAATGATGGACAGCAGGGTCGCATCTGCGTTGAGGATAAGTTGGAGCGCACCAACAAATGCGTCAGTTAGGCTATTCACGCAATAAGCCGCAGTTATTTGCAAAAGAATGCAGGAATTTGCAATTCTAGCCCATCAGGCGTGCACCAACTGACCCTTGGGGTACGTTAGGCATTGGGCGTTGCCAGCGACGCGCTAGGCGATTTTTCAGGTGAGACCGAGCAGCTTTACGGCAGCAATCAACATTACGAAGGCAAGCGTAAGAATCAGCAGTCGGTTGGAAAGTTTGTACAGACCCAGCCATGTGCCCAACATTGCGCCGGCCAGTGCCGCTGCGCAAAGAGGCGCAGCAGCGTCGGGTATGGTCGCCAGAGCAAACGTTCCTTTGTACAGGCCGCCGCTCAATCCGGCGACTGAGTTGACCATGATGAAGGGTGCAGCGATACCCGCAGTCGCTTTCGGCCCGGCCCACGCCATCAACAGAACGATAGGTGAAAGGAAGATGCCGCCGCCGGTCCCGGTAAGGCCTGATAGTAGTCCCACCGCCGCGCCGATAAACGGCGCGATGAACATCGGCACCGTCACTGGCGTTTCGGCGATCGGCACGGATCGAAATTTTTTTGCATAGCCGCGCCAAACTAGGTACGTGGCCGAACAAAGCAGGACGACACCGACCAGCATCTTATAAACGTCGGTGGGTAGTTTGATGCCGCCACCGATAAAAGCCATCGGCACGGAGCCGACGAGGAACGCGCCGACGATTCTTGCGTCGAAAAATCTTGCGACGCGAAACCGCCAAGTGGTGAAGGCGGCGATCACAATGTTGAGCGTCAATGCGGTGGGGCGCATCAGTTCTGGTGCAACCCCCACAATCGCCATCGCCGCAAGGTAACCCGAGGCACCGGCGTGACCGACTGAGGAGTAAAACATCGCCACTACCACAAAAATGGCTGCCAACTCCCAGATTTGGATTTCAGTCAAAAGAAATCGACTGGCGACGTGCCTCTATTCGGCAGTGTTACGTGGCGGCGTCTAACAGCCCCTTAAGCTCACCCGACTGGTGCATTTCGCGCAGGATGTCGGCACCGCCGACGAACTCCCCGCTCACGTACAACTGAGGGATGGTGGGCCAATTGGCGTATTCCTTGATACCTTGACGTATTTCTTCGTCCTGCAGGACGTCAACTGTGTACGGCTTATCCACACCGTTCGCCTTGAGGATCTGCACTGCGCTGGCGGAAAAGCCACACATGGGGAACTGTGGGGAGCCCTTCATGTAGAGGACGACTGGGTGACTGGTAATTGTTTCGCGGATTTTGTCTTGTGTACTCATGGGCATTCCTTATGGGGCAAGCGATTAATTATAGGGGTTTCGAGGCGTTGTCTATGCGACACCCCACAGTCACGCGTTCGATGCCAGAAAGATCGCGTGTGCTTTCAACATCAACCAGTCCAGCGCCGGTCATTAGGTCACGTACGGATGTCGCCTGATCGTAACCGTGTTCAATCAACAACCACCCATTGGGCATCAAGCGCTGACGGGCACCCGCAACAATGGCGCGGATCGATGCCAGTCCATCGTCACTGTGGTCGGTCAAGGCCGTGATGGGTTCAAACCGAAGATCACCCCGCGTCAGGTGTGGATCGCCGCGGCGCACATATGGAGGGTTGGCAACAATGAGGTGCGCGCGCTGGTCGGTAAGTGGCGAATACCAGCTACCCTCAACAAACGTGACCGCCGCGTTGAGCGTGGTTGCATTCGCCCGAGCGCGGCGCAATGCAGCCGTCGATATATCCACGCCAGTGACGGTAGCGTCCGGCACCTCGAGTTTGAGCGTGATGGCAATTGCGCCGCTGCCGGTGCCTAGGTCAAAAATAGAAAGTCTCGAACCGGCGGCCGAATGCAGCCGCTTTTGGCCAGAAACGCGCACCAGTGCTTGTTCGACCAGTGTTTCTGTTTCGGGTCGGGGGATCAAAACGTGTTCATCAATACCAAACGTCCGGCCATAAAACTCCCGCACCCCTAACACCTGGGCGACAGGTTTTCCATTGGCGCGCCGATTGATCCAATCACGATAGGTGGCGGCTTCCGAAGTGCAGAGCACACGGTCAGGGTGTGCGATTAACGACGCCCGGGACATCCCCAGTAAGTGGCCAAGCATGTATTGCGCATCGCGTCGATCGATAACGCGTTGCGCTCTCGCCAGAAGTTCCCCAACGCTATTGCCATACATGCTTGCGACCCCTGCCCACCAAGCGCTTTACTGCGCGCTCTCACTGAGAGAGGCGAGTTGTTCGGCTTGATGTTCAGCAATCAAGGCGTTGGTGAGGTCCACGAGATCGCCGTCCATGATGAAGTCAATTTTGTACAAGGTGAGGTTGATACGGTGATCGGTGACACGGCCCTGTGGGAAATTGTAGGTGCGGATCCGTTCAGAGCGATCACCAGAGCCAATCAGTGACTTTCGCTCGGCAGCCTCTTTGGCCTGCTGCTCGCGCGTTTGTTTGTCCTTGATGCGTGCGGCCAGCACCCGAAACGCCTGCTCTTTATTCTTGTGCTGAGAGCGTCCGTCCTGACACTCGACCACAATGCCGGTGGGAATATGGGTGAGGCGAACCGCAGAATCCGTCTTGTTGATGTGCTGTCCACCGGCACCGGATGCTCTGAACGTATCCACTCGCACCTCCGATGGATTGATCACAACGTCTGAGGCATCGTCTGCCTCGGCCATGATCGCTACCGTTGCGGCAGATGTGTGAATGCGTCCCTGAGTCTCTGTGGCGGGAACTCGCTGGACGCGGTGCCCGCCGGATTCAAATTTCAAGCGTGAATACGCGCCTTGGCCAACTATGCGCGCGATAACCTCCTTGTAGCCGCCGACTTCGCCGTGGGACTCGGAAATGATTTCGACCTGCCACCCCTGACGCTCGGCGTAACGTGTGTACATCCTAAACAAGTCTCCCGCAAACAGCGCCGATTCGTCGCCGCCGGTGCCACCTCGAATCTCGATAAAGATGTTTTTCTCATCGTTGGGGTCCTTTGGCAACAAGGCCTTCTGCAAAGAAATCTCAATTTCCTCGAGGCGCGCACGGCTGGCTTTGATTTCCTCATCAGCGAAATCGCGCATAGCCGGATCCTTTGCCATATCGAGCGCGGCTGCGACATCGGCTTCGGACTTTCGGTAGTCGTTGTAAAGCGCAACTACCGGCGAAATCTCCGCGTGTTCTTTGGTGATTTTTCGATAGTTATCCATGCTGGCAACGACATTTGGATCCTCCAGCTGGCGGTCTAATTCTTGTAGACGGTCAGAGAGCGACTGGAGCTTATGTTGAATGGACGCTTTCATGGCTCGTCGGCCTCATCGGCGGCAGGTGGGGGATACAGTTGTTCCAAGGCGGCGGCAAGGGCGGTGCGTTCATCGCCAGAAACGCGTTTGAGCGCGGTCATTGGGTGGTGAAGAAATTTGTTGGTAAGCGCTTGTGCCAGTAGTTCGAGCACAATTTGCGGATTCTCGCCGCGCGTGAGCATTTTTTGTGCGCGCTCTAATTCGATGCTCCGGTAGTGGTCGGCACGGCTACGCAGCTGTTGGATAATCGGTACCGTGCTGCGCCCTGTGACCCACTGTTGGTACTGCTGAACGTGTGTATCAACGATTTTTTCCGCCGCCACCAATGCGGCTTCCCGTGCCGCCATATTCTGCTGTATCACCTTGCCGAGGCTATCGAGCGTGTAGAGATAGACGTCCTCCATCTCGCTTACTGCCGCTTCAATGTCGCGCGGAACCGCAAGGTCAACGAGAAACATCGGCTTGCGCTTTCGCAGCCGGAGGGCGTTCTCGATCATGCCCTTGCCGATGATTGGCACGCTTGAGGCGGTAGAGGTGATCACGGCGTCGAATTCATGTATGCGATCCGGCACTTCACTTAGTGAAATTGCCGTTGCTCGGGAGTCCGGGGTGTCGAATTTCGCCGCGACCATCTTTGCCCGGGATACGGTACGATTAGCGACTACGATGACTTTGGGAGAGTGTGCGCTAAAGTGCGTCGCCGCAAGGCTGATCATTTCGCCGACACCAATGAGCAGCAGCCTCACCTCGCGCAGGTCGCCAAAGAGCTGTTGCGCGAGTTTTAGGGCGGCTGCTGCCATGCTCACCGACGTCGCGCCAATCTCGGTGTCGGTGCGGATGTGTTTGGCCGCTTGAAACGTATCCTGAAACAGTCGATCAAGCGGCCCACCAAGGGTTCCTGCTTCAGCCGCCACCTTTACCGAATGTCGAATCTGGCCGAGGATCTGCGGCTCACCGAGCACCATTGAGTCTAGGCCTGCGGCGACGCGGAAGGCGTGGCGCGCTGCGTCCTCGTCCTTCAGTGTGTAGAGATGTGAATCTAGATCAAGACCTACGGCGTTGGGTTCCGACTGTAGCCATATAGCGGCCCGATTTAGGACTGCCTCGCTGCCGCGTAAATAGAGTTCGGTCCGATTACATGTCGACACTAATACTGCTTCGGCGGCGAGAGTGGACCTGACTAATTCCTCAAGTGCGGGGCGCTGGCGGTCGTTCGGAAATGCAACTCTTTCGCGAATATCGACCGGTGCGGTGCGGTGGTTTAGACCAAGTACGTAGAGCGACATTCAGTGCAATAGTTGAAAACGAAAAAAGCGCTTGGTCGAAAGCACAGCCCAAAGCACAAAGTCAATGCGCCTGAGATGTGGGCGAATGCAAAATGATGGTTCGCGATACAATCCGCCTCGAGAAATGCCGGACGCTGTGTAATTGAGCAAGCTGCAGCAAACCCGCGCACGGAACTGCGGAAAATAGATGGTTTACGGAATGAAAATTATAGCAGGAAGCCCATTCTTTCTAGCCAGCGGGAGAGGCGACCAACGGACGGCGCTAAACTGACCTTTTGCCAACCCAAGCCACTTACGGAAGAGCTTATATGCACCCACCAACAATTGATTTTATGAGAACGGTCTTGGCGGCCACGGTTGCAACGGCGGCCAGTTTGGTTGGATCCGTTTTTGCGACAACGACGCCCGGCTCGCCCACAGGGTGTCCACCGCTATTGAACCACCAGTTTGAGACCCTGCAAGGGGGTGCCAAGAATATGTGTGACTACGTCGGCAAGGTCGTGCTGGTTGTAAACACAGCGAGTTATTGCGGCTTTACGAAGCAGTATGAAGGATTGCAGGCGATTTCTGACAAGTATCGCGACCGCGGATTGGTCGTGGTGGGTTTTCCGGCCAATGATTTCGGCAAGCAAGAACCCGGCTCGAACGCCGAAGTTGCAGACTTCTGCGAGCGCACTTACAAGGTAAAGTTTCCAATGATGGCCAAAACTTCCGTGGTTGAGGGCACTGCTAATCCGTTGCATGAAGCTCTGGCTAGAGCATCCGGGCAGCGGCCGAAGTGGAATTTCCACAAGTACCTGATTGGCCGAGACGGTAAGACGGTTGCGTCGTTCGGTTCGCGTGTTGAGCCTGAGTCAACTGAATTGCGGTCGGAAATTGAACGGCTGCTTGCCGGTCCTGCATTGGTGAAATAGCATTTCTTTACAAAGAGTTATCGACATAGCATCATGCTATTTGTTGACTATCTTTGCGGATTTTGTGACTAGTCTATGGCAGCGGTCGCAACTTCAATGCTGAGTCCACTTGTGCGTGCAGTGGTTAGGCAGGGACAACTTGTGCAAGCCGATGGCAATACGAGGCGACCAGAGGCCCACAAAGCGGGTGTCTCCTCTGTCAAGCGGTTACTCCAGCCAAGAAAATTGACCACGACAGACCGAGCGTTGTTCGCATCAGCAGCTTTTGGCGCGCCCCCGCGGGACCTATGTAGGTTCGATTTAGAGCAGTTGCCGACCACCCGGGCTGCTACCAAGCTGATCGGTTCGCAGAGGGTAATTCAAGTGTCGCTGGACGCGATCAATGGGGGTTCCTCAAATACGCACCCAACACTCAGACTAAGTTCCTATAGAAGACCAATCGACATTCTGCAGGACACGCTGCCGCTGGCTGATTTTGAGTCTGACGATCTCGGCGGCATGCGCCAGGCCTGTCGGTCGGTTGGTTGGCACGTATGCAAGAATAGAGTCTACAAAGGGCGTCTGGGCATTTATCAAGCAGCGCCAGTCTCTGAGGTAATAACGCAAATCATCATGAACTACGTGACATCGATTGACATCGCCGACCAAGCGGTGTGCGAAGCCGTGCGTACTTTTTGCCGGTCTGGTTTGAAGAAGGCTAAAGTCGAGCCGATCTCGCTTGAAGAGCTGGAGTCAGTTACCAATGAATAGACTTGGGGTATGTGTTTTGTCGAGTCCGCGATATTTGCCGCGCGCAGACAAATCATCAAAGGAGTAAGTTATGGCTGCTGTCGCAAAACCGTCAAAAGACGTAAAAGTCTATCTCTACACTTGGGAAGGCAAAGACAAGACTGGCAAACTCGTAAAGGGGGAGATGCGTGCCTCCGGTGAGAACATCGTCAACGTAACGTTGCGCAGGCAAGGCATTCAAAACGCCAAGGTCAAAAGAGCATCCAGCGGTAGCGGCAAGAAGATCACGGAAAATGACATCACGTTCTTCACGCGCCAACTGGCAACGATGATGAAAGCCGGTGTGCCGCTTCTGCAGGCCTTCGATATTGTGGCTAAAGGGCATAGCAACCCTTCCGTGACAAGATTGCTGCTGGAAATCAAGACAGAAGTTGAGACCGGCTCCAGTTTGGCGCAGTCATTCCGGAAGTATCCGCTTTACTTCGACAACCTGTTTTGTAACCTAGTGCAAGCAGGTGAACAAGCCGGTATTCTCGATTCCTTGTTGGATCGCCTCGCGACCTACAAGGAGAAAATGCTGGCCATTCGCGGCAAGATAAAGAAAGCCCTGTTTTATCCGGTTTCGATTCTAGTGGTCGCATTCATCGTTACTGCGGTCATTATGATTTTTGTGATCCCGCAGTTTAAGGAACTGTTCCAGGGGTTCGGTGCAAATCTTCCGGCACCGACGCTGGTGGTGATGCAAATTTCCGAGATATTTACCGCCTACTGGTGGTTGATTTTTGGCGGCATCGGTCTTGCGTTTTGGCTGTTTACTAATGCACTAAAGCGCAGTGAAAAAATGCAATTTGCAATGGACCGATTGATGCTCAAGGCGCCGGTCGTTGGCGACATGGTACGCAAGGCGACCATCGCGCGATGGACCAGAACGCTGTCGACCATGTTTGCTGCCGGGGTCCCGTTGGTCGAAGCGCTCGATTCGGTGGCCGGGGCGGCGGGGAATCGTGTTTACATGATGGCGACGAAGAAGATTCAGCAGGAAGTATCGACCGGTTCCAGCCTTACGGTTTCCATGCAAAACGCCGGGGTTTTCCCCAATATGGTCTTGCAGATGTGCGCCATCGGCGAAGAGTCGGGCGCGCTTGACGGCATGCTTGGCAAAGTCGCAGACTTCTTTGAGCGTGAAGTCGATGACGCAGTTGATGCACTATCTAGCTTGATGGAACCATTGATCATGGCCGTGCTAGGCGTAATCATCGGCGGGCTTGTCATTGCCATGTATTTGCCGATCTTTAAGATGGGTCAAGTGGTTTAGCCGCAGGTCAGATGTAGGACGCGCTTCTCGCCACTTGGGCATCGGCTTGATCGAGGGGCACAAGCTTTCCGCGATTCGCTATATTCAACTTAAGAACTAATGATGGATCTGATCGACGCGTTACAGACAAATTTATGGTTCTTCGTCTCAACCCTCGGCTTGCTCGGCTTGCTTGTAGGCAGCTTTCTCAACGTCGTTATTTATCGTCTGCCAAAGATGATGGAAGCCGATTGGAAACGGCAATGTGTCGAATATCTGCATCCCGAACAAGCGGAAACACAGGCGAAAACCTCTAAGTACAACCTTGTTTCCCCTCGGTCGGCTTGTCCCTCTTGTGGCCATCAGATCACCGCACTTGAGAACATTCCTGTGCTGAGCTACGTCGTGCTGGGTGGGAAGTGTTCAGCTTGCAAGGCGCCAATAGGCGTGCGTTACCCAGCTATAGAAGCGATAACGGGAATACTCACTGCGCTGCTGGCTTGGAAATTCGGTTTTGGTGTCCAAGCGTTTGCAGCAATTGTGCTGGTTTGGGCGATGATTGCATTGACGTTTATCGATGCGGATACGACGCTTCTGCCCGACGATATCACCCTTCCGCTGCTCTGGTTGGGCTTGATAGTCAATGTTCCCGGAACCTTCACTACCCTGCCGTCGGCTGTGTTTGGTGCCGTAGGCGGCTATCTGGCGCTATGGTCGGTTTACTGGCTATTTAAGCTAACCACCGGTAAGGAGGGTATGGGTTATGGCGACTTCAAGCTGCTCGGCGCCATCGGCGCCTGGCTTGGATGGCAGATGCTTGGACAGGTCATTTTGCTGTCGGCAGCCGTTGGGGCAGTCGTCGGCATTGTCGGCATTTTGCTTTATGGCCGCGAGAAAGGGGCAAAGATTCCTTTTGGCCCCTATCTAGCGGCCGCCGGTGTCATCGCGTTGGTTTGGGGCGCGGAAATTAATCGCTGGTATTGGTCGCTTGGGCGCTCCTAAAAAGGATTCGCTGCGCGTCATCGGACTTAGCGGCGGTATCGGCTCAGGTAAGTCGGCGGCTGCGGATTGTTTTATGGCGCGCGGCGTGCGAGTGATAGATACTGATCAGATTTCACATACCCTGACAGGAAAATCGGGGGCGGCGATCCCGGATATTGTCCGAGCCTTCGGGCCGCACGCCATTGATAGACAAGGGGCGATGGATCGCGCGGCAATGCGCGAACTGGTGTTTGCTGATCCTGCTGCGCGGAAAAAACTGGAAGCTGTCCTGCACCCGGAGATCGCGGCCGCCGTAGATCACGAACTCGAACAATTGCGCGGCGATGAAGGATATCAGCACGCCTACGTCTTGCTTGCGGTACCGCTATTGTTTGAGCGAATGCCTTTCCGCTGGAAACTCTGGCGGACGTTGGTGATTGATTGTGCAGAAAGCACACAAATTGCAAGAGCGGTCAGGCGGTCTGGCCTGCCGGTGGAGGCGATTGTTCAGGTGGTTCAGGCGCAAGTTTCGCGGAACGTGCGCCTTCAACTCGCCGACGATGTAATTTGGAACGGCGGGGACCTTTTGGCGCTGGATAGGACGATCGACACTTTCCACCGCCGTTACACGCGGAAAATCGAAAATGATAGAAGTTGAGACAAATTTGCGAAGCCGGCAGCGATAGTTCACAATGCGAGTTGCCCTGGCACGATTCAGTAGCTGGGCCATTCTATGAGCTAATGCTGGTCGTGATCACTTACGAATATCCGCTGAATGAGCGTATCCGCACGCTGTTGCGGCTTGAAGATCTCTACGACCGAGTAGCATTCTTTATTGACAAAGCTTCTCCGCTCGACCATCAAGCGGCGTTAGTCGGTATTTTCGAGATTTTGGAAGTATCGAGTCGAGGCGACCTAAAGTCAGATCTGCTCCAGGAACTCGACCGCCAGCGACTTTTTTTGGAAACATTGCGCTCGAACCCCGCTATATCCGTCGAAAAACTCGATATGGTGATCGAAGAAATCGAAGCGGCGTTCGCTGCGTTACTCGCTTCGTCGGGAAAGACCGGCCAACATTTGCGGGAAAATGAATGGCTGATGACGATTAAGCAACGTGCAGCGATCCCAGGCGGCACATGCGAGTTCGATTTACCGTCATTTCATCACTGGCTGCATTCAGACGACGCCGCCCGACGAGCTGACCTTTCGGCATGGCTAGAGCCGTTAGCATCGATTGGTGTCGCGCTCAGAATCGTACTTCGCGTGCTGCGCGAGAGTGGCAAGACGCTTCCGCTGATCGCTTTCCGCGGGGTCTTTCAGCAGCTGCCGATGGAACGGGCAGCACATATGCTTCGCCTCAGACTACCACACGAACTGCAATGTGTACCAGAGATTAGTGCCAATAAATATGCGCTAAACATTCGTTTTATCCTTCCAGGAAGCGTGCAGCGCACCAAGGTCTACGAACGCGATGTGGAGTTTGAGTTGGCGTACTGCAGCCTTTGATGATCTAAAGGTATGTCAACAAACTCTCAATCTGCCGCGAAGAAAGTCCGTTGCCCCAAGTGCGGCGGTATGTCAATTTACTCAGCCCAAAACGCCTTTCGGCCGTTTTGCGGCGAGCGCTGCCAGTTATTGGATCTTGGCGCTTGGGCAACCGGCGAATATTCAATCCTAGGTTCGTCCGCAGAGGCTCCGCTGCTCGAAGGTGGCGACAGCAAATCGCCAACAGGTCGGTATCTCCAATAGGGGCTGACCAGACGCATGGCGCAAGGCGAGATTTCCTTGGGCCGCATTGCGGCACGGGCCTCAGGTGCGATAAAATGTCATAAGGTTGGACGCGGCTCGCTTTTTTTGTCGAGACGCTGTCATTTTTTTGTTTTCTTGGATGCGTCCGTTTGGCACATACGGCGATTAAGTGCGAAGGTGACAGTTTCTCTTGGTCGGCGCGACCTAATCGATCATTGACGTCAAGAGGGCGCCGAGTGTGGGTGGGGTTGATTGCCGCGAATGCCGTTATGCTTTCTTTGGTTGCAGTCGCAATTGGTGCTTGGCCCATACTTCCGTTCGCGGGCCTAGAGGCGTTGCTGGTCGTTATCGCGTTTGCCATAGTTGCGAGCCATGACCAAGATTTTGAGCAGCTGGAGGTGGTGCAAGATAAGTTTCGCTGGGAATCGCGAAATGGAAACAATTTATCCATCCTCACGGGGAATGTGGCTTGGATGCGTATTGAGTGGAGTTCGGTTGGCAACGCTGGGAGGCGATGTCTGCGATTGTCCTACGCAGGTTATGATGTGCTGCTGGGGGCTAGTTTGACTGATCGCGACTTGACTAATTTAGCTGCTGGACTGGCGCAGATGCCGACGCTGGCGTTTTGTTTGAAACAATCAGTTCCGAGGTCCTAGCCCGCCATGTTCGTTGAACTCTTGAATGGCAGGATAATAAAACTAATCAGGTTTGAAATAATGAAATCCATAAATGCAAACGGTCAACAGCATGCCCTAGCAGCATTGGCCCGTTCGGTCTCCATAGGCTTGATGTTCCTAGTGAGTCCGGCGACTGCGCTGGCTGCGTATGACGTAAACATCGCGGCTCCCGCATCACCTATCTCCGCGCAGATTTACGGGCTGCACATGTACATCTTGTACGTTTGCGCGGCGATCTTTGTCGTTGTTTTTGCGTTGATGTTTTATTCGATTTTTAAATTCCGCCGCTCTAACGGCTCAAAGCCAGACGTGAATTTCCACGAGAGCACGTTAATTGAGATCATCTGGACGCTAATCCCATTCGTTATCTTGCTCTTCATGGCAATTCCAGCCACCAAGACCGTGTTGGACATGAAGGACACAACCAATCCTGACATGACCGTAAAGGTCACGGGTTATCAGTGGGGGTGGCGCTATGACTACGCCGCTGAAGAAGTTGGTTTTTATTCAAGTTTGTCCACCCCTTGGTCTCAAATTGGCCAGCCGGGGGAAAAGGCGACTGAGGAGAAGGGGAAGGATTATTTGTTGGAAGTGGACAATCCGATGGTTGTTCCCGTGGGGAAGAGGGTACGCTTGCTTGTTACATCGAACGATGTAATTCACGGTTGGTATGTTCCGCAGCTGGGTGTTAACCAGTATGGAATTCCTGGTTTTGTAAAGGACGTCTGGTTCAAGGCCGATAAAGTTGGTACGTTTAAAGGGCAATGTAGCCAGATTTGTGGAAAACTCCATGGGTATATGCCGATTACGGTGGTGGTCAAGACTGAGGCCGACTACGCAAAGTGGGTGGCTGAGGCCAAGGCAAGGTGGGGTACTGCCCCGGTCGCAGCGGTGGCGGCGGTGCCAGCGGCGGTTGCGGCACCAGAACCGGGCAAGCCGCTGACGCTCGTAGACCTGAAAACTGCTGGCGAGAAAGTGTACGCAGCAAACTGCGTAGCTTGCCATCAGGCCTCGGGCAAAGGTATGCCACCAACCTTCCCTGCTCTTTCTGGATCTAAGGTTGTGCTGGGTCCGACTGATGGTCAAATCAACATTTTGTTGAATGGAAAACCTGGTACGGCAATGGCCTCATTTGCACGGCTGTCTGATTTTGAAGTCGCAGCAGTGATGACGTATACCAAGAACTCTTGGGATAACAGCACGGGCAAGTTTGTAACACCGGATGACGTTAAGGCGAAGCGAAAGTCATAGCCAGTACATAGGGAATGTAATGGCCGGTTTCTGTATTGCCAGGGATCGGAGAATACTAGATTCAGGAGAACAGAATGGCATCTGCAACAATACATGACCACGCAAACGACCACAGCCATGACCATGCTCATCACGGTCCTGGTCCATGGACGAGGATTTTCACGACCACTAACCACAAAGACATCGGTTCGATGTATCTATGGTTTTCGCTATTGATGTTTTTTGTCGGGGGCGCGATGGCGTTGTTGATTCGCGCCGAGCTGTTCACCCCGGGCCTGCAGGTGGTGCAGCCTGAGGTTTTTAATTCGTTGACGACCGTGCATGCACTGGTGATGATTTTTGGTGCCGTTATGCCCGCATTTGTCGGCTTTGCTAACTGGCTCATTCCGTTGCAAATCGGCGCAGCCGATATGGCTTTCCCAAGAATGAACAACTGGTCTTTCTGGTTGATGATTCCCGCTACTGTTCTCTTGATGGCCTCATTTTTCGTGCCGGGCGGTGCCGCAGCTTCTGGTTGGACGCTGTATCCGCCGTTATCGACCCAGGGCGGAATTGGTGTTGATATGACGATCATTGCCATCCATATCTTGGGCGCGTCATCAATCATGGGGTCGATCAATATCATCACCACGATCCTTAACATGCGCGCTCCAGGCATGACATTGATGCGTATGCCGATGTTTGTCTGGACTTGGTTGATTACAGCGTATCTCATCATCGCAGTGATGCCGGTGCTGGCGGGTTGTATCACCATGTTGTTGACCGATCGGCACTTCGGTACCGCCTTTTTTAACGCCGCCGGCGGCGGCGACCCGACGATGTTTATGCATATCTTCTGGTTCTTCGGTCATCCAGAAGTCTATATTCTGATTCTCCCGGCCTTTGGCATCATGTCGCAGATCATTCCGACTTTCTCGCGCAAGCCGTTGTTTGGCTACGCATCGATGGTCTATGCGACGGCTTCGATTGCAATACTTTCGTTCATCGTTTGGGGTCACCACATGTTCACGGTGGGGATGCCGGCGGCGGGCCAGCTGTTCTTCATGTACGCAACGATGTTGATCGCGGTGCCGACAGGGGTGAAAATTTTTAATTGGATTGCGACCATGTGGCGTGGCTCGATCACGTTTGAAACGCCGATGCTGTTCGCGATCGGGTTTCTCTGTATGTTCACACTGGGTGGATTCTCGGGCCTAGTGTTGTCGATCGTTCCCGTCGATATCACGCTGCACAATACGTACTATGTGGTCGCACACTTTCACTACGTGCTGTTTCCGGGTGCGATCTGGGCGTTGATGGCAGGGGTCTATTTCTGGCTACCCAAGTGGACAGGCCGCATGTACAACGAAACCCTTGGTAAATGGCATTTCTGGTTATCTGCAATTTCGTTTAACGTCACCTTCTTCCCGCAGCACTTCCTTGGCCTCGCCGGTATGCCGCGTCGCATTCCAGACTATGCGCTGCAATTTGCGGAGTGGAACATGATTTCCACGATCGGCGCATTTGCACTCGGCTTTAGCCAGCTTCTATTTGTTTATAACGTCTTTTCTTGCATTCGTTCAGGCGAAAAAGCCAAAGAGCGGCAGTGGGATTCGGCAGATTCGCTGGAGTGGACGCATCTTCCTTCTCCTGTGCCATATCACACGTTTGAAATGCCGCCTGATCTTCGTGGCGCAAAGGCTGTGCACTAGTCGGGTACGACTGAGCTAATCGATGCAAACAAGCCATAAGCCAGCACCTGCAGTTCCAACCAGCCGACGGGGGAAGTACATCACGTTGGTGTTGCTGTTGTTGTGGGTGGCGGCGGTGTTTATAGTTACCGTTCTTAAGTTTGCCAAGGTGCTGTAGTGAGTGTGGTTGCCGATGATGCTGATGTTGTAAATCCAGCGGAGGTCCGCGAGAATAATCGGGCCACGCTAAAGAAGTTGTTGTTGATACTTCCAGTGATGCTTGCATTTTGTCTGTCGTTGGTGCCGCTTTATCGACAGATCTGCGAAGTACTTGGTATAACAGCGACTCGGGCGGTTGCCGAGAATACCCAAGTCGATAGGTCGCGCATCGTGAAGGTTGATTTTGATGCGAGTCTGCATGGCGGCTTTGCATGGAAGTTTGTGCCGGTTGATAAACACGCCGAGATTCATCCAGGCGAGATGGTGACAATCCACTATCGCGTCACCAATACGTTGCCATATGCCACCACTGGGAGAGCTGTTCCCAGTTTTGCGCCTGTAGAGGCCGGATTGTTTTTCAGCAAGATTGAATGTTTCTGTTTTTCCAATCAGACGCTTCAAGCAGGCGAATCACGTGAGATGCCGGTGACTTTTTTTATTGATCCCAAGCTGCCGGCAAAGATTGGATCCATTGGACTTTCGTACTATTTCTTCGATGTTACTGAAGAGATGAAAAAAGCGCCAAAAGATCCTGCGTAGTGTGGTGGAACACATTTAAAGCGGTCTTGTGGGCGTTTCTCGGTATCCGTAGTTCACGGGGATATGAGGAAGACCGAAGTAAATTAGAAATTCAGCATGTGGTTATTGTAGGCGTTGTTTGTGCGCTTATCTTTGTTGCGACGTTGTTTATGTTGGTGAAGTTCATCACCGCAAAGTGACGGACTAGTTATTAGGAGAGTGATGTGAGTGCGACAACTGGTGGTTATTATTTCGCCCCCCCTTCCAAGTGGCCCGTAGTCGGCTCAACGGCGCTAATGTTCTTGGGTGCGGGAACTGTGTTGTGGATGAATCAAATCCAGCCGTATGGTGCTGCCTTGCAGCTAATCGGTTTTGCAGTCCTGATCTACATGTTGTTCGGATGGTTTGGAAATGTCATCAGCGAGAGCGAGTCGGGACTCTATAACAAGCAGGTAGACGCCTCCTATCGCTGGAGCATGGGCTGGTTTATCTTTTCCGAGGTCATGTTTTTCGCCGCTTTTTTTGGCGCGCTGTACTATGCACGGGTGTTTTCAGTGCCATGGCTTGCTGACTTGGACAATGCTTTTCTGTGGGAAGGTTACGCTGCGAAATGGCCAACCTTGGGACCGTACTTCCAGCAAGACCCTGCGCTAGCGTTTCAAAGCATGGGGGCTTGGGGCATTCCCGCGCTCAATACCGCCTTGTTGCTTGCTTCCGGCGTCACCATCACCTACGCCCATCACGCACTGATCGATAACAATCGTAACGGGTTGATCTGGGGGCTTGTCGCTACCATTGGCCTTGGTGCGGTGTTCTTGGGATTCCAGATTTACGAGTACGTTCACGCCTACTCCGATCTAAACCTGAAGCTTTCGTCAGGCGTGTTCGGCTCGACGTTTTATTTGCTAACCGGCTTCCACGGCTTTCATGTGACGCTCGGCGCCATTATGCTGACGGTGATCCTGTTCAGATGTATCAAAGGGCACTTCAAGCCAGATCGCCACTTCGGATTTGAAGCGGTCGCTTGGTACTGGCACTTTGTGGATGTTGTTTGGCTGGGGTTGTTTATCTTTGTCTACGTATTGGTCTAACAACATTTGGAGTGTGTCAAAAAAGGCCGCCAGCTCATGCTGGCGGCCTTTTTTTCGCAGTACCACTCCACCGCCAAAGCGAGAATTGGTGACAGACAGTGCGGAAAGTTTATGGCGTTAACTTCGCGGAAACCAGCCGAATACGAACCCGCCCACGGCGACTAAGAACGCAATGATCGAAAAGGCAACGCGAATCTTCAGCGCATTAACCATTTTCCTCGAATTTCCATTGTTGCGATACATGAAGAACAAGCCCGAGAATAAACTAATGATGACAAGTAACAGCAGCAATACCAGCACGTATTTCATGTTTTTTCTCCTAGTTCAACCGACCGCTAGAGAATTATCGCGGTAAATCCTTGTCGTATGAGGCCGATGAAATAGTTTTTGTGGATAGTAACTTCCTGCTTTGTTGTTTTTGGCGGGCTGTTTTTTGTTTTTGCTCCTGTTGTTTAGATGAGATTGTCCTTGATGTTCTATTCGATAAGAAGGCTAACTCAGCTGCGGTTTCAACCGACCCTCGTGCCAACCGTTGCCGCATTCGTCACGCTGGTGATGACGGTCCATCTTGGCAACTGGCAGCGCGGTAGGGTAGCCGAAAAGACCCAGCTACAGGCGAGATTAGACCTGCGGGCGGTGGAGCCGCCGTTACACGTTGATGGCGAGCTGGTGGTAGAACGCGACGTGTTCCGACGCGCCATTGCAAGGGGTGTCTACGACCTGGCGGGCCAGATCTTCCTCGACAACAAGAGTGAAGGGGTGACGGTTGGGTACCATGTTGTAACCCCTCTTTTGATCGAGGGGTCTACGCGGATAGTATTGGTAAATCGCGGGTTTGTTCCGCGAAGCGCGGCCTACCCAGCGCCTCCCTTTGTCAGAGTACCCGCAGGTCTGGTAGAAGTGCGCGGGATGTTGTCACTGCCTAACGCGAAATTTCTGGAGCTGGGCGAGCAATCGCCAGTGCAGGGGAGTGTTTGGCAAAATCTGACCATTGAGCGCTATCGCCAGCGGACCGGTCGCGATGTTGCCGGGCTTATGTTGCTGGCGAATCCGACGGACGCAGGCCTTACGCACATTTCTGAACGACCTGATGCAAAGGTGGCTAAACATGTCGAGTACATGTTGACTTGGTACTCGCTGGCAACAACAGTCGTGCTGTTATGGCTGGTGTTGAATCTAAAACTCAAGAAAGCGGATCGGTTCGGATGAAGCTATCGCCACGTGTTAAGTTTGTGCTCATGTTCGTGCTGTTTGCCCTGCCGATCACTGCGTCGTACCTGATGTTTTTCTTTTGGAGGCCAAAAACGACCAATAACTTTGGCGATCTTGTTGTCCCGGTTGTGCAGTTGCCGAAAGTACCTTTTGATGCGATTGACGCAAAGGACGCGCCTCCTGCTGCGGCTTCGAAGGCATTCCGCGGGAAGTGGCTGATCCTGACGCGCGATAGCGGTGCCTGTGATTCGAGCTGTATTGCTAAGTTGCACACCATGCGCCAGGCTCGTCTACTGGTTGGCAAAGAGTTGGACCGGGTGGTGCGCGTGATGTTGGTCGATGACGGACTCCCTGTTCCCACAAAATTGGCCGAGGACAATGCGGGTACTGCCTTCGTTTCGGCAAAGGACTCAATCTGGCTTGCAAAGTTGCCGCATGTTTCCGGTGATACGACGGACGGTCGCGGCTATATCTACGCGGTCGACCCAATGGGAAATTTGTTTATGAGTTATCGGGCGGATCAAGATATCAAGCAGCTGGCTGCGGATCTTCGTCGGGTGTTGAAGGCCTCCCAGCTTGGGAAAGAGATGGAAAATGCAGAACCAAAATAGAGGTTTGACGTAATGCGTATGAGTGTCATAGAGCACAGCGCAGTAGGACTGATCACGTTAGCAATCATTGTTGGGGCTTGGATGTGGATTGGTCGTGATCAAGCGCGGTTTCGTCGGCTCATTGCCGCGACCGCTGTGACCACATTTGTATTGATCATTCTCGGCGCATATGTCCGACTGTCTGACGCCGGACTTGGATGTCCAGACTGGCCCGGATGTTATGGCAACTTGACGCCGCACCATTCAACCGAGGAAATTCGTGCGGCCGAAGCCGCTTTGCCGGGTGGACCGGTAACAATGGCGAAAGCTTGGAAGGAGATGGCGCATAGGTATCTGGCGATGGTGGTGGGTGCGCTGATCGCGGCGATCATGTTCGCCGCCTGGCGCAACCGGCGTCGCTTTGCGCAGTCGCCTGCGCTGGCAACCGTCACTGCGGCGGCGGTTGTCTTTCAGGCCGCGCTTGGCGCGTGGACCGTGACGATGTTGCTAAAGCCGGCCATCGTTACCTCGCACCTATTGGGAGGAGTTGCCATATTGACTCTGCTGGTTCTGTTGCTTGCAACGCAGTCGGGAGTCGGAAAACTGGGGGAACGTATAATTGTGCCTGCGGGGTTAAGGGTGTTTGCTGTAGTGGCTGCGTGCGTGTTGTTTATGCAGATTGCGCTTGGTGGGTGGACAAGCACAAATTACGCGGCGCTGGCCTGCGCGGATTTGCCAACTTGCAACGGTAAGTGGGTGCCGGCTATGGACTTCGCCAATGCTTTTCACATCGTTCGGCCGCTCGGTGTCGGGCCGGATGGAGAATTGTTGACTATCGATGCTCTCAGAGCCATCCACTGGATGCATCGGCTTGGCGCAGTTGTTGTTGTACTGGTTGTAGGATTGTTTTCCTGGCGATTGGCAAGAACCGAAACTGGGCAGCGGGTTGGAAAAATGCTAGGTGTAATGCTCACGCTGCAGATAATACTAGGGCTTTCCAACGTATGGTTTAGTTTGCCCATATGGATTTCGGTTGCCCACAACGGTCTTGCCGCGCTGCTTATGGCACTCTCTGTTGTAATCATATATCGAATGAACAGAACTTGAATTTCTGGGCTCGCAACGTGACTGAAAATCTAATTTCCTATCGCCAACCAAGCGTGTTAATGCAGTTCTTGCAGCTGACAAAGCCTCGAGTCAACGCCCTCATCGTATTTACGGCGGTGATTGGCATGCTGCTCGCATATCCCGTTGGTATCGGCTGGGATGTGCCACTGATGTTGACAGCAACCGGAGGCATATGGCTCGTTGCGGGTGCCGCTGCGGCATTCAATTGTTTGGTTGAGCAGGCTATCGACCGCAACATGGCGCGGACAAGAGATCGGCCTACCGTGGCGGGATCCATTTCCACCGTACAAGTATTGTTGCTCGCAGGTATCGTTGGCGGTATTGGGTTGATGATTCTCTACCATTACGTTAACCCGTTGACGATGTGGTTAACCTTGGGAACATTTGTCGGCTATGCGGTGATTTACACTGTAATCCTGAAACCAGCGACGCCACAGAATATTGTGATTGGTGGTGCGTCCGGTGCCATGCCGCCAGTTCTTGGCTGGGCAGCGGTCGCCGGAGTGGTGGATCCACAAGCACTGCTACTTTTCCTGATTATTTTCGCTTGGACCCCGCCGCATTTTTGGGCGCTGGCACTCTACCGCAAAAAAGAATACGCAAAGGCTGGGGTGCCGATGCTCCCGGTGACACACGGCGATCAATTCACCAAGCTACACTTGCTCCTCTACACCTTGATGTTGTCCGCAGCGACGTTGCTGCCGTTTGTTGTTGGCATGGCCGCTTGGTTCTATCTCCTCAGTGCCGTCGTCTTGAACGCGATGTTTATCTGGTTCGCCGTAAAGCTGTATCGTCGCTATACCGATGCGCTCGCGAGGAAGACATTCAATTTTTCGATCTTGTATCTCGCGTTACTGTTTGCGGTGCTATTGATTGATCACTACGCGCCTCTCGCCGCGAGATTCTAATGTTGCGCGCCGTTTGGGTTGCCAGTTTTTGCCTAGTGTTGCTGCTGATTTCAGGTTGCCGCCAGTCCCCGCCATCATTTAATTCGGTAGACATCACCGGTGCACAGGGCTACGGGACGGACTTTCGGCTGACCGACCACACTGGAAAACCGCGTACGATGGCTGATTTTCGCGGCAAGGTAGTGGCGATTTTTTTTGGTTTCACCTTTTGCCCCGATGTGTGTCCAACCACCCTGTCAGAAATGCGGCAAGTCTTGCAACAGCTTGGTCCTGATAGCAAAAAGCTGCAAGTCTTGTTCATCACAGTTGACCCAAAGCGCGACACACCAGAACTCCTCGCAAGATATGTTTCCTCGTTTAACCCAACTTTCCTCGGGCTGTATGGTGATGAGGCTGCTACGGCGAAGGTGACCAAAGACTTCAAAATCATCTCGCGAGTCGTCGCGGGGAAGACGGCAGATACTTATACCGTTGACCATACCGCAGGAATATTGTTCTTTGATACGCAGGGTCGCCTGCGTTTGATGGCACCTTATGGGTTGCCGGCGGATAAGTTGGCAGCTGATATAGAGAAGCTTTTTTAGGGAGAAACAATATGGCTATCGAGCGAATGCACGTCGGTAAACGACTATCCGAGATCGCGGTTCACGGCGACACCGTATACCTAGCTGGGCAGGTTGCTGACGACAATACGCAGGATATTTCGGGTCAGACACGTCAAGTCCTTGCGGCGATCGATAAGCTCCTATGGGAGGCGGGCAGTGACAAATCGAAACTTCTGCAAGTAACAATCTTTATTGCTGACATGCAAGATTTTCCTGGCATGAATGCTGTGTGGGATGGATGGGTTGTTCCTGGCGCGACGCCGCCGAGAGCGACAGTCGAGGCCAAGCTCGCGAAACCAGAGTGGAAAGTGGAAATGCTAGTGGTTGCGGCGCGCTGATCGCCTTCACAGGCAGCAAACAAAAAAGGGCACTGTTTGGGTGCCCTTTTCGCTGGATCGGTAACAGCCTTAGGCGGCTGCGTAATCCTGTAGTTGCAGCTTCATTTTTTGCATCGCTTTGGCTTCGATCTGGCGAATACGCTCAGCTGAAACGCCGTACTCTGCCGCCAACTCGTGCAATGTTTTTTCTTTGCCGTCATTGAGCCAGCGGCTTTCAATGATTCGCCGGCTGCGGTCATCCAATGTAGCGAGTGCAGCTTCCATGCCTGTTATCGCGGCAAATTCCTTTTGCATTGCACCAAGTCGCTCGGCAGGATCCACGGAATTGTCGGCAAGGTAGGCAATCGGGCTCACCCAGCTCTCGTCATCCCCGTCATTGGGTTCGAGCGAAATTTCTTGCCCGGTCAGCCGTTTCTCCATCTCGCTGACATCAGTTTCTTTGACATTAAGTTGCCGCGCAACTTCTTTTACCTCCATCGGGGACAGCGTACCGAAGTTTGGCTTCATTGAGCGTAGGTTAAAGAACAATTTGCGCTGTGCCTTTGTCGTCGCAACCTTCACGATGCGCCAGTTTTTCAAGATGTACTCATGCATTTCTGCTTTGATCCAGTGCACGGCAAAGGACACAAGCCGTACACCACGATCTGGGTCAAATCGTTTGACTGCTTTCATCAGACCAATATTGCCTTCTTGGATGAGGTCTGATTGCTGAAGTCCATATCCAGCATAGTTGCGCGCGATCGAAACTACCAGTCGCAGGTGCGACATCACGAGTTCGGAGGCTGCGGCAAGGTCGCCACGCGTCTTTAGTGCGACGCCCAGCTCATACTCGCGTTCTGGGGTCAGCATGGGTACGCGGTTGACGGTGGAGATGTAGTTTTCCAAACTTGCGACTGACAAGGCTGGAAGATTCATGCTTGCGGTAGACATTGTTAGCTCCTATTTTGGTACTTGCAACGACTGCGATACTAGGCAGACGTTGCCTACTACATATATTAGCACTCTAGCAATAAGAGTGCTAATAGCTTGAGAAGTTCAATTGTGAAGGCGATTCACGAATCCAAAAGGTGCAGGAATGTGTAAAGACTCACTGATGTTACAAGTATTTGATTTAAAATAATTAATCTTCAATCTGGGAAAGTTCCGCATATAGACTTGGTACAGCTGGACCGACTTTGGGCGACACGCCATACCCATCAGGGCAAGAGTGTAATCATATGCGAACGGGCATCGTCAGCCGAAACGTGCTTGAAAAGCGCCGTCCAGCAAAGACTTTACCTCGAGGTTTCGATCTGTCGCCAGTACATCGAGACAGAGATGAGTGCACCGAGCCATCCCATGATGCCCGCAACTGTAATCACAGACAGCGACTGCTGGAAGGAGGGGCCCTGCGTGAAGAAATTCCCGCCATAGGACGCCACGAACGCATTCACCTCCCCGCCGACCCATAACCCAATGCCGAGGGTGGCAGCGACGGCAAGTAGGCCGGCAAGTGCCCCCTGAAGCGCGCCAAAGTATAGGAAGGGGCGAAGCACAAAACGCCGCGGAGCGCCGATCAGTCGAGCGACAACGATTTCATCCTTCTGCGTCAGCATCTGCAGGCGAATCGTATTGCCAACGACGAATAGGACTGCGGCACCTAGCAAACCGCCTAACAACATCACCAGATGTTCGATAAATCTTGCGAAGCGCGTTAGTTGCTTGGCCCATTCAAAGTCCATGGTCACGGTTTCCACTTTGGGAATGGACAATGTATCTTTGCGCATCGCCTCTAGGATACTCATCTCAAATGACCGCAGCTTGATGGAAAACGCATGTGGGAGCGGGTTTGTATCGATGTCGGC
Source organism: Rhodocyclaceae bacterium (assembly GCA_020247395.1). Classification (GTDB taxonomy): domain Bacteria; phylum Pseudomonadota; class Gammaproteobacteria; order Burkholderiales; family Usitatibacteraceae; genus UKL13-2. The sequence goes on from JADCJC010000097.1 coordinate 35,430, forward strand.
GAGTAAATCACTAAGATTCGCGCGCTTCCTCATATCGGCCAGCGCGGCTTCACGCGGGACAAAAGTTACCTGGGCCGAGTTGGAATGCGCGCGAAGTTTCTTTTCAATATCCTTGGCTTCTTGGTCGCTCGTCGCTAACTCTAGGTAGACATTCACATTTGGTTCGGTGTTCAGCTGGGAAGCGGCGTTGACTACGTTGTCAAACAAAACATAAAGACCCAACGGCAATAAAATAGCGATAGCGATGACAGCGATCGAGAGGCAGGTGGCCAGTGGCTGCGCGCGCATTCTGCCAACAGCGCGTGCTATCGCCTGCATGTGTGCGTTGAGCGTTGCGTTCATCGAACAATTACCCCGTGTTCAAGCTCCACTCGCCGACACTTTAGATGCTCCAATCCAGACCCGTCATGAGTTGAAAGCAAGATGGTTACGCCAACCTGATTAAAACTTCTGAAAAGATCCAAGATCGTTGCCGCATAAGCTTGATCAAGATTGCCAGTCGGCTCGTCTGCAATCAGGATCGACGGACGGTTGACGATTGCTCGTGCAATGCACAATCGCTGTTGCTCACCACCAGACAATGAGACAAGGTCGGCCTTCTCGCGATTGAGAAGGCCCACCTTGTCGAGGGCGGCGCGAACACGCTTGCCGATTTCGATACGGGTAAACCCTGCGATTTCTAGGGGTAGGGCGGCGTTTCCAAAGACGTTCCGATCAAAAAGCAACTTATGATCCTGGAACACCAAACCGAGATTTTGCCTCAACACCGAGATGCCCGTTTCCTTAAGCTGAGCGAGGTTTTGATTGTTCACCAATACGTTACCAGTAGAAGCAAACTCAATGCCAGCTGCAAGACGTAGCAGCGTGGATTTCCCAGCGCCAGAGTGGCCCGTGACGACAACTATCTCGCCATTTTCGATGGTGAGTGAAATACCTTTCAGCGCCTCATAACCATTTGCGTAGCGCTTCGAAACCGAGGAAAAAGTTATCAAAATAGTGGTGCCGGGTGGGTTCAGCTAGAACAACGCATCAACGAACTGTTTGGCCACAAAAGGCTTCAAATCATCTATGGATTCGCCTACTCCAATGAATCGGACCGGTATTGGTCGCCCGGCTCTTTCAGCTGCCAGCCCAGCCAACATACCGCCCTTGGCCGTGCCATCTAACTTGGTCACCACGAGTCCGGTTAACTGTAGTGCATCATCGAACGCCTTGGTTTGCGAAAGTGCGTTCTGTCCGGTATTTGCATCCAGCACCAATAGCGTCTCGTGAGGTGCCGACGGATCGGCTTTGGAGATGACCCTTTTGACTTTTTTAATCTCTTCCATGAGGTGAAGCTGCGTTGGTAGTCGGCCAGCCGTATCAGCTAACACGATATCGATGCCGCGCGCTTTAGCAGCATGAATAGCATCAAAAATGACCGCAGCAGAATCGCCGCCGCCTTGTTGTGCGATAACGGTGACGTTATTACGCGCACCCCAGGTCATCAATTGCTCCCTTGCTGCGGCACGAAATGTATCCCCCGCAGCCAGTAAGACACTCTGACCTTCTGACTGAAAATGCTTTGCGAGTTTGCCGATGGTCGTGGTTTTCCCTGCTCCATTTACACCTGCGATCATGATTACAAAAGGCTTGGCGATCGAGGTATCCATGGGACGTTCTAGCGGCGACATTAGCTCGGCCAAACTGTTTTTGAGTTCATCATATAGCGCAGCCCGCTCAACTATTTTTTTCTCGCGCTGCGCTCGTCTAAGACTGTCGATCAGTCGCGCAGTTGCGCGGACGCCGACATCAGCGGTAATTAAAGCTGTTTCCAAGTCTTCAAAAAATGCTTCGTCGATCGCCGGGCTTCGCGCGAACAGGTCGGACACGTCGGTCTTCAGGAGTTCCCGCGTTTTGGAGAGACCGCTGCGCAGTCTCGCCAGCCAGCCTGCAGAGGGTTCAACGGACGGCGATGTTGAACTGGTTTTTGATGAGGAGGAAAACAAGCACGGGGCCTTTAACAATCATCCAAACAATCGAACTTGCTGCCAAGCGCTCCTACATCCTAGGCGAAGGCCTGAGCGTTGAGGCGTTGCAACCGTGCGAGAATTGTCTCATGAATAATTCGCGTGTATTGCAACGGCGTTGGGCCAACAGTGTGCGGATCGGCGGTGGCGAATGGCGTAGTCGACTCTTGACTTTCCCGGGCGCAGAAGGGTTGCGCCCGACGGGAGATCGAGTAAAACAAACACTCTTCAACTGGCTGGGGCAGTCGCTTGATGGACGAATCTGCCTAGACGCATTTGCAGGCAGCGGCGCGCTCGGCTTTGAAGCGGCGTCCAGAGGAGCTCAACAAGTGGTCTTGTGTGAGGCTAACAGGGAAACGGCGAAGTCTTTGACCGATAATGCGCAACGGCTTGGAGCAGTTCAATGCAAGGTGGTACAAGCAGATGTGCGTCAATGGCTTCGCCTGAATTCCGCCAAGTTCAATTTAGCGTTTTGTGACCCGCCGTTTTCCGCGGCGATGCTCGATACCTTTTTGGCTCAACTGGTCCCGCACTTGGCTAAAGATGCCCTTGTCTACGTCGAGTTGGCACACGTCGTCGAGACGCTAAGTAGTGTCCGTAGCCATTTCGTGGTGGAAAAGGCATCAAAGGCGGGCGCGGTGCATTTTGGGTTGCTTCGACTAATTTCGGCGGGCTAACATAGGTCTTTTTCTGCCAACCCCCACTCCACACCTCCACGCCCATCCATGATTCGCGCTGTTTACCCCGGTACATTTGATCCCTTGACCAAGGGACACGAAGATCTCGTCGAGCGTGCATCCAAGCTATTTGGCGAGGTGATCGTAGCTGTCGCACACAGCCAGGCGAAGCGTCCGTTCTTTAGCCTCGAGGAGCGAGTAGGGCTTTCTCGGGAGATCCTGTCTAGACATGCCAATGTTAGGGTGATGGGGTTCTCTGGATTGCTGTCGGACTTTCTCGATGCCCAAGAGGCTAACGTCATCTTGCGCGGACTACGCGCAGTGTCGGACTTTGAGTATGAGTTCCAAATGGCGGGAATGAACCGACGCCTCAATCCCGGTGTCGAAACGATGTTTCTTACGCCGTCAGATAGATACATGTTCATTTCCGCGACCATCGTCCGCGAAATTGCGGTTCTCGGCGGAGATGTTGGCGAGTTTGTCCATCCGTTGACCAAGCGCGCACTGATGATTAAGGTTGGTAAGGCAACGTGAGCCTCAAGATTACCGACCAATGCATCAACTGTGACGTCTGTGAGCCAGAGTGTCCCAACGGTGCGATATACCAGGGCGTCGAAATTTACGAAATTGATCCCGGCAAGTGCACAGAGTGTGTCGGGCACTTTGATACGCCGCAGTGCCGCGAGGTTTGCCCAGTCGATTGTATCCCGCAAGACGACTCGCGTATTGAAAGTCACGATACCCTTTACGCCAAGTTCATCCGCCTGAGCGCAGCGAAAGTTGCAGCATAAGAGCCACAGAAGCGCGACGACAGGAGTATGCTAGTCGCGTTTACGGCGCTTCCCGGCGAAACGTTCTAGGCCGTCGCGGAGCATACTTAACTCGGCATGTTTAGTCTTGATTACGTCCATCGCGGCCTGAATTTCAGCAATCTTCTCCGCCAGATCTAGTTCCGCAGAACGGATCGCAGCGACGCGTGTTGCTCGCTCGTCTAGACGTTTGTTCAATGCATTCAGAGGCAGCTCGATTGCGCTGAGCACCCCGCGCATCCAAGCCGCAGATTCGCGGTGCGCGATTTCGAACAGATGCACAATCCTGCCTGCAATTAGAGCCTCAAACTGCTCGGCGACGGCACTAGCGTTGTGCTCTAGAGTATTACCCCCCTTGGGTAACTCGTTTGCTGTGACTTCTTCGACTTTGTCAATTTCTAACCGGAATCGATTGGTTCCAAACGGGTGTAGTTCGAAGTTTCCGATACCAATTTTACGAAAGTGGTGTTCCCCCAAGTTGCCGAACAGCGTACGAATTTCATCGAGTTTCTTGTTTATTGCATGAATGCGCTGATGGCATAGCGCGAAATAGTTCGACAAGACGTCGTGTAGATCGCCCGGCCTGAGTGAAGCAGTGATTTTCATCGCGGTATCGGCAATGTCTTGCTTCGCAGTTGTTGGGCTGGTCAATTCTGCGAGCTCGTTCGAAAGTTTGCTGTGAATCGCCTTGATTGTGCGTAACTCGTCTAGTGCCGCATCGAGACTTGCCCGCTTGTTGTCTGTCTGCCGTGAAAGTGCTTGCGTGATTGCTTGATTTTTCTTTCGGACCTGGCCAAGGTCATTTAATCCGGTGAGCAAGTCAAATCGTGCTTGGTCAAGCGATGCCTGCACACTTTCCAATAGGCTCGATAACGTATTTAGAATCTCTGTACCTAGAGCGACCTCCCGATCAGCCGGTAGTTGGTCAGCCAGCGTTCTCTCGAGGTGGATGAGTCGGCTTCGGAGTAGTACTTCTTGTTCTTTCGTGAACAACCCTTGTAGAGCAAGCGCGGTCGACACGGGAACAACGCTATCCGACTCTGTTCCCATCAGGTCTGCAACTTCTCGAATACGGTTATCGATTTCTACCCGCCACAGGCGATCTGCTTCCTTCGTGTGCACCTGCCCTTGAGATGTCAATCGATCAATCTTGTTCACGACTATGATGCGCGCCTGGTTCAACTCGTTCTTTTTGCGCTCTCGGAAATTACGCGATCTGCCAAGCGTTTCCCGCCAGATCGCGAGGTCAGACTTGGTAATGCCCTCGGCTGCATCCAACACAACGATTACCGCGTCTGCTGCCGGGATGTGCTCTCGGCTGAATTCGGGCTCAGCCGTAAGTACTGAGATACCGGGGGTATCGACCACAACGAGACCGGCATCAAGGATCGGGTGTGGGAAGTTGACGACGGCGTATCGCCATTTTGGCACTTCGGTACCGTTGCCATCGCTTTTGGGTTTGGACAATGAGTTGCCGCGAAGTCCCCATGCAACCGATTCGGCGACCGTGGCGCGGCGGGTCTGTGCCAGCAGGCTAAAAGCTGCGCGTATTGATTCAGGGTCGTCAGTCGCAAAAGGAATGGTCTGCCACTCGGATCTATCTGCGTAAAGATCCGCAAACCGGCGCGGGGCTTCACGTGATTCGATGGGAAGTACCCGTAGGTGGGGGCTCTCGTCTCTGTCGAACCTTACTTCGGTGATGCAGCGGGTGGCCTGTGCTGCGCCCGAGGGCAGAAGGCGTCGACCAAGATCAGAAAAAAACAGCGCGTTGATGAGCTCCGATTTACCACGCCCCGCTTCAGCGACAAAAATGATTTTGACGCGCGCAGTGTTCGCCTTGTCGGTGAGTTGATCGAAAATCGCCTCAGTGTCAGCGTCGCTATAACCGTGGGAGCGAGTGTAGTCGGCGATACGCGCGATCTGCGTGGTGACACCATAACGCCAGGACTGAAGCTCCGCTAGCCGGGCGGTAAGTGCGTGTCTAGGCTGCATTTACTCGGATCGGTGATAGTTAGCTGTAGCGGGATTAAGTCGAAAAGGGCCTGATAGCGGCGAAGCACGTTTGAGAATTATGTCTGACAACGCGGGCAGAAAAACGTGCTTCGTTGCCCTTGTCGGATTGCGCGGATCGTGCCATCACACCGGCGGCAGCGCTTGCCTGCACGGTCATAGACCATCGTCCGTTGCTGAAAATATCCTGGTTGACCGTCGGCTTGTACATAATCACGCAGGCTGGACCCTCCGGCTGCTATGGCGTTGGAAAGTGTTGCGCGGATCGCTCCGGCGAGGGCATCGTAACGACCCTTTGAAATCCGGCCGGCGGCGATAGTAGGTTTGACGCCTGCGCCAAATAGCGATTCAGACGCGTAGATATTGCCGACGCCAACGACGATCTGCGCATTCATGATGAACTCCTTAACACTCAATGATCGACCCCGTGAGCGCTGGAATAGGTGCTCGCCGCTGAACTCTTGTCCGAGCGGTTCGGGCCCGAGATTGTCTAGCAGTGCATGGGTCGGTGTTTTGCCGGGAATCCAAAGAATCGCGCCGAAGCGGCGCGGGTCGTGGTAACGGATGAGCGACTTGTCATCGAGCAGAAGGTCAACATGGTCGTGTTTATCCGGCGCGCGGCCGGCGGGTATCGCAAACATCGAACCAGACATCCCCAAATGACATAGTAAAAAACCACCTTGCGTACCAGTTCCCACGTCCCATAATAGATATTTTCCGCGTCGCAAAACATCGCGGACTACCCGACCCTTAAGCTCTACGCTAATGTTGGCAGGGATTGGCCAGCGGAGTCGGGCTTCGCGAACGACAACACGTTGGATACGACGACCGACAAGTTTTGGCAGCAGTCCAATCCGGGTGGTTTCAACTTCTGGTAGCTCAGGCATGTGTAATCTAGGCTTGGTATCGTCAGTCTGCTTTAGGTTGCTTAGCGCCGTTGTTGCCATTAAATGGTCAATTGTGACGCCCGTCTGTGAATTCGTTATGATTAGTGTACGTCAGGTCAAATACCCGCTCAATCACTTTGAATGTAAGTTGCATGAACCACCTCCCATCTTGCGTGCTTGTTCTATGTATTCTCGCGGCACACCCGTCGTCGGGATGGTCGACTGAAGTTGCGGATCCAAAGTCGAAGGCACGGGCTACCGAGAGCATATCGGCGAAAAAGACTGTAGCTGAGCCCGCGAGTCCGACACCAAGCGGAAACAAAACCTCGCCGACACTCTCCGCTGAGCAACTGTTGTATCAATATCTGTTGTCCGAGATTGCCGGTCAACGCGGACGACCGGTCGTGGCGAGTCGGGGGATGTTGGATCTCGCGCAGAAAACCAGTGACCCGCGAATTGCGCGACGAGCCGCTGAAATTGCTTTTCAATCCGGGCAGACCCCTGAAGCTCGCGAAGCGCTATTGCTGTGGATTACACTCGAGCCAGAATCCGCCACAGCACGCCAAGCACTCGGTGCCCTAGTCGGCATACAAGGACCCATCGAGCAGGCGGCAGAAACGCTGTCGCAGTGGCTGCAGGATAAAACGCTCGCCCCTGCATTATTTCTGCAAATGCCTTACTTGCTGGGCCGCTATCCCGATCGCGATCGGGTTGCCAATTTGGTGGCCGAGTTAGCGCTCCCCTATGGCGAGGTTCCCGAGGCGCAGTTTGCGCTCGGCATTACTGCATATGCTGCCGGTCGTCTGGATGCCGCGCTTACATCAATTGATGCGGCGATTAGTAGCAAACCAAATTTTTCGCGTGCGGTAATTGCGAGAGCACAGATGATCCGCGCGGCCGACGATGATGAAGCGGCTGAGCGGGCGAGCCGGTACTTGGCAGGTTATCTGAAGGCGTTCCCCCGCGATACGGAAGTCCGGGTCGCCTACGCGCGCGCGTTGGTCAGCACCAAGTCACTGCTTTCCGCCAGGGAAGAGTTCCGTCGCGCGTCACGGGAATTGCCCAGAGACGGTGAGTTGGTCTATGCATCTGCGTTGATTTCATTGCAGATCGAGGACTGGAACGCGGCGATTGTCGACTTTAAGCGAACATTGGATATGGATCCACGCGACAAGAACCCGGTTTATTTCAATCTGGGACTCGCTGCGGAGGGGCAGAAAGACATTGACTCTGCTTCGGCATGGTATCGCCTAGTTGGCGAGGGGGATTACTTTGTCAACGCGAGGCTACGTGCCGCCGGATTAGTTGCCAAACGTGACGGGATTGAAGCGGGCAGAAGGCTGCTTCAGGATGCGCAGAATGCGGATTTAGAGTCGCCAGAATCAAGACTGCAACTGGTGTTAGCCGAAGCACAACTGCTTCGCGACAACGGGGCGCTACAGGAAGCATACGACGTATTGAGCACCGCGCTGGCTAAACAGCCTGAATCGGTACCGCTGCGTTACGATCGTGCCATGGTCGCAGATCGTCTCAATCGACTTGCAGACATGGAGAGCGACCTTCGTACCGTGATCAGTATCAAGCCAGACCATGCACATGCCTACAACGCGCTAGGATACGCGCTGGCTGAGCGCAATATTCGATTGCCGGAAGCCTTGGAGCTTATTCGTAAGTCGATCTCGCTGGCACCGGAAGATGGGTTCATTCTCGACAGCCTCGGCTGGGTACAGTACCGAATGCAACAAATTGACAACGCATTGGCAACGTTGAGACGAGCTTATCGTATTCGTCCCGATCCGGAGATTGCTGCACATCTCGGAGAAGTGCTATGGGTGAGCGGCAAGAAAGATGATGCGCAGCAGCTTTGGCGGCGTGCACTGCTTGAAAATCCAGACAATGCGACTCTGATCGCGGTGATAGAACGATTCAAACAATGACCCTGTCGCATGGGACGAATGGCCGTTTTTGCCGATTGGTGGCGGCGGTAATCGCGCTCCTGGTGGCGAGCTGTGCAACATTACCGCCGACCGCGGCCCCTCAGACATCCCCGACGCTGGATAGCCCGCAGGTATTTATTGAACAATTCGCACTGTCTGGCAGGTTGAGCGTACGTGTTGGCGACCGGTTGGACTCGGTCCGCATCGAGTGGACACGCGAGGGCAACAAAGAATTTATAAATTTTTTTTCACCTTTTGGCTCTCAACTTGCACAAGTGTCGGCATCTTCGGAAGGGGCGACCCTAGTGCGCGGCGATCAGACTGAGTACGCGCCGACGGTAGGGGCGCTAACGCAGTCACTACTTGGCACGCCGATTGATACCGCATTGCTCGCCCGCTGGGTACAAGGAGCGGTCGATTTGATGTCAGCCGATGTTCCTGCGGTCAGCGGCGACCGGTTGATACGCTGGACGGTGCGAACGCAGGCCGTACGGGCTGTGGATGGAATTGTCGGGGGTCGTTTCGCGACGCGCATCACGGCAAGCGAGGGGGACACAACGATTCGCCTCTTTGTTGACCAATTCCGCCCTCTTTGACCGCTCAACAAAAAAGTCTGCCGCTGGTTACCCACATAGTGAAGTTTTTTGCACCTGCCAAGCTGAACCTGTTCCTTCATGTCATCGGTCGTAGGCCAGACGGTTACCATCTGTTGCAATCGGTCTTTACACTGGTTGACTATGGCGATCACCTAGAAATTGATGTTCGCGACGATGGTCATATTCGACGGCGCAATGTGATTGCGGGCGTGCCCGCCGAACGTGATCTTGCCATCCGAGCCGCCGTGGCGTTGAAAGCCGCCGCAGGATCGCAGCTGGGTGCCGATATCTCGCTGCAAAAGCGCACGCCGATGGGAGCGGGGCTCGGTGGCGGGAGCTCTGATGCAGCGTCTGTGTTGATCGCACTTAATCAGCAATGGAAACTCGGGCTGCCAGATGCACAACTGAAAAAAATTGGGCTGTCGCTAGGCGCGGACGTACCGTTTTTTATCCAAGGGAGGTCGGCGTTTGTCGAAGGTATAGGTGAATTACTGACCCCTGTCGTGGTCCCGCCATGGTGGTACGTCGTGGTTACCCCGAAAGTCCACGTTCCGACGCCATTTGTCTTCACTCACCCGGATTTGACAAGAACGACGCCTACCGTCAAAATAGCGGACTTTTCGGCGACTGGGTTGGCTAATTACCGCAACGATTTGCAACCTGTTGTTTTGAAAGCGTTTCCAGAGGTCGCGTCAGGGCTAGCGTTGCTGTCCGCGGCGTCAAAAAAATCACTTTTTGGCGCACGCATGACAGGCTCCGGGGCAAGTCTATTTGCTGCCTTCGAGTCCGAAAGTGACGCGCGTGAAGCATTTCAGAAGCTCTCGCCGAAAATCAACGGTTTTGTTGCCAGGGGTTTGGAGAAACATCCTCACCTCTAGCAAGTTGCCTTCATGCACGCCGTGATGATTGGCGACAAAAAATTGGGGAGTCGCCAAGTGGTAAGGCACCGGATTTTGATTCCGGCATTCGTAGGTTCGATCCCTACCTCCCCAGCCAGCAACAACATGCTGTTGTCCTGTGACTGAATTGTTCGCTCGGCAACGGCGTGTGTGGTGACTTGTTCCAACTGCGAGAACTAGGTACTACAAGAGGCGATGGCATGACATTTGATAATTTGAGCGTGTTCGCGGGTAACGCGAATCCGAAGCTGGCGAAAGAAACTGCGCGCTTGCTGGGTACCCAGCTCGGTCGTGCCAAAGTTTCCAAGTTCAGCGACGGTGAAGTCATGGTCGAGATATTGGAGAACGTACGCGGAAAAGACGCGTTCATTTTGCAATCGACCTGTGCGCCAACAAATGACCACCTGATGGAAATCATGGTCATGGCGGATGCTCTCAAGCGATCAAGTGCCGCCAGGATCACGGCGGTGATCCCGTACTTTGGGTACGCGCGCCAAGACCGCCGCCCGCGCTCTGCGCGGGTGGCGATTTCGGCAAAGGTGGTGGCCAATATGCTGATTGGCGCAGGCGTGGGTCGAGTGTTGACTATGGACCTGCATGCTGATCAGATCCAGGGTTTTTTTGACATCCCGGTGGACAACATCTACGCAACTCCGATTCTGTTGGGCGATGTTTGGAAGCACGATTACCCGAATTTGATTGTGGTGTCGCCAGACGTGGGCGGCGTAGTACGTGCGAGAGCAATTGCGAAGCAACTGGATTCGGAGTTGGCAATCATCGATAAGCGGCGCCCGCGGGCGAATGTGTCGATGGTGATGAATATCATCGGTGACGTGGAGGGGCATACCTGTCTCATCATGGACGATATTGTGGATACTGCGGGCACGCTGACGGAGGCCGCCAAGGCGCTAAAGGAGCGCGGGGCGGCGAAAGTGGTGGCCTACTGTACCCACCCGGTTTTGTCAGGCCCGGCGATCGAACGTTTGGAAAACTCGGTGATCGACGAGCTGGTCGTGACGGATACGATCCCGTTGAAGCCGGAAGCAGCAGCTTGCAAGAAGATTCGTCAGATTGGAACGGCGGAGTTGATTGCCGAAACCATCCGGCGTATCGCGGAAGGTGGTTCGGTCAGCTCGTTGTTTACGGAGTAGAAGTCGGTAGTGTGTCATTGGGTCTCCGCCTTCGAGGGGATGCCGTTGGCACTTTTGCAACAAACCATTTGGTCGCGAGTGGTTTTTAACTTGGAGTAACAATATGAAAATCGCTTTTAAAGCAACTACGCGTAACGTACAGGGCACGAGTGCGAGCCGCCGCCTGCGTCGCGCGGACAAAGTCCCGGGTATCCTGTACGGTGCCGGTAAAGATGCAACCGTGATTGAGCTCGATCACAACGAGATCTATCACAAGCTTCGCCTTGAGGCGTTCCACGCGTCCGTTCTCGATATGGAATTGGACGGTAAGGCTGAACAAGTGTTGCTGCGCGACGTGCAAATGCACGCATGGAAACAAAACGTTTTGCACATCGACTTCCAGCGCGTTGACCCGACCAAGAAGATTCACATGAAGGTGCCATTGCACTTCATCAATGCCGACATCGCCCCTGGCGTTAAGCTTTCCGGCGGTATCGTCTCGCACATCATCAATGAACTTGACGTTGCTTGTTTGGCGAAAGATTTGCCGGAGTTCATCGAAGTTGACTTAAAAGACCTCGTAGCGGGTCACTCGATTCATTTGTCCAACCTGAAGCTGCCGGCTGGCGTAGAATCCGTGGCCCTGAACCGTAAAGACGATCAGTCAGTTGCTACCATCATTATCCCGCGCGCTGTCGCAGCCGATGAGGCCGCAGCCGCCACAGTGGCGGCAGCCGATGTTCCGGCTGCAAACCAGAAGGCTAAAGAGGAGGAGGCTCCCAAGAAAGACGACAAGGCAAAAAAATAAAACTGCCTTAGTTGCGCATCACACTGAAATGCCCGCCTCACTCGGCGGGCATTTTTTCTGGTGACATTTAAACTGCTCTATGCTCAATTCCCCAATCAAACTCGTTGTCGGTCTTGGTAATCCCGGCCGAGAATATGAACACACCCGACACAACGCCGGTTTCTGGTTTGTGGATGCACTCGCACGCGAGTTAGGGGCGACTTTTCAGAAAGAATCAAAGTTTCACGGCGAGGTCGCAAAATCACTAGGCGTTTTGTTGTTAAAGCCGACTACCTTTATGAATCGATCCGGGCAGGCCGTTGGCGCACTGTGCAAGTTCTACCAGATTACCCCGGCAGAGATTCTGGTGGCGCACGATGAAATGGATTTACCTGCGGGTGTCGTGAAAATGAAAATTGGCGGCGGGGCCGGTAGCAACGGAATTAGAGATATCGTTACTCATCTTGCCACCAAGGAGTTTTGGCGTTTACGGATTGGTATCGGCCACCCACGCGAACTCGCAGCCGGGCAGGCAAAGAATTGGAGTGGCTCTGTCGAACGACCGGAGGTGGTGGACTACGTCCTGCATCGCCCGGGGGCCGAAGACCAACTTGCGATCAATGATGTCATTGGGCGTTCGTTAGAATGTTGGCCGGCGATGGCAAAGGGTGATATGGAAGCGGCGATGTTGCGCCTCCATACCAAGCCGAAAGATGTGAACAAAACACCGAAAGTAGACTGACATGAAATGCGGCATCGTAGGGCTCCCAAACGTAGGCAAATCGACCACCTTCAACGCGCTCACTAAAGCGGGCATCGCGGCGGAAAACTATCCGTTTTGCACCATTGAGCCGAACATCGGCATCGTTGAAGTGCCTGATCCCCGACTCGATGACCTGTCAAAAATTGTGGTGCCGCAAAAAGTCGTGCCGGCGATTGTTGAATTTGTCGATATCGCGGGCCTGGTTGCGGGCGCGTCAAAGGGCGAAGGATTGGGGAACCAATTCTTGGCAAATATCCGCGAGACCGATGCCATTTCGCATGTCGTGCGCTGTTTCGACGACCCGAACGTGATCCACGTTGCGGGACAGGTTGATCCGCTGTCCGACATCGCCGTGATCGATACCGAACTCGCGCTGGCCGACATGCAGTCGGTGGAGAAAGCGCTGCACAAGGCGCAAAAGAATTCACGCGCAGGCGACAAAGAAGCGATCAAGATGGTGGCGCTTCTGGAGCCAATGATGAAGAAACTCAACGACGCGATTCCTGTTCGCGCCATGGGCCTGGACGCTGAAGAATTGGCGTTGATTAAACAGCTCTCGTTACTTACCGCCAAGCCCGTCTTGTACGTCGCCAACGTGATTGAAGGTGGGTTCGAAAACAATCCATTGCTTGATCGCGTGAAAGAGCATGCAGCGAAAGAGAGCGCTCCGGTGGTCGCGATTTGCGCCAAGATTGAAGCGGAAATCGCCGATCTCTCCGATGAAGACAAGCAGGTGTTTTTGGAAGATATCGGCATGAAGGAGCCGGGCCTCGCACGCATGATTCGCGCGGCCTACGCGCTGCTTGGTTTGGAGACCTACTTCACGGCGGGCGTGAAGGAAGTGCGCGCATGGACGATTCACAAAGGATCGACCGCGCCGCAAGCCGCCGGTGTGATCCACACCGATTTCGAAAAAGGGTTTATTCGCGCCGAGGTGATCTCGTTCAACGACTTCGTCACGTTAGGTGGCGAGGCGAAAGCGAAAGAAGCCGGCAAGATGCGCTTGGAAGGAAAGGACTACATCGTCAAGGATGGTGACGTGATGCATTTCCGCTTTAACGTCTAAGCGGCGTTTCTTGATGCCGTTATCGCGACGGTAACGTGACTGTCATTACCACACCGGTTCCGTCCTCACGGTTGTCGCCACGGATTCTTCCGCCGTGAAACTCCGCGATCAATTTGGCAATGTAGAGTCCGAGCCCCAAATGATTGTCGGCGTCGGCACCCTGCCGAAACGAAACCATCGACGCAAACAGTGATGTTGAGTCTTTTGGGAGTAGCGGGCCGGTATTCGAGACGGTGACCGTAAAGCTCTGAGGGCCGGCGCTTAGAGCAATGTCAATGGCGGTGTTTTCGGCGGCAAAGTCTGCGGCATTTTGTACCAACTTATCGAGCATCTGCGCGATCGCGTCGGGTACACCTCGCGTCTGCCACGCTGAGCCCTCCGCGCTAAAGGCGAAGGTTTTCGATGGAAACGCGAGCCGGTAGCCTTCTACGCAGCCTTCCACCAGCTTTTGTAAATCAAATGCCTCTTGGTCGGCACCCTGTAGCAATCGCTCAAGCTGGGTTGCTTCTGCCATTCGTGAGATAAGCGTCGATAGCCGCGACACGCCTTCATCGGCGCGCGCGAGGTAGGTCAAATCTAGTTCACTTAGCTTGGCGGCGCGCAAGTTATCGAGCGACGAACGAACGACTGCGACTGGCGTGCGCAGTTCGTGCGACAGGCGTGCGGCAAGTTGTTCCAAGTACTGGTTGTAACTCGCTTGTCTTGCCACCATGGCGGCAAGCGTGCGGGAAAGCGCGCCGATTTCGTCGCGCTCATTCGCCGCAGGAAAGGTCCCGCGGGCACGTCCTTCGCCGTCGACAGCCGCGTTGGCCTGCCTCTGCAACCGCATGATGCGGCGCGATAGTCCAAACGCAAACCAGAGCAGCACACTGAATGCGGCGGCAAACACCAACACACTAACCAAAATAACCCTCTGCGCTGCGCGATTCGCCAGCGCGCGCTGGCTGCTGTCGCCCTGTTCGACGATTACCGCGGCAACAATACTGTCCCCCTGCCAAACTGGTTCGGCAACGCTGAGCACTGCGAGGCGCTCGTCGGCCTGTGATCGCCACTCCAAGTTGGGCTGACCGAGCAACGCCCGCTCGGATTGAGCCAGCACCGCATCACGCGAATCGATGACGTCATTGGAAACGTTGTTCTGTCTCGCCGTCATCAGCCAGCGTATCGCAACAGCCAATGACTTGGCCGAATCGCTTTGCGCTTTGTCTGCGTAAATCGCGCCAGCGAGGCCGCGCACATTGCCGGCCAGATCTACCACCCATACTCGTGCATCCCGTGCCACGCTTTGATTCAAGATGCGCTCCACGCCTGGGTCGGGCATGTACCTCGCGCCGAGGCTGGCCGCGATGTTGGCGTCACTTGCGCCGAACAAAGCCAGGATCCGCTCGCGTTCCGGATCCGGTCCCGGCGGCGGTGCGTCCGTTGTCGCGACCGGTCCCGCGCCAGTCTCAGGCGACGGCATTGGTCGAGTACTGTCGATTGGCGCTACGCGTCGACGAAGGGGCAATCCTGGGCGGTCCGATAGTGAAGCCGCGACCAGCTTTGCGGTGGCGACGGTAACTTGCTCCTGTCCCAGTCGCAGATAGGTCGTGAGGTCTCTAACGAAGATGAAGCCCGAGAGCGGAATCAATAGCAGCAGAAGAGACGCGCCGACAAATTTGGCACGGACACTCTGTGAAAAGGGAACCTCGCTCACAACGACCCGTTCCGCTAGCTTCGCCAACGATAACCCATGCCGTAGACGGTTTCGATCGCGTCAAAAGTCGAATCGATCAATTCGAATTTTTTGCGAATACGCTTCATGTGTGAGGTGATGGTGTTGTCGTCGACCGTGAGCTCGGCTTCGCGCATCAACTGGTCGCGATTCTTGACGTGGCCCACGAATTTGACGAGCGCATGCACCATCCAAAACTCGGTTACAGTAAGTATCACTTCCTGTTGCTTCCAGTTCACCGAAAGTCGGTTGATATCCAGCACTAATTCGCCGCGATGTAGAACGTCCTCAGCGCGGGCCGGCGCGCGTTGTGCTTCTAGCCGACGAAACAGCGCGGCGATCCGTGCGGTGAGATGCGGCATAGAAACGCCTTTGGTGACGTAATCATCCGCACCCAAGCGTAAGCCCGACACGATATCGAAGTCACTGTCGCGCGCAGACAGAAAAATGATCGGCAGGCTGTTTGACAAGGCGCGCAAGTCGCGGCACAGGGTAAATCCGCCGTCTATCTCGTCACCCAGACCGATATCGATGATGGCGAGATCCGGCAGCGCCAGCCGGAAAGCGGCCATTGCGGAGGCGCGATCAACGTATCCCGCGACATCGTAGCCGTGACGCTTCAGCGCGTCGCTGTAATTTGCGCGGATGTTGTGGTCGTCCTCGACGACGGCAATACGCTTTTGCATGACTGATCCCGGCTGGCGTTTTTGTAGCGATCAAAACAATATACCGCAGGCTTGAAGCACGTAATTGGTCGTTTTGCGCGTATCTCTGTCCAGCCACAAAGTCGCCACATTTATGCATGCTTGCCGTCCGAATCAGTCCTGATTCCAGCCGTAATTGGCGCGCTAAATCGTCTCCAGCAGGTCACCACTAACCTAATACTTAAGGAGACAGACATGCGCTTCCCATGGATCAAACCCTCCGCAGACACTACAGCGACCGGGTCGGCAGCGACCCATTTGCAGGCCGCGTCATTGCCATTGGCTGGCACGCGGTTTGTTGTACGCGATTTTGTGAAGTTAGTTGCATATGCGGTTGTTTCCGGCGTCGCCTTTAGCGCGCTCGCTATAGGCGTCACGCTTGCTGTGTCGCGGGATAGTGAAGCGCAAACATCTGTGGCGAGATGGGTGGCAAAGGACGGCGTGTTTATCTTGGCCGAAGAAGTGCCAGTCTCGACGGTCGGTGAGGTTGTGGTCGACGGGATACAACATGTGGTGGCATCAGAAACGGGGTCGGACCTTTCCCCCACAGCGGGTAGTCTTTATATAGGCGACGGATGTGGGGCTGAGGAAGTTTCCGCCATGGAACGCGACTGGTTTGTCTCAATCGACAAGGGCATCGCCACTGTGCAAGTCATGCAGACCTTTCTGCTACCAGAGCAGATAGAACGTATGGGCCCGAGCGAAAGTGAAGCAACTTTGGACGATGAAATTCGTGATGCTGAAGGTAGCGCGCCGTTGTTCAGCGCGCTGTTGCCAAGCGGCGCAGAATTTTGGGACTTGAGACTCGATTTTTCCAGCGGACGCCTCTTTGGCAAGACTAGCGCACTCAATAGGGGCGATGAGCAAGACTACCAAAGTGTGATGCGGACCAAGCGCGAGGCACAAGCGCGCGGCGAGCTGCCAGTCTATCTGACTCAAGCGGGCAGCGGGTCCTCCCTTCGCTCAGCGCAAGTATTCGACCTCTGCGCTGGTGGGACGGTGGTTGTGACCTACCGCTATCGCATCGCGATCGACCAAGACAATGGTCGGTGGCCGCTCGCGCGCTAAACACCCCTGCGCGCACCAAACCTCGGAGCTTGACGCCTGTCTGCACCATCCACTGCTCTGCCGAGAAAATGTCCGCAGGCAGGCGTCCTCTGGGCCAGTTGCGTCTTCCAACGGGGCCAACACCTTCCAATTCGGTTACATATATTGATAGGGAACTTCTCGAAACCCACTATCGCTCCGCTCGCGCGTCGTGATCGCGATTTTTTTACGTTGCCATGAGTGTCAGTTAGTTTGTCGTGTTGATTTATTCGCTTTTGCTTGGATTGATCGTGGTTCCCTACCTGTTTA
>JADCJC010000098.1 GCA_020247395.1 Rhodocyclaceae bacterium
AGGCCGGGACCCAGTTGGATTTTTCGAGTAGCTGCGCGAACTTGGGCCCCGGCCTTCGCCGGGGAGACACTTTCTGTATTGCCGCTCAATTCGCCAATTAGTTTGTCAACAAGAGGGAATTTTTCTTAAGGTCGTACCATGAAGGTCAGACACAATTATGCGCCCGAGAGTTTACTACTTTGAAATTCCAGTCACTGACTTAGAGCGTGCAATTACATTCTACAGCGTGGTTTTTGGTTGTGAGTTTGATCGCGTTGATGTTGATGGCAACCAGATGGCTAACTTTCCGTCATTAGAAGGAGAGTCCGGTGCGTTTGGGGCTTTAGCTAAAGGAGACAGCTATATCCCAAGCGTGCAAGGGGTGCGAGTTTACTTTGACACTGACAGCATTGACAAAACACTTGCTAATGCGGTCGCTGCGGGCGGAAAGGTGCTGTATCCTAAAACATCTGTTGGCAAGTTTGGTTGGGTGGCTGAGTTTGAAGACAGTGAAGGTAATTGCATTGCTCTAAGCCAACTATTATCAGGTTGATGGAAGACGTATCGTCCCTTGCCATAACTGCAGTGGTTTCTCAATTAGTCAACCGCCGCCCAACCCCCGCGTGCAGCCGACGCGCTTCGCTATCGCTCCGCAACGCGGCTGAACCTGACCGTTAGGCCGCACGGCCAAGCGTCGTGGCGGTCCAGGGGCTTGACGCTATAAACGTACCGCGTTAATATCGCGACACGTGCCTATCAAGAACTTCAAGTGCAAAGAAACTCAAGCCCTTTTCGAGGGTAAGCGCGTAAAGCGCTGGGTGAACATTGAACGACCTGCGCTCCGCAAGCTTGCACAGTTGGACTGGTCGGCAGTTCTTGACGATCTGAGGGTGCCGCCCGGCAACGCACTCGAAGCGCTGAAAGATGATCGAAGGGGTCAGCACAGCCTTCGCATTAACCAGCAGTGGCGCGTCTGCTTCGTCTGGACACCACAAGGTGCTGAGAATGTAGAGATCGTCGACTATCACTGAAGGAAGAGATCATGCGCACCGTTCTACCTGTCTCGCCAGGCGAGATGCTTGAAGAAGAATTTCTCAAGCCACTTGGTCTTACAAAGTACCGCCTCGCCAAAGACATTGGCGTACCGCCACAGCGAATCGGCGAGATCGTTTCTGGCAAGAGGGCAGTCACGGCCGACACGGACCTTCGGCTTTGCCGCTACTTCGGGCTGAGCGACGGTTGGTGGTTGCGCGGGCAGGCCGCCTATGACACGGCCATTGCCAAGGAAGCACTCCACAAGGAACTGGCCACGATCCAAAGGTGTTCACTCCTGGCTGCGTAGCGAGCGCAGTCTAACGCCTCGCTCAACCTGAGAGCCAACGGCATGCTACAAAGCCCGTGCCACAGTGCACGTGTGCATTGTCTGTGGCGCGGGCTTTGCGTCACGCCGTCGTCTCCAGGTTAGCTCGAACGCTAGGCGTCACATGCTTCTCTACTGACATGACGTTGTCAGTAGGGTACATCTACACTTGGTGGTGGTTTGTTTAGCAAACTTCGCAATCTTGGTAAAGCATCATCGCAGATGCTTCTGTCCGCTGGCATTCGTTCAGAAGAACAACAGCGCGACATGGGATCAGTCGCGGCCTACACCGCTGTAAAGGCAGCAGGTTGTAAGCCAAGTCTGAATCTACTATGGGCGATCGAAGGCGCACTGACCGACCGAGACTGGAAAGAGGTATCCAGAGACGAAAGGACGTCTCTACTCATTCAACCAGATGATTACGAACGGAGAGAAAAATGAAACAAGCAATCGAGGTGGTGGTGTTCCGAACTAAAGCTGGCACAAAACCGGAACAACTGCAATCAGCAGCGTTGGCGGTCACGCCTGTATTGTCGGCAATGCCAGGCTTTATCTCACGGGAGTTTGGTGAATCTGAGGATGGTCAATTCGTCGACATTGTTTATTGGAAAGACCTCACATCAGCGAAACAAGCAGCCGAGAAAGCCATGAGCATCCCAGTTTGTGGTGAGTTCTTTGGGCTTATTGACCAACGCCAGATGCAATTCATGCACTTCAACAAAGTAACGTGACGCCCAGCAAACGCTTCGAGACGGACGCTGTTGATTTTCGTCTCGAATTGAGCCGCGATTTTCAGGTAAAACTGAGCCACCCTTTTGCTGCATAGCCGCCTATGTACCTTCAAAAACAAAAGTCACCTATCCACGGCTGCCTTGAGGCAATAGTTCTTGGAAATGCGCGTCGATACTAGTGTTTTGCGTATGGCTAACAGCGTTGCAGTTGACGACGCACAAAACAAAACGGCCGCTGGTTTGCACCAGCGGCCGTTCATTTTGTTGCGTTGATACGTTGATGCGGCTTAGAACTTTGCGCGCACGTTCAGGAAGTACTGACGGCCAAATTCATGCGCGTAGCCCGGCGCAGATTCGTTGATGTAGTAAGTTCTGCGAACAGGGTTGAGCAGGTTGTTGCCATCCAAGTGGATGCTGATCTGCCGCGTGATCTTGTAGGACAACGACGCGGACAAGCTGCCACCCGATACATAACGATGTGTACCGACCACGGTGGTGACGCCAGGCTTGTTCGCCAGCAGACCAATTGCGTAGTCAGAGCGCCAGTTCCAAGCAAGACGCCCGCTGAACTTCTCGTCTTCGTAGTAGCCCTGCAGGTTATATGTCAAGCGCGACGTGCCGAGGAATGGCTGGTCATCCGCATCCTTGCCGTCAACATAGGTGGCGTTTGCCAACACACCAAAGCCGGCACCAAGCGGCATTTCACCGGCCAACTCAACCCCACGGATCTTCGCGTTCACTGCAACACGCGAAGTTACCAGATATGTTGAGAACGTGTTGGTCGAGGTGTTGAAGTACTCAACGTTCGACGAACCCGGCTTCACGTAGTCCTTGATATCTTGCGAGAACACCGCGCCAGACACGTAAGCACGGCGAGCAAAGTAATACGCCAGCGATGCGTCGATGTTGGTTGCGGTGGTCGGAGCCAAACGTGGGTTACCCGAGGTACCGGTGAGCAGCGTGTTGTTCAGGTTTACCGCACCGGCAAGTTCGTTGTAGTTAGCACGTCCTAGCGTCTTGGTGATGCCGAGACGACCGATCAGTTTTGGCTCAATCTCCCAACGCAGGTTCAAGCTCGGCAGGTAGTCGGTGTGTTTGGTCTCGACCACCTGTGGAACGTAGGTTGCAAGCGAGGATGTGGTGATCGCATTGGGCACGCTGCAAGGCTGCAGTGGCACACACTGACCAACACCAGTACCATTCACGAGCGCTTGATACGAAGTCGATTTCAACTGGGTGGTCGCAACGCGCACACCGACGTTGCCTGAGAGTTTGTTGTTTACGTCAAACTCGCTCATCAGGTAGAAGGAATCGTTGTTTTCCTTGACCTCAAAACCCGCCGACCAGTTCTTGCCCAACACCGGGTTCCAGTTGACGTACTGGTTGGTCAGGTTTTGCATCTGGCTGGTGTCATAACGCATCATGCTGCGCGGGAAGTTGCCGCTCACGCCCGACGCCCAGTTGGCGGGATAGGTACCGGCAGGCACTGGAATTGCACCGACGATGTTAGTCACCAGCAGACCGCCCGTGACCGAAATAAACGGCGAAGGCGTGACCAGTGCGCCGGCAGCAGTGTATTGCGCGTTCCAACGTGCGTTGATCACGTCATAGGTGCGCTTGTGGTCTCCAGTGCGCCCGCCAAACTTGATGTTGCGGAACATGCCGCCGTCGAGTTTGTACTCACCGTCGATATGAACGTACTTTTCTTTATCGTTGGAGTTGACCGACGCGCCTTGGTTGCTCAACTGCACAAAGCTGGCTGTGCTGTTAAGGTTGATGTTGCCACCGGCGGCGTTGAGGATGGAGTAATCCACCGCGTCGGCACCAGCATTGATGCGATAGGTGATGTTGGGATTGATTACACCCAATACGATGCTTGGTTGGGAATTGGTGACACCGCTTCCTTCAGTGCTGCCGACGCGACCTTTGAAGGAGAGCTTGTCAGTGGCTTCCCATTTGAAGTCCAGGTCATAGAAATTCGATTTTGACTTGGCACCTTGACGCAGGAAGTGATCAAACTGGAAGCCGACCACTTGTTGAGTTGCCGGTGCCGTGGCGGGACGCACTAACGATGCACCCACCAGAACGCCGTTATCGACCACGCCGTTTTGAATCTGCCAACCGTTGTTGAGCAGGGTGTTTGGCAACCCGTAGCCGCTCGAGTTGTAGTTATCGGCTTTGAGTTCAGACTTAAACGCGCTGAAGTTCAAGTCGAGGTTCGCCATCGGTTTCCATTGTGCGCCAAAGTAACCGCCGGTGCGCTCACGGACACCTTCAAACATGGCGGAATTCAAGCTGCCCGGCATACGAATATTGGTGACAGTCGGTGTGCTGGTGCTCGCTGCGGCTTGCGCGGCGGCGATCAGAGCCGGGTTGCCGGAGGCATTGGCCTGCGCAACGGTGATGTAGTTGTAGCCGAAAATCTCCTGACCGTCACGACGCAGGTGGCGCTTTTCGCTGAACGCTTGCACCATCACGCCGAAGGTCTTGTCATCATTTTTCCAAGCCAGCAGACCGCTTACTTGTGGGTCGGTTTTCTTCGGCAGATCGGCGTAGACCATGCCAACTGAGGCTTCGCCGGTGACTTGCTGACGGAAGTCCAGCGGCTTGCGGGTAATGATATCTACCGTACCGGCGATACCACCTTCTGTGATGTCGGCGCGACCGGTTTTGTATACGATTGCCTGACCGATCAACTGTGATGGCAACAAGCCAAAACCAACACTTCGGCCGGAACCCGCCTGGTCACCAACGTGCCAGTCGCCGGAAGATAGCGCATGGCCATTAACGGTTACTAGGTTGAGGTTAGGGCTGGTACCGCGAATCGCGACGCGTTCGGCTTCATCCATCGCCAGCGCACCGCCGTACTGTACGTTCACGCCGGTTAAGCGCGAAAGGGCGTCAGCGATGTTCTTGTCCGGCATCTTGCCCACGTCTTCGGCTGAGACCACTTCCACGTTCGTATCAGCATCTTGTTTGGTTTGAATCGAGCGCTCAAGCGAAGCACGCAAACCCGTGACCACAATCGTTTCAGGTTCCGCTTTTTTGGCGGCGGCGGCTTTTTTGGCCTCTTCCGCTTTCTTTGCGTCGGCGGCAGATTGATTGGCCGGTGCGGCCGGAGCGGTTTGGGCGATGACGATTGCCGGGCTCAAGCCAAGTAGCGCCAGCGAGATTGCAGCAGCGAGGGGTTTTCTGTTGAACGTCATGTGGATGGTCTCCTGATTAATGAGATAGCTGTTTGGGCTATTTATTGCTGCGGGCTCAATTGCGTATTGCCGTACGGTTATTGGCCAGTCTGTTTTTTTGCGATGCGAAATTGATCAATTGGTCGTCACGCCGGTGCCGCTTGGGTCGCCGTTTACGTCCCTTTTCGGGTACGGTATATGACATCGAATCGACAATACCACTTTGCTACCAATTTTGTCCAGTTGTTGCCGTTTTGCGCCGCAACAATTTTGTATAAAGGTGACAGAGGTTTGCCGTGCCTGCGGGCGGCACGTTCGTTCTCACACGATTGGACGGCGCTTTTGCGTCTTTCCGCCGAGGCATAGCTTGCGGTGCTCGGGTCAATCAGGCAAGAAATCGCTCGCCCACTCGCCCGCTTTCCAACGCGCCTCCATGAAATGTTCAGGCTAGGTTTTAAGCAAAATTCCACGCCGCGCGAGAAATGCGCCAGCGGCGGCCACCAACCAAGTGTAAAAGCCACCCCGTACCGCCCCCAACCAAGGTGTCGCCGTGAATTTTTCAATCACACCGGCGATACCGGTGATGCCGAGCACCGGTGGCACCAAACTCTGCACGCCGGCATAAGCCACCAACGGGTTCTGGCCGGTGGCGATCAGTAGTCCAAAGCCGCGGCGAATGCGGCCAAGGTCGATTATCACCATGAGCGAGACCATCAGCATGAATGCGAGGCCGGAAGTGACGAAGTAGTAGCTGATGGTGGCTTTGTCTTTTTTGATGCCGCCTTCGAAAGGCTCAAACGCCAAGCCAAGCATCAGCCAGAAAATGCCCCAGCCGAAGAGGGCGCGCAGCAACTTGGCAGTGTTATCCTGAGCATTGCGCAACTGCCACCACGCAATCGCAGAGAGTGTCATGGCGGCAAGTGTCGTTTCGATGACGAGGCGCGCCTTCATGCCGACCAACATCAGCACGCACATCGCGACACCGATCCACGCGGCAATCACGAAGTTGGCTTGCACTTTGCCGTCTGCCATCGAGCGATAGCGAAGCAACATATCACCCGCAATCGTGCCCGGAATGATGATGAATAGATATTGCTGAAAATACACCGTACCGATCCACGCCCAATCTTTCGGCACGAGGTTCCACGTCCACTGTCCCCAACCAGGCAGCGATTGCGTAAGCCGCAACGCCAGCAAGAACGCAAGGATGCCGATGCGCCAATCGAGCTTGTTGCGGGTGAAAAGCCAGATGAACGAACCCGTGACGGCGACGTTGGCGAGCACGAGGATGATGATGTCTGAGCGAGTGACGGCGAAGCCGCTGCCGTCTTTGGCGCGGAAAAAATAGAGCAGCGCGATTGTGCCCGCCCAGCCGATCACACGCGTGGCGATCTGTGCATTACGCGACCAATGGCGCGGCAAGGTGGACAACATGGGAAACAACAACGCAAAGCCTGCCAACGCAAACAACCATTCACTGATGCCGGGGCTCGCCGCCATCACATGCGGCTGAATATGCTTCACGTAAATCGCAAAGAACAGCAGCAGCGCGCCGCGCTTTACGATCCACCAGGCAATGCTGGCGTAGGTGTCGCCGCGCGCAAGCTTCGCCTGTAAGGCAAGCGGCATCGCAGCACCCATCGAGAACAAGAAAAATGGGAACACCAAGTCGACCCAGGTAATGCCGGGAATGGCCGGATTAAACACGTGCGCAGGCGGCGGTACCTGCGCGTGGTACATCCAGTCTGGCAACACGCCGAATGGGATGCGCGATGAAAACACCATCAGGATGATGGCGATGCCGCGCAACGCGTCGAGCCCGAGGGAGCGTTCGTTTGTGTTCACTGCGCTGTTTACCCTCAACGCCGCGCCCGCATCATGTCGTGACGCCGATCCGCAATCAGTTCGACCTCTCTGTATTTGCTGTCGACAAACACAATCAGCTTGGCCGCCGCCTTGGTCTCCACCACGCCTTCGTCGACGTATTCCCAACGCGTACCGTCGAAGCCGATCAAGCGATTTGCATCGCGGGGAATATCGCGTGTTGACCACGCATTGCTACCGCCCTGATTCGAGCCGGGCTCGCGAAATAAGGCAACCGACGACCGCCGCCAGCTCTGCGGGAAACGCGGATGCGCCACCCAACCGCGATAAAACGTCTTCAGTTGCTCGGGAAACACATCCAACACACCACGGCTAAACCAGTGAACGTGTCCGCCGCCTCCGGTTTTGCGCACCAGTTCAATAGATTGCCGCAGCTCGTCCCAGGTGGCATCTCTGCCTTCACCCACCAGACGGATGCCGGCCAACATGTCGCTCTGGCGATCTGCGCCGAGTGATCTCATGTGGAGTTGCTGTTCTAGCCAGGTCTTTTCGAATGCGGGATAAGCAAAACGATAAACCTGCGGAATAAATTCATCCCAGCGCGGTGTGGTGGTTCGTGCGGCCGGGCTGGCGGCAGGGTTGCGATCGGCGCTTGTCCACGCCGACCATTTTGGCCATTCGAGCAAGTAGTTTTCCCACGACCAGGGGTAGACTGCGGGGGATAACGAAATCAGCAGTCCCGGACGTCTCGCGCGAACTTCTTGCACAAACAGCTTCGCATATTCGTTCACCTTCTCCGCGCGCCAACGCATCCATGCGGGGTCGGTGTGATCGGCGGGCGGTTGTGCGCCGTTGTGCTCAGCAGCGTAGACTTTCCTTGTGTAGTTGTCATATCCCATCGTCAGGTACGGCCAGACGATCCGATCATCGAGCTGAATACCGTCGAGGTCATAGTGGTCAATGGCCTCGAGTACTAGATCGAGCAAGAATTGCCGGGCCTCGGGGTGCAACGGGTTCATCCACACAAAGCCGTTTGGAGCAATCTCGCTACCTTTGATATCGCGCGATAACCATTCCGCTTTCATGTCACGCAGATGCGGGTTGCTGGATTTGTGCGCTGCCATGAAACCGTACTCAAACCAAGCGACGGTAATGAGCCCGTTGCGGTGCGCTTCGATCAACATTTCTTGCAACAGATCCCTGCCCGGATGCTTCAGCGATTCAGGTCGATCGCTCGGATCCTGCGGCATCAGC
Source organism: Rhodocyclaceae bacterium (assembly GCA_020247395.1). GTDB lineage: Bacteria > Pseudomonadota > Gammaproteobacteria > Burkholderiales > Usitatibacteraceae > UKL13-2. The sequence continues at coordinate 8,334 of JADCJC010000098.1, forward strand.
GCCGGGCGGCGGTCGACGCCGACGGTGCGCCGCAACACCTCCGATGGATACTGGGTGTAGCCGTTTTTCCACACTTCGACATAGACCGTATTGAGCCCAATCTCGCGTAACCTTCGCATGGTGTTGGCCGTATCGGCAGGGGTTGCGAGCGCGGTGTTTGCGGTGGTGGTAATCCAAGTGCCGCGCACCTCGCGGCTTGGTTCACGCTGAGCGAGTGGCGAGTTGGTCGTGCACGCAGCAAGCAACATCGCCGCCCATGCGCTGAACACGCCGCGGATAAATCGGGCGTGGTGGTTTGGAGTACCGGAGGGTTGCAGCATTCGATCGTTTAAGCAGAGAGATGATTTCGGAGATGGTCACCGCCGCCGTAGTGGTGCGCTCGCTGGTATTCTATTGGTATTCAACGCGTTGCAGCTCCCGCCGGCTGTTACGACACGGAGTTTTGAAAGTCCCCGAAGGACGGGGTTTTTCAGACGCTTTTGTCTGAAGGCCCGCGCTATTGCTTGATTCTTTAAAGTTGGTGATGCCTCTATGTTAAAGACAGAAACGCCAAATGCCGAGCACACCAGCCTTGACCAATACGCCACCGGTCAGTTGGTTGGCGCGTTTGTCGATGACCAATTGAATGCGGTCAAGGCAGTGCAGGCGGCGGTGCCGGCCATCGCACGAGCGGTGGATGCGGCAGTGCCGCGTATCGGTGCGGGTGGCCGATTGATCTACGCCGGTGCGGGGACCTCTGGCCGACTTGGGTTACTCGATAGTGTGGAGTTGTACCCGACCTTTTCCTGGCCGCATGAGCGCGCCATTGCGCTGCTTGCCGGCGGTGCCGAGGCGCTGTATAGAGCGGTCGAAGGCGCGGAAGACAGCCGCGAACGCGGTGCGGCAGATATCGCAAATTTGGCGTTGACGGCGAATGATGTGGTGTTGGTGCTGGCCGCGTCTGGGACCACACCCTATGCGATAGGTGCCATTGAAGCGGCCAAACAACGCGGCGCGTTGACCATTGGCATCTGCAACAATCCCGGCGCGCCGGTCACTGCTGCTGCTGAGCTCGGCATTACGCTTGATACTGGCGCGGAAATCATCTCCGGCAGTACGCGCCTTAAGGCCGGGACTGCACAAAAAATCACACTCAACACGTTCTCCAGTGCGGTGATGGTCAAGCTGAACAAGGTTTACGGAAACTTGATGGTGGATGTAAAGCCGACTAACAAAAAACTGATTGCGCGCACCATTCGTTTGACAATGCTTGCCACCGGTTGTGATGAAGCGCTGGCAAGCACCACCCTGCAATCGTGCGGCCATCATGTGAAGACGGCAATTGTGGCCATCAAGCGGGGCGTGAGCGTCGATGCGGCAATTGCGCGATTGGCCGCAAATCAGGGAAGCGTAGCCGCGTCGCTGGCAGATGGACCTGTCGATCATGACCACGGAGGGAAACGATGACCGGTAAAAGACTAGCCGAGGTGGTCGCGGTTGAGGGGGTGGAAGGGAGTGGTACGCCTGCCGCGAAGTCGCGCTCGCCTTGGTTGTGGATTCCCACCTTGTACTTCGGCCAAGGTATTCCGTATGTCGTCGTGATGACGCTGTCGGTCATCATGTACAAAAACCTAGGTGTATCGAATACCGATATTGCACTCTACACAAGTTGGTTGTATCTGCCGTGGGTGATCAAACCGCTCTGGTCGCCGCTTGTCGATATGTTCAAGACGAAGCGGTATTGGATCACCACGCTGCAATTTGTGATTGGTGTGTCGCTGGCGATGGTGGCGCTCACTATTCCCACCTCGCATTTTTTCCAGATCACACTGGCGGTGTTTTGGTTGATGGCATTCAGCTCGGCCACCCACGACATCGCCGCAGACGGCTTTTACATGTTGGCGCTAAAACAACACGAACAAGCGGCGTTTGTTGGCGTGCGTTCCACCTTCTATCGCATCGCCATGATTGCAGGGCAGGGGGCGCTGGTTTATCTCGCCGGCCAACTGTCGGAGACAACCGGCAGCATGACCTTGGCGTGGTCGATTGTGTTTTGGGTGTTGGCGGCAATGTTCTTGTTGCTGTTTTTCTATCACCGCGTGGTGTTGCCGCAGCCTGTCTCGGATGTGACAGTGAAAGTGGCGAATAATCCAGTGGCGGATTTTTTGGTGACCTTCAAAGAGTTTTTCACCAAGCCGGAAATTTTGTTGATTCTTGCATTCCTGCTCACATTCCGGCTTGGTGAAGCGCAGGCCTTGAAATTGATTGCCCCGTTTTTTCTCGATCCAATCGACAAGGGCGGTCTGGGACTGACTACCAAAGACGTCGGGCTGATCTACGGCACCTATGGCGTGTTGGCGCTAACCATCGGCGGCTTGGTTGGCGGCTTTACCATTTCGCGCGGCGGCTTAAAGGCTTGGATCTGGCCGATGCTATTCGCCGTGCATATTCCGAACTTAGCCTTTGTGTACTTGGCCTATACGCAACCGACCAGCCATATCATCATCACCCTCGCCATCGTCATCGAACAACTCGGCTATGGGTTTGGTTTTGCTGCGTATCTGCTGTTTATGATGATGGTCGCTGACGGCAAATGCAAAACCGCGCACTATGCGATCTGTACCGGATTTATGGCGCTGGGCATGATGCTGCCCGGCATGGTGAGCGGCTGGATTCAAACGCAGTTGGGTTATCAGCACTTCTTTATCTGGGTTTGTCTCTGCACGTTGCCCTCAATTGCCGTCACGTTGTTTTTGAAGATCGATCCGGCGTTTGGGAAGAAGGTCGAAGATGCCAAAGTCTAGTGCTGGCGGGGGTTTCCGGGTAGAAATGCTTGGAAGTGGTCGATCTTGCTTGGGTATTTTTCCAAGGGAACTTCTATTGATCCGGCAACTAAATATGGAAAACCATTTCGGCCATCCCCGTTCCCGCGTAGGCGGGAACCCAATTTTATTTAACGCAGCAGATTCCGATATTAGGCTCCCGCCTTCGCGGGAGCGGGG
>JADCJC010000099.1 GCA_020247395.1 Rhodocyclaceae bacterium
CGGACTGGTGTCGATGACCTTGTAGCGTGCCATTCTCGTGATCGCAAAAAAATGTACCCGCGTACGACATTACAGGCGACCTGCGGTTCGCGATAAAATGGTTTTTCTACAGCCTCGTTAGATTCCATTTGAGGAAACCAGATCTCATGGACTTAAAAAACATTCGTTCAATTTGCTTCACAGTTTGTATTCTCAGCATCATCATCGGCCTGCTACTTGGTCTTGCGCTAATTTGGGGCATCGTAAAAGATTCAGAGTTCGCTTGGAAAGTTTTTATGACGCTTGGACTTTTCTTTATATCCGCTTCTCTCACTCTAAGCGTGGCTCGTTACCTCGGCTCACGCGAGGAAAAATAACTCACTTATCACCAAATCCTTGGCAAGCTAATTTGTTTTTTATCGGTACTTGCCGTTCCAGTCTTTCGTTCCATTATCGGCAAACCTTTTCTAACCCGGTGTTGCAGCGGATTGACGCACATAGCCGCGTCAACCGCTGAACTTATCCGTTGGGCAGACGGAGCGATTCAGAAATGAAAATGCACGAAGTAGCGATGTTGCAAAAGTGGATTATTGTATTTCAAGAAGCTGGTGGCAGAGTCATTCGGGAGATTGAAAAGAAGAAGGAAATCTTCAGCCTAGTTAACCAGTGGAACTTAGCGTTCGGCGCACGCCGCGATCTTGGAATCCGCCAGTTTGCTAAATCAGTATCCGTTTTCTTGCTGAGTCCAATGTATGGCTTGAGAATACCAGCACACCCGCAGCAGGGCTTTACGTTCGCCTTTGAGCTTAAACCACCAGATGTATGGGTCCCCGATGTTTCAGGCATCCCCGGCGAGTTCGTTCTTTTCGATGCGGACTTTCGGTGGTCAATAGCGGTGACGCACGAAGAAACCGAGATACTTTGTTCATAGGTCATTGTCACTCAACCCTCTTGAACGTACGTCATTATCGATATCGGCAAAGAGAGTGGCATTGTATGCCCAACCCATCCATCAACCCGGACGCTGCGCGATAAAGCCGCGCAGCGCCGGTGACTTCCACGTTATGCTTCAGGAGGTAGAGACTATGAGCGATGAGATCACTGTCCAGCAAGGGTTTCCAGGCGAGCTACGTTCATCGGCAGCTGAGTTGTACGACGCAGCGTTTGGAGCCAAGCTCGCAATCGCTATGCCCAACCCGATCTCACGAATGGCAGTCCTAAAGGCAGGCTTCAATCCAGAGTTTTCTTTCGTCGCAATACGCGATGGTGAAATGGTCGGAATCGCAGGTTTCAAGACGGGGCAGGGGGCGCTGACAGGCGGGATTTCATTTCGCGTGTTGAAAGATGAGATTGGGGTCTGGGGTGCAATTCGTGCCGTCCTCGTTCTTGCATTGTTTCAACGAAATCTGGTCGCGGGCCAATTGCTAATGGATGGAATAGGCGTTTCGCCCAAGATGCGCGGCAGCGGCATTGGAACCAAGCTTCTGCATAGCCTCATAGAGTATGCAAAGATAGAAGGGTATCGGTCAATTCGCCTTGATGTCATAGACACGAATCCCGCAGCTCGGCGCCTGTATGAACGTGTTGGCTTTGTCCCTGTAAAGACCGAACAATTTGCCTATTTGAAATGGCTACTTGGCTTTGGGGCTGCCACACAGATGAAATACTCACCGGATGCGCAGGCATAACAACAGGTTGCAGCCGACGTTGCTGCGCTGCGCTCCGCAACGCGGCTGAACCTGACCGTTGGGCGGCTTCTAACCGAAAGTCTCAACCTTTATGCCATTCTGCAACTGAAGGCTTAGTCCCACAAGATTTAGGACTCGCAATCTATGTTTAATCAATCCTAGCAAAATCAGAGAGGTCAGACACTCATGGCACTACCTTAAGCATGTCATGCCGGCGAAGGCCGGGACCCAGTTGGATTTTTCGAGTAGCTGCGCGAACTTGGGCCCCGGCCTTCGCCGGGGAGACACTTTCTGTATTGCCGCTCAATTCGCCAATTAGTTTGTCAACAAGAGGGAAGTTTTCTTAAGGTAGTACCATGAGAGCTAGGCCCCTTTAATTGTGGCGTGGGGTCGCTCGTCAAGCAAACAGCGGAAACCATCAAAAAATCAGTTGCTTGGCTGCGTCTGAGCATTGCCGGGGCATTGCCATGGATGTACCGAAACCAACCACCAAATACCCACTATTGGGCCAACCAAGGATTGATTACCTTCAGGCCAGCCGCTGCATATGGTGCTGTGTCGCGCGTCGCCACATCGTATCCGCGCGACGCTGCGATGGCAGCGATGTATCCATCTGGCGTCGGAAAGCCTTGGCCTGCGGCTCTCGCATTGACGGCCAACTCGGCATAACGCCGTGCGGCATCTGCATCGAACACCAGAACCCGATCCCGAAACAGCCCCATGAGGCCATCGAGCGCCTTGGTCAACAAAACCTTTCGCTTCCCGCGAGGAAGCGCGCCGATGCCGTAAAGCAACTCGGCCAGCGTGATGCTAGAAAGGTACATCGTTTCGATTGCTTGCTCATTCAGCCACGCCTTTACGAACACATTGGGCTCGGGCTTCATCGCCTCAGATACGACGTTGGTGTCGAGGATGATCATTCGAACTTCATCGGTTCGGCAGATGCTTTGGTGCGCGGGCGCTCAAGAACTTCAAAGTCCTGATTCGTCAAACCAATCTCGCGCCCCAAGCCTGCAAGCGCGTCTCCGAGACGAACACGCGCTTCGGGCTTGACGGCGGTCGCGAGAATCTGGCGGACCTCAGCCTCGGTGCTATGCCCATGCTGCGCCGCGCGCACTCGCAGAGCGCGGTGCACGTCGTCAGGCAGGTTGCGTACAGTTAACACGGCCATCTTGTCACCCCACAAAATTGCTTTCAATGACAGCATAGTAGTCGATTGCTGTCATTTCTACAAGCTGCGCTGACCGGTCGGAAGGCGGGGATCGCGGTAATGGAGGTCGATTCAACGGTAATCCTTATTGAGCGGCGTGCCGGTGTACGCCTCGGCCAACTGCCCTACCCCTTTGGTGGCGGTATCAAATACCCAGTGGCTTTCGAGGTCAGGTTCGTAGCGACCGGTCATGCGGCCTAACAGGTCGTATTCCATGCGCGAAAACTGTGCCGGAACGGCCGCGCGCTGACGTGGGCTTTGTTGACGCCAGAGCAGGCCACGGGCATCGGGGAAGTAATCGATGCGACCGAGGTTGGGGTCGGTCAAGCGGGTGCGACGACCGAGGC